>CALXRL010000052.1 GCA_944390735.1 uncultured Victivallales bacterium | reverse complement strand
TTTTCGTCTTCATTTCTACCCCCATAAGTGGGCAATAGATAGAACACTCATTCAAATCAAGCTCAAAAAATCCTTAGCTGTTAACCACTTGGTCGCTGGTTCGAATCCAGCTGCCGGAGCCATTTTTTTTGCTTTGATTTCCGATTTTTCAGAAATTCTCATATCAACGCATCCTCTTCCCGTCGGGAGTGGAAGATCACCGCCATACACGGAACGTCCTTTTTTCCCAAAAGATTCCCTTCTGGCTCCGGCAGCGGAATGCGACGGAGCACGGCAAGAACATCGAATCCCTGAACGAAATCAATGTCTGGGTCATCTCCATTCCAATCCGAATGCAGGAGCCGAACCGGGATTTTCCCCCCGAAAAAAGAGATTCCACGTCCGCTGAAACGGGAATGTCTCTTACGGCGTCGTTTCCTTTGTCATCACGGCTGATCTCAACATCATCAGATCCTGTTCCAACCGTTTCTTATACGCATACATGGTCTGGATGTTGTCCAGATATTTGTCAAATCGTTTCTGGCGAGCTCTCTGCCGTCGTTCTGTATTAACGATCCGATAATTCCGCGGGACCTCCGCCAAAACACATCCGGCCCCGTAAGAGCCTCTGCGGGAAGAACTCCCGACCATCCCAGACGAATGAAATCCGTGGGAAGTACTGCCGCGGCTCCGTCGGGACGCGTACCGGGGAGTCCACATGCCGGGGGATCCCGACGACCCTCTGGAACTGCAATAGGCCTTATGCTCCGCGTCAAACTCCGCATTGTTAAAAATCAGTTTCCGGCAAATCGAATGAAACGCTCCAAAATCCTTGAACAGATTGTAGGCGCGGGGAAGATGGCGGCGGTATTCGATTTCCCGGGAACCGATCTCTTTGGCCAGAAAAATCGTCTGATGAATATAAACCTCCTTCCGTACTGGAATGATCCCCGTGACATACGTCTCGTGCAGACTCCCCAGCGTAAGAAGATAGTAATTCTGAAGATGTGTCTCAAAATCGGAAATCACATCTTCAATTCTCCGATTTTCGCGGCTCTCCGACGGATTCCGTCTCGGATCCGATTCCTGGCCGAAAACCGGAAGAAATCCCAGCAGAACAGCAGTCATTACAGCAGTTAAAAACATTCTCTCCTCCTTTTTTGTCGATTCGTTCTGATCGATTCTGCCCTGTTGCATTCTCTCGACACCGTGCCGGAAGTCTGGACAGGATATTTATCTCACTACGGCTCCTTCTGCGAATTCTTACACGCTTTTGCACTTTTTTTGAAAAAAAAAGGGAATCCCGCAAAATGGATTCGGATTTCCTCCATCGCACTTTTTTCGCGGGAACACGCAATTTTGGAAAATTTTTCTCTTTTCCTATAAGATTTTCCTGTTCACGGGTAGTAAGGCTGTAATTGTCCAGAAGGACAATCAACCAACAACAAACAAGGAGGAAACATGAAAGCAATCGTTGCACTGCTGATTCTTGCGGCAGGTCTTACAGGAAGCGCACAAAACGGATTTTCCAACGGAAATCAGACTATTCTGATGCGCTCCAACGGTACAATCGGAGGTCAGGCAACCCGTATGGGAAACACCACCTATTTCACCAATTCGCGGGGACTCAGCTCGGGAAGCGCAACCACACTGGGAAACACCACCCATTTCACCAATTCGCGGGGTCTCAGTACAGGAAGCGCAACCCGTATGGGAAACACCACCTACTTCACCAATTCGCGGGGACTCAGCACAGGAAGCGCAACCACGCTGGGAAACACCACCTACTATTATAAGAACAACGGGAATTACGCCGGCAAATCCGTTCGCCTGGGAAACACCGTTTATTACAACAAACATTAACCCGATTCCGGGGGGAAGGAGTATTCCCCGGGAAAGAGAATCCAATCTCAGAGGAAACGAAAACTCCGGAGCGGGAGGAAAATTCCAGCAGTCCGTTTTCCCTCCCCTCCGGTCGTTGACAAAAAAGGATCTTTTGCTTTATGAACAACATATTCCGGTTAGCCGCAATCGCTTTGGCGCTGTTTGTTTTCGCCATTCTGCTGGGACACGCATGCGGAAGCAATGTCCAGACCGTTGAGGAATATCAGCAGGAGTGCATCGAAAGTCTCAACAAGGAACTTCAGGACCCGAAGAATCCTGTGATTCAACGAATTGAAAATGCGCACGGGACCGTCAAAGTCACCTCCGCCCAGGTCTCGTACTGCAAGGCGTCGACCATCGACGGAACGAACAACGCGGGGAAAAACGGCTCGAACATCTCCGCCCTGCAAATCCAGATCACCACGCGCTGGGACGGGATCTTTCAGAAAAACGGCTATACCGTGTTCTTCATGGATTTCGACACCAGTCACGGCAAATTGAATTTGAGAAAGGCCGGCATCACGGAAACCAATGCTCTTGTCAATACGGAAGATCCCGACTTCTGGTACGGCGTCGGCTATCTGACAGGCGCTCTGCTATTGTAAACCACTTTTTCAGGACAAGGAGAGAATCATCATGTTGAAATTCAGCTGTCCGGCATGCAACCGGAATTATGAAATGGACCAGCATATCGCAAACCGGAAACTCCAATGCGTCTGCGGAGCGAAATTCCGGATCACGGAAGATGGCTGCCTTATGCTTTCGGAAAATCCTTCCGCAAGCGAAGAACAGACGCTTCTGAATCGCCTTCTCCATCTGGATCTCAAAACCTTCAAAGGACTCTATGACTCCTCGCTGCTGCTATGGCAGTTGGGATGGCTGATTTTCGGTCTGGGCATTCTGCTCCTGTTCACTCTGATCCTGATGGTGATTCTGCCCTCTCAGGGAAGCGTTTCCGAAAGAGCGGTCCCGATCGCCTTGATTTTTATCGGTCTTCTGGGGCCGTTCGCGTTTGCCTACACCTGCTGCTGGAATCGAACGGAAACTGCCCGGGAAATAATCCGGTGGATCGCTCTTATCCATCTGGTGTTCTGGGGACTGTCTCTGATTCTGTTTCCTGTCACGGTCCGGGAGGGAGGACTGCCGGAACTGCTCGGCGGTTATTTCGGACACCTGCTTCTGATTCTCATCTGGTATGGAGTCTATCGGGCGACCCGGAAACAGGAGCTTTTCGGAGAGGAAGCTCTGACGCATAAACAACTTGTCTGGATTTACCGGAAGAAAAAACGCTCCGAAGTGCTGGATGGCGCTAAAATTCCCGACGGACACAAAGCAGGAAAACTGGACAAGATCTGTCTGATTTTAAGCTGGGCCTTTCTGGTGATTTTACTCCTTCTCGGCATAGAAAAGGGGAAGGAATTTCTGAAAACGCCGTGGCTTTTCCCATCCGCCGCCGAAAACGCCCCTTCCCGGAACGCGGGAGCTTCTACGGAAGAACCGCACGGAGAACGCCTGGCAAACGCATTGTGATCCAATCCGGTTCCTGGAAGGGCAATCCGCTTCCTCCGTCCGAACCGCAAGTTCATGAAACATCCCCCTTGTCCTCTGGAGGTTCTCCAGCGTTCTCCCTTGTTCCAGACTGTTCGCGGCCGGACACCGCGATGCCGGTTGAAAACGAAACGCAAAAATGCTATATTATTTTGTTCCGGATTCATGAAAAACGGCTCCGGCTATCAATTTTTTCTTCCGGGAATGATGGGAATGACACAGAAAATAAATTCCATTTACCACAGTCTTGAACTGCTCTCCTGCTGCGGAAGCGGCGCGTACGGGGATGTTTTCCTCTGCAGGGATCTTTCCGGACGGGAACTGGCGGTGAAAATTGTCTCCAAGAAGAAACTCGGGGCCGACTGGGAACGGGAACTCCGGGGAGTCATCAACTACCGCAGGATCACGGAGGATGCGCCGGGACTTCTGAAGCTCCATTCCGTCGGCGAGGACGAGGAGACATTTTACTATACGATGGATGCGGCCGATTCCTCCGATCCGGCCACCTACGTTCCGGATACGCTTGCCGCAAGGCTGAAGAACGGACCGCTCCCGGACCATGAAATTGAACCTGTCCTTTCGGAACTGTTCGCGGGGATCCGGACCATTCATCTTGCCGGACTGGTTCACCGGGACATCAAACCGGAAAATATTCTGTTTGTGAAGGGAAAGCCGAAAATCGGCGACATCGGTCTTCTGGCGAATCTGTCCGCCACCATGACGTGCGCGGCCGGAACGTTGGATTATCTTCCCCCGGAGGAACGAATTCCGACGGATTCCGATCCCGCCTCCGGAAAAATGAGTGCCGGAAACGACTGGTATGCGTTCGGGAAAGTCATCTACTGCGCGATCACGGGACAGAGCGTCTGTCAATGGCCGGCTCTTCCGGAAGGGCTCCCCTTCACGCCGCAGCTGAAATTTTTTCTTCGTCTTTCGTTCCGTCTCTGCGACCGGATTCCGGCCAGACGGCTGGCCTCGGCAGAGGAAATCGAGCGGGAAATGACGGAGATCCGGCGGAAACTGGACCTCGGAGAAACCGGAAGGGACCGACTGCTTTTCCTGCTGAAATCCGCAAAACTTTCTCTCCAGGGGATGCTGTTTGAAACGGCCGCGTTTGTCCGGAAGTATTGGTGGATTCTGCTGATTCTGGTTCTGGCTGCCGGCACGACGATCTGGTATTTCCGGCCTGCGCCCGCGTTTGACATCTCCCGGGAAAAAACCAGGGAGTATTTCAACGAGACGCAGAAATTCACCCTGCGCATTCCCTGGGGATGGGAGGTTCTGAAAAGCTCGGATCTGAAAAAGCTCCTGAACAATGCCAGGAACCCGGCGGAGCCGGCGGATTCCATCAAGAACCAGCGCATTGCGTTTGCTCTGGAGACTCTGAACCAGGGATCGGACTGCATCTTTCTGAATTTTGACAATTCGGATTTTGTCGACAACATCACCATTCAGACTCTCCGGATTCCGAGCAGCGAAGTGCTGAACGTGTCAGACGGGGAGCTTCGGCTGGGCATTCAGCGTCTGCATGCGGGAAATCTCGGGTTCCGCACTGAAATTTATGCGTTCAAACGCATGACGTTCAAAGGATATCCCTGCATTTTCCTGGATCTGTCGCATGAGCCGGACCGGTATCGGAGCCATAATTACATGCTTGTGCTGAAGGATTGCTGCATTTCGATTGCGCTCTCGGCAAAACTTTCGACCTTTGGAAAAATGCTTCCGCAGTTCGAGGCCGTTCTCCAGACATTGGAATTTCAGAAATAATACGGAAGAACGTGTAAGATTTTCCTTTTTCCGGGAAGTAAGGAGGAAAAGAGAAAATCAGGAAAGGATCCGAAATGGCGTTCACCACCAAAAAATCGCTTCTGGAAAAAGTTCGCGCCGGAGACGAGATCTCCTGGAACGAGTTTTACCGGACCTACAAGCCGCTGATTCTGCTCTGCGGACGGGACTGCTCCCTGACGCAGAGTGAAAACGAGGAACTGGTCCAGCTGGTCATGATGGAGATTTTCCGAAAGGACATTCTGAATCACTATGATCTGGACAACATTCCCGATCATATTGTGTTTCAATATGATCCGGCCCGGGGAAGGTTTCGTCACTATCTCAAGAAAATCATCCGTCATCACGCGCTCAAACTGTATGCCAGGCGCAAGGCGACCGTCCCGCTGGACGAGATAACCGAAGGGGAAAATCCTCCGTCTGACGACTGGGACGAAAAATGGGAAAGGGAGTGGACCCGCCATCTGCTCAACATGGCCCTTTTTGAACTGAAAACGCAGGTTCAGCCGGACACCTATGTCGCGTTTGAGCTGTATGCGCTTCAGCAGAAGCCGGTTCGAGAGGTGGCGGAATTTCTGCACATGTCGGTCTCCGCCGTATATACGGCGAAAAGCCGCTGCATCGCGGACCTGAAAAAGATCATGGCGAATCTGGAGGAACGGTGAAAATGAAACATTACAGCAAGGAAGAACTGGAACGGTACCGGAATCATCAGATGTCCGTATTGAAACGCATTGTCTGCGCGGAACATCTGAGCGAATGCCGGCTCTGCGTCAAACGCCTGAAGGAGCTGGAAGCCGACGACCGGTTTCTGGATGAACTGCGTTCCAGCATCCGCATTTTTCAGGAAATGGGAAAGAAATAATTCAGGTGCCTGTCTCCCGGAAGCCGGACTCCGTCGCAGGAGGCGCAAAGCAGAGCGTTTCCCGGCGAACCGGCTTCCGTATTTTCCGAACCGGGAAAATCGTCGGCATGAAATGTTCCAAAAATTTTTCTCTTTTTTATTGAAAAACATTCCTTTTGATGATATTCTACTCTGCCTTCTCTGAGTCTTGTTTGGAAATAAACACTCAAAAATTGCTTTCCGGAGGGAGAACAGCATGAGAGAATTTTTTCGGCAAACGGTATTTGCGATTCTGATTTTTTTCCTGATCCCGCTGACCGGAGCGGAATCCGCGGTTCGCTGGTTCCCGGATTTTGACGCGGCATGCCGTGAAGCCCGCAGGACAAACCGTGCCATTCTTGTTCTCTTCACCGGCTCCGACTGGTCCGCGGAGTGCGCCGGACTGCGAAAAGAGGTTCTGGATTCAAAGGAGTTCCAGACATTCGCCCGGGAAAAACTGATTCTGGTTCTTGTGGATTTTCCCCGGAAGAAACCGCTTCCGGAAGCGCAGGCGGCGGCCAATCAGGCGGTACGGAAAAAACTCCGCTACTACGGGGGATATCCGGGAACTGTTCTGTTGAACAAAAACGGGGAAAAACTGGGACAGATCAACGGCAATCACTCCCGAAGCCTCTATCTGGACACCCTGAAAGGGTTCCTGAAGAACGCCTCCGTCCTGTCCTCCACGGGGAAACGGCCTTCTTCGCCGCCCGCTCCCCCCAAGTCCCTCCCTCCCCTTGAAGGGACCCCCGAGGGCTGGCTCACCGACTTTGAGCAGGCTAAAGCCGAGGCCCGAAAACAGAAACGGCCGATTCTGATCCTCTTCACCGGCTCCGACTGGTGCGGATGGTGCAAAAAACTGAAAGCCGAAGTGCTTGATACCGCGGAATTCAAGAAGTTTGCCGCGGAATCGCTGATTCTTCTCTATTTGGATTTTCCGCTGTCCTCCTCGTTTCCACCGGCACAGAAGAAGCGCAATGAGGAGCTTCGGAAACAGCTTCTCCGGAACAAGGGAGGGTATCCCATGACTCTGATTCTGGATCAGATGGGAGAGGAGATCTGGCGTCTGTCAGGCTATTCCAAGCAGTATCTGGAGAAAATCAAGTCCTTTCTGACGCCACCTCCGCCGCTGGTCAAGGCGGCCATGGAAAACGATCTGGAAGAGGCGAGGAAACTGACGGGTGCCGGAGCCGACCTCAACGCGGCCGACAACAAGGGCATGACCGCGCTTCATTACGCCTCCCGTCTCGGGAACCTTGCGCTGGTTCGTTTTCTGCTGGAAAAAGGGGCCCGGCTGGAGGCGAAGAACAGAAGCGGCGCCACGCCGTTGCACTGCGCATGCGGAAGCCGCCTTCCCTCCATGGAGCTCCTGAACTGCCTGATTGCGCGGGGTGCCGATCTCAATGCCGTGGACAATCAAGGTCATACGCCGCTGATCCATTCGGCCGCCGTTTACCGGCTGGATTTTGTCCAGCGTCTGATCGCGACAGGCGTGGACGGGAACCGGGCGAATCATCTGGGACAGACGGCCCTGTTTTTCGCGGTCGGACGCAACCACTATCCCATGGTGGAATTCCTACTGGAGAGTGGAGCCGACTGCAAGCTGGCCGACCGCAACGGATTAACCCCTCTTCATCATGCGGCGCACAACCGCCGTACCAGCAGCGGAATCGTCAAACTTCTTCTGAAAGCCGGTGCCGATCCCCGCGCCAGAACCGTGCAGGGCAAAACCCCCTTCGATCTTGCCAGACGCATGGAAATCCGGGAGCTGCTCCGTCAGCCGTAAATCCGGGACAATGGAAATCCGGGAGCTGCTCCATCAGCCGTAAATCCGGGAAACGATGGGGATTCGACCGCAACGCTCCCTGCCTTTTTATCCGGAAAACGACAAAGAGCCGGGCGAAACGCCCCCGGACTTTTATCCGGAAAAGGAGGGAGAGTCAGTACCGGAGATTGGCGCCGAAATCGGGGTTGCGACCTTCCCGGATCTCCTTTGACCACGCATCCGCCTTCTGAGAACGGGACGACCAGAATTTCCGGGTTTTCTCCAGGAAAGCCAGAACGATTTCCCGGTCTCCGTGTTTCAGCAGGAGATCCGCGAGGATCATGCTGGGACCGAAGGAGTTCAGCTGAGGCGATCCGGGAGTTTCGGCGGCTTTGAGCAGGAACTCTCCGGCTGCTTTCCAGTCGCCGTCGTGCACGGCAAGCAGTCCGTTGGAAAGCGGGATCCAGTAGGCCAGATTGCCGGCGTACCACTCTCCGGAAGCGTTTTTCAACGCCGCTTCCATCTGTTGAATCGCGGAAGTGAGACGACTGTACTGTTTGAGTTTCCATGCCAGACGCGCGATGTCGGGCAGGAGCCATGCCTGCCGGGCCGGATTCAGCGCATAGGCCCGTTCATACTCCTCCATGGCCTTTTCCCAAGCATCCGGCAGAACGATTTTCGAGCGTCTTCCGGCATAGATCTCATAAAAATGTCCCAGTGAACAGGCATAAATCGAAGAATCCGGCTCCAGCTGACAGGCCTTTTTCAGACAGGTTTCGGCCACCTGCGGATCCTCCATCAGAAAATATTTTCCGGCATTGAACGCCACCGCCGCGGATTTCGGATGTTTTTCCATGGCTTTTCTCCAGAGATCGCCGATGCGGGAATAGCGCTCCATTCCGTCGAACGCCGGATCCAGCGAATATTCCGGTCTCCAGAGCTCCGGATACTCCGGTCGATGCTCGACCAGCCAGCGGATATTGTCATATTTCCGCGATCTCAGAAGCGGTTTGGAAGAGACAATCGACGAATAGAATCTCGCAAGTCCCACACGTGCGCTCAGATTTTCCGGCTGATTCTCCAGAGAGCGCTCCACGCGCTCGGCCTCCTCCACGCTTTGAATGGTCATGGGCGGAACAGGGCCCTCCTTCCGGTTCGAATCCGTCAACGTGCAGGCGGTCATTCCAGCCGCCAGAACGATCAAAAGCAAAGACAGGCGTTTCATTCTCCAACTCCATTGCAAAAAAGATTCCGGGAAAAAAGATTCGGGAAAGAATAGCACCATGCATGGGAAAATGCAAGTCTCCACATCAGAAACCGGCAGAGAAAAGAGATTTTCCACATGAGGATCAGAGCAGCTCCTCGGCAATCACGTTCCAGAACGGGAGTCCCTTTTCGGTGGCGCGGATCACCTCTCCCTCCCGCAGAAGAAGACCGGAATTCACCAGACGCTCGATTTTATCCTCCAGACATGCCAGCGAATTGCCGGTCACCCGTTCGAATTCGGAGACGCGCCAGCCGAGCACGGTCCGCAGCCCCATCATGAAGATCTCCGCAAGACGTGTCTCCCTCGGGATGAGATCCTCCTCCGCCGGATCTCCGGCAAGCCAGCCATTCAGGGAAGCTGGCTCCGTCCACCGGCGGACTCCGTCGAAGGAACAGGCCGCCGGCCCGAATCCGAAATACCGTTCCCCGTGCCAGACCGCCTGGTTGTGACGGCATTCATCGTCCCTTTTCGCGTAATTGGAAATTTCATAACGCGGCAGAATCTCCGCCGTATAGGAACCGATGAATTCCCACATCTCCGCGGAGAGATCATCGCTCGGGACGGAAAGAGCCGTCCGTTCCGCAAGCGCGGTTCCCTCCTCCAGCGTCAGCGAGTAGGCGGAAAGATGCGTCGGCTCCAGTTCCAGCGCGGAATCCAGATCCTGTTTCAGAAGCGTCATGTCCTCGCCGGGCAGCGCATACATCAGATCAAGTCCGATGTTGCCGATGCCGGCGGAACGGAGCATCCGGAACGCCGAACGAATCTTCTCCGGATCCTTCGACGTGCGTCCGATCGCCTCCAGCAGCACCGGGGAAAACGACTGCGCTCCCATGCTGACCCTGTTTGCAAATCCCGCAAGAAGTTCCGCCTTTTCGGGAGTGATCGTCTCCGGATTGCATTCGATGCTGATTTCGGCATCCGGCGCCAGTGAAAACGAGTCGCGGAAAAGTCTGAAAAACGACCGCAGTCCATCGACCGGCGGCAGAGTCGGAGTCCCACCGCCGATGTAAAGAGTCGTCACCGGTTCCTCTTTCCCGGGAAACGCGGCGAATCTGCGCTCCAGCTCCGCCAGATAGCACTTCCAGAGATCCCCGTCGAACCGGGGCTCGGAATAGAATGCGCAATAGGCGCATTTTCCCCGGCAGAACGGGACATGCACATACAGATTCATTTCAAACGCCGGTACAGCTCATTCAATGAGATCCCGTATCGTTCGGCGGCCGCTTTGCAATCCTCGTATTCGGGTTTGAACGAGACGATTTTTCCGTCGTAAAATCCGGTTTTGAACCGGATTTCCCCGAATTCCGTCACGCAGGATTCGACCGTCCGCTCCAGAATGGCGCGCTCCACCTTGCGGATCCGAATTCCGAATGTCCCGGTCTCGGCGAAGATCAGAGCGGAAAAACGCTTCGCATCCCCGTTTTTTACCAGCACGTTCAGAAGGTGTCCCGGACGCGATTTCTTCATCACGGCAGGCACCACCCAGACATCCAGGGCCCCCTGCGCCATCAGCTTTTCACAGGCGTTGGAAAGAAGCTCCGGCGAGAGATCATCCAGATTCGTTTCCAACAGCGTGCAGCTGTCGGCGGTGTTCGATCCGGACTCCAGCAGCGTCGCCCGCAGAATGTTCGGCCGGGCCTTCAGCTCCCGCGTTCCGAAGGCGACCGACGAGCCCTTCACGGTACCGCTGAACGACTCGTCGCGTTTCCAGGTGGTCAGCAGCGCGGCGCCGGTCGGAGTAATCATTTCAAAAGGTTCGTCGGTCCGTTCGATCCGGCACCCGGCAAGCAGCTCCAGAGTCGCGGGCGCAGGAATCGGATAGATTCCGTGACGGCACTGGAACGTCCCCCTCCCCTCCGGCAGCACACCGAAGGAGATGGAATCCACCCCCAGCTCCACCAGCGCCATGCAGGATCCGAGAATGTCCACAATCGAATCCACCGCGCCGACCTCGTGAAAATGAACATGATGCGCCGATTTTCCGTGCACCTTTCCCTCGGCCTCGGCAAGACGGCGGAACGTGGTCCGCGCCAGCTCCTTCGCCCGGGGGTCCATGTCGGCAGAATCAATGATGTGTTCAATGGCATGAAGCCCGCGCTCGTCGACGGAATCGCGCAGAATCTCGACATCAAGCTTGACGCCCGACATTCCATATCCCGATTTCGTCCCTGTATGAATCCGGAACTCCTCCTCCGGCATCGCCCTGCGCAGAACCTCCTCAATCCGTCCGGCATCCGCGCCGAGTCCGACCAGCGCTCCGAACAGCATGTCTCCGGACGCTCCGCCGACACTGTCAAACGCGATATGCCTCATTTTGCTTTCCCCGCCTTCTCCAGCGGCAGAAATTCAATGTACTCGATCTCCGCCGCCGCTTTCGACTTCGTATACTGACTGTTGGAGGAGATGCTGACCGCCACATCCTTTTCCGGCAGCGTTCCCCCGCAGATTTTCTTCAGATCCTCGGCCGCGTTGACCTCTTCGGTGTACCATTTTCCGAGACCGTCCGTCTTGTTTCTCAGGCAGGACCAGTTGACCTTCACCATGCCGCCGCCGTAGCGGACGTCGCCGGATGCGCCTTTCGGGGTCTCGGTCTCCCAGCGGTAGGCGCGGCTGTTGGTGGAGATGGTTCCCACGCCGACGTAGATTCCGAGCACCTGATCGTCGCGGTCGGGATCCCGTCCGTCGGCATTTTTAGGCAGAGAGAGCACCCGCCATTTCCAGCGCATGATCGGATACTTCTGCAGAACGCCGGAAATATCATAAAGAATTGTCCCGGTGGCGCGATCCACCTGAATCCGCAGCGCCTCCTGTCCGTCCTTCGAACGGACGATTTCGTAGGTCGGTTTCTTTGTAAACAGTTTTCCCTTGAGCGCCCATTGTTTCGGGAGCTGTTCCGACTCGTCAAAATTTTTCCGGTTGAATTCCAGTTTCAGCGAATCCGCCGCGGACAGTCCTCCGACCGCCGCCAGCAACAGCGAGAAAAGCAAGCGTTTCATTTCTTTTTCCTTCCAGAACTTTGGGGTTGATCCTTGATCCATGTCTTCTGATATTCTTCATATTTGGCAAGAATGGCATTCACATAGGAAAGAGTGGAGGAGATGGTGATCCGGCCGCGGACATCCCCGTTTCTGTCGACCGGTTTCCATGCGGAGGCCCGCGTGATGCCGGCATTGTATTCACAGAGCGCCAGCACCAGTCCGTCCCGATAGCCGCTCCAGCGGCGAATCGCATTGGCCAGATACCACGAGCCGATCTCAATATTCAAACGCGGCGTATAAAGCGCCCCGCGCGACGGCAGCGTCTGATGATTCCGCTCCGCCCAGTCGACCGCCGCCTTGTCGGGCATGATCTGCATCAGCCCGATCTCCCCGGAAGAGCCGCGCACATACGGACGGAACCGGCTTTCCCGCCAGATCACCGCCTTCACCAGATTCGGATCCACGCCGTTCCTTGCGGATGCCTCCAGAATGAGTTCGTCATAGGCGTGCTGCGAGGCCCGGTACTCCCGGATGAAGTTCCAGGCCTTCCAGACCCCGAACGCAACAAGAAGTGCCGCGGCTGACACAAGAATCAAAATCAGCGTAGGCGCTTTCCGGGAATGTCTTCTGCTGCGTCTCCGGGTCATTCCTCACCTTGTTCAGGAGGGCTTGGCCGCGGTCTGTGCGGCTTCCTCGGCCGCGCGGATCCGTTCGGCGTCCGCCTTGAGTTTCTTGTAGGTTTCCTCGTACTTCAGCTCATGCGGCAGAGGAATGATCCTCAGTTCGCGGAGCTGTTTCATGTCGACTTCGGAGGGGGCGTTCATCATCAGGTCCTGCGCCTGCTGATTGAAGGGGAACGCGATCACTTCACGAATGTTCGGCGAATCGGTCAGCAGCATCACCATACGGTCGATTCCGGGAGCGACGCCCGCGTGCGGAGGCGCTCCGAGCTTGAAGGCTTTTATCATGCCGCCGAACTTGCTGTCAACCACCTCGCGGCTGTATCCGGTCATCTCGAACGCCTTGTACATGAGTTCCGGCTGATGGTTTCGAACGGCGCCCGAGGAAAGCTCAATTCCGTTACAGACGATATCATACTGATACGCCAGGATTTCCAGCGGGTTCCTGTTCTGAAGCGCCTCCATTCCGCCCTGCGGCATGGAGAACGGATTGTGACTGAAGATGATGGCTCCGGTCTCCTCATCCTTTTCAAAGAAGGGGAAATCCACGATCCAGCAGAATCTGAACTCGTTCGGATCGATCAGGTTCAGTTTTTCCCCGAACCGCGCGCGGACCTTTCCGCCGAGCTCATTGGCTTTTGCGCGGGTGTCGCACATGAAGAACAGAGCATCGCCGTTTTCGATGGACGCCAGTTTTTCCAGCTCATCAAGCTCCTCCGGCTTGAGGAACTTGGCAATGGGCCCCTTGATTTCGCCTTCGCGCGTCCACATGATATATCCGAGTCCTTTGGCGCCGTTCTCCTTGGCGAACGCCTCCATCTTGTCATAGAAGGTGCGAGGCTGAACGCCGACGATACCCGGAACGCGGATTCCCTTGACCACTCCGCCTTTTTCCACCGTGGAGGAGAAGGCTTTGAATCCGGCTTTGCGGAAGAATTCGGACAGGTCGATCATAAAGAGCGGATTGCGCAGATCCGGCTTGTCCGTTCCATATTTTTCCATGGCTTCGCGGAACGGAATGCGCGGATAGGGAGCATGGGTCACCTTCTTGTCCGTATATTGGGTAAAGACCTCTTCGAGCAGGTCCTCGCAGACTTTGAAGACATCCTCCTGAGTGGCGAAACTCATTTCAATGTCAAGCTGATAGAACTCTCCGGGAGAGCGGTCCGCACGGGCGTCCTCGTCACGGAAGCAGGGTGCGATCTGGAAATACTTATCGAATCCAGCGACCATCAGCAGCTGTTTGAACTGCTGCGGACTCTGCGGAAGCGCATAGAACTGACCCGGATGCACACGGCTGGGCACCAGATAATCGCGTGCGCCCTCGGGCGAACTGCTGGTCAGGATGGGGGTCTGATATTCGTTGAAGCCCATCTCCCACATCTTCTGGCGGATCGTCTGAATGATTCTGGAACGCAGAACGATGTTGTTGTGCAGCTCTTCGCGCCGCAGATCGAGGAACCGGTACTCCAGACGCATTGCCTCGGGAACCTGTTCCTCCTTGGCGACCTGGAAGGGGATCTGTTCGGTCTCGCCGAGCACTTCCATGGCTTCGGCCACCAGTTCGATCTCCCCGGTCGCGAGTTTGGGATTCACGGTTTCGGGCGTTCTGGCGACGACCTCGCCGGTAAAGCAGACCACCGTCTCCACGCGCCATTTCTCCAGCTCCTGATAGAACTCCATCTTGGGGTTGATGACGATCTGCGTCTTCCCGTAATGATCGCGCAGGTCGATGAAGATCACGCCGCCGTGATCGCGGACGCTGTGAATCCAACCGGAAAGTTTTGCCTTCCGTCCGACATCGGTTTTTCTCAATTCACCGCAGGTATGCGTTCTGAAAGTGTGCATTTTTTCTCCATATTTGCTGAAAAACAATTACAATTCCTTTTAATATAGCACACTTTGCGGAAAAAAAACCGCTTTCGGCAAAAAATACTCTAAAAAATCGGGAAAAGGGAATTGCTCCTCTGCGTTCCGGGTTTATATTACCAGAAACTTCGGGAGAAAGGATCCAATGATTCGCTATGTTTTGCGCCGCTGCGCCTATTCCGTTCTGATTATGTTCGGAGTCCTGGTGCTGACCTTTCTTCTGTTCCGCGTGGCGGCCGGAGATCCGGCGGCAACGGTGCTCGGGAAAAACCCCTCGCCGGAAGAGCTGGAAAACATGCGCATGCAGCTGGGATCGGATAAACCGCTCTTCTTCGGCCGCTGGCGCAGAACCGAGGCCTATCCGGGCGCCGATTTCACCGGAGGACGGTTCCTTTCCCCGGGCATGACAGCATCCGGCAGGGTGCAGCCGGAAAAACAGGGACTTCGACTGGAGCCGGGAAGCGCTCTCCTCGTCCGGAAAAACTTCTCCCTCCGGGAACCGGAACTGCTTCTCCGTCTGGAAACGGATTCTCCTGATCTTCAGATCGGAGGAGAAAAGGCGATCCTCCGATCCGGCAAGGCGGAACGTCTGCTGCAAACCTTTCCGGAGACGCTCCGAATCGAAAACACAGGAAACGGTCCGGTTACACTGAGAAGCATCGAATTTCTTCGGCCGACCGAAAGTCTCTTTGACAGCCAGCTGACGGCCTCCTTCTTTGAACTGATCTCGTTTCACAGGGAGTTCCCGTATGTTTCGTTTTTCAACTTCGGAGAGACCCTTCTGACCAGAACGCCGATCCGGAAGGTCCTATGGAGCGGCATGTGGGCGTCGCTGATGCTGATGCTGCCGATTTTCTTCGGGGAACTGATTGTCGGAATCGTTCTGGCAATGGTGTCGGCGGTTTTCCGGGGAAGCTGGATCGACCGCTGCATCATGCTGCTTTCGGTCGCGGGCATGAGCATCAGTTATCTTGCGCTCATCATTTTCTGCCAGTGGCTGTTCGGGTATTACCTGAATCTGTTTCCGGTCTGGGGGTGGGACGATCCCCGGAATCTGGCGCTTCCGGTGCTGGTGGGAATCATCAGCGGAACGGGCAGCGGTGTGCGATTCTACCGGACCGTGTTCCTGAATGAAATGAACCGGGAATATCTGCGCACGGCCATCGCCAAGGGTTGCAGTCCGTTCCAGGTGTACTTCAAACATCTGCTGAAAAACGCCGCAATTCCCATCATCACCAGAGCATCAACGGTTCTTCCGTTTCTCTTCACGGGAAGCCTGCTGCTGGAAAGTTTCTTCGGAATTCCCGGACTCGGTTTCCGCGGAGTCGACGCGCTCAACAGTTCCGATCTTCAGACGCTGAAGGCGCTGGTCATTCTGGGGGCGTTTCTCTTTGTGTTCATCAATCTCCTTACGGATCTGGCCTATGCGTGGGTGGATCCGCGTGTCCGGCCGAAATAACCGTCGAAAGCCTCGGAAAAAATCCGGAAAGCACAGAAAAAACAGAAAAAAACTGGACATTTCCGTTTTCAATGGTATAGTATTAAATTCAGTTGCGTATTGA
This sequence comes from uncultured Victivallales bacterium, assembly GCA_944390735.1. Taxonomy (GTDB): domain Bacteria; phylum Verrucomicrobiota; class Lentisphaeria; order Victivallales; family UBA1829; genus UBA1829. Next base: position 125,243 of record CALXRL010000052.1, on the reverse strand, counting down.
ATGCATCAACTTTTAACGAATTAGAAGATGGGAAAGTCATGTTTAAGAGAATCTGGACAGCCGAAATGATTGAGTCGCACATCTATTCGACTCACAGCAATAAGGAGCCGCTCAATTCCCACTATTACGCCACGCACTATCCAAGTGTATACGCCGCAGCCGAACGCATTTTCGGTTCCTGGGGGGAAGCAATCACCGCTTGCGGATTTGATTACAGCGACATTCGGAAATACAAGGTCTGGAACCGGAACAAAGTGACGGAAACAATCCGGGAAATGGCAGCGACGGGGCAGCAGCTCTCCAGCCAGAAGGCTCAGACCAATCACAAATCGCTTTACATGGCGGCCATCCGCTATTACAAAAGCTGGGGAAAGGCGGTCATGGCGGCCGGAATTGATTATTCGGTCATCCGCGAACGCCGGAGCATGTCGATTCTCGAAATCAAGACCGAAATCATCAAGCTGCACAAGGCGGGAGTGGATCTTTCCTACTGCAATATGCGCAAGAACTATCAGTATCTTCTTGCCTATGGAATGAAAAAACTCGGAGAAGGCAGCTGGGATGCGGCTCGAAAGGTCTGCGGCATCAAAACCAACTATCGGATTCCGCCCTACAAGCGGAAAGTCAAACGCGTACCGCTGGCTCCCCCGGGAGCATGACATCCGGCAGACATCAGATTCCAAGGCAGGTTCCGTTGAACCTGTCTTTTTTTTGGGAAAAACAATTTTAGATATTACACTTACTATTACACTTTTTATCAAAAAATATTCCATTTTTATTCTTTTTCCCTCTTGACAATTCCATGGTTTTATGCTATAATGAAAAAGAAAGCAGGGGGAGAAACGACAATTCTGATGAAAACAGCGGAACTTATTACAGTTTTAAAAGAAAAGATTGCCAACGGCTATGCCGGACCCGACGGCAGGCTCCCGAACATCGGCAATATTGCCAAAGAGTTTTCGGTCTCGCCGATGACGGCGCAGAAAGCGATCAAAGTGCTTGTGGAGGCGGAAATTCTTTCAAGCACGCGCGGGAAAGGAGTTTATCTGAAGCAGCGGTCCGCCGCGGCCACGCGGATCGGCATCGTGACCATGAATTACTGCGAACCCGGAATTGCTTATGCGGCAGCTTACGCCAGTTACATCACCCCCGCGGTCGAGCTCCTGAAAAATGCCGGATGCCGAATTCAACGCTATGATCGTGACGACTTGAAGGGAAATCCCGCAACGGTCCGCTCCATTCTGAAGGAACTGGATGGCATGATTATCACGATCGGATGTCTGGATGCGGAGACCCTGCCGCATCTTCTGTCCTGGGAAAAACCCGTTGTTCTGATCCAGCAGGAGGAATTTCTGGACTATCCCTTCTCCCAGATCATCCCGGACCGGGCACCGGCATTTCAGGATCTGCTGACTCTTCTGAACACGGATCCGCCGAAGGAAGTCCTGATTATCAACAATGGAACGTTCCATCTTCCCAGAATCCGCTCCTTTCTGCAACATCTCCGAAGGAATCCGCAAACCAGAAACGCCCATGTGGAAACCATCACCATTCAGAAGCATCTGGTTGATCTCGGCTGCATCGCCGGACAGCAGATTGCGGAAAAAGTGCTGAAATCAAACAAAAAGTACGATTTGATTTTCTCCCCGAGCGATTTTCTGACCTTCGGTTTTATCGACGTCATGAACCAGCACGGCAAACAGTACGGGAAGGATTACGATCTGGTCAGTTACGACAATCTGGAGGACGACGGCTATCTCCCCTTTGAAAAACCGGTCATGACCTGCATCGACAAGCGTCCGAAGGAAATCAGCGAAGCAGCGGCAAAACTGCTTCTCAATATGAACCGGCTCCGTCCGATTACCAGCATGCTTTGCAAGATCCCGTGCAGACTGGTCTTAAGAGAAACCTTTTGCAGGAGAACATCAACATGAAACACCGGCCTCATTTTACATTGATAGAGCTTCTAGTTGTAATTGCCATTATTGCCATTCTTGCATCACTGCTCCTTCCGGCACTGGGCAGGGCCAGAGAGCAGGCATATTCGACGAGCTGCAAAAGCAATCTGAGACAGATCGGCATCGCTTCCGGAGAGTATCTGGTGGATTTCGACCATTATTTCCGGGCAAGTGAAAGTCCTTCCAACGATTTTGCGGACATCAACTGGTTCTGGGGATCGGAATGGCACACGTTCGGCGGACTTTATCTGAAGATCAGAGCACGGCCCTCTCCGACCAGGCCGGCAAGATTCCGGGGAAAAGTCATCGACTGCCCCGCCATGCAGGATTCCGACTGTGAAACCGACACGGATCCGGAAACCGGAGAAAAGGTCCCCCGGCGCCTCTCCTATTCCTACAATCTCCATGCCGATGGAGAAGCGGTTCATAAAACCGTCAGGAAAAGACCCGGCAGTTATCTGATTCTGATCGACGGCAGAAAGGGAAGAGGGCACATCATGGGGAAATCCTGGACTCATCCATACCGCAGGAATGCTCTCGGCGATCCCGATATCAGCATGAACAATTATCTGCACAACCGTCATGATAAAAAATGCAACGGACTGGCTCTGGCGGGAAATGTTGTCTCCTTTTTCTTCCAGGATCCCGGCCAATTCAATGAGGAGAGCAATACGCCTCCCCCGGCTTACACGATGGGCTTCGGTGCCTGGTAAGCATACAACCATATCAAACCTCGCAAGTTCACGATAAAAAAACAGAAAGGAAAGCCGTATGAAACACAAACTTCTCGCACTTCTTCTCACGGGTATCGCATTTTCCGCATTTGCCGGAAAGGTGGTCGATGATTTTGCCTCGCCGGACAGCAAGGATCTCTGGAAAGTCACTCTGGGTTACAATCTGAAAAACACCATCACTCCCGGCGTGGAAGGTCCCCGGAAAATCAAATGCACGGAATTCAAAATGGAACACCTCAATCCGGCCAAGAGCTCGGATGGAAACGGAAGATGGTTCACCGCAACCCGTCAGCTGGACGTCAACAAGGAAGACTGGAAAAAAGCAGTCGGATTCTCCATCATGCTGGGATCGGACAAGCCGACCGCCTGGTACTTCAATCTTTCTCTTCAGGAAGAGGACGGAACCAAATTCGCTCTTCCCGTGAAACTCACAAAACTCTTCAAAAAGCATGTGTTTTATTTCAAGGACCTGAAAACAAAAGATCCGAAACGCAAACTCAATCCTGCCAATGTCGCCGCGCTGGTGTTTGGAGCAGCGACATTTCCCGGAACCCTCTACATCGGACCGGTCGAGCTGATTATGCCGGAAGCGCCTGCGGCACCGGCAAAATAAATTCACTCCGAAGTACCCGGATCCTGTCCTAACGTTTTTCAAGGGACGGGATCCGATTTTTTCACTCAAGGCAGCATTATGAAGAAACTATTTCACGTTCCGACGAACGTTTCGCCGGATGATTTCCCGAAAAACTTCGGGGTTCTTTCCGTTCTCCTTCTCTCTTTTCTCCTGAACGCAGGACCGGTGAATCTCTTTGAGACGCCGAACGATGAGGAGTCCTGGGAAACGCAGGCAGGCTACAATCTGCGGACAGCCATCAAAACCGCGGTCCGCGGACCGGACGACAAAACATGCACCGGCTTTCAAATAGAATTCAAGGATCCTTCGCTGAAAAAAGGAGACAGCCGCTGGTTCAACATCACAAAATCCATCTCTTCGGAAGCATCCTGGGAGAAGGCGGAAGGAATCGCTTTTGAGCTTGCCAGCAATCGCAAAAACGGCTGGTACGTCTCCTGGGAGCTCATTGAGGAAGATGGAACAAAATTCTCTCCCGCCATGACTCCGCTTCATTCGCTTCCGGAACGGTTCACCAGATTCAAATATCAGTTCCGCGATCTGGTCTGCAAAGAGGACAAAAACAGGAAAATCCGTCCGGAGAAAATCATCGGCATTTCGTTTGGAGGCGGAGCCGCTCCCGGGACCATCTATTTCCGGGGATTTGAACTGCTGAAGCAGGAACCGGTAAAAACCAAACCGTTTCTCCTGGTCCGGATCACGGGGACGCGTCATCCGTCGCATACTCTGGAACCGGGACAGGACGCCAGTCTGCGGGTCATTTTCAAAAAGAAGCCGGAACAGGTACAGGCTGTTCAGCTCGAAATCACCGATTATTACGAGAAGGTCGTCCGAAAGGAAAAAATAGAATCTTCGAAGCGGCTGCACAGGATCAATCTGGGGAAACTTCCGACAGGGTACTACGAGGTGCGGGGGTATGCAGTCGACAAAAACGGAACCGTGGATCGAAACAGCATTATTCTCACCAGCGGAACTCAGATTCCCGGCATTTACACTTTCATGGTTGCGGCGGAAACGGAGGAGGCCGTCATTCAAGATATCCGGCGGCGCACCACGGATTCCTTCTACGGCATCCAGAACATCCGGGATCAGTTCGGAGCGGCGACGGGAACCGGCGCCCCATGGAAAATAGAAATGCCGCGCTGGAACTGGGATGAACCGGCACGTCCGAAGCTCGACTCAAACGGAGTCTCTCCGCAAACCAGGGAAAAACTGAAGCAGCCCCCGCAGCCGGATTATCTTTTTGCGATCTGCTCGTTCACCAATCACGCCGCGGAGGTCCCCGGATGGGCAAAAACGAAACGCACGGAACAGAACAAGCGGGGAGTCCGCAATCTTGCGGAATGGCAGGCATATGTCGCCAATACCGCAAGAGTCAACAAACATCGTTACGGGCATATGAAAAAGCGGCCCTATGAACTCACCTGGGAACCGAATCTCTCGGGCCCGCATTACAGCGGAAAGCCGCCCTACTGGACGGCCCGGGACACGGTGGATTTTTACAGAGACTCCGTTCCGGCCATCCGGAAAGTCGATGACAACGCACTCATTCTCGGGCCGAAATCGGCGGGTGATCTCAATTACATTGAAGAGACGCTCAAACTGGGACTGGGAAAATATCTTGACGGGATCTCGCTTCATCTTTACAGCACTCCCGTTCCGGAAGAAGGCAATCTTCCCGCGATGATAGCCCGCCTCCGGGCCATGTCCAGACAATATCTGGGCCGGGAAGTTGACCTCTACAACACCGAAGCCGGCTATCATTCCAGAATCAACGGGGAACATGATCTGAAGGGACAGGCCAGAAGATTGATCCGCTATGCCCTCATCATGCATGGAGAGGGAATCAAGGCCTTTCTCATGTTTTACCTCTTTGACCACGGATTGGACGACTACGGATCATGGGGTCTTTATTTCAATCCCCGGGCGAATGCGGATTTCTCACCGGCGGAACTGATGCCGAAACCGGTTGCCGCGGCATACAGCGTCACGACCTCCCTTCTGCGGGGCGCCAAACCTCGGATGCACTTGCGCTGGATCGACACGGATATCTGGGGATATGTCTTCGAACGCGACAACAAACCAGTCATCGCGCTCTGGGATCCGTACCGGACCCGGACCATCCGTTTCCCGGTTGGAAACGTCCGGTCGGTCACGCAGGTCGGATTCATGGGCCGACGGACCGAAATTCCCGTAAAGGACGGCGTCGCGGATCTGACTCTTTCCCAGGATGTTCTCTATCTGCTCGGAACGGATCCGGAGCTCTGGCTGAATACCGCATATGACGGAATCCTGCCGGATCGCGGAATCGCCCCCGCCGAACTCTATCTGGGGGAAAGCAAAACTCTTCCGGCGGAAAACGTCAAAGCGGTAAAAAGCTTCGGACCCCTGCGGGCCGAACTGAAATCCGGCCGGCTGCATCTGACCGTTCCGGAACAGGCATTTCCGGGCATTCTGCCGCTTGTGCTCACGGGAAAAGACAACCGGAACAGGATCCGCTTTGTACGGATCAATGCCCCGCTGCAGATTTCCTCGGTGGAAATGACGCAGGAAAAGGACCAAATGGTGTTGAACGTCCCGGTCCGGAACACGGCACGCCTGCCCATCCGGGGCGATTTGAAGCTGACCTCCCCCGCCGGCATTGTCCAGAAGAAGATGGAGTTCCCGGCAGGAAAAGAAACGACGGTGGTTTTTCCCGTTCAGAAAATCACCTCGAACTTTGATCCGCTGACCCCGTTCAAGGGAGAACTGCAGCTCAAGACCGAAACGCAATGGATCAAAAAAGATCTCCAGTTCACCTTTCTGGCCGCATGGGAGAACGACAAACCGGTCACCGGGAAACTGTTCACCAATGAAGTGGAATTGAAAGGTGCGGGAGCCTCCGGAAAAGAGGACCGTGCCCGCGTGAGATTCAGTCGGGCGGCCGACGGACTTCATCTGCGGATCGAGTGTCAGGACGACGTGTTCCATCAGCAATACTCCAATGAGGATCTCTGGCGCAACGACAGCATTCAGCTGGCATTCGACACGGATCCGGCCAATCCTTTCGAGTATGATGAACTGACGGCCCGCACTTCGAAAAAAGTCACCTCCATCGGTCTGGCACTTTCCCCGAAAGGTCCGGTCGCGCATCGATATCTCACCTTCAATGAAAAAATACTGAAGACGGGAACCATCTCCGGGGAGATACCCATCTCCGTCAAACGAACGGGCAATGTCACACAATATGACATACTGATTCCCTGGGATCAAATCGGCCTGAAACGGGAGGAGGCGAAAGCGGGAAAACAGCTCGGTTTCGCCCTGCTTGTCAACGACAGCGACGGTGAAAAAACGCAGCGGAAAGTTCTTCCTCTCTTCGGAGGAATCTTCGACAATTCCGGCTGGAGACGCTACGGAATTCTGACTCTGAAATAAAGAAAACAGGAGAAGGGTACGCAAATTCTGGCGCATCTCCTTCTCCTCCATTTCCGGAAAGGACCCTGCACGGGTCCTTTCTTTTTCCGGATTTTCTTCGGTTCCGCATTTTGAAAAAAACACAATTTATGATATATTTTCCGTTCAGGAAGAAATCGTCAACCATTATCGAGAACTATCATGGCAAAAAATGAAACCATACTTGTGCTGGATTTCGGCTCGCAGTACAGTCAGCTGATCGCAAGAAGAATCCGGGAATGCAAGGTGTACAGCCGCATTGTTCCTTTCCATACTCCTGCGGAGGCCATCCGCTCGGAAGCGCCGGCCGGAATCATCCTCAGCGGCGGTCCGGCCAGTGTCTATCAGGACAATGCGCCGAAATGCGATCCGGAAATTTTCCGTCTCGGCATTCCGATTCTCGGGATCTGCTACGGACTCCAGCTCACAGTCAAAACCCTCGGAGGGACCGTCGCCCGCGGCAGCGCCAGGGAATACGGGAAAGCGGAAATCGAAGTCACCGATGAATCCAGACTCTTTGCCGGACTGCCGCAGCGCCTTCAGGTCTGGATGTCCCATGGCGACAAAGTCACCTCCCTTCCCGACGGATTCATTCCCACAGCCAAAACCGAGAATACCGAATTTGCCGCCATCCGTCACACGGAAAAAAACATCTACGGCATTCAGTTCCATCCGGAAGTGGTGCACACCCCCCGGGGAACCGAACTCATCCGGAATTTTGCCCTCAACATCTGCGGCTGCACCGGAAGCTGGACCATGGAGTCCTTCATCGAACGCAGTCTCCGTGAGATCCGGGAAACGACAAAAGGGGAAAAGGTCATCCTCGGACTGAGCGGAGGGGTGGATTCCTCCGTCGCGGCGGCCCTTATCCACAAGGCGATCGGCGACGACCTGACCTGCATCTTCGTCAACAACGGACTTCTTCGCAAAAACGAAGCGGAACGGGTGCAGGATCTTTTCGCCGGAACGTTCCAGATGAAACTCGTCTACATCGACGCCACCGATCTCTTCCTCGACAAACTTGCAGGGGTCACCGAGCCGGAACGCAAACGGAAAATCATCGGACACGAGTTCATTGAGGTCTTTGACAGCGCCGCCATGAAAATTGAAAACGTGAAGTTTCTCGCGCAGGGGACCACCTATCCCGATGTCATTGAAAGCGTGCCCATCGACGGCAATCCCAGTGCGATGATCAAAAGCCATCACAATGTCGGCGGACTTCCGGAAAAGATGAATCTCAAACTGCTGGAACCGCTGAGCCGTCTCTTCAAGGACGAGGTTCGGGAGGTCGGCCGCAAACTCGGACTGCCCGAGGAGATGGTCATGCGGCAGCCCTTCCCCGGACCCGGACTCGCGGTGCGCATGATCGGAGCCGTCAACAAAAAGGATCTCGATATCCTCCGGGAGGCGGATGTCATCATCGTCGAGGAGATGAAGAAGGCCGGACTCTATTACAAGACATGGCAGGCGTTCCCCGTCTTCATTCCCGTGAAAACGGTCGGGGTGATGGGAGATGAACGGACCTATGACAACGTCATCGCGCTTCGCGCCGTCGAAAGTCAGGACGGCATGACCGCCGACTGGGTGCGTCTTCCCTACGATCTCATGGAGCGGATCTCCACAAGGATCATCAACGAGGTCAACGGAGTCAACCGCGTCGTCTACGACATCACCTCCAAACCGCCCGGAACCATCGAATGGGAATGAGAAGCGGATATGGAAATCGTATCGGGAATTCTGCGGGGGATGCCGCTGCGGTCGCCGTCCGGACTGACGGCGCGGCCGACCGCGGTGCGGGCGCGTCAGGCTCTGTTTGACAGTCTCGGAGACCTCGACGGACTCGCGGTTGCCGATCTCTTTGCGGGAACCGGAGCCATCGGTCTGGAAGCGGCAAGCAGGGGAGCGGCATCGGTCTTGTTTGTCGATGCGCAGAAAAGCTCCTGCAACACCATCAAGGCCAACTGTGCGAAAGCGGAAACCATTGCGGAAACCGCCGGATTCGAAATTCTCTTTGGCGCACTGCCTCTCTGCTGCAAGCGTCTGGCCGCCCATCCGAAACCGGATCTGATTTTCGCCGATCCACCCTATGCGGAATCCATGGAACTGCTTGCCGGAATGCTGGCGGACAAGGCGTTCAGCGACTGGGCGGCGGATGCGCTTCTGATCTGGGAGGCCCCCTCGAACAAAGGCGGACTCACTCCGCCGCCTCCGCACTGGAATCTGGAAACCATCCGCGAATTCGGCGGAGCGAAATTTCTGTTTCTGCGCCGGAATTCCGAAGCGTGAATGCGGTGGTCAGGCGACGTGGAATCTCGTGAAAACGGCGATTTTCCGGCTGCCGGAAACAAGACGCGCGGACAACTCCGCTCCGGACAGCTCCTCCGACTTCGCAGGAAGGCCGGAAAGTACGATTTTCAAAGGTTCCTCCGGAGCAACCGGAGAGAAGAATTTCGCTTTGGAAAGATCCGTCAGGGCTGAAGTTCTGCCGAATAGTTTCTCCAGCAGGACCTCGACACAGATCAGTTCGCAGACGCCGGGAAGAGTCGGATTTCCGGGGAAGTGTCCCTGAAACACCGGAAAATCCTTTCCGAAAACAATGGAAGCCTCCGCTTCCGATCCGGCATGGACAATCTCCGCCAGATGTTCCGCAATATACGTTCTAACGTTCATGATTTCCCCTTTCCACGGACAGAGTCCGGATTGCAAGACGATAATGATATTTCAAATTTTCCAGTGAGATGTTCATCGGGAATCCGTCGCTCCATTTGTAATAGCGGATCCGCAGAACGGGTGAGCCGTTTTCGGAGATGGTCTTTTCGATCAGATGCGGCGGCGCTCCCGCGAATACATAGCGGATATCTCCTTCGCGGACAACAAGTTTTTTTCCGTCATCGGTAAACTTGTATTTTTCAAAGTGTTCCGGAAGGAGATTCCGATAAATTGCGGAGATGTCGGAAAGGATTCTGCGCGAGGCCTGTTCCTCGTGTCCCTCCCAGTATTTCCCGGGAATCCAGCGGCATTCGCCGGGATGTTCCGCGGTCCCGCTGAGATCAAAAATCTTCATGCCCGCGGGAGTCAGTCCGGCGACATGAATCCGGCCGGTCCGAAGGTCGATCCGGGTCAGGCTCAGCAGCGAGAGTTTGGAAAAGCGGTACTCCCCGACCACCGAGGCCTCAATCACCGCCTCCGGCGGCATTCCATCCGCAATGGATCCGATTTCGGGGCGGCCTTCCGGAACTTCATACTCAAACGGCTCAAACGCGCAGGAGGTGCAGAGGAGTCCAAATAACGCACAGAACGAGAGCAGAATCGCCGTCTTTCCCACCGTTTTTCCTTTCAGACTCTTCATAGCAGGCACGACCAGCACGCCGGTCAGCCATGCGACCGTGATGCCGATCATCAGCGTCAGTCCCGCGTCCCGCAGCATCGGATGGCGCGTGAAGATCACGGTCGCGCCACCCGCCGCGGAGGTCACGGCGGAAAGGGTCACAGCATTGAAAATTCCGTTATCCACACAGCCGTTCCGCAGGGAACCGGTCATGAAGATCCCGTAATCGACAGAAAGTCCGCAGAGAATGATTGCCGCAATCAGGACCGAGAGATTGACCGCCATGCCGCAAAGCGCAAACACCGCGCCCGTCACCACCAGACTGGTCAGCACGGGAACGAGCGCCGTCAGCGTATCCGCCGAGCCCCGGAAGAAGGCGCGGGTAATCAGCACGACCAGCAGCACGGCCAGCACTCCCGGCAGAACCATTCCACGGGAAACGTCTTCAGACATCCGCTCCGCCAATCCGTTCTGCGAAACCACCGTTCTTTGAGTCAGAGACTCCACCGCTTCCACCAGCTCCGGACGATCCGGAAAGAGCACCGCAAGCGTAAAGAACTCTCCGTTCCGTACCTCAAAGCGATTCAGCAGAGGCTCCAGCAGGCGCGGCGGAGACTTCGGCGGATGCTCCGTCCCCTGCCGGATCCCGTCATAAAACGGGTTGAAGAACTCTTCACGGAATCCGGCACGACTGCCGGAAGAATTCAATTCCGTCCGCAGGTTCGCCCACTCCCCGGAACGGAGAAAAGCACGCCATTGCGAAAGATTTTTTTCCCGCGTCTCACGACTCGGATACAGATCCGTCGGGGAGGAAAACGATCCTTCCGTCTTCCCCCGGAGAACGGAAAGAATCTTCTCCGCCTCGCAGCGGACCGACTCGGCATCCCTCCCCTGAAACAGCAGCATCGCCGGACGCGGTTCGGAAAAGAATCCCGCGGAAACCCGTTTTTCCTCCTCGTCGAACGTCTTCGGCGAGACGTCAAACTGCCGGACATCGGAATGGAACTTCAAGGCGGGAAGCGTACAGACACAGCAGAGAAGAAGCGCCAGCCAGATGAAAACGGCCGTCCGCGGACGGCGGACCGGAAACTCCGGCGCGCGAAAACGGATGTCGTGCCGTTTTCCCCCCGACAGAATCGACGGCAGAAGCAACAGCATCAGCAGAAGACTCAGCAGAAGACTCGCTCCCGAAAAAAATCCCAGCTGCCGGATTCCTTCCGTCTTCGAAAACGAAAACAGCAGAAACGCGGCAATCGACGTCAGCGCCCCCGCACAGAGCGCCGGGACAATCCGGATCAGACGCAAAAAACCTCCGCCTCCCGTCATCACGGCGTAGGTGTGAATCCCGTAGTCCACCGCAAGGCTGATGACAACACCACCCATTCCGACCACAAAAAACAGCACATTCTCGAATACCGGAGTCATCCATCCAAGCACGATCGCGGAAGCCAGAACGGGAATCAGAGGAATCAGAAAACTCCGCACATCGCAACGGTAGAAGACAATGAAAAGCACGGCAAACAGAATGGTGGACATCCAGCAGACCGTTTTCACGTCCCCCCGCAGAACGCTCTCGTTCCAAACGGCACGCCGGTGCGCGCTGATCACATCGCAGGCAACCTCCTCCGGCAGACACCTGTTCAAAACCGCATGAACGGAAGCCAGAAGAGTCCGCGCATTCACGGCATCGGAAACCGGAACTCCGGTATCCAGAAGCATCATCGCCTGTTTTCCGTCCTCGGTTATCAGATACGGCGTGTTTGGAGAAACGCGCAGGCCCGTCACGGACTGGAACTCCCGCAGTCTCTGAAACAGCACTCCGTTCAGGCTGAACGGATCCGAACGCATCAGCGGAACCTGCCCGACAGAGGATGGAAGAAGCATCCGCCGGAACAATCCGCGCACCGTCTTTTCGATTTCCTCCCTGCCCGTTTTGAGGTCCGATGGAGAGGTCAGCTGCGGCATCCAGAGCACCAGATTCCTCAACTGTTCCGCCGGATCCCCGGAAAGATACTGATACTCGACCCGTCTTACCTGTGGAAGAAGCGTCAGCTCCGCGGCGATCCGGTCCAGCATCCCTCCCGGAGAGATTTCATGAAAAGAGCGGCCGTCCTTCCGGGAAAACGAAAGGATCACTTTATGGAACATTCCGCTCCGGTTGATTTCGGTATAACTTTTCGCGGAACGCGAACCATCCGGCAGCATCGAAGCGATATCATTGGAAAAATGTCCCCGGAAAATCAGCCAGGCCCCCGCAAGAAACAGAAGCGCAACCAGCGCCCGGACCGCCAGCGGATGCCTCGCCGCCAGCAGGACGAAGCGCCCCGGAAGATTCCTCAGTTTGCCCCTGCCCGCCATGTCGACTCCGGTACGGGTTGATTCCTTCGGACATTGCTGTATTCGATCACGGATTCATCCCCGCCGACCTCGCGGATCACGACCCGGGTAATAAAACTGTAATCCGGAGAGGTTTCCACCTCGATTTCCCGGATGAACCGCGAAATCATGGACTCCTTCCGCGGAACAAGCCGAAGAGAAAGAGGCCCCTGAAGCGAAATGGAAAACTCATCGGCCATCTCGTCGAACCGCCCGCCGAAATAGCGGGTCATCGACTTCGACAGCACCTGGAGCGCCGGATTTTTCGAGACATCCAGTTTCAGGACCGAATCCGAATCCTCATCCCACTGCGTCAGGGAGTTTCCGTCGATCAGACAGACGTAGCGCATCGGGGAGTGCACTCTCCACGCCATTTTTCCCTTCCGGTCCAGCGCCAGCTCCCCGCGAATCATCAAGGTGTGCTTCAGGGAGGCGATCCGCTTTTTCTGCACGAACTCCGCCTGAAGCGTGGAAACAGCCCCCATCTTTCGGCGGATCTTTTGCAGGATCTCTTCCGCGCCCTCCCCCGCGACGCAGGACAATGCCGCAGAGAGGATCAGCAGGATCGACAGAATCACTTTTCGTCCGGCACGCACAGTTTCAGCACTCCTTCCGCTTTCCGTTTTCCATCCCCGCCGAAGATCTCGAAATCAATGATATGCCACGGCAGGAACTCCGTCGTGGTGACGAATCTGGTTGTCACGCATTCTCCGGTTTTCACGGGGGCGTGACAGGAAAACCGGTTCACCTCCACCAGCATCCCATCCGGAATGCTCCCCGGCGTCATGAATCCGTTCAAGGCGGCAACCGACTGGGCGGCCAGCTCAATGAGAGCCGCATTGTCGAGCACGCCGTGTTCATCGGCAAACACGCACTCCTCCGCGATCACCGACCGGATGTCTCCGCCCGAATCGGCGATGTGCACAATCTCCGACACCATCGCAACCGGCGGCTTATGCGGAATGTACGCACGCGCATCGACCGGCAGCACCGCAATCTTCTTCTCCTTCGCCGCATTCTTCCAGCAGGTGGGATCCGCGGCCAGATAATCCCCCGTCATCTGCCAGGCGGCGCCCCGGCACCCGTAACAGTGATCGAAGTCCGAACACTCCCGGCACGGCGACTTGATGTATTTCCGATAGTTCTTCAGCTTGCGAAGAATCATGCTGTCCAGCAGAATCTCCCGGAGCGGTTTTTCACGGATGGACCCGATCGGCTCGTTCAATCCGACGCAGGGCACCACCGTTCCCCGGCTCTCCACCACGCAGGAGTAGCAGTGCCGGAAACAGCGCTGCCCCACCAGCGGCGGCTGCGGTTTCCAGTGATGTCCGTACTGTTCGTCCAGCGCGGCAATCTCCTCGAAAACCCTCTTCACTTTTTCCGGTTCCGGAAGAAGAGTCCGATGTTCCAGCAGCCGTCCCTGCGGCGTAATGCACTCGAAATAGGGTTCGATGTTATGATCCCGCAGAAATTTCCACATCCCGACCGCTTCGTCGATGTTCAGCGAACTGAGCACGGTCGCCGCCCCGAGCATTTTCTTCAAATGGCGGTACCCCGCTGCGCGGAGCATTTCCAGAGCGCCCAGGGCAAGCGAAAGAGAGTTTTTCCGTCCGGTCATGCGGTCGTGAATCTCCGGCTTGAAGGTATTGAGCTTCACCACTACCCGGCAGCCGCGCGAAAAGAAAAATGCCGCCCGTTCCGGCGTCATCAGTCCGCCGTTCGTGAAAATCTCGCACCCCATTCCGAGATCGGAAATCAAGTCAATCATCTCATTCAGACGCGGATAGACCAGCGGCTCGCCCCCGAGAACCACAATCTTCCGGGCCCCGAGTTCCGACGCCTGACGGATCGCGGAACGAATCTCCTCCTCCGTCATTTCGTCCGCGGCGTCCGCACCATCCGAATCCGTTTCCACGGCGTAGCAGTAGGGACAGCGGTAGTTGCACTTCCGCGTGAACTCGATCTCCATGGAAAGGAGCCGTCCGGGAGGAAGCGCGCGGATCTCCTCCTCCGAAAAATCAAACCGCGATAAAAGCTCCATCTCCAACTTCCCCTCAAAGATTCAGATTGGATTTCCTGCGCAGATCCACGAAGCGGACCGGCTTGCGGGAGACCGAAAAGATCTGTTTTCTCGCCTCTTCGAGCGGAACCTCCCGGATCGGCACCCGCAGACGGCATTTTGCCTTGAGCCGCTCCGCAAGAGCCTCCGTGGAAGAGCCCGGCACCTTCAGCGCCACCACCGCCTCCACCCGGTCGGATAAATTCTCCCCCGATGCAACAACGTAATATTCGGCAACCTCCGGCGACTGATCCAGCACCGAATACAGCACCTGAGGATATAACGTCGTCCCGCGACACTTGAGCATGTGGGCCCGCCGCCCCAGAATCGGCCCCAGACGCGGCGACCAGCGTCCGCACGCACACCGTTCCCGGATCAGAAAACTGATGTCCCCGGTTCGGAACCGGATCAGCGGCATCCCCGTCACCCGCATCGGAGTGACCGTCACTTCGCCGATCTCCCCCTCCGGCAGGACACGCCCTTTCTCATCCACGATTTCGACAATCGCCAGATCGGCAATCAGATGCCCGCCGCAGGTTGCCGTGCACTCGCAGAAACTCGAAACAATCTCCGACGACGCATACGTCGAATGAATCGGAGCCTTCCAGATCTCTCCGAGCTGCTCCCCGAGACCCGACAGACGCAACGTCTCATCCCGGATCGGTTCCCCGATGCAGATCAGACGTCTGACGGACGACAGGTCAATTCCGCGCTTGCGCATCTCCAGTCCCAGATGACGCAGAAAGGAGGGCACCCCCACAATGGCCGTCGGATGCAGCGATTTCATCACCTCGATATGACTCTCGATCGTGTTCAGTCCGTTGCGGATCGCCGCCGCGCCGACCGCGCGCACTCCGAGATAATACGCCAGTCCGGCGACAAAACAGCGGTCCAGCGTGCAGGTCAGCAGCACCCGGTCCGACGCGGTCAGCCCCGCCGCATGAAAACAACGGCGCTCATTGTATGTCAGACGCTTCATGTCACTGCCCGAATACGCCACCCGGCAGGGCGTCCCCGTCGTTCCGGAGGAAAAGACAATATCCTCAATCTCCTCCCAGGGACACGCCAGAAACTCGTCAAGGTGAGTTGCCAGATCCCTCTTGTCCGTCAACGGAAGTTCCGACAGACTCTCCAGCGGAAACGCCGAGAAATCCCGCTCTCCCAGAAGGTTCCGGTAATACGGCGAATGAGTCCGGCAGTACTCCAGGTGCTCCCGCAGATACCGTTCCTGCATCGCACGGAGCGCCTCCGGCGGAAGAAAATCATTCTCCGGAAGAAATTCAAATGTATTCATTCAGCAGCCTCATCCATTTTCCGCGTCTGCTCCATCAGAATCCGGCGCACGAGATTCTTCAGCTGAAACGGCGGCGTCTCCCGGACGATCCTCCGCTCCACTTCCGGCAGCAGACGGACCCGCACCCGTCCGCACGACATCCGGAAATCCCGGTCCGGACAATGCTCGTTGCCCGTAATCGCCACCGGTACCAGCCGGCAGTCCAGCTCCCTGGCGATCCGGAAAAAGGTTCCGTGAAACTGATTCATCTTCCGGCTTCCCGACCGGGTCCCTTCCGGGAACACCACCACCGGAACATCGGCATTCACCATTTCCCGCGCCCACTCCCGCGCCTCCTCGTACGAATGAGCCGTAACATCAAGATATCCGCCAAGCCGCGCAAAAAAACCGAAAAAAGGCAGACGCATCGGCCATCGGTTCACCACCTGCGCCGGCGGCCGCCCCAGCGTGAACGCCGCCACCAGAAACGGATCCGAAGACGACCGGTGATTGCAGATGTAGATCCCCCCCCGCGCCGGCTTTCCCGAAACGTTCTCAAACCGGACACGGACATAGGGATACCACCCGAGAAAAATCACCGTCTTCCCATACCATAAAATAAAAAACCGGACCACCGCCCGCATCCGCCGCACCGAGCCGCAGTTCAGCAGCAGAAACAACAGCAGAAAGGGACACGCCGCCATGCAGTACAGAATCGTCAGAAGCAGAACCTGCGTGTATACAGCGAACGTAAGCACGGTCCCCGCGTCACTCCCCGCCGGAGGAGGAGGCGGCCGATTCCCGGCGTTTCGCCTCCAGCTTCTCAAAGAACGCGTACACATCCCCCAGCGTCACAATCTTCCGGATCTCCTCGTTCTGACGCAGGGAGATTCCGAATTTCCGCTGAAGTCCGATCATCAGGTCCACCATATCCAGACTGTCAAGTCCGAGATCCTTGAAGATCTCTTTTTCCGGAGAAAGCTCCTCCGCCGGCACCTCCAGCATCTCGGTAAAGGTCGAATTCACAGCATTTACAATTTCTTCTCTTGTCATAATCGGTCTTTCGCACTCTGCCGCCGCGCGGAAACGCGTCAGCTGTTCCAGCTCTATCTCTTGAATTTTGAACAAAGTAATGTAGCATTGATCCCGCCAAAAGCAAAGCAGTTTTTCAGGAAAACCCCGATTTCGCGCCGACGGATCTCCCGGGGAAGATCAAGCCCTCCGCAATCCTCCGCAATCTGTTCCAGATGCAGTGTCGGCAGAATTTCCGAACGCCGCATCATCAGCAGGGAAACAATCAGTTCCAGCGCCCCGGACGCTCCGAGCGTATGCCCGAGATGCCCCTTCAGACTGCTCACCGGAACCCGGGCTCCGAAAAAGGTCCGCAATGCGGCCGCCTCTTCGCGGTCCCCCTGCACGGTTGCCGTCGCATGGGCGCTGACATAGTCGATCGCTTCCGGAGCGATCCCCGCATCCCGGCACACCAGTTCCAGACAGCGCAGAATCGCCGACGCATCCGACTGACTCAATCCCGATCCGCATCCGCAGGTGGCAAACCCGATCACCTCCCCATAGATCCGCGCCCCGCGCGCCAGAGCATGTTCCAGCTCCTCCAGAACCAGAATTCCCGCGCCGTCTCCGCAGACCAGTCCGCGCCGCGCGGCGTCAAACGGGCGCGGCTCCCCGGTTGTTTTTTCCTCCCGGCTCTCCCCCTCCGCGGCGTTCGCGGAAGCGTAGATCAGATCAAACGAGGCGTTCACCTCCGGCGAGAGCTCCTCCGCCCCGCCGCAGATCACCGCCTTCTGCACGCCCCCCGCGATCAGATCGCGCGCCAGCCCCACCGCCTGAAGCCCCGATGCGCATGCCGCCGACGGCGACTCCACCACCCCGCAGATCCGAAGCAGATTCGCCGCATTGAACGACGCCGTATGGGAGACGCATTTGAAAAACTGCGTCGCCGGAATCTCCTCCCCCCTGCCCGAAAGCAGCAGACGGAACGTCTCGGCAATGCTTCCGGATCCGCCCATTGTGGATCCGATGACGCATCCGCACTCCCCGCCCGCCAGGAACTCCCCGGAAAGCTCCGCATCCTCCGCCGCGGCCCGTGCCGCCAGCGCCGAATACAGTCCCACCCGTCCCATGGAGCGGCGGAAAATCCGGGGAATCGTCTTCTCCACATTCTCCCTCAGGACCGCCGGAGCCGCCAGCGGAGCGGACGTCTCCTTCCATTCGCTCATCCGCCGCACACCGCACCAGCCCGCGGCAAGATTCTCATACAACTCCTCCGGCGTGGCGCCCAGCGAAGAGACCACTCCCGCTCCCGTAATCACCACTCGTCTTCTTCCGCTTCCGCTCATGGCTCGTCCCTTTCCGCAACCTCGTTGATTTTCCGAAGATAGAGCTTCTCTCCGACCATCTTCCGCCAGATCACAAACGCCGAAAGCATCGCCCCCATCGCCCCCGGAAGAAGCGCACTCTGTCCCGCGACATAAAAATTGCGGATCGGCAGTTTCCCGAACAGATTGTGCTGCCCCATCTTCTGACGGATCCCATACGCGGAACCGCAGGGCGAAAGATAATCCCGGTACGTCAGCATCGACGCCGAATCCAGAATGCGAAGCCTCCCTTCAAACTCCGGATAGAGTTCATAGATCTTCCGTTCCATCTCCCGGACCTTCCGCTGCTTGTAGCGGTCATATTCCGTTCCCCGCCTTCCCGTGCGCGTTGCATTCCACTGCGCCGTTTCGGGAGCGAACACGTTTTCGAACGCGGTCACGGTCCGGTATTGCGCGCCGTCGAGCCCGGTCTCCTCCGTCAGCATGATGCCGGTCGCCGTGGCGTCCGGGTGATCCGGCGTCATGACCTTGTCGATGTCCGAGGTCGAAAAACTGGAGGTCAGCTCCTGACGGAACGTTTCACACGGACCCTCCAGAACGCCGAACAGCGTGAAAAAGCCGCACCCCTCCTCAAATTCCCGAATCCGCTCCAGAAAGAGTCCCGAACGGAACCGCTCCGGCAGAAGTTCCGCCACCGCAAGAGGATGAATCGTCATGACGCAGTCCCGGAACGAAACCGTGCTTCCATCCGTCAGATGAACCCTGTGACAGCGGAGACGCTCCGAAGGAATGCACTCTTCGATCGTGCAGCGCGTCCGGATCTCGATTCCCAGCTCCGCCGCGCGTCTCCGGAACGCCTCGACAAACGCTCCCCCGCTGCCTTTCACCCGCACCAGGTCATCCAGCAAACCGAAACTCACCCGGCAGTGATTCGCCAGGGAGATCTCCCCGCAGGGAGTCCCGTGACAGCTCGTGAAACTGGCAAGAAGACTGCGCACCTCCCCGGATATGCCAAGCGAATCCAGATACGTCTTCAAAGAGAGAAAATCCTCCTGCTGGATTCCGGACATGGCAAACCCGTCCTCCCGCAGATTGAAGAGCGGCGTGTTTTCAAAGATCCGCTTCTCGGTCTCGAAATAGCGCCGGATCTTCTCCGCCTCCGCCGGATACAGCGAACAGAAATAGTCGCGCACCCGGGAACGCCCCCGCGGAAGATGAAACAGTTTCTTCCGGTCCGCCAGATACAAATTCGTCCGGATCGGAATCGTTTCAAGTCCGGGAGAAAACTTCAGCATCCGCACCATGTCCCCCATGCAGCCGGTCAGCGCCGCCGTAAAATGGAACCCCGTGTCAAACGGAATTCCGCACCGGTGGAAACGCTGCATGCTTCCGCCGATCACCGCACTCTTTTCCAGCAGCAGCACCCGGAAACCGCAGTCGGCCAGCAGCAGACTGATCGTCATTCCGGTCACGCCGCTGCCGACCACCAGATAATCGTATTCCTTTTCCAACAGATCTCTCCAACTGCCTTACATGACAAGTCCGCCGTTGACCGCCAGCACCTGTCCCTGAATATAGGCGGAGTCGGGACCGCAGAGAAACGACACCACACCCGCCACCTCCTCCGGATGTCCGGACCGGTTCAGCGGAATCAGCGGCAGGATTTTCTCCCGCGGCAGATCGGCCGTCATGGCCGTTTCAATGAATCCGGGCGCCACCGCGTTGACCAGAATGTTCTTGCGCCCGACCTCCCGCGCCAGCGCTTTCACCGCGCCGATCAGCCCCGCTTTCGAGGCGGAATAATTGACCTGTCCCCCCTGACCCGTCTGTCCCGAAGCGCTGCTGATCGCCACGATCCGCCCGCTGCGGCGCGCCATCATCCCCATCAGGAGCGGCTGGACCGTGTTGTAAAATCCGTCCAGATTCGTCCGGATCACCGCGTCCCACTCCTCCGGCGACATGAACACAAACAGATTGTCCCGCGCAATTCCCGCATTGTAAACGATCACCTCCGGCGCATCCTCCCCGAAACAGCCGGTCAGCGCCTCCGCCGCGGCGGCGCGGTCCTCCACGGAAAAGACCAGTCCCGTGAACCGTCTTCCCGCCTCCTCCGTTCCTTTTCTCACCTCCGCCAGCGACGCCGCATCGCGACTGGCAGTTCCCACCAGATCAAATCCATCGCGCGCCAGGCGCAGGGCGATCGCTTTTCCGATTCCCCGTCCGGCGCCGATCACCAGCGCTGTTTTTCCCATGTTTCATCTCTCCCAACCGATTCTCCCCCCTGCTGAAAACGACAAAATTAATGTATCACGGAAACCCCTTCCGTCAAGTCGGAACCTCCGAGATTTTTCCGCCCGGAAGAGAAATGCGCCGGAAAGAATCGCGGGAAAATCGCCCGCGGACTTGACTATTCCCGCAACGGAGTTATAATAATTCACAAGTCACCGCAGGAAGGAAAGAGCCTCATGACAGCAGAATTCACATTTCACGTGTCCGCCGGGGAGTTCGATTTCATCCCGTTCAACCGGAATCTGGAATCGTTCTTCGCGACGCACCGTCTTCCTCAGAACAAACTCTTCACCATTGAACTGATCGTCGAGGAGCTGGTCACGAACACGCAGAAATACGGAGGCGGCGGGAAAATTGAAATTTTCATCCGTCTTTCCGCCGACACCGAAACCAACCGGATCACGCTCCAGATCAAAGACAACGCCCGTCCCTTCGATCCCTCCCGCGTCGAAAAGATCGACACCACGCTCTCCATAGAGAAGCGCGCCGTCGGCGGGCTCGGACTGCTGCTCGTACAGGAAAAATCCGAATCCATGAAATATGAATACCGCAATTGCTGCAACATCACAACTCTGATGGTGTAGCAATGCGTTCCATCCGGGCTAAAATTTTTCTTGTTGTCATCTCGTTTCTGCTCATCATGAGCTTTGCCTTCAGTTTCTACGCGGTCAACACGACCACCAACTACCGGAAACTGCGGATCAACGAACTGGCGGCGACCGTGCAGTACAAAAGCGAACGCATCAATACGTACATCACGGAAATGGAACAGGATGCGCTCTCGCTGGCGAATGCCGGATCGGTCTTCTATCTCTACACCGACCGCTCGCAGAAAATCGGCAACACGATTGTCCTGAACAACATCCGCACGTTTCCGACCGCGGCGGGCGGAGGCATCTGGTTCGATCCGTACCGTCTGGATCCCTCGCGCAAGGCGGTCAGCTTCTACGCCTGCCGCAGCAACAGCAGCATTCCGATGCTGGACAGTCATTACAGCATGGAAATCACCAGCTATCTTCAGCAGAGCTGGTACCGCCTCCTCATCCGGGGACTGAAAAAACGCGGTGATGTGAAATGGTCGCCGCCCTATCTGGACACCGAAGGCACCAAATCCCTTGTCATCACCGTCGGAACCGGCATCTACAACGCCGAAGGGGAACGCGTGGGACTGGCCACCATCGACTGGCGGCTTCAGAACGTCATCCGGGCCATCACACAGATCAAACCCACCGGCAACAGCTTCGTTTTCATGTGCGATCCGGAACACGACTACATTCTGGCCAACACGTACAGTCCGGGCCGGAGCGAAAAAATGACCGGACGCTCCCTCCGCTACGCCCCCTGGTACCGGAATCTGAAAAAGGCGACCAAATCGGAAGTCGCCGTCATTCCGTTCAAACTTCACGGGGCGCAGTACTACTCCTTCGCCCGCGTTCTCCGCAACGGCATGATGCTCTCCGTGCAGGTGCCGGCGGCGGAACTCTTCGCGCTCATCAATCTGCACAACAGGATCTTTGTCACGCTTTTTGTGACCTTCTCGCTGCTGATGCTCTATTGCGCACTGATTATCGTTTCGCGCTACATCACCGCGCCCATCCGCAATCTGATGCGCGAGATCACACGCCTCGGTCAGGGGAATCTGGACCATCGCATTTCCGAATCGTCGAAGGATGAAATCGGATCGCTTGCGCGCACCTTCAACCGGATGTCCGACAATCTCAAGGAGTATATCGACCGTCTTGCCAAAGAGACCTCCTCCCGGGAACGGATCACCAGCGAACTGGAAGTCGCCGCCCAGATCCAGCGCGACATTCTTCCCAACCGCTTTCCCCCCTTCCCGGACAAAATCGAACAGTTCGACCTCTATGCCGAAATGCACGCGGCCAAGGAGGTCGCCGGCGACTTCTACGACTTTTTCATGATCGATCCCAACCGCATCGCCTTCGTCATTGCCGACGTCTCCGGAAAGGGCATCCCCGCCGCCATGTTCATGATGAGCGCAAAGACAACCCTCAAGAACAACGCCCTCAGCGGATACGGCGCAGCCAAAATTATCGAACGCACCAACAAGGCCCTCTGCGAAAACAACGACGTCTGCATGTTCGTGACCATGTTCTTCGGCATCTACGATCTGAGCACAAAGGTTCTGCACTATGTCAACGGCGGACATAATCCGCCCCTTCTCAAGCGCGAAGGCACCTTCTACGACTGGCTCCGGCTCGACAAGGGATTCGCGCTCGGCATTCAGGAAAACCGCGAATATCATGCAAGAAAACTCCGTCTCCGGAAGGGCGACCGCCTCTTCTGCTACACCGACGGCGTCACCGAAGCGGTCAACAGCAAGGGCGAAATCTTCGGAGAAAAACGTCTGCTCGCCGTCATGAACCGCGCCGCCTGCAAGCAGACGCATCTGCGCGGCGACCTGAAACGGGTGATGGACAGCGTCCGCGAATTCGCCGGCGACACCGAACAGTCCGACGATGTCACCATGCTCATTCTGGAAATCAAGGAATAAAGACTCCTCCCCTCCGGATTCCTTCCCCGTGGCGCCTCGTCCTTCCCGCACGGGAAATGACGCAAAAGGATGCGGAAAATCCAGAGGGAGTCCCGGAATTCCCGATGAAAATACAGAAAAAGACTTGTTTCTTTCCCGAAAGGGCTTTATATTATTGATTCTCCAAACAATCAACATAATAAGGTGAAACGATGTCAGCAAATCTATGGGAAGATCTGAAGGCTCGCGGTTTCGTCTATCAGTCGACCGACGAGAAAGCACTTGCAAAAGCTCTGTCCGAGGGTCCGATCACTTATTATGTGGGCTTCGATCCGACCGGAGACAGTCTCCATGTGGGCCACCTGCTTCCCGTCATGGCGATGCGCTGGCTTCAGAAGGCGGGACACCGCCCCATCGCCCTCGTCGGCGGAGCAACCGGACTGGTCGGCGATCCCTCCGGAAAACAGGAGGCAAGACCGATCCTGACCAGGGAGAAAGTGGCACAGAACTGCGCCGCAATCGGCGAACAGCTCAAGCGCTTCCTGCCCTATGACAACGTCATCATGGCCAACAACCTCGACTGGCTCGGCGAAATGAAATATCTCGATTTTCTCCGTGACATCGGCTCCAAATTCAGCGTCAACAAAATGCTGACCGCGGAATCCGTCAAGCTGCGGATGGAAACCGGAATCACCTTCATGGAGTTCAGCTACATGCTTCTCCAGTCATATGACTACTACATTCTGAACCGCGACTACAGCTGCACGCTCGAACTCGGCGGACAGGATCAGTGGGGAAATATCGCAGCGGGCATCGACCTGGTCCGCCGCCTCTCCCAGCAGGAGGTGCATGGACTGACCATGCCGCTGCTGCTGAACAGTCAGGGGAAAAAGTTCGGAAAATCCGTCGGCGGAGCCGTCTGGCTCGACAAAAACAAGACCAGCGTCTTCGACTACTATCAGTTCTGGCGCAATGTCGATGACGCCGATGTCCGGAAACTCATGGGCTATTTCACCGCGCTCCCGCTGGATGAGATTCAGTCCCTGTGCAGCGCGTCCATCAACCGCGCGAAAGAGGTGCTCGCCTTCGAGGCCACCTCGCTTGCCCACGGATTTGACGAGGCGGCCAGGGCGTATCTCGCCGCCTGCACCAAGTTCGGATTCGCCGACAAGGACGGCTCCATCCCGACCTCCAGCCGGATCCGCGAGGTCAAACCCGACGCATCCGCCGGTCTTGATGATCTGCCGACCTATCATCTCGCCCTGCCTGCGGAGGGGATCTGGATCGTCAAACTGCTTGCCGATTCCGGTCTCTGCAAATCCAACGGCGATGCGCGCCGTCTCATTCAGGGCGGAGGCGCCTATCTCGGGGACCGCCGCATCGAAAGCGCCGACTGCACCGTGACCGCGGCCGATTTCCAGGACGGAGCCCTCATTCTGAAGGCCGGGAAAAAGAATCTGAAACGGATCGTGCTCGTCTGACCGTTCCCCGTCCCGCGGTCCCCGAAAGACCGCGGGAGCGTTCCCTTCCGCGGAAAAATACGCTTTTCCGGTTGATTTTATCCCAATGCACGTTATCTTTTCCTCATGACAAAACAGCAGACCACATCGAAATACCAATATGTTCATCCCGATCCCGCGGGCAATCCGGAAGAAAAACTTCTGATCTGTCCGACCTGCGGAGAACAGCTGCTGCCCGCGGACATCGAAGCGTTTTCCACCTGTCCCTACTGCAATACGAAACTGGAATTCAGCAACGATCTGGAGGACTTCATTCTCTCGCCCCTGATCTCCCACTGGATCCAGGCGGTCCGGAACCGGCAGACCGCAGGAAGGGAAACCGGATACCGCCGCTGACCCTTTTCCTCCCGAACACCCAAATTTCGCAAGAGAAGTTGCAAACGAAAAAAACAGTGCTATTGTTCCCGGAAGCATCAATTTTTCCATGGAGAGCCAAACGATGAAACTGCCCGCGATTCTTTTTCTGACAGCTGTCGGATTTGCGCTTCCGCTGTCGGCGGAGGTCTTTTCGCTCTGGCCGTTCTCCTCCGGCGAAGGAGGCGACAGGCAGGAGGCGCTGAACCCCGCCCGTCTCTGGTCCGAAAAAGTCGTGGTGGACGGGCACTCGCTGGAAATGGGCGTCTCGCTGGTCCGGAATCCTCTGGATGTCTGCTATAAAAATCTCCGAAAGCTCTATCCGGACGCCCGGTTCGCGGCAAACGCGAACTCCCTGCTGGTGGAAATCAAACGGAAGAACGGCATCCGGCGCCGTCTCTATCTGCTCTCGATCGAAGGGATCTATCCGACCATAGAATTCTCCATGGATCTGCCGGCGGAGAAGCTCAAGCCCTCGAACTGGCCCGCGGATTTTCCGCTTCCGCCGGGAGCCAAGCCGATCGCCGTGATGGAATTCCCCAACCGGAATGCGGTCTATGGAGCGTTCTCCTCGGATTTCGGAGTGGAACAGACCCTCCCCATCCTGGCCTCCGCCCTGAAAAACGCCGGATGGAACAGTGTCACAAAGGAACATCAGGATTCGCTGCGTGGAAGCGGAGAGGTCTTTCTGAAACAGGATCCGCCCTCGCTGCTCATCCTCGGATTCTCGCCGACCAAAAACGGCGGCTGCATCGGTACCATCTACCAACGGCGGAACAAGTAAATTTCCGGCCGTTCAGAGAAGCAGCCGAATCGGATCCCTTCCCAAACGGCGGAACAAGGAAATCTCCGGCCGCTCAGAGAAGCGGAGTCAGAAGAGCACAGAGATTTTCGGCGGCGCGAACGGCTCCCTTTTTCGCATAGATCTGCTCCAGCGTCACCTCGTCGGACGCGGCAAGCTCCCGTTCCAGTTCCGACTTCAGCTGCCGAAGAAAACTCTCTCCGCGCACCACGGTGTCGAGCTCGAAATTGAGCCGGAAACTCCGGACATCGCAATTGCTGGAACCGACCAGCGCCCATTCGGAATCCACCAGCATCGCCTTCGCATGAACAAAAACTCCGCGCCGTTCAAAAATCCGGACCCCGTCCTCCAGCAGCGATTCGTAAAAACTCCGGGACGCCAGCTTCACATAGAAATGATTGTTGTTCAGCGGCACAATCACCCGGACATCCACCCCGCGCGCGGCCGCCATCCGGAGCGCCATGATGAACGGCGTATCCGGCACAAAATACGGACTGATGATCCAGATGCTCCTCTCCGCCGTGGAAACCGCCGTGTAAAACACCTTTTCACTGCCTTCGTAGCACTGGCCCCATCCGGAACAGACCACCCGGATCGTGCAGTCGCCGCAGGGAGCCGGCGGCGGAAACACCGCCGTTTTCAGAATCTCCTCCTCCGGTTCCTTCGACGCATAAAACCAGTCGCGCAGGAACGACATCTCCAGCTCGCCGACGACCGGTCCCTCCAGTCGGCAATGCAGGTCGTGAATCGCGCTCTCCCCTTTCCGTCGCACCGGGACATTCCCCTCGCTGATGTTCACTCCTCCGAGAAAGCCGATTCGTCCGTCCACCACCAGCAGTTTTCTGTGATTGCGCATCTGAAACCGCCAGCGCGTCAGACTGTTCGCAAGAGAGAACGGACGAATCTTGAAATTCTCAATCCCGCGCCCGTATTTGTTGAACATCCGGTAGAAGGAGGAGAAAAAACTCCCGAAACTGTCGTACAGGATTTTCACATCAATGCCCTCTCTGGCGCGGTCCTCCAGAGTCTTCAGAATGTAGTGACCGATCTCATCGTCGGCAATGATAAAGCTCTGAAGAAAAATCGAAACACGCGCCGAGTGGATCGCTTCCAGCATCGCGGGATAGGCCGCGGTCCCGTCGCGCAGAAGTTTCACGGCGTTGCCTTTCACTGAGCAGGTGTCCAGCGTACGGTCAAGCGTTCTCTCCGCGACGGATCCGCTGTGAACAATCCAGCTCGACAGACTCGAATAATAGGTATCCAGTTTGGGATGCGCCTTGATCTTCGCAAGAAAGTCGCTGGCCGAATCCGCCACGCGCCGCCCCATGGAAGCCTTTCTGCTCCGCCCCGTCAGCAGATACAGCAGCACCCCGAACGCCGGAAATGCGATAATCACCGTAAGCCACAGCGAGGTCCTCTGCGGTTCGTCCCCCTGATTGCGCAGCACATCCAGCGCGCAGGCCACCGCCGCCATGAGCAGCAGCAGGATCCAGCCGCCGTACACAATCACTTCCACATGTTCCCACCACTGCATTGTTCCGCATCCTTTCTCAATCGCTGCCGGGGAAAATACCACGCAATCGGAAGCTCGTCAAATAAAAAAATCAATAAATTTGATCAGACGCTGTTGATTTTTCCCGGAATCCGGATTATTCTTAACTCCGTACAGGGAGAAAACAGGAGAGACGCTATGAAATTCACATACCGCTTCAATCTGCTGCTTCCGGATCAGTTCCGGATTCCGATGGTCATTCTGCTGATCGTTCTGGCGGACATCCTGTTTTACCGGAGCGAGACCTCCTCCATCGGGAGCGTTCCGTTTCTGATTTTCTATCTGCTGCTTCTGATTTTCTCGCTGCCGCACCATCTGGATTTCATGCCGTTGAATTTCCGTCTGCTCTGGGGATTTGTCTTTTTCCTCTGCGGACTCGGGCTGCTCTATTCGGTGAATTTTTACAGCATTGCGCTTCCGCTGTTTGCGCTGTATTCCTTCCGGATGGTTTCCCGCGGCACGGGGTGGGAGACCCGGGCGGGAAAATGGCTGAGGGATCTTCTGCTTCTCGCTAGCTCCGTCCTCTTTGACTGGTACTACCAGATCCGCGTCGCTTTGGAAAAGGTCGGGACGAGCCGCCCGCTGCTGATCCGATTCATGCGGGGAGCGTTTCTCTGGTTTCTGCCGGTTCTGTTCACGCTTCTGTTTCTGCTGCTGTTTGCGAGCGCCAATCCGATCATTGACAGAGGTCTCGGGAATGTCATCGAGTTCTGCCGGAAAATCGAACTGCCGCGTCTTTCCCGCCTGTTCTTCTGGTTCTGTGTTTTTCTGTTCACGACCTCGCTGAGCGGTTTGACGCTCTGGAAACGGTTCCGCGAAATCTGGGACAGCAACCTTGCCGTATGCACCTATCAGGTCGAACTCGGGAAATCCACGGACGATCTTCTGGCCCGCATCATGACGCGGGCACTGATTCTGTTCAATCTTCTCTTCCTGCTTCAGAATGTGCTTGACATCGAATATCTCTGGTCGGGAGCGGCACTTCCCGCCGGTATGAGCTATGCCGAATACGCGCATCGCGGCGCCTATCCGCTGATCCTGACCGCGCTGCTGGCCGGTCTGCTGACGCTGATCGCCTTCCGCAGACAAAGCACCGGCGCCGGCTGGAAATGGGCCAGAATTCTAGTCTACGTGTGGCTGCTTCAAAACGTGTTTCTGGTGGCGTCCTCCCTGCTGCGGCTGGGAAAATACATTGCCGTATACAGTCTGACCGAACTTCGGGTGGCGGCGGGACTCTGGATGCTGCTGGTCGCCTGCGGTCTCTGTCTGATTCTCTGGAAAATCTGGAAGAACCGGAGTTTGAACTGGCTGGTCTGGACCAACGGAGCCGCCCTGCTGGTGCTTCTGCTGTTTGTCATGCTCTGCGATATCCGGGGACATATAGCCGAATACAATCTGGCACACTGCCGGGAGGCGGTTCCGGTCACGAAAGAAGGCCTGCGGCCGGTTCCGCTGGACGTCCCCTACCTCTGTTCGCTGGGATATCCCGCGCTTCCGGCGCTTCTGAAGGCGGAGGAAAAAGGAATCGAAATCCCGCCGACCGAATACGGAGAGGACCGGATTCAGGAGCTGTATCTCCAGCTCGGCAAAGATCTCAACCAATGGCGCACCTTTACGCTTCACCGGTATCTTGTTCAGAAGAAAGCGGAACCGCTCTACACAAAAGCAGGCAAATGACCGCTCCCGGACCGCAATCCGGCAGACGGCGCCTCCGCAAAGCTGATCCAACAAATCCTTGAATCAAAAGAAAAAAAAATTTTTTTTGAAATCTGATTTGACAATTCTCAAAAAAATGATACATTAATGTACATTGCAAAACCAATGCCCAATGGTGTAACGGTAGCACAACTGATTCTGGTTCAGTTTGTTGAGGTTCGAATCCTTATTGGGCAGCCATTTTCTCCTTTTTCTCTCCGCAATTTTCCGTCTGCCAAAATTTTTTTCGATCCGGGAGTTTCTGTCTTTGTCGCGGGATTGCATGGGATCCGGAATCCGGCGGAACGTTTGCTCTCATTTGTCCCGTTTTGCTTGATATTGTTCTTGAAAAAACGATTTCAGAAAAAAATCGTTTTTTTTCAGAATTTGCTCTTGCAAGAGCCGGATAGAGGAATATATTGCCACTAACGAGACGTTTTCCTTCCTGGTACGAAAATGAGTCTCAACGGCGTTCCGGCGAAACTGCCATAAGTCGCTATGCTCCTTCAATAAATCCAAAACCCGCAGAAGATTTCTGCAGACAGGACGTCACCCATGTATGCTGGCGGACTGTTTCCGTTTTCGGATTTTTTGGACAAGCACGCGGACTTCTGGCAGTTTCGCTTTTTCCGTGAAAGATTCCCGGAAAACTGGAACAAAACCGTCCGCGACGGCAAGAACCATCAGAAAAACCTGTACGGAGGTACAAGAAAATGAAAAAGGGTCCCGATCTCAACCGGGAAGAACTGGTCGCCAGGTATGAAAAACAATCCATGGACAAGGTCTGGCCGATTTTCTGGCAGTACCGCAGTCTGCTGTTCGCCGCCACGGGGACCATGATCATCTTCAACATGATCGGTCTCACAATGCCGTGGATGCTCAAGATCGCCATCGACCGGATCCTGCCGAACGCAGACTATGTGCTGTTCTGGATTTTGAGCGGATCCATGATCATCATTTATCTGATGCGCATGCTTCTGCGATATGTCGCCTCCTATCTGGTGGACTACACGGGAATCCGGCTGATCGTGGACATCCGCCAGAAAGTCTTCCGCCATCTTCAGAGCCTCTCGCTGAAATTCTACGAGGAGTACCGGACCGGAAAGCTGATCTCCAACGTCATCAGCGACGTCGGACTGCTGAACATGCTCATGCGCGTGATTTCCCAAGCGGGCGAACAGGTCTTCCAGCTGATGCTCATCGCGCTTCTGCTACTGTTCCTCAACTGGCAGATGGGACTGCTGGTTCTCTGCACCATCCCGATTCATTACCTGAACTTCCGCCATTTCCGCAAGATCATGAAGAACGACTCCATGATGATGCAGGAAAAGGTTTCGGAAATCTCCGCCAATCTCTCGGAAACGCTTTCAGGAGTGAAAGTGGTCAAATCCTTTGCCAAGGAACATTCGGAAAATCTCCACTTCTTCCAGAATCTGCGGCCGCTGGTGGATCTGCAGATGCGCGTCACCGTGGACGGAGTCTATCTCTGGGCCATCTTTGACATGCTGACGGTGCTGACCTATCTGGCAACGATCGGAATGGGAATCCGTTATGTGCAGATCGGCACGGTATCCATCGGCGAATTCGTCGCGTTTTACAGTTATGTGGCGATGATGCTCCAGCCGATCAACGTTCTTTCCGGACTTTCCGTGACATTCGCTCAGGGACTGGTGGGCGCCAGCCGTATCGTCCACCTGCTGAACACAATGCCGGAAATCAAGGAGGCGCCGAATCCGATTCAGCCCTCGAAACTGACCGGAAACATCGAGTTCAAACATGTGGTATTCAGCTACGGCAAGGATCAGCCGCCGGTCATCAACGATTTCTCGCTGACCATCCGGCCCGGCGAGAAAGTCGCGCTGGTCGGTCCCAGCGGCTCCGGAAAATCGACAATCACCAATCTGCTTCTCCGTTTCTACGATGTCACCTCGGGAGTCATCAAAGTGGATAATCTGGACATTCGAAAACTCGGATTTGAAGCCTACCGCCGGCACATCGGCGTGGTGCTTCAGGAACCGTTCCTCTTCTCCGGCTCCATCCGGGAGAACATCGCCTATGCGAAGGAGGACGCCACCGAGGAGGAGATCGAAAACGCCGCCCGTCTTGCCAATGTGGAAGAGTTTGTGGAAACGCTGCCGGAAGGCTATGACACCATCATCGGCGAAAACGGCGCCAGTCTTTCCGGAGGCCAGAAGCAGCGCCTTGCGATTGCCCGCGCGATCCTGAAAAATCCCGCCATTCTGATTCTTGACGAAGCGACCAGCGCCCTCGACACCGTCTCCGAATACCTGGTGCAGGAGGCCCTCGACCGCCTGATGGAAGGCAAGACCACCATCATCATCGCGCATCGACTCTCCACCATCCAGAACGCGGACAAGATCATTGTTCTGGAAAACGGAAGGATCGTCCAGCAGGGAACCCACGACGAGCTCATGGCTCAGGAGGGCACCTACAAGGAACTTTACCAGACGCAGCGCAAAATGGCAATCGCGCACTAGGAAACGGGAGGCACCATCATGAATCTGCAGCAGAACAGAATCCGTATCCGGGAACAGCTGAAGGTATTCCGGAGAATCGTCTATGTCATTCTGGTCCTGGTCATCATCATGTTCTCCTTTATGCTGTTCGGGTATATGGACGACGAGGTGATGGGCAACGGAACCGTCACCGGAATCCGCGACTACGATCTGAAGGCGCTGGTCAGCGCACGGACCGTCCGGATTATCCGCCACGAAGGGGAATTTGTCGAGCGCGGAGAAAAACTCCTCGAATTCGACGACCGCAATCAGCGCGACCGCATCACCGTGCTGAAAAACCAGCTCAAGGAACTCGAACTCACCATTGCCGTCAAAGAGAAGGACTTCAAACTTCTTCAGAAGGATCCGCTTCCCGCCTATTACCGCCATACGCGACTCCAGCTGAAAGAGGCCAGGGAGCGCCTCACCCGGTCGCAGCATGAAGTGGAGGTCTACAAAAAACTCTACGGACAGAAAGTCATCTCCCGCCGCGAATTCCTCAAAATCGAAATGGAGCACCTCGGCAACACCATGACGGTGCAGAGACTCGAAGAGGACTGGCAGAAACTTCAGGACGGCATGGCCACGGAAATTCTCGACAAGGCAAAACAGGAACTGGATCTTCTCCGCCAGAAGCGGGCCGGCAAACTGGATGAGCTGGCCATGGCCGAACGGCATCTTGAAGACTATGTCATGCGCGCGCCCGACGCGGGAATCCTCACGGACATTCCCCCCAGACCCGGCGGATATTATGAAAAAGGGGACGTCATCATCAAGTTCGCCGCCAACCAGAACAAAAAAGTGATCGCCCTCATCAATGAAAAACAGATTTTCAAGGTTGAGCCCGGTCAGCCCGCGCGAATCACCAGCAAGCAGTACAATTATCTGGACTACGGTTATTTTCACGGGAAAGTCGATCTGATCTATCAGCTTCCCGTGGAAATCAACGGGCAGAACTATTATCCGGTCAAGATCATTCTGACCGGGGAGCCCCAGCCGTTGCGTTTCGGTTCCGGCTGCGAGATTACCATCATCACCGGCCGCGAACGCATCATCTTCGCGCTTCTCGGCATCCGGAGCAAGGACTATCTCCAGCGGCACGGACTGGATTTCCGTAAAAAATTCCAGCGCATTCTTCCCGCTTCCCCGAATCGGGAATCCGCCGGGAAAGATACCGGAACAAGCGCGGCGCACCCTGCGGAGAAGCTCCCTTCGGCAACCGCCGCGGACGGGAAAAAATCCGAGCCTGACAAGAAGGCAGCTCCTGCGCTCCGAATGGATGACAAAAAAACTCTGCCGATCCCAATCGAAAAGAAATCTGTTCCCGGCAGGAAGGAAGAAAATCCTGTCTACCGGATCAGCGAGAAAAAATCCCTGCCGGTCAGAGATAAAAAGGAACCGGACTCCGGCAAAAATACGAACGATCCAGCATCCGCCTCCCCGGCAAAGCCGGATTCAAAATAACCCCCCGGACGGAAAGACACTCTCCCTCTCCCCCCGGCAGAACGCCGGTACGATGTCTTTCCGTCCTTTTTTCTTTCTTCAAGTTATACAATATTGTACAACTATTATAAAAAAATTAAACATTTTTGTCTTTTCCATCTTGTTTTTTCTGGGAAATATTGTATAATGTAAAAGAGAAATGAAAAACAGGAAAAGAGATGCAGAAGACACAGCGGACAAAAGTCATCAGCGGAATCCGGCGCATGATTTCGGAGGGGAAGTATACGGCGGGGAACCGTCTGCCGACGGAACACGAACTGGCGGAGGAGCTGAATGTTTCGCGCGGAACGGTCCGCAGCGGACTTCGGGAGCTGGTGGCGGAAGGCATTCTGGAACAGCGGCCGGGAGTCGGCAGTTTTGTTTCGAACGGAGTGACAAGCGATCGTTCGGGAAAGGTTCCGACGGCGGAAAAGACGAAAGTTCTTTTTCTTGTGTCCATGCGGAAAGGCGAATTCAATTTTCAGCTTCTGGAAGGGATGGAATCCGTACTGTTCCGTCACGGACTTGAGCTGGCTGTTTACAACATCGCGGACTCGCAGGAAAAAGTCAGGCAGGTTCTGGAACGGATTGAGCCGGATTCCTGTGCCGGCATTTTGTTTTCCCCGGTCATTCTGCCGAATTATTACGACATCAACAGCCGGATTCTGGACGGTCTCGACCAGACGGGAATCAAATATGTGGTGGTGGATTCGCCGGTGGCGGAAAACGGCGTCATCCGCGGGAACTTTGTGGGAAGCGACGGCTATACGGCGGAACGGGAAATTGTCCGTTATCTTGTTGAATCGGGACATCGGCGGATCGGGAGCATCCGGGTTTTCAGCAGTGTCTATACGGCGGATCAGCGGTTCAGCGGGATCTGTGATGAACTCCGCCGCCAGGGACTTCCGCTGATTCCGGAGCTTCATACGGTCATTGAGAATGTTCCTCTTCACGAACAGGGCAGACAGCGGATCCATGAACTGCTGGCTCTTCCCGATCCGCCGACGGCGATCATCTGTTCCCATGACTTTCTTGCCCTCAACGTCATGGACGAACTGGGCAAACTGGGGAAGACCGTTCCCGACGATCTGTCCATCATTGGGTTTGATGATGAAATATTTGCCGCCACGTTTCATCTGACCACGGTGCGGCAGCCATTCCGGGAAATCGGGGTTCGCGCGGCGGAGATTCTGCTTGAGGAGAAGTACCACGGCAGGCATCAGGAATTTCTGCCTTGCCGTCTGATTGAACGCAAAACAGTTGCAAAAATCAATGGAAACCAAAGAAAAGGAGAGCTTTGATGCAACGAAGAGTCCAAAATTTCACACTGATAGAACTTCTGGTCGTCATTGCGATTATCGCAATTCTTGCCGGACTTCTGCTTCCGGCCCTGAACCAGGCAAAAGTCAAAGCGCAAAGCGCATCCTGCATCAGCCAGCTGAAGCAGATGGGAGCCGCACAGCATCTGTATTCCGCGGACAATCAGGATTTCATTTCCCCGGCGCGAATTGAAAACAGCAGCTACGCCTCCTTCGGCGCATATGGAGAAGGATTGTGCATCCGCTGGCCGATTGCGCTTGGAAGCTATGCTCCGGCACTGTTTCTGATGAAACACAACCGGGGACTCTACGAAGGCAACGGCGGATTTTTCGGAAAACGGCCGAAACCGGAGATTTATTACTCGGTTCCGCTCTGTCCGGCGTACCAGCTGGGGGCCAAGATTGGAGGAGATCCCGCGACAATCTGGACCGATGAAAATCTCTATGAAATCGGTTACGGCGGATATGGACAAAACATTTATCTGAGTCCCGGACTCAATCCGTGGCTCCGGATGGGGAAAGTCAAATCGCCCTCCTCCGTCATGATCAACAGCGACAACTCCATGGATCTGGCCGGACGCAACTGGCGATGCAGCCTTGCGATCTTTCCGCATGGAGGAACCCACAACTACCTGACGGTGGATGGTCATGTCGCCGCCAACAACCAGCAGCACTACTCCCGCTGGGGCAATGAAAATGAACTCGCACCTTACTTCTATTATCCCGATGCGACACGTCCGTATAATGGAAACTGGAAAAACTGATAGAGCGAAAGGTCTTATTTCATGTTGAAGAAAACAATCTCGACTCTCCTGATTGCATGCGGTCTTGCCGCCTCACTCCAGGGACAATACGACATTGCCAAGGACGGCACCCTGAAAATCGACGGAAGCACGGTTTTCCAGCTCCATCACTGGAGCGACAAATGGTACCCCAACCGGCAGCGGGGACATGAATTCCAGTTCCGCCGGGAAAACGGAGGAAAACGAAACCTTTATTCCGGAATCTGGAATCTGCGCGGCATTGACAGGAAAATCAATCTTCTGGAGATCATGGAGACCGGAGATCGAAACAATCTCCGTCTCTCTTACACGCTGAAAGCGGATCAGCCGGTTCCGACGGCTCTCTGCGCCATTCAAATAGAACTGCCCGCATGGAACAACGCGGGGAAAAAGATCGGAATCGGCGGCAAAGAGGTCGAACTGCCGGAAACCTATCGCACCGGATCGCTGTTCACGGCAAACGATATTGAAAAACTCCGCCTTCCGCTGGACACCGGAATTCTGACAATCTCTCTGAAGAAACCGACCCGAGTTCAGCTTCTGGATGTCCGGCAGTTCAAACAGGAGATGTTCTCCCTGCGCCTGCTGTTTCCCGAAACGACCCCACGGCTGAAGCAGAGCTCACAGGAAATCAGCTTGAAGTTTGAACCGTACAAATTCGAAACGCTGGATCTGAAACAAAGCGCCAACATGGGCTTCCGTGACGAAATTGCAGGCGACCGCAAGGGCGGATGGACCGACCAGGGTCCTTCCAATGACCTGCGGATTCTCAAGCCGGGAAAACTCGCGGCAAAACCGCTTTTTTTCACGATACTTGATCCGGAAAAGAACAATGGGAAATCCTGTATTGTTCTCGCCGGAGGAGACCGGATGTATTTTCCACGTACCGCATCGGTGAATCTGAACGGCAGGAGCATCGGAACGCTCTTTCTGCTTCATGCCATTGCCTGGCCGACGAAAAAGCCATCGGTTATCGGCGACATTCTCTTTGAATACACGGATGGCACCACATTCCGCAGGGAAGTCAAATCCGACCTGGATGTCGGCAACTGGTGGATGCCGACCGCGAAGCCGAATGCGCTCCTCCTCTGGAACGAATTCAATAATGAAAGTCCCGTCGGACTTTACATGAGCCGCTTTGAAATACCGGCACGCCCCTTGAAGCGCCTTGTTTTCCGCTCCGCCGGGAAATCGGTGTGGCTCATCACAGCGGCGACGAGCTCTCCGCAGAAGGTGGTTCTTCCTGTCCGGAAGGAGAAAAAATACATTGTGATGCGAAACGCCGAATGGAGAGTCGTGGAAACGGACCGCTCTGTGGAAAAGGGCAGCGCACTTGACTTCTCGTTCCTGCTGGACGCTCCCGCTGGAAAATACGGCAGGATCAAAACGACTTCGGACGGACATTTTGAATTTGAAAAACGTCCGGGAAAGCGCCAGCGCTTCTATGGGGCCAATCTCGCGTTCTGGGCGAACTACCTCAGCAGAGAGGAGGCGGAACTGATTGCGGAGCGGCTTGCGCGCATTGGCTACAATGCAATCCGCCTTCATCACTTTGACCGCGATCTGATTCTGAAAAATGCCGCGGACAGCGCCACAATTGACATGAAACAGCTGGATAAACTCGAGTATCTTGTCTTCTGTCTTAAAAAACGGGGAATTTATATTACGCTTGATCTTTTCACCGCGCGTCCGATCCGGAAGAACGAGTTCAAGACCCTCCCCGGATTTCAGGGGGACTACAAACTGGCCGCGATGATCCATCCGGAAGTTGCGGACAATCTGAAGAAATTCTCCGCCGCCCTTCTGAATCATGTCAATCCGTATACCGGCTTTGCCTGGAAAGACGATCCCGTCTTCATCGGGCTCAGCCTCATCAACGAGAACACGATTCTTTACAACATCCGCAACGCATCGCAGGATCTGAAAAATCTCTATGATGCAAAGTTCCGGGAATGGTGCACAGCAACGAACACGACCATCACGGAACAGAACAAAAACGCGGAATACCGCAGGTTTCTCCTTGACGTATATCAGAAATCATGGGAGGACCGTGCCGCGTTTGTCCGCAAACTCGGAGTCAAAATGCCGCTGACGGACCAGAACTACATCTCTCTGCCGAACACCACGCTTCAGCGCGCGCAGTATGACTATGTGGACAATCACATTTACTGGGATCATCCGCAGTTTCTCGGCAAAGCATGGAGCCTCCCGACTCAGCTTAACAACTGCAGTGTTCTGGCGGTCCGGATGCGTGTCCCGAAAGGAATTGCGCCGACCCGGATCTTCGGCAAGCCGTTTACGGTTACGGAATTCGACTTCTGCTATCCCAACAGCTACCGGGCGGAAGGCGCCCCGATTTTCGGAGCCTATGCCGCCATGCAGGACTGGGATGCCATTTACCGCTTTGCCTATTCGCACAGCGCGGTCAACATGCTGGGAGACAAACCGCTGATCCCGGCGTTTGATGTTGTCAATGACCCTCCACGTCTGCTGGGAGAGCGTATCGGCATGGCATTTTTCCTTCGCGGGGACATCCGCGCATCCGACGAGAAATTCGCAGCGGAAATTCCGGAATCAAGCTGGAAGGACCCCTTCCTGTTCGACTATCCGGAATGGTTCTGCGACCTGATGCTTTTCGGACAGGTCGGTTCTCTGTCCCCTCGGGAAAACGGCACATTCTCCATTCCTCCGAAGGCACATCTGTTCGACATATGGAAGAAAAACTCTGCGGAAAAATTCCTTGGGAAACTGCTTTCCGACAAAATTCTCACTTCCCGTGAAGCTGATCTGAAAAACCGCATCTACCGAAGCAGCACCGGTGAACTGACCGCCGATTTCAAAAAACAGACATTCACTGCGCTGAACCAACGCAGCGAAGCGCTTGTCATCCCCGGAGGGAAATCGGTTTCCGGTCATCGGCT
This sequence comes from uncultured Victivallales bacterium, assembly GCA_944390735.1. Taxonomy (GTDB): domain Bacteria; phylum Verrucomicrobiota; class Lentisphaeria; order Victivallales; family UBA1829; genus UBA1829. The sequence continues at coordinate 87,387 of CALXRL010000052.1, read as the reverse complement.
TGCCGTGAAAACCGACCGGAATTTCTGTGTCGCCTCCGCCATCGCGCTCGACAACCGGACGCTGGCGGATTCCAGACGGATCCTTCTGCTTCACCTGACCGATGTCAAAGTCGAAAAAACGGAATTCTCCTCTGAAAAAATGCAGATTCTCCTGAAGGAAGGCGACGGTCCGGTTCTTGCACGCAGAGGCCGGGCGGATTTCTCTCTGAAGCTGAACCGTCCTCCGAAAAAGCTCTATGCGCTCGACTGTTCCGGAAGACGTCTGAAGGAAATTCCATTCAAGCACACAAACGGAATGCTCCTTTTCACAGCGGACACTTTCTGTGCAGACAAAATCGTCTTTGCCTATGAACTTCTCCACTGAGCAATGAATGGGAACCGGCGCCCTCCCCCCCGGGCACCGTATCCGACGGTTTGCTCTTCTCTCCTTCCCGGAGGAAGCTTCGGCTTCCCCCGGGATTTTTTCCGATCCGCGCAGCACTTCCCGTTTGCAAAACCGCCCTTTCCAAGATAGATTACAGCAAAAAAACGGCCTCCGGCCAGCGGAACGGATATGAAATACCACGTCTACTATGCAAAATCTCCCGACTATGAAACGGGAACTCTCAGAACGGCTCTCGAAAAAGTCTTTCAGGATCAACTTCAAAACGCGGGTGGCGTCTCCGGAAAACGGATCATGCTGAAACCCAATCTCCTTGCATGGAGACGCAAGGAGGATATTGCCTGCGTCCACCCAGCCGTCATCGTCGAAACCGCAAAACTGTTTCTGGATGCGGGCGCCTCCAAAGTCGCCATTCTGGAAAATCCGGCGGTGCAGACCGCGCCCTCCATCCTCCACGCCATGGGAATCGACGAAGAACTGAAAAAGCTCCAGGTCTCCTCCGCAAACTTCACGGATTATCGGCGACTCCCCGTACCCGAACAGGTCCGGTTTCACAATCTGGAGCTTGCCGCGGAACACCTCGGATTCGATGCGGTGGTCAATATTGCCAAGGCGAAAACTCATGCCATGATGACGCTGACGCTCTGCGTGAAAAATCTCTTCGGCTTCGTAAAGGGAAGTGAACGGATGGGATGGCATCTGGCGGTCGGCAGAAACTTTTCGGAGTTTGCCGACATGCTGCTCGACCTTTATCTCACGCTTCATCCGCAGTTCAACCTTCTGGATGCGGTCGTCTGCATGGAAGGCAACGGTCCGGGAAGCGGGACGCCCGCGTTTCGCGGATTTCTGGCGGGCTCTCCGGATGCGCTCGCTCTGGACGCCTCCGCCGCGGAACGGCTCGGAGTCCCTGATCTGCTTCTTCTGCGGAACGCCGCGGAACGGGGACTCCTGCCGGAATACGAAAACCATGGCGAGATCCCCGATCTGCTCCCTTTGAAACGACCCGATCCGCCGGGGATTCTGGCGGAATGGGGCGTCACACTGCCGCCGTTTCTGAAAAATGTGATGCGCGATTTTGTCGTCTCGAAACCGAAACTGGATGCCGATCTCTGCGTCGGATGCGGACTCTGCGTCCGAATGTGTCCCCCGCACTCCCTGAAACTGGTCAACGGCAAACCGGTCTTCGATCTGCCCAACTGCATCCGCTGCTACTGCTGTCAGGAGCATTGTCCGAAAGGGGCCATCCGTCCCTGCAAAACCGTGTCGATGAAAATCGCGGAATCCCTGGAGGACGCAATCCGATCCCTGTTCGGGACCCATGCGGATCAGCCCCCGAAAAAAAACGGCGGAACCGTCTGACAAAGCGGCGGATCCGCATTCTCCGGAACGGCATCCGGGGAAGGACAGAAAAATATTCGGAAAAATGAGTCTTCCTTGCCGTCCCTGTGCGGACACCGAATTGAAAAAAGCGCGTTGAAATGCTATATTTCCACAACTACTTGCTTATGTAACGAATAAAGGAGAAGCAATGTCAGAGCTGAAATATCTCACGCCCCTGATGAAACGGGGCAACGACTTCCTCGGAACGGAATATCCCATCATCTGCGGCGCCATGACTTGGGTGTCGGAACCGAATCTGGTCGCCTCGGTCAGCAACGCGGGGTGCTTCGGCTGTCTCGCAGGCGGAAACGCTCCCACGGAGATTCTCCGGCAGCAGATTGAACAGGTGAAGTCGCTCACGAACCGTTCCTTTGCGGTGAATCTGATCACCATCGCGCCGGCCTATCAGGAGCATCTGGCAATGCTGAAGGATGTGAAGGTACCGTATATCGTCTTCGCCGGAAGTTTCCCGAAGGAAAAAGAGGTCGCGGCCGCCAAGGCGACCGGAGCCAAAGTCCTCTGCTTCGCCTCGACCATCTCCATTGCGGAGCGGATGATTAAATTCGGCGCGGACGCCATCATTCTGGAAGGAAGCGAAGCGGGCGGCCACATCGGTCACGTCTCCTCGGTGGTGCTGATGCAGCAGGTTCTTTTCCGGTTCGCCGATCAGATCCCGATGTTCTGCGCAGGCGGCATTGCCACCGGAAAAATGATCGCCCACACCCTCCTGATGGGTGCCGCGGGCGCCCAGCTGGGAACCCGGTTCGTCATGACGGAGGAGTGCAAGGCGCATCCGAAATTCAAAGAGGTCTTCAGCAAGGCCAACGCTCGCGACGCCATTGCAACGCCGCAGTTCGATTCGAAACTTCCGGTGGTTTCCGTCCGTTCGCTCAAGAACAAGGGAATGGAACAGTTCGGCAAGCTGCAGCTCAGTCTTCTGAAGCAGCTTGAGGCCGGAGAGATCCATCGTCAGGAGGCGCAGGAACAGGTGGAGCGTTTCTGGGTCGGCGCACTCCGGAAGGCGGTCATTGAGGGGGATGTGGATCATGGCTCGCTGATGGCGGGGCAGTCCGTCGGACTCGTCGACAAGATCGTTCCGATCCGGGAGCTGATTCACGAACTCGTCACAGATGCCGAGAAAGAGCTCGAACTGGTCAAATCGAAGCTCTCCTGACATGCGGGAACCCGGTAAAAAACCATCGTTCACGGATGCGTGGCGCAACGTCAAGGTCTTTGTTTCGTACTACGGGCCCTACAAAAAACTGGCGGTTGCGGATCTCATCTCCATTCTGACGCAGTCGGGTCTGACGATTCTTCTGCCGATGGTCGTTTACCGGGTCTTCAACGACTATCTGCCGCGAATGGAGCTTCGGAATCTCCTGATCGCGGCGGCGCTGCTCTTCCTTCTGACCGCCATGATCAGCGGCGCGGAATACGTGAGTCTGCGATGGGGACATATTCTCGGAGCCCGCATGGAAGCCGACATGCGGAAGGATCTGTTCTCCCATATTCAGAAGCTCTCGTTCAACTATTTTGACCGGACCAAAACGGGACACATCATGTCCCGCATCTCCAACGATCTGACGATGCTTGCGGAGACGGCGCATCATGCGCCGGAGGATCTCCTGATCTCGACCCTGACTCTGACGGGCGCTTTTATCGTCATGTTCAGCATCAATCCGCTTCTGGCGGCCATCACGCTGATTCCGCTGCCCTTCATCATTGTCTGGGGTTCGATCTTCCAGACCCGGATGCGCCGTGGCTTCCGGAGCGTCCGGGAGAAAATCGCGGAGATCAACCGCAGTGTGGAAAACTCCATTCAGGGGGTTCGCGAAGTCAAATCCTTCACAAACGAAGGGATGGAAATCGTCAAATTCAAGAAGGTGAACACCTCGTTTCTCTCTGCGAAGGAGGCGGTCTATTCGACGCTGGCGTCATTCCACGCGGGCGAAAAATTCCTGATGCAGTCTTATTCGCTTCTGTTCATCGGAGCGGGCGCGCTGCTTGCCTACTATGAAAAAGCGGATTTCCCGCAGATCATCGCGTTTTTCATGTATTCCCGGTACATTACAATGCCGATGATGCGGGCGTTGAGTTTTACGGAACAGTTCCAGCAGGCGTCCTCGGCGTTTGAACGTTTCCAGGAGGTCATGCTGGAGAATCCCGATCTCAAGGATGCGCCGGACGCCGTCTCGCCGGACAGGATCCGGGGAACGATCCGTTTCCGCGATGTCTCCTTCTCCTATCCTTCGCGGCCGGATGCGGATGTCATCAACCACGTATCTTTTGAAGTGAAAGCGGGAACCACGATTGCCCTGGTCGGGGAATCCGGAGCGGGAAAATCCACCATCGCGGCGCTGATCCCCCGGTTTTACGATGTCTCCGAAGGAAGCATTGAGATTGACGGCATCGACGTCCGGAAATACCGGCAGCGGGATCTCCGGTCACAAATCGGCATTGTGCAGCAGTCGCCCTTTCTCTTTGACGCGACCATCCGGGAGAACATTCTCTTCGGACGCCCCGGCGCCTCCGAAGCCGATGTGCTCGAAGCCGCCCGCGAGGCCAATGTGCTGGACTTCGTTTCCGCGCTCCCGGACGGACTCGACACGCAGACCGGGGAACGGGGAGTCAAACTTTCCGGAGGCCAGCGTCAGCGCATCTCCATCGCCCGTGTGTTCCTGAAGAATCCGCCGATTCTCATCTTCGACGAGGCCACCAGCGCACTCGACAACGAATCCGAAGAGCTGGTCCGCCAGTCGATGGAGACCCTCTGCAAAGGACGGACCGCGATCATCATTGCGCACCGGCTTTCCACCGTCAAGCACGTGGATCTGATCTACTGCCTCAAGAACGGCACCCTCATCGAAAGCGGAACCCACGCGGAACTGATCGCAAAGAACGGCTACTACAAAAAACTCTACGACATGCACTCGTTCTGAGTTTGGAAGTTCGGAGATTCCTTTCGGCACCGCCCGCCCGGATCATCGTTTCCCCGCACGGGATATCACCGGGAGGGCCATTCCAGCACCAGAGGAAGGCGAATCGCGGGATTCCTGCTGAACAACGCGCCGCTCCGGGAAAGATACGGAGCAAACATGCATCCGTATTTGCGTTCCGGAGAAAATCCGATGGCTCGATGGACCACCGTTCCATCATCCAGAATCAGATCTCTTCCCGACTGACGCAACCCCAGCCAGAACGGAATTTCAATCCCGCGCATCAGAATTCCCCGCTCCAGCGGCGTTTTCCAGGAGGGGAGACGGGCGCCGAACTGAGCCGCAATCCTCCGCGCCGACGCATAATTTGCGAACATGGGAATCGACAGGTAAAATCTTCCGTTGATCTCGGTTGCCAGGACCCGCAGCGTACGTCCATCCCCCTCCTTGCAGGCGATCAGCGCCCGCAGGGATTTCCTCAGGGAATCCATTTCTCCGGGCAGCGACTCCAGAAGGTTCTTCCAGAGGGCGATCGGCCAGGAATCGTTCCCGAACAGGAAATGCCGGGGCGGATTCCGGAGAAATGCCCCGAAATCCTCAATCTGGGTGTTCACGGCATAAAAACGGTTCAGCGGAAGAGTCTCCACTCCATCGAGCGAGGACACCGGATTGTCCGAGCAGTTCAGTTCCCGCAGCTGCGTCAAACGCCGCAGCGGCGCAAGCGAAGCGATCCGATTGGCGGAACAGGAAAGCACCCGCAGATTTTTCCCGTTCCGCAGCGGAGCAAGCGACGTGACTTGATTGTAATCCAGCGAGAGCCTTTGCAGATTTCCCAGCTCCTCGCAGGCCTCCAGATCAGAAATCGCATTGCCGATGACCATCAGACGCCGGAGTCCCGAAGAGTGTCTCAGCGGATCAAGCGATGAGATCCGGTTGAAATTCAAATCCAGTTTTTCCAGCGGCATACCCGTCAGCGGGGAAAGATCGGCGATCCGGTTTCCGGAAGCATTCAGCTCCCGCAGCTTTCTTCCCCGGAGCGGTTCCAGCGACTCCACCTCATTTTCCGAACAGTCCAGTTTTTCCAGCGGCATCCGCCTCAGCGGTTCCAGCGAAGCGATCCGGTTGCAGGCGATATTCAACTCCTTCAAGCGCATTGACTTCAGAGGAGAGAGGTCGCGAATTCCATTCCGACGGAGGTCCAGCACCTGCAATCGCAGATCGCGCAGACTCTCCAGGGACTCCACTGCGCAGTTGATCAGCGAGAGACGAGTCAGCGACTTTGTCTTCCACGCCGGAAACGTTGTCAGGGGAATCGAATCCGCCCGCAGCGAGCGGAGCGTCTTCTCCTCCAGCGGGGAAAGATCGGACACCGCACAGCGCACCAGCGACAGGTTCCGGATCTTCATGCCGCGCAGACTTTCCAGATTTTGAATTCCCGCATCCGAGAGACGGAGCGTCGAAAGCGGCATTCCCCGCAGGACGGAAAGATCGGCGACGGTTTTCCCCGAAGCGGTCAGCACAACCCCCTCCTGCTCGATTCCAATGGAGATCGACGCCCCGGGCCAGGCCTTCGTCAGGCGCTCCCGCCATTCGGGGATCCGGCTCTTGTAATTGGAAAGCAGATTCGAAAGCCGCAGTCCCTCCGCCGCCTGCATCCGCCGCTCCGGCGAGGATGCGGACTCCTCCGCTTCCACATAGAGCTCTTTGGCCACCTCGTAGTTCCCCTTGCGAAGCTGACGGGAGGCAATGTCGAGCAGATCGACCTTGATCGGAGTTCCCAGCGTCATCAGCTTCACGCTCCGCAGAATCAGCGACGAGTTCGTAAAGGAGAGAACGCACGGCGACACCTCGCGCGACATCACGGTGTGTCCCGCGGGATCGCGATAATGAATCAGCTCCCGTCCGTTGAATCCCATTTTAAGCGTGGTTCCATAACGCTCCGGCAGAAGGATCATGTCGAACTTGCAGATCTCATTTTGTTCAAACTCGACGGGATGTTCCGCCAGAATCTCATGCGTCGAACCACGCATGACCGCCACACAGGGCTCCTCCCCCGGCATCACGGCAAACAGATAACCGGATTCAAAATTGTCATTGTTCAGGCTGACCAGCAGAATGCTTCCCTGCCGATAGGACTCCCAGGAGAGTTCGATCAGGAGGCGCATCTCGCTGCCCGCCAGATTTTCGCGGAAGATCATATTCAGTCCCCCCGCGGAGGAAAACACCCGAAGTCCTCCGGGAACCGGTTTCACATAGCGTTTCGCCTGATTCATGGAAAGGAAGCGGTCCCTGCCGAAGAAAAATCCCCAGCGGTCATAGAGATAGGCGTCGGAGAACACATCCTCGAACTTCAGCTTCCATTCGCTGGCGGACTCCTTGTAAATCCGCTCCTCGAGTCCGGCGATCGTCTGTTCCGCCGCGATCCGCGCCCGGACCACGGTCCCGTAGACCAGTTTCTCCTGCTGCCGGTAATAGAGATGCGTTCCGAGAAACGCCGCTGAAATCAGAATGGTCAGAATCAGGGAGCAGACCACGTAGATCTGCACCTTTTTCCGCTTCAGCCAGAGCAGAAGATTGGTGAAGAATCCCGCATCCTCCGCCACCGTCGCATAGCCGTTCATATAGGAGACCACATCGGCTTTCAGATCCGCCACCGAGGCGTAGCGGCGGGAGGGATTTCGCTCCATCGCCTTGTAAATCACAAACTCCAGCGCCTGGGGAATGCGTCTGCCCTCCGATGAAAACGAATGCGGAGGAATGATGTTCCCCTCCAGAACGTTCCGGATGATCTCCCGCGTATTCTCCCCGGCAAACGGTTTGTTCAAGATCAGCATGGAGTAGAGAATCGCGCCCAGCGAGTAGATGTCGGTTCTGCGCCCGCGCCGGCTGTTCCGCCCGGCGGCCTGTTCCGGAGCCATGTATTCCGGGGTCCCTTTGACGATGCCGTCCATGGTCATGCGGGTCGCTTTCAGAAGAGGAATTTCGGGAACGTCATTGCCGTCGGACTGTTCCTCCTCGATTTTCCGGGCAAGTCCCCAGTCCAGCACGAGCACTTCTCCGTAATCGCCCACCTGAATGTTGTCCGGTTTCAGATCCAGATGAATGATCCCTTTCGAATGCGCAAACGCAATCCCGTCGCAGACCTTCAGAAAAATTTCAAGCAGGGCGCGGAGAGGGTATTTCCGCTCATATTCCGGATCCTTCTCCTTGAGCTTTTTCAGAATGTGTTCCAGCGTGCATCCATGCACCAGCTTCATCGTGAAATAGGGTGCTCCGGTTTTGCTCCGGCCGATTTCATGCACCGGCACGATGTTCGGATGCTCCAGCGACGCGGTAATGCGGGCCTCGTTCAAGAACCGTTCATAACTCTCCTGAGAGGAATCCTTTGAAATCGCCATGGCGACTTCCCGGCAGGCGTTGATGTCATCCGACTGGATGACCACCTTCATTCCGCCCGCACCCAGAATATGGTGCGCCCGGTATTTCTCCGGTGCGGAAAACAGGGATTTCTGACTGGGGATCTTCTCCGTCACCGTTTCCGCTCCGGCTCTTTTCTGTACTCTGCATCCATTCTGAACCCACTCCGTATCAACGACATTGTACAATAGTCTCCGCCCGGAAAAGATACAAGCGGAAAAATAAAAAATTATTCTCCGTTGAAACGCAGGGTCCCTCCGTTCTTCCCTCCCGCATGCGGATGGTCTCACTCGGCCGGACGGGGAATCAGATTGCGTTCAATCACGCTCATTTTCCGCCATTTTCCCTGCCGGAAACGCAGATAAAACACTGCCGCCACCACAAAGGTGTAAAGCACCAGAATGCTCCAGAAAAAAGAGACCGGCGCACGCAGCTTGATAGCAATCAGGCTCGGCACAATCCAGACCAGCCATCCGATCAGGACGCTTCCCCACATGGCGAACGCCGTGTCGCCCGCGCCTTTGATTGCGGAAACATACAGCATCTGAATGCCGTCAAAAAACGTGAATGCCGCAATGAATTTCAGGAAATAGCGGGCCAGTTCCATCGTTTCGACCTGTCCCGGATCCCCCGCGCGATAGAAGAGCGCCATGGCCGGATCGGGCCAGAAGGCAAAAAACAGGGTCATAAGTCCCATATACCACATGACAAGGAGACGGGCGTTCAGAACCGCACGTCGCGCGGCGGCCGGAACCCCGGCTCCCACGGACTGCCCGACCAGAATGGAAACGGTCTGTCCCAGTCCAAGCATCGGAATAAAGGCCATGGCATTCAGGGAGAATGCGATCGTCGCCGCCTCCTGAATGTGCATGTTCTCCAGATCACTCGCCCCCACGTTTCCCAGCAGAACGATGAAAATGTTGAAGGAGGAGATCTCGATCAGAAGCTGAATGCCGTTCGGCGTTCCGTACCGGACCAGACGTTTCCAGAGATCCCATTCGAATTTCGGCGGCCAGGTGGCATAGCGCCTCCGGTTTTCCCTCCGGAAGAACAGCGTCAGAAAAAGTCCCAGTCCGATGAGTCCGGCCAGAATCGTTCCATAGGCGGCCCCTCGGATTCCCAGTTCCGGCGAGCCCCAGTTGCCGTAGATGAACATGTAGTTCAGCGGAATGTTGCTCGCCACCATGATGAAATTAATCAGCATCACAGCCAGCGTTTTCCCGCGGCCGCTCCAGAACGCGCTGAACGCCCCGATGCAGAGCGGAATCCACGCCCCGAGAGCCAGCACCCGGAAATAGATGCACTCCTGCCGGTAGACATTCTCCGGATGCTGAAACAGTTTCAGCAACGCATCCCCCCAGAACCATCCGCTTGCCAGCAGCAGTCCGCCGATCAGCGCAAACCCGACGGCCTGCCAGATCGACACCCCCACCCGTTTCTCTGCTCCCGCCCCCGTGTACTGCGCCACAAAGGTGTTCGCATAACTCACAATGCCGACAAATACGCAGGAGATGGAAAAACTTGTCATTCCCGCCGGCATCGCCGCACTTACGGCCTCCGCCGAATACCGTGCAAGCATCACACGGTCGCTGAAGAGATTCACCGCGTGTCCCGCGGCCGCCATAATCAGAGGAAAAGCCACCTGCAGAACATGTTTCATTCCGCAGTTTTTTCCTGTATCCAGTCGAGTTGTCTGCTGCAAATCCATCGTCACAATCCGGGGTGGTTTCTTCTTTCAAATCCGCAGGGAATCTCAGGAATAGCGGGCCACGGAGCGGCGCGTATCCATCTCGTCCTGCTTTTTCCGGAGCGTTTCACGCTTGTCGCCGAAGGTTTTTCCCCGGGCGAGCCCCAGCTCCATTTTGATGCGTCCGTTTTTCAGATAGAGTTTCAGCGGGACCAGGGCAATGCCGCGTTCCTTCACTTTCTGGGCGATTTTCAGGATCTCCTTCTTATGCAGCAGCAGCCGCCGCGTCCGCAGCGGCATGTGGTTGAAGCGGTTTCCCTCCGCATACGGAGCAATGTGCATACCGAAGACAAACACCTGTCCTTTGTCGATTTTCGCAAACGATTCGCCAAGAGACACCGAATGGGCACGGCAGCTTTTCACTTCCGTGCCCACCAGTTCCACACCGGCTTCGATCGAATCAATGATCTCGTAGTCGTGCCAGGCCTTCCGGTTTCTGGCAAGCGGTTCATCTCCGCTGTATTTTTCTTTCTTTGCCATTCCAATTACGCCATATAATGTTTCGCCTTGGATTCGAATTCCGGAATCATCGGCTGATTGGCCGGTGTCAGGGCGTTCTTGAAATAGGTCAGCAGATCCTTCTGCTGCTTGGTCAGATGAACCGGTGTTTCCACATGCAGCTTGATGAGCTGATCACCCCGGTCTCCGCCTTTCAGCGCGGGGAAGCCCTTGCCTTTGATCCGCAGGGTGGCGCCGCTCTGCGTGCCTTCCGGCACCTTCATCCGAACACGGGTTCCCGCCATGGTCGGCACGGAAACCACGCCGCCGGAAATGGCGGTATCCAGCGGAATCGGGAGTTCGCAGATCAAATTCAAGCCGTCGCGTTTGAACACCGGATGCGGCCGGAGCTGAATGACCACATACAGATCTCCCTGCGCTCCGCCGTTGGTTCCGGCCTCGCCCTCATGCGCGATCCGGAGTTTGGAGCCGTTGTCCACGCCGGCGGGAATGCGGACCTTGAGTTCCCGTTCCACCCGGACGCGTCCCTGACCGCCGCACGCCTTGCAGGAAGCCTGCGAAATCTGCCCGCTTCCTCCGCACTGCGGACACGTCTGGGTCATGCCGAAAAGACCGGTCTGCACCTGTCCCTGCCCGCCGCACTGCGGACACGTCACCTTGGGCGCGGAGGGATCCGCACCGCTTCCGCCGCATACGCCGCAGGGATCCTGTTTGGCGAACTTGAAGGTCTTTTCGGTTCCGGTGAACGCCTCGTCCAGCGAGATCTCCAGCGTATACTGAAGATTGGCCCCGGGCTGTCCGCGCGATCTTCCGCGACGGGATCTGCCGCGTCCGCCGAGCATATCCTCGAAGAAACTGGCTCCGCCCGCGCCCCCCGCACCGCCGAACATCTGGCTGAACATTTCATACGGATCGCGGAAATTCTGAGCGCCGCCCGCTCCGCTGAATCCGCCCGTTCCGCCCGCGCCCCCCGCACCGCCGGCCCGGAAGTAGTCGGAACCGAACTGGTCGTAATCGGCGCGCTTCTTGGGATCGCTGAGCACTTCGTACGCTTCGGAGACCTTCTTGAATTTCTCCTCGGCCGCTTTGTTCCCCGGATTTTTATCGGGATGATATTTCACGGCAAGCTTACGGTATGCCTTCTTGATTTCCTCGGCTGTTGCGGACTTCGTCAGTCCCAGTATTTTATAATAATCTTCGTTTCCTGCCATTTTCCGTTATCCCAAAAGTTGCTGTTCCGGATCACTCTTCTTTTTTCTGCTGGGGCCCGGAACTGACCACCACCATAGCCGGTTTCAGCAGACGCAGCGGCGTTTTGTAGCCGAAGCTCCACTGCCGGATCACCTTGCCCGCGGGCACCGTGTCGGACGCCTCCTGCGAAACCGCCTCATGCAGATTCGGATCGAAATCCTTTCCGACCGCGTCGATCTTGACCACGCCGAGCTCGGAAAACGCCTTGTCGAATTCATTCTGAATCATCTTCATTCCATCCAGAAGCGATTTCAAATTGTTCGACGTGGAGGAAGCCGCCACGGCCATCGAAAAATGATCGAACACCTGAAGAAACGGCGTAATGGTATCCATCATCACGTTCAAGCGCAGCGTTTCCATTTCCTTGGCGGTTCTTTTGCGCGTATTGTCCATTTCCGCGACGGCGCGGAGATATTTGTCATCCGCCTCCTTGAGTTTCGCCTCCAGTTCGCGGAGTTTCGTTTCGCATTTGGTCTGCGCTTCCGCTGCGGACTCCTTTGCCGCCGATTCCGCCTTGCGGCCCTCGTTTTTTCCTTCGGGAGCGCGCCCCTCCTGGTGCTTCGCGTTTCCTTTTTCCTCTTTTCCGGCGGCCTTCCTGTTTTTTTCCTGTTCTGCGGATGCCATTGTCTCACCGTTTTTTTCTGTTCTATTTTCGGCGTTTCCGCCGTACCGTGTTTCGTGATTCTCCATCATTGTATGCAGTCCCTAATGTAGCGTTCCAAAGCGATTTTTCAATCGGGGGAACGAGAAAAAGTGTTTGCGGGACGCACCTTCTGCGTCCCGCGGGAAAACTCCGCTTATCCTTTGACCACGTCGAACTTGAGACTTCCCTTGGCGGCATCGATCTTCAAGGTCGACCCCTCGGCAAGATCTCCGGCGACGATCATCTTGGAAACCGGCGTTTCGATCTCTTTCACGATGACCCGCTTCAGCGGACGCGCTCCGTACAGCGGATCGTATCCGTCCTTGGCGAGCAGCGCCTTTGCGGCCTTTCCGAGCTCGACTTTGATGCCGAGACCCTCCATGCGCGCTCCGAGATTCTTCATCTGGATGTCGAGGATCTTTTCAATATCCTTCAGCGTCAGGGCATGGAACATCAGCGTTTCGTCGATCCGGTTGAGGAACTCGGGCCGGAAGTTCTGCTTCATCAGCTCCATGACCTGTTCCCGGACCTTCGCGTTGTCGAGTTCGCCTTTTGCGGCCGCCTCCAGAAGAATGTCGCTTCCGAGATTCGAGGTCATGATGATGATCGTATTCTTGAAATCGACTCTTCTGCCGCGCGAATCGGTCAGGGCGCCGTCATCAAGGATCTGCAGGAAGATGTTGAAGACGTCGTGATGCGCCTTTTCGATCTCGTCGAACAGGATCACCGAATAGGGCCGGCGGCGTACGGCTTCCGTCAGCTGACCGCCCTCGTCGTATCCCACGTATCCCGGAGGCGCGCCGACCAGACGCGACACGCTGTGTTTCTCCATATATTCCGACATGTCGATCCGGATCATGGCCCGCTCATCATCAAAGAGATCCTCCGCCAGCGCCTTGGCCAGTTCGGTCTTACCGACTCCGGTCGGTCCCAGGAAAATGAACGACGCAATCGGCCGTTTCGGATCCTTCAGTCCGGCACGGGCACGCAGAACCGAATCGGCGACGGCGTCCACCGCCTCGTCCTGTCCGACCACGCGCTCATGCAGCTTCTGCGGCAGAGCAAGCAGTTTTTCGCGTTCGCCCTGCACCAGTTTGCTCACCGGAATGTGGGTCCAGCGGGAGACGATCTCGGCAATGTCCTCCTCGTCGACCTGCTCCTTGAGCAGACGCTTTTCAGACTGCATTTTGATCTTCTCCTCCGCCGCGGCGATCTGCTTCTGAATGCCCGGAATCGTTCCGTGCTGCAGTTTTGCCGCAGTTTCCAGATCGTAGGTCCGTTCGGCCTTTGCCAGTTCGGCCTTTGCCACTTCCAGACTCTCCCGGAGGGTGCGGATCTCGGAAATCGAGTTCTTCTCCGCATCCCATTCGCTTTTCAGCGAAGCGACCTGCTCCTTGACCTCCGCGAGTTCCTTTTCAATATCCTCGCGACGGGCGATGGAAGCCGGATCGGTCTCCTTCTTCAGAGCCGCCTGTTCGATCTCCAGACGCATTCTCTTGCGTTCCAGTTCATCAATTTCGACCGGACAGGAATCAATTTCAGTCCGCAGTTTTGCAGCCGCCTCGTCGATGAGGTCGATCGCCTTGTCGGGCAGGAAGCGGTCCGCGATATACTTGTCGGAAAGGGTCGCCGCCGCAATGATCGCGGAGTCCTTGATCTTCACGCCGTGATGCACTTCGTAACGCTCCTTGAGTCCGCGCAGAATGGAGATGGTGTCCTCCACGCTCGGCTGCGGAACCAGAACCGCCTGGAACCGGCGCTCCAGCGCGGGATCCTTCTCGATGTATTTCCGATATTCGTCCAGCGTGGTTGCTCCGATGCAGTGCAGTTCTCCGCGCGCCAGCAGCGGTTTCAGCAGATTGCCCGCGTCCATCGCTCCTTCGCCCCCCGCGCCCGCGCCGACAACCGTGTGCAGTTCATCAATGAACAGAATGATCTTGCCTTCAGAGGAGGTCACCTCTTTCAGAACGGCTTTCAGACGTTCCTCGAATTCGCCTCTGTACTTGGCTCCGGCAATCAGAGCGCCCATGTCCAGGGCGACCAGTTTCTTCTCCTTGAGTCCCTCCGGCACGTCGCCGCTCATAATCCGGATGGCGAGTCCCTCCACGATTGCGGTTTTTCCGACACCGGGTTCTCCGATCAGCACGGGATTGTTCTTTGTTCTCCGGGAAAGGATCTGAATGGCACGCCGGATCTCATCATCTCTTCCGATCACGGGATCGAGCTTGTTCTGTGCGGCAGCCGCGGTCAGGTCGCGTCCGTATTTCTCCAGAGCTTCAAAGGTGGATTCCGGAGAATCGTTGGTCACACGCTGATTTCCGCGCACCGCTTTCAAAGCGTTCAGCACGTTGGCCTCGTCGACTCCCAGATCGGAAAGCAGCTTCGCGCACCGCTTATCCACCTTCAGAATCGCAAGGAACAGATGCTCCACGCTGATATAATCATCCTTCATATGTTCGGCGATGTTTTTCGCCTCCACCAGCGTCTGGCTGAAATCACGCGACGTATACGACTGCTGCGCTCCCGGACCGCTCACCGACGGAATCGAACGCAGTTCCTGCTCAATCGCCAGACTCAGACGACCATAATCCACATTCATCTTCTTCATCAGGGAGGGGATCAGTCCGCCTTCCTGATCGACCAGAGCCTTCAGCAGATGAATCGGCCGGATCTCCTGATGACCGTATTCCGCTGCAATGTTCTGCGAAGCAATCATCGCTTCTCTGGATTTCGTTGTCAGTTTTTCCATATCCATAACACAGTTCTCCTTTTTTTTATGTCTTGGTCTAGCATATCCCTTGCCAACCGCTTCCGGAGTGACAAATCCCCTCTCTCCGGCCCTCCGCTGCGGAAGGATTCAGGCGGAACCGCCCTCCTGCACGATTCCTTATTGCCCGTCCGTGTCCCATTCGCAGCGCCCAACTGAGACATTATGACACAACAGAGACTCTTCCCCGCCTCTTTTTGCCCGCAATCCGATCCAGACGCCTCCGGCGATCATCAGCATGATCCATTTGGAAACCGGGACCGCCGCCCACACTCCGGCGAGTCCGAAGAACTCCGGCAGCACAAACAGTGCCAGGGGAAACATGACACAGAAATCCCCGTAGATCAGAACGGAAGCCAGCGTACTTCGTCCCTCGGCCTGAAAATAGGCGCAGAAAATCTGGAACACCACGAGCGGGATCAGGGAGAGTGACGAAATCATCAGGGCCTCCGCCGTCACACCGGTCAGAGAGGGCGTCGCATGGAACGCCTCCGGAATCAGCCGATTTCCAAAGAGAAGCGCCAGAGCAAACAGCAGTCCGATTCCCCCGGAACATGTGAGGGCGTACCGCAGGAGCACCAGTTTCCGCCTCTCCTCTCCGCACCCGTGATGAAAACTGACCGGCGGCTGGATGCCAAGGCCGATTCCTTCGGAAAGCATCATCACCGGAGTCGTCACGGAGGAGACGATCGCATAGGCCGCCACGGCCAGGAGCCCGCCGAACCGCTGCGCCTGAATATTGTGCAGAAGAATCAGCATCGCGCCCATCATCTGAAGTCCGAACGAGGGCAGTCCCGTCAGCAGGATCTTGCCGAAAATGGAGGCGTACGGACGAAGATGCCTCACCCGGAACGCAAATTCAAACTTTCCTCTTATAAAATAAATCACCGCAAGCAGAGCCGTCAGACACTGCGCCGCAACCGTCGCCCAGGCCGATCCCTTCACGCCGAACGGATAAACCAGAACCAGCAGGTAATCCAGCACAATATTGGCCGCCAGTCCCGCCAGCATGATATACATGGCCTGGAACTGCGCCCGGTCGTGACGCATCACCGCCAGAAGAGAGGAGGTGATGATCTGGAACAGACATCCCGCTCCGATGATTCCGGCATATTCGCCCGCCATTCCCGCAATCCGCTCCTCCGCCCCCATGAACCCGACCAGATTGCCGTAAAGCGGCGACGCCAGCGTCAGCGGCACCCCCAGCGGAATCATCATCGAAATCAGATTGCCGAAAAACAAACCGGCGGTCAGCATTTTGCCTCGGCCGCGACAGTAGGCGATTGTGATTCCCGTCCCGTTGCCCAGCATCTCACCGAGCGCAAGGAACAGACAGGAAAACGGAAACGCCACATTGATCGCCGCAAGCGCATCATCCCCCGCGCCCCAGCCGACAAACAGACCATCCACCACCGTATAAATTCCGGCCAGCAGCATGCCGACCGTCGCCGGAACCGTATAGGAAATAAAATTGGCCAGTTCCGGATTTCTGCGAAATATCATCTTCATCATTGTAACACCTGAACTCTCCGACGGCGCGACACGCCGTCTTCCTCGCGGACAGATCCCGGGCCGCAACACGACCGCACAGATCCGCCGCCGCGCAGTGCTTCTGCGCCGCAGTTTCTTTCTTATCGAGGATTTTCCGGGGGAGAAAAGGCGTTTGTTTCTATGCGGCCAATCCCGCAAATCCCGAACGGGATGCCGCCGGCAGAAAACAGACGCCGCTTGTCTTCCATCCCCCATAGTCGCGCGTCACCGCAAGCGGATCGGACACCGTCGTGAAGGACAGTTCCGGGGAATGTGTCGTCTTGTTTTCCGATTTCATGAGAAAGATACTCTCTTTTCGTATGGATTGCTTTCTCCACACCTTAGCACACTTTTCAGGAAAGTCAAATTTTCGTCCCGGAGCCCCCCTTCTTCTCCTCCCCTCCGGAGCTTCCTGTCTGCAACTGCCGGAAAATCCGTTTGAAAAACGCTCCAGCCAATTTGATTTTTAAAATGGAGATGATATATTTTATTACCAAGAAAGAGTTCTTTTATTATTGATAAAAAAGCGGCAGCAGTTTCCGTCGGCTCCGACGGAGGCCAAAGCTCATGGAGACAGGAACGGCAGTCATGGTACAAACGGTGGAACGATGCGCGGAAATTCTGAACCGCGTCGCGGATCATCCGGAAGGGATGACGCTCGGCGAGGTGGCGGAGGCGGTGGGTCTGAAATATCCGACCGTCTACAATCTGGTCACGAGCCTTGCGGGATGCGGTCTTCTGGAAAAGGATGCGGAAAACCGGCTTTATCCGGGCAGAGGGATCGGGGTCCTGAATGCGTGCCGTCTGCGCTCGGCCTATCTCCGGCAGCTGAAGCGGATGGCGGAGGATCTGGACTGGAACGGACGCGAACACACGCTTGCCGTTTCCGTGATCCGGGACTTTCATATGGAAGGAATCGCCCACAAGGGACTGCGGGAAAAACAGCTGAAATTCGGACGATATGACTTTCATCTTTTTGACACGGTGGCAGGCATTGTGTTTTTCACCTTTCTTCCGGAACAGGAGAGGCGGGAGCTGATGGAACGCAACCGGAACGCTCCGGAGTTCCGGACGTGCTGGGGAACGGAGGAGCGCCTCCGTCATGCGGTGGAGCTCTGCCGGAAAAACGGATACTCGCTGCACCCGATGGACAAACCGCAGTTCGCCCGGATCGGCGTTCCCGTCTATGCCGACGGAAAACTCTTCGCCGCCCTGACCTGGGGATGGGCGCCGCCGGAAAAAACGGAAATCGGGAAAGTCCTCGACCGTCTGCGGAACCTGCCGGAACTCTCCGCGGAAATCAGACTGGAAACCACACCTGTTCAAGCATAAATTCATCCGAAACAAAAGGGGAAACCATGGATTTTGAAGTGAATTATGATGTTGCCGTGATCGGCGGCGGCATCGCGGGCGTCGCTGCGGCTCTGCAGGCGGCGCGGTCGGGCAAGAAAACGGTTCTCGTGGAAAAGACGATTCTTCTCGGAGGACTTGCCACCAGCGGTCTGGTCTACATCTATCTGCCGCTCTGTGACGGGAACGGTCATCAGGTCACCTTCGGTATCTGCGAGGAGCTCATCCGGAAAAGCATTCAGTACGGCCCCGGCGATATTCCGGAGACCTGGAAACAGGGGAAAAACGCCCGGGAGGAGGAACGCTTCCGCTGCATCTTCTCCCCGGCGGCATTCATGCTGGCTCTTGACGAAGTCGTGCAGAATGCCGGAATCGACATCTGGTTCGACACCCTGGTCTGCGATGCCGTGGTCGAGGGAACGCGTCTCACCGGAGCCGTCGTGGAAAACGAAAGCGGACGGGGCATCCTCCATGCGAAACGGTTTGTGGATGCAAGCGGAAGCTCGATTCTCGCCCGCCGGGCCGGAGTCCCGTGTCTGGAAGCGGACAACTATCTCTCCATCTGGGCCATCGAATATCGGAAGGATGCCAATGCGGAGGGACAGAATCTCGGAAAAAACGTTGCCGTCTGCGCCTGCGGCGCCTGGGCAAACGGGGAAACCAGCATGTCCGACCGCGAACTCCAGCGTGCCGGACTCACCCGCGAACAGCTGCGGTCCGCTCCCTACCGGGGAATCTCCGGAAGGAAAGTCTCGGAATTTGTACTGCACACCCGCAACTGTCTCCGCGAACATTTTCTGACCGCGTATGAGTCCGGAAAGTACGACCGGAAATCGAACTACGCCCTGAAACTGCCGGTCATGCCGCAATTCCGGAAGATCAGCTGCATCCAGGGCGAATACGTTCTCCGGGACAACGAACATGCCACCTTCTTCGAAGATTCCGTCGGACTGCTCGCCGACTGGCGGAAGCCCGGATTCGTCTGGGAGGTTCCCTACCGGACCCTCTATCCGGCCAACCGGCTCGGCGGACTGCTCGCCGCGGGACGCTGCTCCGCCGCCGCAGGCGACGCCTGGGAAGTCACTCGCGTCATCCCCTCCGCAGCCATGACCGGACAGGTCGCGGGACTGGCTGCCGCCCTCTCCATCGACGAAAGAGTCGAGCCGCCCGATCTGAATGTCGCACATCTTCAGAAGGAGCTGCGCGGACTCGGATTTCCTCTCCATCTCGCCGACGTCGGACTCTGAGGGGAAAAAACAAATCGTCTTCCTTCCGAATCCTTCTCCGGGCGTTTCCGCGGAACACGTCCGGAGAAGGGATTCTCCTTTTCTTCTGTAATTTCACGTAAAAACAGGTTTTTATTCCCCCGTCTTTTCAAACACCGCCGCGCTCCCGGAAAATCGCGGTTCCGTGTTTCCATCCCCGGGACCGGGGATCACATCCCGTGACCGGCCAGGGACTTCCATTTTTTTGACGAAAAAAAAATCGATTTTTTTGCGTTTGACACTTGCATCTTGTAAATTCCGGTTTAATTTAGTTTACAGATACCGAACAGAACTCCCGGGGGTCCGCGGCCGTCCGTCTTCGGCCGGGATGGGAGGAACAAACAGAACATGCAACACAGGGGGGAACGTCAATGAAAGGCTTGACGGAGAAACAGCGCGGAATTCTCGTTTATATTGAAGATTTCATCACTGCGGAGGGAATGTCGCCGACGGTGTATGAAATCGCGGAACATTTCCAGATCAAAACGTCAACGGTATTCGCCCATCTGCGGGCGCTTCAGAAAAAGAACTGCATCAGCCGCAGTTCGAAGGCGCGGAGCATCGCCCTGACAGGGCCGAAACGGAAAATGCGCCATCCGGCGGGACTGCGCGCCATTCCGGTCTACGACGGTCACGGAGGCGACACCTCACTCTATTCGGGCGTTCAAAAGGAGCTCTACTGCGACGCATCCCTGTTTGAAAAAACGCTCCATACCGACTGCCGCAATCTTTTCGCCCTCCGCGTCCATGGCAGCGATATGAAGGAATTCGGCATCCTCGACGGCGATATCGCCATCGTGAAGAAACATCCTCAGTCCGTGAAAAAAGGCGATATTCTCGTCACGGAGGAAAATGGGGAGTCCATTCTGAAAAGCTGCGCGGAAGTGAAAGACGATCATCTCTCGCTTACCGACGCCAGCGGAAAAACAGAAGAGTGCTCTCTGAAGGATCTCCCGCTGAAAGGGGTGGTGGTCGGAGTTCAGCGGGCCCTTTGAAAACCGGCAATACGCCCCTCCTCGGGCGGCGGAGCAGCCGACGCGGAAAACGCCATCTTGCTCTCCTCCGGATCCCTCCGCGCCGCGAACCGGTTCCGGAAAAACATTCAGCTTTCCACAAGCGGAACCGGAATGGAAATCTGTTCGGGCGGAAGCGTCTTGTCCGCAATCAGGGCGAAGACCCGGTTCACGGCCGCCGCGACATATTCGCGGATCGGCGGCTCATAGGAGAGTCCGCCGGGCACCGGAACGTTTTCCCGATAGATTCCATTGTTGACCAGTCGGCACTTCTCCCGGCGGTCGATGCCGAGGGAATCAAAGATATCCAGCACCTTTCCCACCAGGAAGAGCGGATTGACCACGGCATCCACCGGCACCCCGAGCTCCAGGAACTCCCGCAGACGCGCAAGTCCGGTTTCACAGCCGTCCAGAAAAAGTTTTTCATTCAAGGGGTGCCCCGCCTCCGCAAAGGTGCGGAGCAGGGAATGCCGGGCGGCATTCCACGGCTTGCGATCCGCCAGAAACACGACATTTTTCCGCTTTTCCGCAAGGAGACGGCGGGCGATTTCCGTGCCGAGCAGATCCATGTCGAAGTAGACGCAGTCGCATCCGGGGAGCGGCTCGCTCTTCATGACAACCACGGGCAGACCGTGACGACGCAGAGAAAGAATGGTTTTCGCATCGACGACCGGTCCCTCCCAGATCAATCCGTCCAGATCCTCCGCGAGAATCTCCTTGACAATCTTCTCATGATTCGTCGAAGTCAGATTGATGATGTGAAGAACCGCCGGACGATGAATCACCTCTTCCAGGGCCCGGGCAAGGACCGCTCCGAAAAAGATCTCGTAATGCACGACCATCCCGTCACCGAAAATGATTCCGATGATCGGCATTCCATCCATGTTCCCCCCCTTCTGGCTTCCCTCGATGTTGGGGTTGATGAACGAGCCGATCCCGGGACGGCCGATCACATAGCCGTCATCGGTCAATGTTTTCATCGCCTTGCTGACGGTGGGCCGGCTGCACCCGAACTGTTTCGCGAGCTCCTGGGCGGTCGGCAGCTGAAGCGCCTTTCCGCCCGCCCGGTGGATCCGGTTGAGCACATAGCGCCGGATCTTCATGTATTCCGCTGTTGAACTTGCTCTCTCTGCCATAACACTGTCTGTTTCCTGGATCATGTTTCCCGTCTTCTCATAATAAGATAAGACGGGGATTTTATTTTGCAACCATCGAACCTTTATTTTTCCGCAATTTCGAAAAAGACCGCCGGTCCGCCGGGCAGCTTTGCCGTATCGACCCGGAGATGCAGAACACCGTTTTCCGCCCGGGCGGGAATCTCTCCCTGACGGCGTCCGTTGAGGTCGACGGCAAACACCTTCAGACGGTCCGCATTGCCGTTCCGAATGGCAACGGAGAAGACGCCCGTCTCAAACAGAACCGGCAGTTTGCCCAGTTTCTGCATCACCCGCCGCGAGGAGTCGTTGAAGACCATGCCTGAATTCAGGGCATCGGTGGCGTAGACCAGCATCAGATGCTTCGACTGCTCCAGACCGGGGGCGTTGTCGATCGACACAATGGCCAGATTTCCGTTCCGGGTCATCTCCCGGATTTCAAACGAGGGCAGTTTCACCTTCGTTCCCGCCAGCGCGCAGACGCCCTGGAGCCGTTTCGTATTGATGCTCATGAATTTCTTTTTCGCATCGAGATACAGCTCCCCGGTGCAGCTTTCGAAAATCTCCTCGGACGCATGGGTCCGGTTGGACGCCGGAATCACGCCGCGCTTCTTCAGATCGCGCACAAGTGCATCCAGATCAAACACCGATTTTCCGCCGTCGATGATGCTGGTGAATCCGGCCGTGCCGAGCGCGGAGGTCAGAACCGCGCTGCCACCGGTGCGTTTAAGCACCACTTCGTTCTTCCGGAGCGGGAAGACGGGCTTCCCGTCTTTCGTGCTCTCCACGGAGAAGCGCCCGAGCAGAAGAAGACGCGTCTGTTCCGATCCGAGTCCCCACCGATAGGCATAGTTTTCCAGCACTTCGGGTTCGTTCAGGACCACACGGTACGCCACATCCCCTTCCCTCACGTCACCGCGGGCGTAGATGAAGTAGGCAAGAAACTCGCAGGCATACATGATCGGGTCGTAGACGCCTCCGAACGGATGCATGACTTTCCCGTGCGGAGGATACATCTGACTGATGAATGCCGTAATGCCGTCCACTCCCTGAAGCGCTCCGTAGCCATCGGTCACAAACGCCTGTTCATACCGGTAGCGGTTCCAGAAGACATGTCCCTGTTCAGTAATGACATAGGGCTTGCCGGGCATCTGATACGCATAGAATCCCCGGGCGACATTCGCGGAGGTGGCGATGGAACTGCTCTGGTCGATGGTCGATCCGGGCTGAATGTAGTTGCTCGGATGCGCATGATAGGAGTTCATTGCCACAAATTCCGCAGGTTCGCGAGCCATCACGTACTGAATGGATTTCCCCATGTTGAAATTCGTGACCGGACCCTTCCAGCCAAGCTCCCGCAGATAGGAATGGTAGAAATCGAAGATCTCCCGTTCCATCATCCTTGTGAACTCATAGGCGTCGCGTCCGCGGGGAGAGGTTTCCATCATGTCGCTGCCGCGGAAAACGGGGAGATCGTCAAAATTTTTCCAGTTGTTCTTGACGTTCCACGCCGCCTTCAGCTTTCCGAAGGACCCGTATTTTTTCCGGAGGAATTCCTTCCAGCGGGGCATCGCCTGCGGAATCTCCCGGGAGGTGCTGAACACGAATTCCTGTTCGTTGAAGCCGATCAGAGAGACCAGTACCGGATCGTCAATCAGGCGCATCTTCGTATACGGATTCACGGTCAGAAGCACTTTTCTTGCTCCGGCTTTCCAGTTCTCCCTGATATCCTGATCGAAATAGATGAATTTCTTGGCGTCCTTGTGATCCTTTCTCCAGGTCCAGTCCGCCCAGGTGATGCCGGGATAGTAGCCGAGATGGCTGGCGGCGACATCCAGATTCAGATAAATCCCGTTGTCCTTCATACATTTGATCGCATAGAAGAAATTGTCAAAGACATCTTTCGGGAAATCCAGCCCCTTGCGTTCCGCAAGTTCCCCTTCGATCATGTGCATCCGCAGCATGTTGTAGCCTTTGTGACGGTAAGCGAGGATGTAGTCGCGGATTCTCTCTTTCTGATTGCGGACAGACTTCGAATACAACGTGTCCGGAAAGACCCGTTTTCCAGCGGAACTGTTCGGCTGGATGATCGCATTCGGGAACAGAGCGGAGAAAAAGCGGACCGCTTTTTCCGGATTCTTTTCAAATGCGAATTTTCCGTCTTTATTGACAATGACACGACCGAACGCTCCCGCCGGCGCGCGCTCCGCCTTTCCGAGATCCAAAGCCGAACCGGGAATCACACCGAGACGCGACGGAAAGGGGAATTTTTTCCAGACCGCGTTTTCCTGCATCGTTTCAATTTCCGCCTTCGGGAATTCATAGGCGTTGAAGGAAAGGGTCGCCGCAAGAACAATCCAGACGGAGGTTTCGGACCGGGGAACAAACCGGATCGAACGGATCACTCCGATCTCCTTCTTCAACGGGAAAACCGAGGCAAACACGCCCACGATTCCGCCGCTGGCATTGGTCCAGATGGACGCCGGATGCGCATTCGGCCCCGGCTGCGCCATCCACCAGTCATTGACATCGCGGCCGCCTTTGACTTCAATGGTCTGCTTTTTCCCGTTTTTCCCGATCACTTCGATTGTCCCGATCCGGTCCTTTGAGCCATACGTAAGAGTATGAAGAAGATAAAGATAACGGCCCTCGGCGGAGATGCTTTCCAGATTCAGCACCGCTTCCGGAAGTCCCTGGGAAAAATTGCTGGATTTGAAGGCCATCACGCTTTTTCCGTTGTTTCCGGCAGGATCCACCGCCTTGAACGGAACATTGGCATAGCGTTTCTGGGTAAAGACAAATTTGGCGGCATCGTTGTCGGGACCCTGATCGGACCAGCCGCCCTTTCCGTCCCCGGCTTTCGGATCGGCATACCCCATGTTCATCAAAGGGGAGAGATCCAGAAGGGTGTCCAGAATCTCCACTTTCAGATTCCGGAAGAGAATGGTTCCGGAAGCCCGTTCGATGCCGAGGACAAAATCGGCCTTGCTGCAGTCGCGGGGAACCGTGTATTCAATGGAGAAGGTTTTCCAGTCGTAGGTACCGGTTCCCGGGTTCTGCTGCGGATAGAAGGTCTCCTTCGGAGTCTGGAGGGTGAACATGAACTTTCCGCCGGTTTTCGTATCGCCGACGGGCTGGAGGTTTTCCGCCTTGGCCTCCACCGAAACGCGCACCCGCTTCCCCTGAAGAGGTTTCGCCGGAATTCCACGGATCACGCCACGGTAATTTCCCTTGGCCGCCTTCGGCGCGGTGATCTCGATTCCCGTTCCGAGCAGCGCCTTCGCCTTTGTCCCGGGCGCGACCCACCAGTTTTCCAGAGAGTTCGAGCGATTCAGAGCATTGAAATAGTGGGCATCGACTTTCGGAGTGGACGCCAGAATTTCCACTTTGAGATTCCGGAACAGAATCCTGCCGGAAGCATGTTCGATTCCGAGTCCGAAATCGACTTTGTCACAATCACGGGGAACGTCAAAATCCAGAGAATAGGTTTTCCAGTCATAACTTCCGAGATCCGGGTTCTTCTGCGGATAGAAGGTCTCTTTCGGGGTCCGGACCGTAAACATGAATTTGCCGCCGGTTTTCGTATTGCCGACAGGCTGAAGGTTTTCCGCTTTCGCCTCCACCGAAACTCTTACAAACTTTCCACGCAGCGGTTCCGCCGGAATTCCGCGGACCACACCCTGAAATTTTCCTCCAGCTCCTTTGGAAGCAATGATTTCAATGCCGTTCCCGGGCAGAGCTTTCGCCCCTGTTCCGGGAGCAATCCACCAATGCTTCAACGAATCCGCCCGGTTCAGCGGATTCGCATAGTGCACATCGGCGGCCTCGCTGTTTATGATTTCTCTCAGAGAAAATTCAACTTCGTCCGAATGCCGGAACTCTTAAGAGAAGCCCTTCTCCTCCTGGCATTTAACATGACGTGCGATGGACTGGAGGATGATATACCGTTCTGATAACCTTTGATTCGCGCGCGCGAAAGAATGAGCTATCGTTGGCACTCCTTTCGTGTCTGAAATCTCCATTTTCCTCGTTTTTATTGGCACGTATCATTCAAAAAGGAGATCCAATATGCCAATATTCAATGATTTCTCGCCGTCAGAAACGGCTTCCCTTTTGCTCGATCCGGAGGCTTCCAGAAAAGCTCTCGATCAGGTCAATCAGAATTTCTCCACTCAGGGCCTCGATGACACCCTCCTTTCCATCAATATGCGGAACGCCGCAGAGGAAAACGACCGGCAGGCAAAATTATATGCAGAAAATCTCCTCTCTTCCGGAAAAGCAAAATATTTCCCCGGATCCGGAGCCTATATCGACACCGCAACCGGAAAGCAGCTCTACAAGGATCATCTCTTCCTGGACCAATTCAAGGAAGCTGAAGAAAACTACCGAAAAGCAAAAGAACTCGGATTCAACCGCGAACAGCACAGAGCCGCGGACGAAATCCTCGCCGCTTCCGAACGGATCGCCAATATCGAGGGCCAGCAGAAAATTCTCCGGGACCGGGGGCTTAATCTGCAAGCCGATTCTCTGGAGGACGAACGTCAGAAACTGATGGGGGAAAACAGCAGAAGAGCTGGTTCCCTCGGAAACAAAATCAATCTCCTGAAACCATACAGCTTATCAAAAAAAAGTTTCTGGAACCGCCTCGTTTCCGAGACCGGAATCGATAAAACAATCGAGAGCCTGCTCGACCGCAGACTTAAAGACGAAAATCTCGGAAAAAGTATGAACCTGAACCCCGGGGATTCCGTCACCAGACTCAATCCGGCTGAGCTTTCAAATGAAAAACGAGGGTTCTGGGAAAATTTCGGGGAAATGTTCACTGATTCGGAGAATATCCCGATCGTCGGGGGCGCCTTTGGATTCGCTGAAAATATTGGAGTGACGCAAGCCGCAAAACGGGCTGAACTCGGCATCGATTATTACCGCGCCGAACTCAAAAGGCAAAAGCCCGATGCTCCCGAACAACAAATCGAAACATGGGCCCAAAACGCGTATCACAACGACTTGAACACCGTCAACGCCTTCCTCAATGACGAACAGGAAAAAGCGTTGCGCGGAAATTCTTTTATGGGTGGCGTAGGGGAAATCACCGCAAAAAGTCTGCCGTTCATGGCGGATTTCGCTCTGACTGGTGGGACCGTCGGCGCAATCGCAAAAGGTGCCGCAAAAGCCGCCGGAAAAAGCGCCGCAAAAGCCGCCGGGAAAAACACCGCAAAAGGGTTGATGAAATTCCACCCGGGAAATTTCGGAAAGTCTGCAAAAAACGCTTTCAAGGACTTCGCAAAAACAACTGCTGCAACCTCTCCCCTGATCGCAACTCAAGGACTTGCTTCCGGCGCTCAGAGAATCGCAAACGCAACTGTCGGAGAGGATGAACAGGGAAATCCAACCTTCAACCGCAATGTCAATATCGGTGCGGAAATGTCCTCGGGAATTGCAGATACCGGAATCGAAGTCGTTTCCGAAGCAACAGGTGGACTGTTCCGACTCGCGCTGCCCGTCAGGGCCAGCAGAAAGGTCGTTCAGGGATACCGGAAACTCATGAGCAAGCTCCCGGCACAGCGCCTCGTCCGGACTCTGAACCGGACAAAAGCATGGAACGGAACTGTCGGAGAAATCGCGGAAGAGTATGTCGGAGATATTTTGCGCGGCGTCGCAGGTATCGACAGCAACGGTACTCTCGCAGAACGAATCGAACAGACCCTGCCCAGCACTCAAGAGTTTATGCAGATGGCCGTCTCATTCGGAATCACCCCGGCAATTCTGCGCGCGCCTGGATTTGCGGCAACTCTTGCAAAATTCCGCAAAGACACAGCTCGCGATCTGAAACGGGTCCTGAACAGCACAGAAGCAAAAAAAATTCAACAGGACGCGGCCGCTGACTCTCAGGGAAAAGAAAATCTGATGGATGGGATGAAACCTCTGAAAAATCTGGAACCGTTTCCGGATTCCTCCGATCCGTCCGACAAGGAAGTGTCGCCGGAAGAACAGGCAAAAAATGTAATCGGCGTCAACGGCGGGAACTCGGTCCAGAGTATTCCGGTTAAGGATTTGCAGATCGATCCGCAACGGTTCCAATTTAAAAGCAGAGCGGACAAAGTTTCCGGGGTTGACGAATCCAATAAAATCGGCGGAACATGGGATCCCAAAACCGCCGGAAATCTCTACGTCTGGGAAGACAAGAACGGGAAAAAAATTGTCGTTAACGGGCATCACCGATTCGATCTGGCTCGGAAAAACAACGTCGAAAACGTCAACGCCATCATCGACCGGGAAGCCGACGGCGTAACCGCAGATCAGGCCCGCAGAAACGGTATCCTCATCAATATCCGCGATGAGCAGGGGGACGTCCGCGATTATGCGGAGTTCGTCCGCCGCGAAAACATGGATGAAAATACTGCCGAAAAAGAGGGAATCCTTGCCCGCGCAAAAGGACGGCAGGGGTATACCATCGGACGCTATGCCGGCAACACTCTTTACAGCGCGTACCGAAACGGGGAAATCCCGGACGGAAAGGCCACCGAAATCGCCAATATCGCTCGCGGGGATGAGGCAATCGAAGCGGTCGGAATCAAGGAAAAAGAGTTGAACACGGACGAATTGCGGCAGCTCCTCAACGCTCTGAAAACACTAGAGCGCCCGAAAACCGAACAGGGCGATTTGTTCGGTTTCGACGAGTCCGCTCTTGAACTCGAAAAATCGTTGTCGAAACAGGCCGCAAAGCATCTCCGGGAAATCCGGGAAACCGTCAATGCCGCCAGGGACGCCATCAAAAATCCAGCCGCGGCAAGAAAACTCGGAGTGAACGTCGGAAAAGACGCGGAAAAACTCCTGAAAAAGGCTTTAAGAGAGCAGGCGGAATGGGATAAATGGTATCTCGCAGGATCGGGAAAACGAGAAATCCTGATGGAAGAGCTGGGATTGAAGAAAGAGGTTCCGGAAAACATACAGCAGGGAAATCGAATGGAAGGAGCTGGAAATTCACTGGGAGGTTCTTCAGAAGTCTTTCAACAAAGAACCATAGAACATCCTGCCGGAGATTCTGGAAGAACGGAAAATGGACCGGACGAACAATCCGCTGAAACCGTAAAACTGGAAGCGGCCACCTCTTCGGACGATAACATTTATTTCCGGATGCCTCTGGATCGTGTCCGCAAGGATGCGGAACTCGGCGTACTAAAAGCAAAAGAAGCTCTGAAGATTCTGGAAAGAAACACGGAGACTGCCGGAAAAGACTCCGCTTCAACTACGGAACCAGAAACACAGAAAACGCCAAGAGAGGAAAAAGAAGAGACTAGACTGAAGCATCTTCTCCGAGAGCGTTACAATGGCGCGGAAGTCGAATTTGTCGATCCGCAAGATGATTCGCAGCGTGCCGTGGCGGAGTTCTTACGCAAAGAACTTGGCAAAAATGTCAGATTTTTCAAGGGAACTCTTCGGGCAGACGGATTCCATCACAAAGGCAAACTGTATCTCAATACAAAAAACGAAAAGCCGCTGATGGCGGCTGCATTCCATGAATATACTCACGATCTTCGGGAGAATGATCCGGATTCTTACAACAATCTGATGAAAAATGTCATGCGCCTTGCTTCCGAAGAGCAGCTCGCAGAATGGAAAAAAAATTACAACAGACGATATTCCAGCCGGAATTACATCGAACTGGATGACGCCGCTCTGGAAGAGGAATTCATCGCCGATGTCGCAGGAAGCGTGGGGGGAACAGAATCATTCCTCCGGAAAATCGGGGAGCAGACGCCGAATCTGCTGGAACGGTTCCTCGCCTGGCTGAAACTCTTGAAAGACGCTCTCTATAAAGATGGAGAATTCGATCAGGAAATCCGCGCCGTCATAGGAAACTCCATCGACGAAATCGAAACGCTATTTGCAAGAAAAGTCGTAGAAAAACGCTCGGAAAACGCGGAAACAAGAGTATCGAATCCTCCGGAAAACAGAAAAAACGTTATTTTAGACGCATTACGGAAGATTGTGGAAGGGAGCGAAGAGGAAACAATACCAAATCTGCGAAACGATTTGGAACAATACGGCGGAACAAATAATATTACACTGATCTGGGGAAATGAAAAAAAAGGAATTTTCCATATCGGATATCGTCGCGGAACAGACACCTTACTTCATGTGATCGACGCACTGGCAAACGGGAAAATTGAACGTTATGTGGCAGGCAATAAAACGGTTCATCTGGTAAAAGACGGGTATGAAGCAATCCTGAGTCTGGATGAGAATGGAAATAAGAAAAGCTGGCTGTTGACAGGATGGGAAATCAATAAACCGGATGCGTTCGGACAGTTCTCTACCAAATCCGAAGCTACGCAGAACGCGCCTACGTTTTCTCGTCGCGATCTGGGAGCCGGTCTACGTCAGAGCTGGATGAATGACATCCCCTCTGATTCAAAAATAGCATTGGAAAACGAAAAGTCAAGCTCTGATTCGCAATTTCTCCGGGATCATGTTATAGTAGGAGAAATCCCGAAAACGGGAGTTCAAGACAAAGGAGGGCAGAATGACGAAAGCAGAAAGAGTTCTGGAGGACAAGTTCGCAATGGCTCAGCTGATTCATCTGGCGGACTACGAAAAGGAAACTCTGCTGTATCTGATTCAGACAGAAGAAATATTGACCCATCTTCTGAAAAAGGCGGAAAAGGCATGGAGTCTGCTGCAAAATCTGAATCAGCAGGATCTTCCACCGGGAGGAGCGGAGGAAATCGCGATGGACTCCGTGACGAGGAACGGGGATTACGATCTGAAAGAGAGCTGGTGGACAGAACAGGAAGTTCAGTTCGTCAACCAGTGGTGGAAAAAGACGTTTCCGGAAGAACCGAATCCGATGGGACTTCAGGAGAAGCTGGAAAATCAGAAGGCGGAAGAGGAGTTCCAGAGGGATTACGCTCCGGAGGAACCGGGAATACCGCTGAAACTTCTGGCGAAGTTCGGAAGACCCAATCACTGACAAATCACAGAATCCGGGAGACGGATGAACTCATCTCCGGAGGAGACACGGCAAAAACAAATGCCAATCTCCAGGCAATCCGTCTCCTGAAACAACTCGAAAATGAAAACAGGGATGCCACGGATGCTGAAAAAAAGGTGCTCGCGCGATATGTCGGATGGGGTGGGCTTCCTTCTGTTTTTGAATACGGAAACAAATATTATGACGAGTTGAAGAAACTCCTGACGGAGGAGGAGTTCGCTGCCGCACGCGCAAGCACAATCAATGCCCATTATACAGACAGATGCGTCATCCGCAATATGTGGGGTCTTGCTGAACGCCTGGGATTCCAAGGAGGAAAAGTCGGAGAGTTCGGCGCCGGAGTCGGGCATTTTCTGGGGCTTATCCCGGATTCTCTGTACGAAAAAACAAAGTTCCGCGCGGTTGAACTCGATTCCATCAGCGGAAGAATCCTGAAAAAACTCTATCCTCTCGCCGACGTAACAATCAGGGGACTTCAGGACACAAAGGTCAAGAACAATTCCCTTGATATGGTCATCGGGAATTTCCCATTCGCAAAAGACGGACCGTATGACAGAAATTATCCCAGATTCAGTCTGCACAACTATTTCTTTGCAAGAGCAATCGATGCTGTGAAACCGGGCGGACTGGTGGTGGCGGTCACATCCACCGGAACACTTGACAGCAATTCATCTCTCGCCGCAAGAGAATTCTTTTCCGGAAAAGCGGACCTGGTAGGAGCGATTCGTCTTCCTGAAGACGCATTCAAGAAAAATGCCGGAACCAGCGTCGTTACAGACATTGTGATCCTTCGCAAAAAGGACGGAACAGATTTTCAGGGAGAATCGTTCCTCTATACTCAGGAGACAGATACTTCCGACGGAACCGGAAAAGTTCATGTAAATGAATATTTTGTCCGTCATCCTGAAATGATGCTCGGAGAGCTTTCAAATACAGGAAGCATGTACAGAGGAAACTCCCAGACGCTTCTTGCAAACGGAAAACTGGAGGAACAACTGCCGGACGCAATCAACCGTCTCCGGTCGAATATTTACGGAGCACAGAAATCTGCGGAAGAAATAGACGATTCCTCCATGGATGAGGAACGGAAAGAATTCGAAATCTTTGAAAAAAACGGAAAGCTGTTCCAGACGGTAGACGGAAATACGGAAGAACTGACTCAGAACGGAAAACCTCTTTCGGAAAGGGAGACAGAAAAAGTCAAATCCTTTCTCCGTTTGAAACGGGCATTCGATTCGGTTATCCATGAGATGCTCGAAAGCGACGGGGAAACGGAAAAACTGAAACATGCCCGAAAAATGATGAATACCGCTTATGAAGCTCATCTGAAAAATTTCGGAAACATCAGCGATACAAGAAAACACAGAATCCTGAAAGATGATCCAAATTATCTGAGAATCAGCGGTCTCGAAAACAAGAAGGAAATCGCAGAGAACGGAAAGAAGAAGACCGTATACTCAAAGTCGGACATTTTTACGAAACGGACTCTGTTCCGGGTCAATACACCTCAAAGTGCAGAAAATGTAACCGATGCCGCCAGAATTTCCGTCAATATGCGCGGATCCGTTCAACCTGCATACATTGCGGAGCTGACAGGAATGACGGAAGAAGAAGCAAGAGCAGAACTCCTTGCATCAGGAAACTTCTTCGAAAATCCGGAGAATGGCGCCATAGAAAGCGCCGGAAGATATCTTTCCGGTAATATCGCTGAGAAAATCCGGATCGCAAAAGAAAACGGAATGCTCAGAAACGTCGAGGCTCTCGAAAAAGTCTTTCCGCCGCGGAAGGAGATCGGATCAATCGGATTTCAACTGGGATCATCATGGATTCCCGAAAAGGTTGTCAGTGCATGGGCCAACGACATATTCGGAGTCGAAACAAAAATCAAATACAACAAGGCGGCAGACCGCTGGATCGTGACTTGCTGGAGAAGGAATGACATAGCAAAATTCCGAGGAAGCAATTTCGACGCAATCGACGTGCTGGAAAAAGCGTTGAATCTTCAGAATCATATCGTCTATCAGAAAGTCGGTGACAAGAATCTTGTAGACAATGAAGCCTCCCTTGCGGCCCGGCAGGTCCGTGAGGAAATGATGCAGTCATTCAAGGATTATGTGAATACCCATTCCGAGGCCGCTAAAGCTGTTGAAGAAGAATTCAACTCAAAAATGAATGTGTACAGAGAACGGGAATACGAGCTGCCGGAAATGGATTTCTATCCGAACGCCGCCCATTATGTGGATGGGAAGGAATTCAAACTCCGCGAACATCAGAAACGTCTCGTGTCTCGATGTCTTGAGGGAAATACGTTGATCGCTCATTGCGTCGGGGCCGGCAAAACATATGAAATGATTACAGCGGCAATGGAACTGAAACGGTTGAAGCTGGCTCACAAAAACCTGATTGTCGTTCAGAATTCAACGTTGGAACAGTTCGCCGCAAGCATCATGAAGCTCTATCCGACTGCAAGAGTGCTCACCGCATCCAAAAATGATCTGGAAGGTGCAAAGCGAAAACGTTTCATGAGCAGAACAGCAACCGGCGACTGGGATATCGTTGTAATGGCACAGTCAAGTTTCGATCAGATCCCGGACAAGCCTGAGTTCGAACAGGCTCAGAACCTCAAGGCTATTGAGGATTATGAACAGATTATCGCGGATTTGAAGGCGGAAAGATCGTATGAAAATCGAAGAATCATCAAAGATATCGAGAGACAGAAAAAAAGAATCGAGGAACGGAACAAGGCTCTCGCAGATCGAAAAAAAGATGATGTGATTTATTTCGATGAACTTGGATTCGATTCCATCTTCATTGACGAGGCGCACGCATATAAAAAGAACGGATTTGTAACAAAAATGCCGAATGTGAAGGGGCTTGACAAGGGAAGTTCCAAACGGGCGTATTCCTTGTTTTTGAAAATTCAGCAGACAATGCAGAAGACCGGAGGAAGAAACATCTTTTTCGCAACCGGAACCCCGATCACAAACACCCTGACAGAAATCTGGAACATGGTGCGCTATCTTTCCCCGAAAGCACTGGAAGATTTCGGAGTGGAAACATTTGACAGATTCGCTTCGCTGTTTACCCAGACCGTTCAGGGAATGGAAATTGATGCGGCCGGACGATTCCGCATTGTGGAACGATTTGCGCAGTACAACAATATTGAAGAACTGGGAAAAATGTTCGGCGCTGTGGCTGACATCATACTTTCCGAAGATCTGAAGGGAGTTCCTCGTCCTCCTGTAAAAGGCGGAGGCGCTCAGTTGATTCAGATAAAACGAAGTGAGTCAATGAAAAAATTTATGAACTACCTCCTTGATCTTTATTCGTGGTATGAAGGATTGCCGAAAGATGAGAAAATTAAAAATCCGGTTCCCCTTATCGTCCATACTCTGGCAAAGAAAGCAAGTATTGATTTGCGTCTGGTGGACGAGAATCTTCCGGATGATCCCGGATCAAAACTGAACCGGGCAGCAGAGGAAATTGCGAAGAAATATAAGGAATATGAAAAAGTCAAGGGCGCTCAGGCGGTGTTCTTTGATTTGTACCAGACTCCTGGCGGGAAATTCAATGCATACGAGGAACTCAAACAGAAGCTGGTCAAACGTGGTATCCCAGCGGAGGAAATTGCGATTGCCACGGAACTCAAGACCGATAAACAGAAAGAAGAGACGTTCGCAAAGGTGAATCGCGGAGAAATCCGCGTGATTATGGGTTCAACAGAGCGTCTTGGCATCGGGGTGAACATGCAGGAAAGACTGGCATGTCTCCATCATCTGGATGCTCCCGCTCGGCCCGCTGACATGGAGCAGAGAAACGGTCGAATCATCAGACAGGGAAATACCATCTCGCCTGTCGAAATATTAAATTATGCTGTCGAAGAAACCCTGGACGCTGGACTTTATCAGACCCTGGCAAGAAAAGACAAATTCATAAAGTCCGTTATGAGAGGACGCGGTGGCAGTTCTCAGGAGGCGGAAGAATCTGAAGACTCTATGGATTACGCATCCTTCGCCGCAATGATTTCCGGAAATCCAAAGGCAATGCGGAAAGTGGAAGTCGATGCTGAAGTGAAAAAACTCAACGCCCTGAAAGACCAGAGCAATCGGAACATCCGACAACTGCAAAATGATAATATCGTCCAGTATCGAAATCTTGACTTTTATAAAAATGCCATCAAAAAGGTCGAGGAGTTCATCCGGATATATGGTGACGTATCGTTCAAGGAGAATATCTCGCTGGAGTATCTCGGAAACCGCGTGAACGCGGATCGGAAAAAAATTGCTGAACTGCTGGATCATCAGATCAAGCGCGCTCTCAATGAACGGGATGGACATCAGTTTACTCTGAAATTAAACGGTATCGGACTCAAATTCCATGTCCGCGAAAAAGATTTGTACAAGAATCTTGGCTACGAACTGGAAGAAAATCTCGGTCCAACCAGTATCCGGCAGGGAAGTCCCGACATCGGAACTGGAACGGGACTTCTGAACAGTCTTACGTCTCTGATCGCATCAAAGGAAGAAGAACTGGATCATCTGAAGAAGGAAATCCCATTGATACAGGCGCGGATCAATAACAACGATCAGGAGATCGCAAAAGGCTTCCCGTATCAGGAAAAACTCAAAAAGGCGATTGCGGAACAGGCGGAACTGATCCGGGAACTGAAAACAGATGAAAAATCAACACGCCGCATTTCGAAAAAACCGTCGCTTCGCGATTACATCAAAGGCGCCGAATTCGAGGCGGAAGCTGATATTTACGTCGAAGAAAAAGAAACCGATGATGTGAAGCTCTCTGCACATGAGGAAGAATCAAGAATAGAGGAAGCCGCGGAACGGCTGAAAAAGGAAACCGTTGCACAAGTTCCAGCCAATGCAATTAAAGCAGGAAACGGGATGACGGCGATAGAAGCCGCTATGGATTATGTCCGAAAAAATCTCGCAGGAACATTCGATACGGAAATCGGACCGGTCGACGTGGACGCAAATGCAATCAAACAGAGTTTGAGTCATTCGCTGTATCAGAACAAGCTGGATGCAACGCAGGCTATTGGTGACGTCTTGACAAAAGGCGTCTATTTGGGAAATGCCCACGATAAGGATGGAAAGCCGATAGAAAACCATTATTTCGCCGCAAAAGTAAAAATCGGGGATGCCGATAAAATAGTATTTGTAAGGACAAGACATGCTCAGGGAAGAAAAAACAGATTTTATGTTCATGAGGTGTTTACCGAGGATGAAATAAAAAAACTCGGAAACCAACAGACGGACGCTGCACCTGATTCCTCAGGCAGGATGTACCGGAATGCTTCCGAGTTCTACCGTACTATAATCGCCCGTGTCATGAATGTCAAGGAATCTTCGGAAAAATCCGGGACCGGTCCGGAGTCCTACGCCATCGACGGAGAAATCCGGGAGGCCGCAAAACAAAGAATCCGAGAGCTCTTTCATGAGAAGAATGTTTCTCAGAATGAGATTATCCCATTCGGGAGATTTTCCCCGGCAGTGGTGGATGCGCTCAAAGAATTTATCCCGGAAATCGACAATACTGCGCAAATAGCAATGAGAGGATCTGAATTCAACCATATCCGGAACAGGCATCCGGAAATAAACGAAATGCAATTCACTTCCATTGTCGATTTGATGGATCATCCTGAATCTGTTGCATTTGAAATAGATCACGGCAGAAAGGTCATCTGGTTTGTGGATCAGAATAAAAGGATGTTCTCCATCTCCTATTACGGAAAAAGAAATATTGGGTGGATAAAGACACTGTACGGCACGGAAACTCTGGAAAAGAAAATGAAAAGAAGGGGCGTACAATTGATGTCAGTGGCTAATTCTGACCTCCGACAGGATTCTGCCGTATCGGGAGCCAACCCGACCCTCCTCGAGATCAATTCATCACCCCTTGATCACAGCATAGCACATCAAGAGGATATTGTCAAGCGGGAAAAGGAAGAATCCGATAATATTTCTCTCTCCATTCAGCCGGAGGAAATTCAGAAACACGCGGAAAAGTCTATGTCGGAAGCTCTGAAAGAGGTGATCTCTCTCAAAGACCGACGTGCTCGAAAAGATATCTCCAAGTTTTCTAAAATGTTCGGAACCATTCAGTTCTATTCGGAAAAAGTCCCGGCATTAAAACGAATCTTCCAGCTGGGAATGGAACTCGAGGACAACAAAAATCTTCTGGAACACTCCCTCTATCATGACGGAGTTCAGGATGATTTGAAAACATTCTCTGATTTTTCCAGACGAAATACGGCCGAATACAAAAAACTTGCCGGGTACATCCGGGAG
Source organism: uncultured Victivallales bacterium (assembly GCA_944390735.1). Lineage (GTDB taxonomy): Bacteria > Verrucomicrobiota > Lentisphaeria > Victivallales > UBA1829 > UBA1829. The sequence continues at coordinate 50,793 of CALXRL010000052.1, read as the reverse complement.
TGCGATAAAAACGAGATCGGATACCGGGTCGGGAAACAGGACAACACATACAGGATTCTGGACAGGGACGGAAACGATACTCAACTCCGTTTCATGGACGAAAATACCGCATGGAACAAGGCGTTCCGTCTGGAGGCGGAGGAACTTGTAAAAGCCGGATACTCCAGCGAAGCGGCAGGGGCGCTCCTCGCGTTCCGGTCAATCCTCTCCCGCGTCTATGAGATGCTGAAAGGAAAAGCGGACGCCCTGAAAAGAGATGCGGACGAGGCGGGAATCGAAATCCCGAAAATTGACGGAGTCAATCTCTTCGAAGAACTCCGGAAAATGGGAGACAGAAGAGGTTATTACATGCCGCGAATTCGACATGGACGTTATATGCTGTGGGCTCATAAGAATGGCGAAAATCCCAGACTGGAAATATTCGATACCCCGGCAGGACGGAAACTCCGCGCACTTCAGCTTATCCGAAATGGATGGAAAGTAACACAGGAGATCACGTCCACACCTTCGGAGGAGGCTTTCGCTGGAGCAAATATTGCAAGCCTGAATGATCTGCTTCAGAGCGGAATCACCGATCTGGAAAAAGGAAAAGTGCATCTCGAAGACTTCGGAATGACCGGCGAGTATCAGGACTACCATAGAAAAGATGGAAAAATCGAACGTCATTATGTCGTTATGGGGAGTGCCGGACGAGAATTCGCACGAGACTTGAAGTCGCTGGGCGGAAGATTTTACGGCGGAGCATGGCATTTCGCAAACGCGGAAGAGGGAATGGAAGAACTCCTCTGCAAAACCATTGCTATGGACAGTGTACAAAAAGGACTGGTAACGGCGTTCGGAAGGGACATGGCGGAACGAATCGCCGTTCTGATTCATTCTCATGGCTCCCGTTCCAGAAAAATTTCCCGCGACGGACGGAAAGGTGCCGACGTTTATCTCGGTTATGAAGAAGATCCGTTGACAGCTCTTCGCCTCGTATGTTCCGGAACCGCGGCTGGAACGGCAAAAACAGAGTTCGCAAAAAATGCTCTCCGGGCCGTAACCGGAACGGAAATCCCGTTCGACGAATATGCCGCCGAACACGGGAAAAAGAATATCGAACTCTTTTCGGAGGAATGGATCGAGGAGCGGACCCGTCTGCGCCGGGAGTACATGAAATATGTGAATGAACAGAGAATTGATTCCGCCACACAACCCGAAGCGTACAGCGAGTCTCTGGCTTTCATCAGGGAAATGATGCGGAATACGGAGGCTTCCGAACGCGTGATGGGAAAAATCCGGGCAATCGCGGCAGTGAAATATCTCTCACGAATCAGCACAGGGCTGATCAATCTTACCTCTCTCCTGACTTCAACGCCGGCTATGATGCACGCTCACGGTGGAATTCCCATTCCGAAAGCGTGGAGAGAACTCTCTCTTGCAGTTCCGAAGGCGGCAAATTATATGCTCTATGCTAAGCTCGGTGTCGGAAAGAAATTGAACGATGAGGATATGAACGTGTTCGGAAAAATGGCGGAACGAGGATGGATTGTCTCGCTCGTAAACAAAGAGGCTGCATCCGTCGGACTGACCTTCGCTGGAAGAACATGGAGAACCGGAGCGGCAATCCTGCTGGGCGGACAGGAAATCACGGAACGGATCAACCGCGCAGCATCCATCTATGCCGCGTACAAGGTCCTTTGCGAAGATCATAAAGGAAAACTGGACGAAAAGCTGAAGGATGAATACCTCGAAAAGGCAAAATATATCTCAGACCGCGCCAACGGAGTTTACGGGAAAGTAAATCTCCCAACATGGGCAAGAGGCGCCAGCCTGGGCGCACAGATGGCCCGGGCATGGTATATGTTCAAAACCTATCCGCATACTTATATTCAGGCGCTTCTGGAATGCGGATTCCAGAAAAAAGATATCCTGGCCACGGCTTATATGACGTTTTCTCCAATGGCTGTCGCGGGACTCTCCGCATCCCCTCTCTTTGTTCTGGCTCCTGTCATGGGACCGGTCGCTTCCTGGATCCTGAGGAAAGTTTGTGAAGCCCTCGGAACGGAACCGCCGGACGACCCGGATGAATGGATTTACAAATGGCTGGAAGAAAAAGCCGGTGTCACAGCGGCACGCTCTTACCGTCATGGGCTTTTTGGCGCCGCCGGGGTGAATATCACAGGATCTCTTTCCATGAATGACTTCTCTCTTCCAACAACCCTTGAGGATGTCGGTGGTGCAAGCTATTCGGTCCTTTCGGACGTCTTTTACGGAACCGGGGATATCCTCAACGGAGATGTCTGGAAGGGGGCAGAACGACTTGTCCCGTCGGCACTCTCTTCCACAATGCGCGGAATCCGCGAAATGCGCGAAGGCGTGACAGACCGGAGAAATAATCCGGTCTACTGGGAAGGAGAACCGCTGACAGGTGGATGGGGTGAACTTCTCCTGCGGTCATTCGGATTCAATCCGGTCTCCATTTCCGAAAAAACGGAACGGCTGTGGCGGGAAACTCAGACGAAAAGGGAATATACCGAAGCCAGAAATCGAATCTACAACCGCGTAAGACGGTATTACCTGCGGAGAATCGAAGACCCGGACGAAGCTCTTGTCATTCAGAAAGAAATCGAACACTACAACGCCCGCGTGAGAAGAAACCGGCCGCATGGAATTTCTCTGATTACACGGAGAAGCCTTGACGCTGTGAAGCAACGTCAGTTCAACCCGGAAAAATAAAAATCCGGAAATACTGCGGAAACAAGAAATCCTCTCCCTGTTATTGGCAGAGTTTTCGTGCGTAAAATTGATTTTTTCCCCGTTTTTGTTGGCACGTATTATCTATGAAATCTTTCACAAGAGAAAGGAGATCACCTATGAGCGACGAAACAATGACGGAAGCCGAAGAGTCCTTGTACAACGAAGGCTTTCAGCAGGGGCTCGATGAAGCGGAACCCCAGAAAACTCAGGAGGAAACTCTGGAGGAAACTCTGGAGGAAACGAAGAATGCCGTCGAAGAATCAGAAAACGTGGAACCGACGGAACAGGAAACAACTGGAACGGAACCCTCCAGATCCGATAAACCGTCCGATCCGCAGGAGGAACCGAATCCGGTCGGCAAAAACGACTGGTCCGATCTGCTGAATGAAGACGGAATGCCAGGAACTCCGACGGACAAGAACCCCTCCCCTGAGAATGCGGATCCGGAAAAGAAAAATCCTCCTGCGGAACAGCCGCCGTCCGGTTCTCCGGATCAGGATGATTTTGTCTCGTCGCTCCTGAACAATCTCCCGGAAGACTTCCAGGGCGTGAACCTGAAGGAGTTCGCAAAGGATTTCCCCGAGGAAATCGCCGCCGCGGTCTACGTCGCCCAGAAGATGATGGAAAACAGGATGAAGTCCCCTCCGGAAGGGAACGGACTGCCCGCTTCGGCTGATGCCGGACGTATCGAACGGCTTGAAGCATACGCCGCAAGAAAGGCTCAGGAGGATTACGACAGAGAAGTCTTCAAGGTTCATCCCGATGCGGCCAAAATCGTTCACGAAGATCCCAGATTCAAAGAATGGATGAAAAACCAGGGACGCGGATTGCGCGAAATCTTCGCCCGTTCCAGCGATCCGAAGGACCTCTGCATGATCCTCGATTCCTACAAGGGGACAAAACGAGGAACGGACCCGGTCCGAAAAAGCAAATATGCCGGAGCGGGAATCTCGACACGAAACAAGGCCCCGGCCGCTAAAGACGATTTCCTCGCAGGATATGAACTGGGTTTGAAAGAATGAAACGGATCAACGTAAAAGTACCAAGAAACACCCAGGAAATCCGTTGCCCGAATTGCGGAAAACTCCTGGCAAAGGGAACAAACCTTTCCGGAGGAGCGGAACTCTCCTTCCGGTGCAGAGACAATAAGTGCAGATTCCATAAAACCGATCTGCATATCGTGTTCTACTGAAAATTCAGATTGAATAAAAACAACAGAGGCTCCGTGAAGCCCGGAAAAAAAGGAAAAACATCATGCCTGATGTACTCATGAAGACCGGTGCTTACGGAACAACCAATTCCGGCGAAATCTCTTACAGAACCGCCGGATATGCCGTCGCGCAACTGCTCAAAAGAGGAAGATCCCGTCTGATCCTCGACAGATTTGGACAGAGGCACCCCATGCCGAAAAACAAAACCACAACTATCGCGTTCCGAAGGTACAACTCCCTTCAGCCAGCGACCACACCGCTTTCCGAGGGCGTTACCCCGGACGCCATCGGAATTGACTACGAGGATGTCAAGGCAACCCTGAAGCAGTATGGCGCTCACATGCGCCTTACCAACGTCATTCAGGATACACACGAAGATCCGGTCCTGAGAGTGATGTCCGAACTGGCAGGAGAACAGGCGGCGGACACCCTGGAACAGCTGCATTTCAATGCGCTCATGGGGGGAACCAACGTCTTTTACGCCGGCGGAGTCAATTCCCGAGCGGAAGTCTCGAAAACCGTATCCCTCAACGATTTCCGGAAAGTTGCCCGCTCGTTCCTGAAACAGAAGGCGGCTTACATCACGGAAATCGTCGGCGCAACTCCGAAAATCGCCACCGAACCGATCGGATACAGCTTCATCGCGATTTGCTCCACCGACCTCGAAGCCGATATCCGCAACATCCCGGGGTTTGTCCCCGTGGAAAAATACTCCTCCAGTATCCGCGCGATGCAGTATGAGCTCGGAAAAGTCGAAAACTTCCGCGTCCTTACCTCCACGTTCTTTGATCCGTGGCTGGAAGCCGGTGCGACGGTCCCGGGACGGCTCTCCGGAGGAAGCCCCGCGGCGGTATCCGACGGCGGAGGCGGATCGCCAACCACAACCGACAAGGCAGATGTATATCCCATTCTCTGCCTCGCCAGAGACGCTTATGGCGTCACTCCGCTTTCCGGATACAACAACGCTCATATCAGCGTGCTGAACCCCGGAAAAGCCACCAAGGATGATCCCCACGGACAGCGAGGATTCGTTGCCTGGGACGTCTGGGATGCCCTCTGCATTCTCAATGAGGCGTGGATGGCGCGAATTGAATGCACATGTTCCGACCTCAGCGAAACAGCGTAATTCGTCTGAATTTCAACCGGGCGTCCGGAACTCAATAAAAACTCCGGACGCCTTTCTCAACAAGGAGATTGCCAATGGAAAATGAGAGCAGCAGAAAAAATCAGAATACCAGAAACATGCCGAAACGCGGGAAACGTTATTTTCTCGTCAAATTCAGCGGGAAAACATCTGAAGTCCAATCAAGAGATGTCTTCCTCTCCCTGAACGGATTCGGACGCCTCATCAAACGAAACCAGTTTGTTGTCCTGCCGGAAGCCTATCTGGAAATCGCACGGCATGCCACAGTCAGCACCTTTTCGGTCGATCCCGAAACAGGACTCCGGACCCCGATGGAAATTCAGAATTATCCGTTCGACACGATCTGCGAAGCATCCGAAGACGTCTATAAAACGATGCTCCGCAATGGAAAGGTCCTTTCCGAGGCGGATGTGGAAGAAATCAAAGCAAAGGCTTTCGCTTAACGGAATTCCCTGAATAAAGGATGCTATGACCGATCTGTACCAACTCAAATTTCATGTCGAAAATGAACTGCCCGGGGTGCCGGAGCAGACAGTCTGCTTTTCTCTTCGCCAGGCATTGCGGGAATTCTGCCGTCGTTCCGGTGTCTGGAGAACAACCGTTCCTTCCAGAATCGACAAAAATATTTCCGTTTACAGCGGGGTCGGTATTCACGATGCCGATCTCATCAACGTGGAATCGGTCCTGGCTCGAAAAGATACCGGAAACTGCCCGGACAACAATCCAAAACCCTGGGAATATCTTCCGGCTCGTATTTATGACATCCACAACAATTCCGTCGTTTTCCATCCGGGAGCCCTCAATCTCTTTGATGGAGGAAACCTGATTCTCCATGTGATTCTTCAGCCGACGTTTGATTCCTCTAATGTCCCGCCGGAACTGATCAGAACCTATGCGGATGCCATTATTGCAAAAACAATATCGGACCTGGCAGGACAGAAAAACCGACCATGGTTTGATCCGGAGATAAGCAGTCGGCATTTCTCACGCTATAAGTCGCTGCTGAACAATGCAATGGTTCATGTGGATCAGAAAGGTTTTTCCGGATAGGTCTGTGAAGGAGTCTCAAATGAAGATCGCCGATATCTTAAACGATGTAAGAACCAAACTGAATGACCATGACAAAATCAATTTTTCCATGACGGCGGATAAGATCCTTGACATGGTTCGGGCAAGACTCAATGACAGCACGGATGTGAACACCGATTATTCCGTGGAACGTCTTCTGATGGATGTCCGTAAAAATATGGGGGATACAGACAAGGTCGCATTTTCGCTTACCGTTGCAAGAGTTCTGTCAGACGTCCGCGACAGACTGAATGACAGCAATGATTTCTCCTATACCTATTCCCTCAAAAGGCTGATCCAGGAAATCCGCAATAACGTCTCCGACAACGACAACGTGACCTGCTCTTTGAATATGTCTGATATTCTGGCAAAAGTCCGTGACAATCTCGGAGACAACGATTCTGGAACATCGACGATCAATCAGACGGAAGTCCTGAAACAGATTCGTTACAACCTGGATGACTCCGTGCTGCCTTATCGCTGGAGCGATGCTGATTTGAAAAGCTATATGTCGGCTGGTATACGCGATATTCTTCTGAAACGCTCAGACTGCGCCAAAAAAAATACCACAATGATCCGGGACAAATTTTCTTCTGCCTTGGTCGCTTATGCTACAGCATCCGCATTCGAACACGAGGCGGAAGACAAAAACGATGCAGAACGCCGGAATTTCTACTGGGAAAAATATCAGGCGGAACTGAAAGCGGTTCCCTTCCGATGGGAAACCGAAACGCTTGTTGAATTTGCCGCATCAGGTCTTCGGGAAATCATCCGGAGAAGAGTGGATTGTCGTTCCGTCATCAATGTCGGAGTCAGCAGCTCATCCACGATAACAATTTCCGACAAATTTGAAAATGCTCTCATTCATTATATTCTTTCCCGCGCACTGGAGGAGAGTCTGGACTTCCCGGCCGACTCGGAAAAATATAAACTGCACAGAGACCGCTTTCTGGAGGAAATTCAAACCGTTCCATTCCACTGGGACGATACGGACTATTCTGCTTATATCAATGACGCTGTCCGGGAGATCATAAGGAAAAGACAGGACTGCAAGGATATTGTTTACAAGGAAACTTCTTCCGCTTTTCTCCTGAACAGCAAATTCATCCCGGCTGTGATTGCTCATGTTTCCGCACGGATTCAGGAAATGAAAGGCAATGAGGCATACAAGATAAATCTGGATCGATTCGATGCGGAACTGAAAAAAGTTCCCTTCCACTGGCAGAATTCCGATCTCCTTCTTTATGTGAACGATGCTGTACGAAACATCATTCGACGCAGAAGCGACTGCTCCGATTTGGAGTATAAAACACTCTTTGAAAGCAGTTCAATTCCCGTGAGCGATAAATTCCTGCTCCCGATCAACTGCTATGTCCTTGCCAGGGCATTCGAGCAGGCTCTTGATTATCCGAATGCTTCCGAAAAATATAAACTGTATCAGACCCAGTTCTTTGATGAACTCAAGTCAATCCCTTATCATTTCAGCGATGAGGAATTACTGAATGTTCTCAAGGATGCACTGCTGGAAGTCTATCGAAGACGGGGAGACTGTAAGAATGAGGAGTTTTCCGGAGAAATCGAAATCTCAGGAACATTGCCTCTTTCAGACAAATATGTTCCGGCTCTTCTGGCTTATATCAGATCAAAACTTTCTCTTCAAACGGGGGATGTCCAGTCCCAGCAGGGATATATGGATCAATTCTTTTCCTTCCTTTCCATGGTTCCATGGCATTGGACGGATCAAAAGCTGAAAGAGTTCTTGAATTCTGGAATCCGGGAAATTATCCGGAAACGACCCGATTGTAAATTCGATATCTACCTGGAGGAGGAAGATCAAACGGTCCTTCCGATTTCAGATAAATTTGAACAGGCGCTCGTCGCCTATATTGTCTTCCGGTGTCTGGAAGAACATCCAAATGAAAACTGGCTTGAATATTATCGGAAGTCGTATGAAAACGAATTATCCAATATTCCATTTCACTGGTCTGATGCGGAATTCATCTCATATCTCAATCAGGGCGTTCGTGAAATCCGGCGCCGGCGACCGGATGAACGTATGAATAAATACGGAATGCCCGCTGAAGATTATGTCGATGTCTCTGAGAAGGACGTGGACGTCCCGCTTCGGGATTCCTTTTTCTCCGCTATTACCGGATACATCGCCGCAAAGTGCGTTGAATCAAAAATCGGAATGGAAAAACCGGATCGTTTTGCCAGCTTTATCAACGAATTCAATCAAATACGAGGTGAAAAATGAGCCGGATCAATATTGATATCTCAAAGATGGAAATCGAAGTTTCCGATTTCATCAAATTGAATGACGCGGTCGATTTCATCATTACAGGAGCCAATGATAAAAAATGCACGCTTGAGCTGAATACTCTTTCCGGTGTTACAGTCTTCCGGATCAACTCCTTTGAAAAACAGGACGACGTTTTGAACGCGCGTGTATCTCTGGCATCCGATGGATTGCAGAACGCATTCCTTGGAGTTCCGGAACAGGGAAATCGGAAATTCATGGTGCATATTCACAACAGAAATGCTTCCTATGAACTGATTTTCCGAAAAGAACTGATCCTCTGGAAGAGCGTTTCAGGTGCATTTGACATGTCTCAATATGCATTGAAAAGTGAAATACCCGTGCTTCCCGATATGAGTGTTTATGCTCTCAAAAGGGATCTGTCCGAATATGCTTTTGTCAATCATACTCATACGTTGTCTTCCCTGTCGGATTTGGCTTCTTTGTCAGACAATTTCGCACTAAAAAATCATTCTCATGCTTACTCTTCTTTGACGGGAACTCCCGATCTGAGCATTTATGCGCTGAATTCAGAAGCGTTTTCAGGAAAATACTCTGATCTGTCCGGAGCCCCGGATTTATCGGTTTATGCTCTTAAAACAAATATGGATCTGGGCTTCAGCGAATTAAAAACAAACATTGAAAATCACACACATACACTTTCCTCATTATCGGACCTGTCGAAGCTGTCGGACGATTTTGCACCAAAGAATCATTCCCATGCCTACTCTTCTTTGACGGGAATTCCCGATCTGAGCATTTATGCGCTGAAAAGCGAACTCCAGGAAAGTGCTGATCTCAGTATATACGTTAAAAAGAATGATTTACCTGATTTCAATACATTTGCCAGGATGGATGATCTTCCTGACGAAATCGACCTAAGCGTATATGCATTGAAAACAGATTTGAATCAATATCTATTGAAAAGTGAATTGCCGAATGGTACGGGCCTTTGCATAAAAGGAGCTTACGACCCTTCCGCGACTTACAAACGGACAGATGATGCCCTTGATGGAGTTCAGTACGGCGGTTCTCTGTGGGGATACACCGCTGAAACAGAAAGCAGTGGAAATCCTCCTCCTGATTCTCCAGAAACATCAAATGATTACTGGACTCTTCTCGTTGCGAAAGGAGAATCTGGTGTGACATTCACGCCATCTGTTTCGGAGGATGGTTTCATATCATGGACGAATAATGGCAATCTTTCTAATCCGCAACCTGTCAGTATCAAAGGACCTTCAGGAACAGGAATCAATCCGAAGGGATTATGGGACAGTTCAACCACATATGCAAAAAATGACATGGTTCGCGGAAATAATGCAACATGGGTAAGCAAAAGTGATGGAAATTCCGGCAATTCTCTTCCATCCTTGCCAGACGAGGAAAATGAATTCTGGTTCCTCTCTCAGAAGGACGGAAGCATTATTTCCGGAGTTTCTAAAACAGCCTCTGAAGGACTCGTGGATACTTATACGGTAACAACAAGTCTAGGAACAAATTTCCTCTTTATGGTAACCAATGGGAAAACAGGTGACCCAGGCCCTTCCGGAGCAGTCGGAATCACGCTCGGAATCATTAAGTCATACGATCCGGGGACTGGAACCGCTTCTGTTCAGGATGCAAATGACGACTGGACAGAAAATCCGGAAGGTACTCTTCATGAAAATGTAATTGTGCCGTGAGGTGGAAACATGATTTATTTGAAAACAAAACAATCCCCGTCTGTTGACGATAAGGCAATTTTCATACAAAACAGCACTCTTTCTATAGAAAAGGGAGCATCGGAAGGGCAGAAAACGTTTCTATATAACAATGTGGCTTTCCCTTTGAAAGATTTTCCGGTAGGAATATCACCAAAACGCGGAGACAGATGTTTGTTGGTTCAAGACAAAAATCTATGTATTCCGGTTTATAATAGAACCGTGGAAGAAATGCCCATAAATGGGCTTATTTGTTATGTTGCCTTCGATGAGAACAGGGAAACTGCCGAGTCTGGACAGCCTCTTACAAAAACAGGTGAATTTTCTTTTGTTTTATTTAAAAATATTCCATGCGCAAAACTAGAGGCATACTCAAGTTTTTACATTCAGAATATTGTTGAAAATTCCTATCCTGTTACATTTTCTTTCTGGACAGCAACAACTTCAGTATCAACAACTAGAGTTGATTTAGGTTTTCATAATGCAGATGAGAATGGAATAACTATTTTTATAAATGGAAATTCAACCCTTGACGTGGTGGAACAATTTGTGAATTACGCGATCTCCGATCTTCCGATTGATAATCCGCAGATGTTTCATCACTACTGTGTAACTGTTGAGGCATCAACCATTAAAGTTTATGTCGATGGGATTTTAAAAGAGAACAAAACGTATTCCATGACAAACAAAACAAAAACAAGATTTGGCGTAGAAAGTCGTTTAAATGATGAATCTGCTTCACCTGATTCATCATTTATTTATATTTTCTCCCTTCGTTTATACAACCGCATTCTCTCGTCTGATGAAATATCCATTTTGTCAGAAGAGTTTATTTCAAAACAGGAAGAGTGATATGTCGGATTTGTTACGGTTATATGCAAGAACGAAATCCGGGTCATGGCTGCATGATTTGAATGCAGAATCCATCAATGTCCAGTTTATTTCTGGAATAGAGGGAAAACGACAGGCAGAATATCTTCCACTTAAAAATACTATTCTTTTAGCGGATGATCCAGATTCTGCGGTTCTGTTCGGATCGTATATTCACGAGCTTTATCATGCATATCAGCGGTACAGATACGGACTGCTCCTCTACTGGCTGTTCCTGGGTCTTTTCCGTCCCTTGATGGAACGTGGGGCAAAAAAAGCCGAATTGGACGCTACTGAATTCGCATGTAGCTATCGTCTTGAAACATGGAAAAAGGAGAGTGGATTATGACAGACATGGAAACGGAACTTGCGTTTTTGCGGTTTGAATGCGGCCGATATGATCTGGCCGGTCGGGAGATCCTTGACCGGTATACGGATGCGGAACTCTCGACCATCTACAATGGCGCAGGCCCCGACAGCTGGAAGCCGATCGCCCGGGAGATTCTGACCGAACTGATGAAACTGTTCAAGCCGGAGATTCTTCTCCACGACGTTCAGTTTGAGGAATCGGACGGCACCCGGGAAACCTTCGAGCGCGTGACGGAGCTCTGGAAGCGGAACTGCCGGAAGATTTTCGATTCGGAATATCCGCTCTGGACATGGAAGATCCTGAAGCGTTCGTATCGGCTTGAACGCGCCTACTGGTGGGGTGTGATGCAGGCGGGAAATCTGGCAATTTCCTGCGGCGCCGCCTTCTCCGCATGGACGGAGGCATATCAACGACGGGGGGAGAAATGACATTCAATGAGCGGCTCTCGAAATTGGAAAATCAGACCGCCGAAAACGGGAAAACCATCTGGCGGGTTTTTGAGGCGATTTATGGGAATGGAAAACCCGGACTCCTTTCCGAGTTCCGGCTTCTCCGGGAATCCGTCGAGCAGCATCACAGTGCTGTCCGGGAGGAAAAACGGGAGGCCAAATTAGATTGGCAATGGGTCATAACCACCATGGTGGCCATCGGGTCGATCCTGGTGGCCATTTTCAAATAAACAAAACAGAAAGGCGGAAAAATGAAAAACAAAATTGCACTGGGAATCGCGACCCTCATTCTGACTCTCGCAACGGGATGCGCATCCACGTCCAGCACCATTCTGGAATACGATGCCTCTGGAAACGTTGTCAAACGAACCGAAACGAGCGAATCTGTCATCAAAACGGTGACGGATTCCACGAAGAACAAAAGTGTCGTGGTATGGGAAGACGGCTGGGCGGCGTACATCAGTGTCTCCAGCGGCACCACGGAGGATCCGACCCCGCACGGGAAAATTTTTGCCGGGAAGGTGAACAAGGGTGCGATCTCAATGCTGCCGAATCAGAGCGGATTGGCGGGAATCTCGACCATCATTCAGTCGACGAAAAGCGATGTTTCCGCCAGCCTGACAGAAGGTGTCAGCGCCACAAGCTCGGAAATCAAAACACAGACAAATATTGAAAGTCCGGGAAAATAGACCGGAAAAACGGAAGATAATCCGAGCGGGGGGATTTTGATGCCCCCCATATCCCTGAACCAGATATAGAAAAGAAAATGCAGAGAAGTTATCATGAAGTTTCAAAATTTTACCGGAATCTGTCCTGCCGTTGATGCGCGTCTCATTCGCGATAATTCCGCGCAGATTGCACACAATTGCCATCTCCTGTCCGGAAAAATCATTCCTCTGCGCAAAAATGCCCGTGTCCGTTCGGCTGCGTCTAACATACGATCCATTTATAAACACAATGGACACTGGCTGCTTCTTGAATATGATGCTGATTTTGCAGAATCTCCAGTCAATGAGGACAAATACAAACGGCTCTATTATTCCGGACATCCGGATGGGTATCTCCGTATGTACGGCACTTTCGATGGGGGCAATTTTTCGGAACGGCGTGTCTTTGTTCCACGACCGGCTTCCGCCCCCATTGTGGAATCCTCGCTCCTGTGGGATGTGAAGAAGGATGAAATTTCATTTACTCCAGCATGGGGGTTTGACAATCCTCGTCAAGTGGTCCCATGTTCCGAAATAACCGAAAATGACGGTATCTGGACTCTCGTCTTTGAAGTCGCTGAATCCAGTACCGACACATCCGGATTCATTGTTTCTTCCGCGACAGGAAGCGGAACACTGAAACTCGGTTCCGATACCGTAAGCTTGACGGACGGAGCCGGGGAACTGAAAATCCAAAAGCCCGATGGGGAAACTTACGCTACAATCCAGATTTCCCTTGGTACCATTCAGGATAATCCCCATTCCATCCCGGACGAGGGAGAAATGATCTTTCATGCACAGCATCTCGAGTTGACTATGAGTATTTATTATGCCTCTTCGTCCTCTTACCGATCCTACTGCTATACTTTTGTCGATGATATCGGACAGGAAGGTCCTCCTTCCGACCCCTCGAAAATCATATCCAGCTATGATGGAGACTCCGTCACTGTCGAATGCTTTCCAAAAATGGAAAAACCTGATATTGAACAGGATGAAAAGAAAGAAGATGAAATTGTCATCCGTCCATCTTCCAACGCGCTCTACACATCAATGCCGGAAACTTCTTCCGAACAATCCGACGACGGAATCCTGGATTGCGAGTGCTTCGACGGAACCATTAAGAAAATACGAATCTATCGAACCGCAGGAACCGAAACCAATGCCGACTTCTATTTCCTTGCTGAACTTGATTACTCAACGGACTCTCTCTCCTATATTGATACCTCCGTCAATTCTGAACTCTCCGAACGCCTGATCCGGGCTGAAAACCCGCCTAAAAATCTCTCCGGCCTGATCTCTTGTGCCAACGGTTCGCTTGCGGCATGCGCAGGACGAAATCTCTATTTCTGCGAACCGTATCAACCGAACAACTGGCCGGTATCGTATAATTATGTAACCGAGTATAAGATCGTTGGACTTGCTCCTTCCGGAAGTTCTGTTTTCGCTCTCACGGAAGGAGTCCCGGAAATTTTCAGCGGAACTCATCCGGAAGCAATGGCTCAGTATAAAACCTCTCTCAAACAGGCGTGCGTCTCAAAAAAAAGTATCTGCATGGCAAACTCCCAAGTGTTTTATGCCTCTCCCGACGGCATGGTAACCCTCTCTTCCGATACGGCAGTGTCAATCCTCAGCAAGAATCATTTTCGCCGGGAACAATGGCAGGCCCTGAACCCGTCCGGAATGCTCTGCGCCACACATGATGACAAACTGCATATTTTTACAGGAAAAATGTGTTTTATCTTTGATTTTTCAGACGGACTCTCTCTGACAACCGCATTCGCGGATTCTGAGGAAAACGGAGACCCTTCCGATTGGAACTGCGAAACCCCTGTTGTGAAAAACACTTTCGAGGAAACCGTGACGGATACCCTCTACCTCCTCACAACATCTTCCATCAATTCCTGGTGCACAGGGAGCCGCTCCCGTATCGCGGTGTATCGGACAAAACGTCTCTCCTTTCCTGTCCCAGTCAATTTCTCCATCGCACGTGTCTTCCTGGAAACATATTCAGAAAATTCAAAATTCTATCTCTTTGATTCAGAAGCAATTCGACATTTCAGAATCGTGCGCAACGACCTCGGGTTCCGTCTCCCATTTCTCCGCAGGGAACGGGAATGGTTCGCCGAAGTCCAAAATGATTCTCAAATCAATGCCTTTGAACTGGAAAACAGCGCGGAAGCTCTCAAAGGATAAAAAGTGAAAACACTTTATGAGATTCACGGAAAAACAGACCTATGCCTGGAAACATATTCTTACCAATCCGCATAAACAGAAAATTCTATTTGACGGAGGCGCCCGCTCAGGAAAAACGGTCGTCCTGATTGAATACATTTTCGCTCGGGCCTTCCAGTTCCCGGGGGCAAAACAACTCATCGCCAGAAAATTCCGATCCTCTGCGGAAAACTCCGTCTGGAATGAAACGATCCGTGATTATGCGGCAAGATGTCCGGCTTCCGGAACCCTCTTTCATCTCGTGGACAGCAAACTCAAAATCTTGTTTGAAAACGGATCAGAAATCATTGTCACAGGACTCGATGACAAAGAACGTGTCGAAAAAGTCCGAGGAACTCAATACATCACAATCTATCTCAATGAAGCTACGGAACTTTCCTATCAGACCATGCTCGATGTTTCCTCCAGACTTTCTCAGAAAGTCGTCGATTCTTTCGGACGAATGGCTGTTCCGAAAATGCTCATCGACTGTAATCCGAGAGGTCCGCGTCATTGGCTCTATTCCGTCGGAGTGCTTCATGTCAACCCCGAAACAGGTGAACCCCTTCCTGACGCCGGAATCTGGGCCCGTCTTCATTGGTCCGCATATGACAACAGAGAAAATCTCTCTCCGGAATACCTCGCCATTCTGGAAAACTATCCGGAGGTGATGAAACAGAGAATGCTTTGGGGAAAATGGATCGCCAGCGAAGGTCAAGTCTATTCCGAATTCCAGACGGATGTCCATGTCCTAAAACCATTCCATATCCCCGATGAATGGACAAAACTACGTTCCATTGACTTCGGTTTTACAAATCCTTTCGTCTGTTTATGGGGGGCTCTCGACCATGACGGCAATCTCTATATTTACCGGGAACTCTATCAGCGCGGTATTCTGACCGGAGATCATGCAAAAAACATCCGGCGTCTCTCCGGTCCCGAACGGATTCTGATGACCGTCGCCGATCACGACGCGGAAGAACGCGCTGAACTGAACGCCAATGGCATTCCAACAGATCCCGCAGAAAAACAGGTCCTTCTCGGAATTCAGGAAGTACAGAAACGCCTCAAGGAGAAAAAACTGTTTTTCTTTTCCTCTCTCAAACATACGTTGTCCGAAATGGATTCCTATACATGGCTCCCTCCCTCGGAGGAGCGAAACGCAAAGGAAGAACCGCGGAAAATGGACGACCATGCAATGGATGCGTTGCGGTATATGGTCATGGCCTGCCGCAATGGATTCGAAAAATCCATTAAGAATCTTTTCCGGAAATGCCTCCGGTAAATCCATTCCATAAAAAGCCAAATGCGGCAAGCTATTTTCCCATTGCCACATAGGACACGATACGGGAGGAATCTCCATCCGTTTCATGAGACGTGTTCCAGGCCAGAATCTCAGTTCCCCGCAGGTTGAGAAGCCGCATCGCAGTCAGAATTGCAAACCGGCCGCAGATGTTTGATCCGCTCTCATGAAGGAACATTGAAAATTTTTCCGGGTCGCCGCTCGAAATCGCATCCGCCGCCGACCGGTCCGATTCCGCAATTCCTCCGAGCGGATCATCCGGGAACGGCATGTAATGAAACACCGAGCCATAATGTGTAAAATCAGAACTCACCAAAACGACCGAAAACGAATCAATCAACGGACGAAGGGCATCCGCGATCTGCTGCTGCGCTGTTGCCGTCGGGTGACCGACCAGAACCGGCAGAACTCTGGCATCCGGAGCCGCCGCGCGGATCAGCGGAAACAGCGTTTGCGCTGAATGTTCCCGTTTATGAATCTCCGGATCAATCCGAAATGCCGGATTCAAACATAATTTTCTGGCGGACTCATCGTCATTTTCAATGAATCCGGATGGAGTTTGAAAACAGGAAACATCCGTCAGGACCGCAGTCTCTCCGGGATTACTGAAATGCGACGGCGCCAGAATGATGATTCTCAAAATTTCTCGGCCCATCATCCGCCGGAAAACCTCTGAATAACATTTTCCGGCACGGTCATAATCATGATGCGGCGAGATGAAAACGGAGGCATTGGATTTTATAGCTCCGCCGGCTAGAATTTGATTGATTTTTCCGGTCAATTCCGACGGGGACGCAGGGTAATTTTTCCCCGCGACTGTCGATGGCTGAATCCGCGCCACTCTGTCGTTTCTCCGGCAGCAGAGCCGGATGGCATTGGCGACATTTTCAACAGCCAGCAGATCCATACAATGCGGGATCGGTTCTCCGTGATGGAGAACGGGATCGGAACAAATCGAATTGTCGAATTTTTTCCCATCTCCCAGAGGAAGAACCCGGCGTTTGAAACAGCCGGATTCCCGGCAGCAATCCAGACGGCCGACCGTATGTAAAAAAATCTGGTCATCATAGCCAGTCCAGTTCGGATGCTCCCGACCTCCTGCGATGATAACCGCAGGTTTTCGAAATGCCGACGCAATGTGCATCGGCAGCGAAACGGGGGAAACAACGCCCTCTGAATGGTAAATCAGCAGCATCAGTTCCCGGAATGATGTTTTTCCACGCAGGTCGATTGCCCCCGAGAGCGGAGGATTTTGCAGATCATTTGATTTTCCACCGATCTGTACAAATTTGATTTTGTTTTTGAATTCGAATACCAGTTGACGGAAATGTTCATCTCCCCAATATTTTGCAGAAATATTGGTGCGATATCCGGAATTCAAAACCCAGTATGGTCCGGGGATTTTCCGGGGGAGCGACAATTCCGATTTTGAGAGAAACAATTCCGGCCGAAACTCACCACGCTTGATCCGGATTCCGAGCTGACAACAGATGCTCTCTGTATATGAATAGAGGTAATGTTTTGTCATACTGCCTCGAAACGGATATTCGGCCGTTACAATTTTATCCGCTGTTTTTTCTGTGACGGATGAATCAATATTCGGATTGTTCTGGAAAAAATCGCGAACCACCCCTCCGCCGACATTCAGTTTCCAATCCGGATTTGCCCGTTTCAGGTCGCGGATTGCGGTCGTCAGGACCACGCTGTTGCCCGGCGACTGGTCCGGCAGCAATTTGATGAACAATTTCATTTTTTATCCTGCAACTGGTTTTGAATCAACATATCAATTTCAGTGCAGACATCGGCCAATGCAGAACCAATTTTCGACTCCTCCCGAGACTGTACCTGATGGCGGATGTCTCGCAGTTTTTCCGCCAATGGATAATGATTGCGGTAGACATGCCATTGTGCGAGGACCAGTTCCCCGATGATTTTCTGGCGATTCGGAGTCTCGTAGCCACATTCATTGGCTAACTGCATTGCAGCGGAAATATGTTTTTCCGCACAAAACAGACACGGTTCGTCCGGGCGGATCAGATGCGGAGCATCAACCGCCCCCGGCAATTTTTTTGTACATTTACAGCTCATCTCACCTCAACTCCTTGGGTAATATTTTCGTCAGATCGTCGTCACAATCTGATGAGAAGGTTATTTTTGCACCATTACTCCCTGAAACGTCTCCTCCGGAGAGTTTCGGCCCATAGCACACAACGACCACGGTAACCGACCACAGGTCCTCACCAAAGTAAGGACCCAGACCACTGCCGTTATGAGCAGTGATGTTTATGGAATTACCATTTATTTCTATTGAACAACCAAGGTCACATATACATTCTGATATGTAGGCCTCATTAATGATATGCTTCTCGGAAATTGTCAGGGATTCGTTATGGATGTTTTCCAGCAACGTCCCGTCATCTCCCGACCACATCGCTGTAATAGTGTTTACACATTTGCAGGATGGAAATGTTGGTTTCGTGATGTTGGTAGGCACAACTGCTGAACATGACCGTGTATCATAACATGTTGCGTTTGTCATTGCCTTCAGCATCATGTATGCTGTACCGTCGCCGTTGTCTATCCAGAGGCCGTCCTCCCAGCCGTTTTCCTCCGCAGCGCTGTTTGTGTAACAGCGGCCATCCCCGACCTCTGGGTCGCTCCATTCCCCGCCGCTACAAAACGAGGTAACCTCCCACCAGCAGAATTTGTTACGGTCGGGAAGCCCGCCGGAATCACCTCCGGAATCGCCGCCGTCTCCGGAGTCGGAATCCGAATCGGCCCCGTCCGAATCCGTGCCGTCTGAATCCGAATCGGTGGAATCCGTCCCGTCTCCGGAGTCGGAATCCGAATCGGTGGAGTCTGTACCGTCTGAATCTGTGCCGTCGCCGGAATCGGTGCCGTCGCCGGAGTCCGTCCCATCGCCAGAGTCCGTCCCGTCGCCGGAGTCCGTCCCATCGCCGGAGTCCGTCCCGTCGCCGGAGTCTGTGCCGTCGCCGGAGTCCGTCCCGTCGCCGGAGTCCGTCCCGTCGCCGGAATCGGTGCCGTCGCCGGAATCCGTTCCGTCGGAGTCAGAATCTCCGGAGTCCGTTCCGTCAGAATCGGTGTCGCCGGAAGTATCTTCAATAGTTACCGTATTTCCATTCCCGGATGTCTGATTTTCAGTATCTTCGAGAGGAACATATTTTGGTTCTCCTTTACACCAAGTATAGTTGCACTTCCAAAGTGCATAGGGGCAATCCGAATCGGAAAACGAGAATCTGGATGCAGTTCCAGAAGCATCCCCATGGCTATGATCTCCATAATAAACAGTGAACATGTATATTTCACCGGATTCGGTAAAAAAACCATTGATGAGGTAAAAGCTAGGGGAGACAACTGTGCCCTCCGGGTCGAGAGGATCTCCCGGCTCTCTGTTGTCCTCGTATTCCTCTCCGACATCTGAGCTTAAATCCAGATTCGAAATCGTCCACGGAAAATCCAACCCCTTGACAACGTTGGCTCCTCCCAAAACGACAGGCGAATCGGTCAGGTTCTGGTATCGTCGGATGCGTGACGTTCTATTTCCGTTTTCATCAAGGATGGTCAAAGTGAAAATGAGTTTGTTCCAGAAAACCTCTACTCGTCCGTCATCGCCATTTTCCGTACTCTCTGTGGCGATGAAATCTTCTTTTTTCAACCAGTGCCATTCTCCGACATTCGAAAACGATGCGTCAATACGGAGAGAAATCTGTTTTTTTGAATTCGTATGAGCATTTGAGAATACCGACGTAGCAGCAAATGGAATGTCAGATCGCAATTTTGAATTTCCTTGCGCTTCGTCAAGATTATAATATGTATTGTACGGGTCTTTTTCTGAAAGATATTTTTCGTAGGCCTCTTCGTATGAAACATTGCCCGGATTGTGGTTCCAGTCTTCCCACTCGAGAGCCGCATTCGGATTGTACAATTCATTTTTATCTTCCGGATCGTACCAGCAATCTTCCATGGTCGACCAGATATTGTCTGAGGTTGAGGAAAGAAAAAGTTCGATCCCATTCAACATGCAGCGGTTGACATCCTGCGCGGGAAAATCATAGATGCCGTTGATAAAATATTGCATATAATGAACCATGGATGGAATACAGCTATCCAATTCACAGATGCAGTCCCCACAAGGACACTTGTCGCAGAGGACAACACGACCGCTCCCCGATATTACAACTTTTCCATTTTTCAGCCAGACTTTTTCAGCCATTCTCGTCTTCAGTAGCTTGACATTCTTCAGAGTCGACCAGGACGAATTCGCAATCATTCCCGGTAAAATACAGGAACCCTTTCCCAAGATTATCCGGATCAAGTAATTTTATTCCGCATCCGTTTTTCCCTACAACAACTACCGGAGACTGGACTTGTGTCTTTTGGATCTCGGATGCTTTTTTTACTTCCGTCTTCTCGTTATTCCTCTGTTGTGTTCGCGCATCCAATATTCGAACAGCCTCGACAAGTTTTGATAGTAAAAACAACACTTCAGAGAAGTTCCTCGCCGGATTCAGTCCACGAATCTGCAATGCCCCCAGTCGTTCCTGTTCTTTTTTATTCATAGGCATTGTCCCGTGCGGTTTTTTCTATATCAGCAATGACTTTCGCCCGCTCGTTCCGTGCCTTGTCCACAGCGTTCAAAGTCTCGCCTTTTATCTTTTCAGTTTCCGCTTCAATCTTCCGGATCTCCGCAATTTCCCGATCCGCCTCCAGTTCGCTTGCCTTCGAAAGAGAAGGAAGTTCTTTGATGACCTGCTGAATCGTCTGTTCCATGGCCTGAAACCGTTCCTCCGTCTGCTGTACAATAGCGTTGAATATCGAATCTTCTTCATACTCTTCGCTATGGAGAAAAGTGTCCGGATCCAGTTCGTTGGCTTTCATCCACTCCGTGAGAAGTGCATTCAAGTTCAGCTTCCGGAGAAGCTCAGGAGTCGAAAGCGCAATGTTCAACATGTCACGAATGCGGTTCATCCGAAGAATTTTGTCCTGATAACTGTGGAAACCAAGGGCCTGCACATCATAGGCCCCCTTGAAAGATTCCGGAACACGTTCGTCAAGCATGTTCCAGTTGTAGAAAAATTTACCGGCTGGTTCTATCCAGTTCGCGTCAAAGCCTTTCACGATATCCGAAATGTATTTCCCTGCTTTTTCATTCCGGGTCTGGACTTCTGTCGCAGTTGCATCCCCGGCAGGAGCAATCCCGTATGCAATCTCCGGAATCATCGAATTGTTGTTTCCGCGCTCTTCATACAACGCGATTCCATCCCGGAGAGTGGAACCGGTATCCGGGATGGTAATTGCCTGAATCGCTTCCGAGGCATTGCGCGCACTTTCATCAAGATAAAACACTTTCCCTGGAATCAGCTCTCCGTGATTGCTTTCCTGTTCTATCATGGAACGCTTCATCGCTAAAATCACATTGGATGAAAGTTTTTTGTTATCCTCAAAAGACCGCATAAAGGAATTCAGGGATTCCTGCATTACAGCCACGTTGTCGGCAACCGACTGGCCCGAAATATCATCCATCCCCTCTTCCCACCATACACGGAAATAAGGCCTGGACATTTCCTCGACTCTCGCAAATTTAATCAGCTCATCGTCAACAAGAACAGCCATGATTTCACATTGCCGCTCCTCCTTCGAATCCGATGAAAATAAGATGCTTCCGACTCTGGAACTCTCTGCTTCCGCATTTCGAACAAGACTCTCCGGCGCACGCCCCCAGAACTCCAGAACTTTCAGATCCTTCTTCCGCCTGTTTACAAGCTGGGCCGCCGGAGACTCATTCTTATAACTGGCACCGTAAGAACTTCCATTCTCTTCTTGTCTTCGTTTTATTCGTTCGAGTTTTTCCTTCCGTACCAGCGGATCATTCTGGAACTTTTCCAGCACGTCAAGCCGTGACATCATCGTCCGTTGAAATAATCCCGCATTTCTCTGAATGTCATGATTCTCAATCTCCGTGAAAAAATCCCAGACGGAAACCGGTTCCATCCTCAGTCCATCATCTTCAATCATCTGTTGAATCCACTGTCCATTCCCCGACATCTCATATGACTGAAAACGGAAAGTGTCGGAAACCGCGCGAGAAATTCCTTCCCCATAGATCGCCGCAGAAAGAATCGCCTGCCGAAGTGCTTTTTCCGCTCCGCCGCGTTTCATCTGCTCCTGCACAAGTTTCGTCATGCGCAGGACGTTTTCATTCACACGGGCGACATCTCCGATTCCACCCATATCCTGTGATTCACCGGCCCGACCGAACGAATTCATCACGGAACCGATTACATCTCCGATATGTCTGTTCTCTTTCAGCATCAGCGGAATTTCTCCGTTGGACAGCAGAACGTCTGAAACGAGAATTGAACCGGCGGTTACTTTCACCCTTGTAATATCGGCAACGGTCTTGCTTCTCCAGTCTTTGGAATCCTCTTCCGAGTTTTTATTTCCCAAACCCGTCCGTTGATCCAGTTCGAGTCCGGGAATCGTCTTATATGCGGTCCAGT
This sequence comes from uncultured Victivallales bacterium, assembly GCA_944390735.1. Classification (GTDB taxonomy): domain Bacteria; phylum Verrucomicrobiota; class Lentisphaeria; order Victivallales; family UBA1829; genus UBA1829. Next base: position 28,201 of record CALXRL010000052.1, on the reverse strand, counting down.
TTTTCCGCCATTTGCTTTCCAGTATTTCCCGGTTCGTTTCATAGTCACGAAAGGTTTCAAGCAAAAATTCTTTCAGGGATGAATGCATTATCGTCTCCTCTTGCGGGACGGCGCCCAATCAGGATCATAAAGCTCCGGATAAAATTCGGGTTCCGTATAGAAGTATTTCTCCCGTTTCGCCAGTTGTGCCGCATTCGGCGTGTAATATTCATAACTCGGATTCGTATTCGGGATGGTGCGCCCCAGATTCATGGCATAGTTGATATAGTCCTCTTCTCGCGGTTCCGGATCGTTCCTGACCGGGGACTCCTGCGTTATTCCAGTAAGGAGCTGAGGAGAATCTGACACAACGCCGAATTCCTGAGACGGGATTCCATTGAATGTTCCCATCACGGGACGCGGTGCGTTTCGTTCCTCCCATTTTTTCCGGGCGACTTCATACATTCCTCGCCCGCGATCCAGCCGGTCTCGTTTTGCGGCTTCCGTCTGTGCTCTGATCCGTTCATAGTCCGCGTCGGTCCCAAATGCTTCCCGCTGCAGTCTGGCGCGCTGTTCCTCCGCCTGACGAATCCGTTTCAATGCAGGAGAACGATCCAGAGGGGAATCCAGAAACTCCTGCTGAGTCTTCATTCGCGTAGTGAAGGGGCGTCCATCCTGTGGAACTCCGTAAATCACCTCTTTCTTTTTTCTCAGACGAGCCATTTCCGCGTTGAAAAGCGCATCATTTCTCTTTTTCCGCTCCGCTCCTTCCCGGAGAATGCCATTTGCAGTATCGGGAAGCGCATCCGTCATCCGGGGGATATTGAAGGAGGAATCATACGCCAGTTTTGCCGTTTCGTCGGAAAGTTCCGGCGTGGAATAACGCCCCATGTTCAAGGCTGACCCATATAGCGGTTCCGAGCGAATCGGAACAGGAGCCTTTGTCGGTGGGGGAGGAGCGGAACGCGGAGACTCATTTTCGTTAAGAGCATCCATGATCCCTACGCCGAAGCCCCATTTTTTTTGAGGAGCTGGACGTTCCGGCTTTGCTTCCGGAACTCCAGATACCAGGTTTACTGAGGGAGTAACGACAGGCATCATCGGGACACTTGCATTTCCGTCTTGATCTGAGCGATATGTGCTGATTTGCGGAATCAAGAAAGCATTGGCCTGTTGATTTGCATCTGATCCGACTCGCAAGGCGGAAGGTCCGCTGTACGGCCGGGGAGGAATCAGCGGATTTTCCTGAGAATTCCATTGCGACATGACTTCTGCAAGAGCCTGTTGAGGAGGCACAACGCGGGACCGTGCACGAAAAGCCGCCAGCAACTTCGGATTTCTGGAAAATTCCTGCTGGATTCGAGTCGCCGCGGCAGGATTGTTTCCCGTGGCTTCCCGAATGTTGTCGAACAAATCCGCCATTCTCGGGTTGTCTGCTTTGAATTTTTCCAGATTTTCCGATTTTCCGGCGTTGGTATAGCCGGGAATATCCAGCTTGTTATGTTCGGGGAAAAGCCTGCTGGCGACCCGATAGGCAATATCGTTCAGGTTCTGCGGAGTTGTTTCATTTCTGGCGGCGTACATTCCGTTGATGAATTCTGTAATTCTCGGATCGACAATCGTGCCGAGAAGTTCATCTTTTTTTTGAGCGTTTATTCCATCGAACCCGATAGAATAAAGCAATCGTTCCGCCTGTTCCGGTTTCATAGTTGCAATAGATTTCTGGAAATCGCGGAGTTCTTTTTCTTTTTTCTGGCGCTCTGCCTTTTCTTTTTCGACCTTTTTTGTTTTTGCCTCTTCAACTTTTTTCAAGTGATCCGCCGCGGCTTTCCGCAAGACCAGACGATTTCTGGTTTCTTCCGCCCTTTGTCTCTGTTCCATACGAGACAGTGCAAGTTTTTGCCGTTCCAGGTCGCGTTCCCTTCTTCGTCTGAGTTCCGCCAGATAGATCTTTCTCATGTTTTGTTTGTAGGAAGCCATCGCGCACCTCAGAAGTAACGGGTAGAGTTAAAAAGGTTTTTCCGAAGGGTAGTGTTGAAGATTGACGGGCGGAGGTGACTGGGAAGTCCGCTGTTTTTCACGAATTCTTTGTAGGTACCGGAAATGATTTCTCCCGGGATATTGGTCGGAAGTTCATGTTCGCCCTCTTTTGGCATACTGGAGAAGTCATTCCAGAAATCGTAGTACATGCCGTCTTTATCATAACGCAAGCCAATATCTTTGTCTGTGCCTGTGCCATTGCCGTTGGCCGCCTTTTTCATGGTTTCTGCTTGTGCTTTTTCTTGTGCTTCTGCTTGTGCTTGGGCATCATCTTCTTTCATCTTCCATGCTTTAGCACGCCAGTAGTTTGCATTGTTCATATCCTGTTGGCGCAGATCAAGACCTCTTTTCTGAAGCTGGTAATTGAGGTTGAAATTATTCTGCTGCTGGGCCTGCCGAAGCCAGTCCCATGAGGCTTGTGTGCCGGCCGCACCGATTTGCGCTGCAGCGCCAAGCTGAGCATTGTTTTCCATTGCCTGCCAGCGTCCGGAGGAGGGATCGATCCCTAACCGCTCCGCCTGTCTTCGCTGAGCTTCTATTGCGTTCTGCGTTGCATTCTTTGCTCGGTTGACCGCCATATCTTCGTATGCACGCTGTCCGATCGTCATTGCAAGCCCCATTTTTACCTCCGTTGTTCTTATAGAAAACATACGTGCCAATAAAAACGGGGAAAAGAGTGATTTTACATACGAAAACGATGCCAACGCAGGATCGACAGATTGATACTGGCTGGAAATTAATGGGCTTTGATTCCGCAAATTTTTAGGTCAACAGATGTTTTGCGCGCGGCAAAAAAAATCCCCCGGAGAGAAGTCCGGGGGGAAATGTGAGGTGTTTAGAGTATCATTGCACCGGAGATGCTCCGATCCGAAAGGACTGATACATCGGCGCCGCATTGATCGATCTTTTCCACACTCTGCCGAATAAGACGGATTTTCCGAAACATTGTGCGATAGGCTATATATTCCGCATAGGGGGCAAGACCGTGTTCGGGGTCTCGTTCGGCGAAGGCGCGGGCCAGCTCCCCGAGTTCGGTTCTTGTTTCCAGACCGATTGGAATGTCGGAAAAAAGCATCTTCACCCGTGTTTTCCCGGGGCGTTTGCGTTCTGCAATGGGCATTTCCTTCTTCTCTGCGGGGATGATTTCCGTGCAGAAAAGCTGTTTGTGTTTGATTCTTGATCCGTCCAGGAGCATCTGGAGCTTGCGGGCACCCGTTTGAGTCCAGAGATTGATGGAGACGCAGTCCGGCACAATATCATATCCCGCTTTCAGAATGCGGCAGATCAGATTGTCGGTCACGCCCTTTACGGTGAACAGATCAAGTGTTTCGGTGAAAATTTTGTTGTTCCGTTCTCTGATTCCGTGAAGTTGATTTACGGATACGCCGAATGCTTTTGCAAGATCGGGTGTCGGGATGACGGGCACGCCGTTGTGACGCATCCGGAACAGTTTTTCCATGTCAGTCTGGCTGGCCTGCAGCGGAAGCTCCGGCTGGACAGGCGCGGCTTGAAGTTCTCGAAGTTTTGCCTCCATTGCGTTGAACGCCTCGATGTAAGCAATTTTGAACTGCATTGCCTTCTTGCCGGTGAAGCCCATAGCAAGAAGCGTGAAGCCGTCTTTCGTAAGAAGATAGAGCTTATCAAATACTGTGCCGCCAGTCGGAGTTTTACGCTCAATTTGCGACTGCGTAAAATTGCGCAGTCGCCATTCTTGCGGGATTTCAAGGTTTTCTATTGCTCTCGTAACATCTCGATGTTCCTTGCAAAACACTTCTGCAACTTTACGGGATGTTGTTGTGACTTTTCCGTTGACGATTGTAACGGCGGACTGGGGAAGAATACTGTTGGTCATTTTCTGACCCTTTCCGGGCATAAAAAAGGCGTTTACGATCGGTGCGAGCACACCTTGCCGGATGGATAGTCCGGCTTCACGCAAACGCCAAAGCCCATAAAAAACAAAATACTCTTTATTCGGCTCTCCGCTTCCGACGGATTTATCTTTCGTGTCCCCACTTCAAGATTGAGTTTTAAGCCTTGTCATGATGCTCGTCATGACATCTTTACTATACCCCTTTTCTTGAAAAAGTCAAGCGACATTGCGGAATAATTCAAAGGACAGAAGCTCCGGCTGGACAGGCGCGGCGTATTTTCCGGTTTTCCTGATTGACGGAAGAACTTCCGACGTGATCCACTTGCGAAACTTCCGCGCATTCGGCTTGTTCGACCGGATCACCAGCGCATACAGACCGGATTCGTTGATGATGTTGAAGCATTGCGCCCCCACTCCCGCCCGACCCTCAGAATTTCTTAGGGTCGATTTTTCATCACTGTCAAGCGACTTCAACGCCTCGCTGGGGTTTGTCAAACCGAGAACGCCGCAAATATCTTTTGCGACAAACCATGGTTCGCCATCTTTGATGAGTGAACGGATCGGGGTGGACTCTTCAAACTTGAAGACGGTCATGTTGGTGTTACTCATTTGCTATTACCTCCTGCGCCGAATCCAGCAAATGAAAAGGCTTTCAGGTTCGCTGGTGACACAGCATCCTGTCGGCACGACCCGTACAGTTTCCTCTGAAAGCCAAAATTCAGCGCGGTTATGTTTTGATTAAAAAAATCAAGACATAAAAAAATCATCGTTTAACGTCTCATCATTCCCCCGTCAGGGAACGGCGATGTTTTGACGATTGCGATGTCACTCGCAACACTGCTATTATATCATCCTTTTGGCAAAAAGTCAAGCGACAGTGTAGAATAATTCAAAGGACAGAAGCTCCGGCTGGACTGCATTCCTTTCTTGAAATCGGAATCCGGCTACTCAATGGAAGAGTTCCGGAAGCATTCTTCTAATTCGGGTCGTCTGAAATTGTATGGTCGAACGGGGGATCTTCATCCGGTGCGCAATCTCTTTCTGCGAAAGCCCCGGATGTTCCACCATGAAAATCACAATGTCTATTCGTACACAGCTTAATCGCCGCAGAAAGTTACCGCAGGCATAATTTCGTTCGATATCATATGTGGGTTCGCTTATGATTTGTTTTCGAACCTTGCCGAAAGTCCCCTTGCAGTTACGGCAGGGGGAACTCTCGTAATCACGGACAGCATTCCGTTCGGCTGCATGTGGACAACTGGAGCAGTCAAGCATAGCTGATCCCCTCCAGTTCTGTTTTATACCGTCCAATATCTCGATCCATTCCGGCAAGAACATAAAGTACGCTTTTGATTTCCGGGGGCGCTTTCGCTGTTCCGTCATCAACCGTCCAGTCACCAAGACGGCTTACCAGTTTGGAATTTTCGTCAGCCGTCACCGTTCCATTCGCTGACCGAAGCATGAATGCCTCCATTGCATGGTAATCATTCGGAAAAGACAGAGGTATCAAAATCGGATATACCGCATCCCGGTTCTCTTTTCTTCGTCTTCCTGCCGTTATGGAAAAACGCTGTGCATCTTCCCTTCCACACCCGTCTTCCCGATAATAATACTTCAGGACGCCGTACTTCTCGTAAACTGCATTGAAGAGTTCCGCCAGATGGAAATCGTACTTTTCAAACGTTTCATTGAAAAGTATGACGGCATTTCCGTCCACCATGGCGCAGACCGTAATCGATCCGGAAAATGTTTCGCGCGTCCTGTCATATTCAGGGAAGGCGATTCCTCCTCGCAGAAAACAGCGCTTCCAGCCAAAACTCCATTTGACGATTGAGATTTCTCCTTCTCGACGAAAACGAATTGGCTGTTCAACCATTAAACTCTCCTCCATCATTCCCTGTACCATCCGGAGAGAGAAAGATCGGGGCAATTCCCTTGATGTCAATATCCATTCTGTTTTCCATGAATCCCTGCATCTTTGCCATGAGTTCCAGCGCACGAATTTTATCTGCATCGTATTTCGCCGAATGTACAATTTCTTGCAGATTTTGAAGAATATCAATTCTCGAAAAAAGAGAGCGTTCGGCATTTTGTTCCTTCAAAAACAAAATCCGGTCTTGAACCTTTTTCAAAAGACGGGAGGAATTCGACTTTGCAGATGACGGTTTGCAGGAAGGATAAATTTTCATATACGCACTCTTTGCATCTTTCCCAGATGCAATCTCCTGCGCAAATGCCTCATGTCTGGAATCTCTCAGGACTTGGGAATCCATAAAATCCACCTCTATGGTTAATTTAGCACAAAAGAAGCAGAATTCAAGAAAAAAATAGCACAATTGGATCAAAAAAAATATTATCTAGGGAATATACTCAAAATAACACCGCTCATCATTACGATTCCCGGATTGTCATGTAAAATAAAAACAAGATTTCAAAGGAGAGATTACATACTATATTACATACTATATTACATACTTTTGGGATATAAAAAAAACGTCTCAAAAGAGACGCTTGAGTTCAAAAATGGAGGCGTGAGTGGGAGTTGAACCCACCGGAACCGGTTTTGCAGACCGTTGCCTTAGCCGCTCGACCATCACGCCGTATCCGTTTGGTAAGGCATACTATATCCCCGGTTCGGAAAAAAGCAAATGGCTCTGAAAAAAAATCTCAAAATTGTTTTCCGAGCGTCCCGTCCCCGGAACAGCGCCACCGCCACTCCGATTTTCCCCCGTTCCTCCCCCCAGAAAAAGGGTGCGGAACAGAGAGGCTCCATCTTCCGTTCCGCCCGCCCTTCCCTTCCGCAGATCAGCCGTTGTTTCGGAAAATCCCGAACGAGGCCTTCTCCGGGATACAGACCTGCACATGATGATCGTCAAGACTGGTGCACTCGCCGCTCCCGGCAATCCGTTCCCAGTCCCCGGAGGGAACCTCCAGCTCCACGGAACGGCAGACACACCCCTTCTCCCGGTAGACGATCAGGAATCCGCTTGTCGAATAGAAGCCCGTCATGGCCGATCCCGACGGCTCCTCGCCAACCGGATCGATATCTCCGGCAAAGAGTTTTCTCCGGATCTCCCGATGAAGCATCATCATCTGCCGCATCTGCGCGCGCTCCTCCCTGCTTGTCTGCGAGGGGGCGAACCAGAGCAGCGGATTGGCAAACATCGCCACCGCCATCCAGTAGTTCCACGGATAGGCGGCGGGGGAGCCTTCCTTCCGGGTCCGGTAAAACTCGGCGTTGATGTCGCCAAAATACGGGACCTCGATCTGAAGCATCTGGGGACGCATGTATTTTGCCAGCTTCCACAAGCTGCGCAGCGTCTTCTCCGGATGGTAGCCGCGTCCCCACAGATGGCAGACATACCGGTTCTCCAGAAAGATGTTTCCGTATTCCAGCATCCGGTAATAGCCGGGTCTCTGGCCCGAGGTCGTATCCAGGTTGAAAAAGATCTCCCCGTCCGACTCCTCCCGGGCGGTGCGGAGAAGCGTTTCCAGATTCCGTTCCGCTTCCGAGGTCCGGATCAGAACGCCGTCAATTTTGAAAATACGGAAGCCGTATTCGCGATGATACCGCAGAAGCATATCACAGAAGGATCGCCAGTCCCGATACTCCGCATTGGAGCTCGGCGCAACCCAGAGCGACGGCTCCACTCCGGCCGCCTTCGCACATTCCACCAGTTTCCGGAACGATCCCCCCAGCCGTTCGCGTGAGACATCCCAGAAGGACGGCTGAATATGACGGTTCCGGTTTATCATCTCTCCCAGACTTCCCCCCTCCTGCCAGGAGTCGTCGATCTGGTAGTGGGTGGCCCCGACCTCTCCGGCCGCCTTCAGCTCAGCCATCAGGAACTCCTCGGAGACCAGCGACGGAAATCGTCCGCATCCCCACGGGTTCACGGTCACGGAACAGTGCTTCTCACTCAGACGGAACCTCGTCCGCAGATATTTTTTCAGTACCGCCCGCGCCTCCCGTTCCGAATCATAAAGCACCACCACATTCCGGCAGGAGACGAACTCCTGATCCGGCCGGATCTCCGACGGATGCACTCCCCAGCAGCAGGAAAACACCGTTTGTCCCTCCAGACGGAAGTCATGGCTTTCCCAGTCCCGCCGTTCCTGGGAAGGCGGCGCCTCCTGAAGATACAGCAGACCGGCTCCCTTCTCATCGGATGCGTAAAACAGATTCCCCCGCAGTTTCGAACCGGTGATCTCATGTTCGAACACCAGATCGTCATGCAGATCGGTCCGGGCACGGAACTCCACGGTTTTCCGGGGTTTCAGCGAGTCCGCGAGCCGGATGCCGTCCACACAGCTCTCCATCCGACCCTCCGGGATCCGCCCCGCGTTCCAGTTGTACTCATAGGAGCGCTGACTCCAGAAAAGATTCGGCATCACCGCGGTCCGCAGCGTATTCCAGACCGCAATCGACGCCTGTCCGGGATACACCGCAAAATATCGGCGGAATTCCAGGTCCTGCACGCCTTCCCGCATCGTGACACAGACAAGAAGATGCGGCGAATCAAATCGATCCTGTTCCACAGCGGAGGCCTCCACCGCGGTCACTTCGTACCGGATTCCCTCGTAATCCGGCCCGTTCAGTCCGAGAAAGGAGAGATCCGGCTGCTCCTTTTCCGGCGAAGCAAACTCCCGGCCGGCCGCATCCTTCAGCGACACGGTCCGGGGCATCCCGGAGGAGAGCTCCATTTCACGCGCGATCCTTCCGTTTCCGACCGTCAGACGATCGCCCTCGTACCGCATAAAACAATCCTGAAAGGAAAACTCTTTCACAACGGACCCCCTTTCAGCGGTTCATGACAAAGGAGTGATCCACCGGCACGGAAACCCGGTTGCCATGGAGATCGACAAACACGGCGCACTCATCGCCGAATTCCACATCCTTCACCTTTCCGAATGTCGGATGAACAGGAGCAACTCCTTGAATATGATGAATTTTCGTTGGTTTCTTCGGATCGAATCCGATTGCGGTCGGAAATCCTTTTTCGTTCAGAAGATTCCGTTCCAGAGAAGGTTTGAGCCCCTCCGCGAAATAGGAGCAGGTATCCTCCACGCCGATGCAGAAAGCTCTTCCGTTCCAGGGGGCAAAGAAGCGCCCGGAGTTGGAGATCCAGATCGTTGTCGAAGGCAGCACGGCGGCATCCTTCAAAGCAAACCAGAGATACCCCTGCTCCGGATAAACCGCGGCCACCCAGGCGGGCTTGTCCGACGGTTTCTTGAAGACCGAGAAAAGATCCGTAAAGCCATAGGGCGAAGGGAATTGCGAATAGTCAACCGACTCCAGATCCCGCGGCAGCGCAGGCACGGCCTCGATGGAGGAAAACTCCTTGCCGCGATCCAGAATCTGATACGCCTTTCTGCGCGGATCCGAGAAAATTCCGGGACAGGTCATTCCGAAATCAAACGATCCGAGAGAGAGATACATCCGCTCCCCTTCTTCGGGCATTTTCAGGATCGGATGATGTCCCAGCGGCATCTCCCCGCCGCAGCCGGAAATCGTATGCGTGAAATACAGCACCGGATGATTCCGGTTGATTTTCACGGTCTTCACCACCTCGGCCTTCCGGATTCTGACGGAAATTCCGAATTCGATGGTGGAAATATCGCCGGAAACGTTTGCGGAAAGGAGCTCCCACGGATCGCCGGAGACCTCGCCATGGGAGGGATGCTTTTCCCCGTTCACCATCTCCGCATTGCCGCCGAAGGGCATGCAGAAGATCTCTCCGCGGAGGTTTTTGAGCGCCCCGGACAATCCACGTTTCTCCTCGTCCTGCCACGGGCTCAGATGATAGGGCATGATCGTTTTTCCGCCGACCTTGAAGGTTACAGGGGCAATCTGCGCCCCCTCCTCCGTCACAAAGAGCTCGATGTGATCGGTCGTAATCAGCCAGCCGTCCGCATTGTGCGACGACGTTCTGGCAACAAAATTCTCTGTCATGAGACAACTCCTTCCGTTAGGTCTTTCTCCGGGATAAGGTAAAGTCGCAAGCCGAATTATTCAAGCGGAAACCCGCATAAAATCTTGACAAACCCCTGATCTCTTGTTATGTTAAGGCCGTTATCGACCATGGAACAGGAAAAGGAAAAATCATGAAACGCATACTGATTCTGATGCTTCTGGGCGCGGTGCTGTTTGCCGGTGCCCAGATCCCGGCGGCAGCGGCATACGCCGGAAAAAAACAGACCGAGGAGAACGTCGTACGGAAAACCACTCCTCAGCAGATCGAAGAGGAGCTGATCTCCTACGAACCGGGACAGAAAATCAGCGAGATGCTCCGGAATGATCCCATGTCACAACTCATTTATACAGGCGGAGTTATCATCATCACCTTTCTGGCGGCCGCCCTGGCGGCCTACCTGCTCCGGAGGCAGTGGAAGCGGAAACTTGACAAAGGCGGCGCCACGGCGCTTTCCGGGCGCATCCTGGCCTCTCCGGTTTCGGCCTCCGTCATCATTCTGGGAATCTATCTGAGCATTCTTCCGTATCTGGCGGCACTTCCGCTGAAGACGTTCCGGATGGCGGAACGGGTGCTGGAAGCGGCGCTCTGCGCAATGGCGGCATGGCTCATCTACCGCTTTGTCGATCTGCTGGATTACGCCCTGGAAAAAGTCGTGGACAAATCGGGCAATCACATCGACGTTCTGATTCTCGGGATCATCCGCAAGATTGCGAAGGTCACGGTGGTGATTCTTTCGATTCTGTTCATCGGACAGAACATTCTGAATCTGAACATCACGACACTCCTCGCCGGTGCCGGAGTGGTCGGTCTGGCGGTGGCGTTTGCCGCGCAGGATACGATCTCGAACTTTTTCGGGTCCATCATGCTGATTATCGACAAGCCGTTCGGAGTCGGGGACTTCATCAAACTGGACACCTTCTCCGGAACGGTGGAGCGTGTGGGGCTCCGGAGCACGGCGATCCGAACCCTGGATGGAAATCTGATTACGATTCCGAACAAGAATGCCGCGGGCGTTCCGGTGGAAAACGTCTCCATGCGTCCGAACATCAAAAAGATTCTCAATCTGGGACTCACCTACGACACCTCGCCGGAAATGATGCGCCGCGCCATCGGGATCCTTCACGAAATCTTCGACAACCACGAAGGGATGGCCCCCGAACTGCCGCCGATCATCAACTTCACCGAATTCAAGGATTTCTCCCTGAATATCCAGGTGATTGTCTGGTTTCATCCGAACGACTACATGAAATCCCTTGCATGGATGACGGAGAAAAACCTCGAAATTCTGGAACGCTTCAATGCGGAGGGACTCGACTTCGCCTTCCCGAGCAACACCACCTATCTGGCGTATGATGCAAAACGGAGAATCGGGCTGGACATCACGGAAACAGCGGAACGGACCTGATTCTGCACGATCCCGGAAAGAACCAGAACGGAGGGAAGGGAAATCACAAGATATTTATTAAGAAGTGTTAATTGTTTCTTGACTTTTCCTCTTCCGGGAGTATTTTAAATAGATAGAGGAGAGCAAGAGAGCTAAATTTTTATGGAAGGAGGCCACCCATGCCCTCGAATGCCGAATTCAATTTAAAACGTCTGGCAAAAACGGATTTGCCGATGGAATTTGTCCGGGCACACGCCGGCGAATGGGATCATCAGGCATGGCTTGAGTTCTGCTCGTCTCTCGAAGAAAAAGGGTATACCCCGATTGATCTCGACCAGGTGGGACTTCTGCTGGAGCAGAAAAAAGTGGAATACTGGGCGGAAAGGAACTCCAAGTAAGTGGCCGGATTCCTGCGCACCCATTCCGCCGCCGGAACAAAACCGGCCGGGGAGAAACAGCCCGGAGAGAAACCGGCAGCGGCAACGGGGGGATCGCTTTCCATTGTCGGCACGCCGATCGGCAATCTGGAGGATATCACGCTGCGCGCCCTGCGGGCGATGAAAGAGGCCGACACCATTCTCGCGGAAGACACCCGGAGAACGCGGATTCTCTGTTCCCGCTACCGGATAACCACCCGGCTCGAAAGCTACCATATTTTCAATGAACACGGACGGACGCCGGATCTGATCCGCCGCATCCGTTCCGGAGAAAAGATCGTGCTGGTTTCGGATGCGGGGATGCCCTGCATCGCGGACCCGGGATTTCTGCTGGTACGGGAAGCGGTGGAGGCGGGAATCGAACCGGAGATCATTCCGGGGGCGTCGGCGCTGATTTTCTCGATTGCGGCCAGCGCGCTGCCTTCGGATCGTTTTGCCTTTCACGGTTTTCTGCCGGTGAAATCCGGCCGCCGCACCGCAAGACTTGCGGAGATTGCGGCCTCGCACATGACCGCGGTTGTGTTTGAATCGCCCTACCGTCTTTCCAAACTGCTGAAGGAGATTCCCGAATATTTCGGCGGAGAAACGCGGGTCGTGGTGGTTCGGGAGGCGACCAAGGTGCATCAGGAGATTCTGCGGGGCACTGCCGCGGAACTGGCGGAAACGTATGCAAACCGTTCCTGGAAAGGGGAATGCGTGGTCGTGATCGGAGCGCCGGAAAGCGAAACGAACGCCGGGGAAAGGGAAGAAGAGTGCGAATCATGAGAAAAACCTTTTTTCTGGATCGCGACGGAGTCATGATCGAGGATGAGAATTATCTTGCCGATCCGGCGAAAGTGCGTCTCTGTCCCGGCTGCGCCGAAGCGATACGGCGGATTGCCGGAGCGGGATATCAGATCATTGTCACCTCCAATCAGTCCGGGATTGCGCGGGGGTATTTTTCCTGGGAGGAGGTCAAAGCCGTGGAACGGCGGATCGAGGAGCTGCTCGACGGAGCGGGAGCGCCGAAACCGGCGGCATGGTATTACTGTCCGCACCATCCGCGCGGCGCGATCGCGGAATATGCCGTGGAGTGCGACTGCCGGAAACCGAAACCCGGACTGCTGCTTCAAGCCGGACGGGAACACGATGTGGACTTCGAAAACGCCTTCATGATCGGCGACAAGCTCTCGGATCTGAAAGCGGCCTTTGCGGCGGGCTGCCGTTCCGGAGCCCTGGTCATGACCGGGCATGGAGGGGAACAGAAACTCGAGCTTCTGGAGAAGCCCTATCTGACTGCGCGGAACATTCTGGATGCGGCCGAGAAACTGCTTGCCGCGGAAGAATCCGCATCAGAAACGGCGAAAGTTGAAAAACGCTCTTGAAAATCCGTTCCTTTGCGCTAACTTACCATGTCTTTTCAGAAGGAAATCCAATCACAGGGAGCAGTAGGTCATGTTGCGCACGCCATTCATTATCGCACTGAGTTTTATTTTTATTCTAACCGTTCAGGCGCAAAGAGTTGTAAATATAAAAGTCGGGACTGACGCCTCGGTCAACGCCTCTCTTCTGTACCGGGGGATCACGGGGAATACGGAGCTGGACAAGGCGATTGCCCGGGATCTCCGGAACTGCGGGTGGTTCGATCTGGTTTCCTCGGGCTATTCGAATTACATTGTCAGCGGCTCGGCGGCGGGGAATTCGGTCCGGCTTCAGCTCTCGGACGGGGCGGGCGCGCCGCTGGCCACGGTCACGGCGACCGAAGCAGACGTGGAACGCACTTCGCACAAAGCCGTGGACGCCCTGTTGAAATATCTCTACAAAATTCCCGGAATCTGCGCCACGAAAATTCTGTTTGTCGCACAGACGCTTCCCATGCAGAAGGAGATCTACCTCTGCAATTACGACGGGACCGGCATCACACAACTGACCAGGAACGGGGGACTTTCCCTGGATCCGGTCTGGGGAGCGGGGGGAAAGACCTTCATCTACAGTTTTGTCGGCAGGACCTATACCAGTCTGATTGAACAGGCGGTGGATTCGAAACGCAGCCGTCGTCTGGCGCGCTTCTCCGGACTGAACGCGGGAGGAAAGATCTCTCCGGACGGGACCCGCGTGGCTCTGATTCTGAGCAAGGACAATCAGGTGGATCTTTATGTCCGCAGCGTCAACGGCGGGGATCTGAAACGTCTGACCAACGACAAATCGGTTGAGGCCTCGCCCTGCTGGTCGCCGGATGGAACGAAACTCTGCTATGTATCGGATGCGGGGGCGTCGCACCGGCCGCGTCTTCGCGTGATTTCCGCCGCGGGCGGCACGCCGACCACCATTCCCGGAATCCTCGGAAGCGAAAGCGTCTCTCCCTCCTGGAGCAGAGACGGCAAGATCGCCTACTCCGCGAAACTCGGCAACTACACTGTGGCGGTGATTGATCCGGCCAACCGGCGTCCGGACCGCTATTCCAAACAGAAATACGGCATCATCGCCGACAAGGGCGGCGACTGGGAAAGTCCCTCCTGGGCACCCGACAACCGTCATGTGGTCTGCTCCTTCCGCTACGGCATCTACATTGTCGACACGTGGACCGGAAAATCCAGACAGATTCTCGGGGGGAAATCCCGTCTGAGTCTTCCGGACTGGTCCGGAATCCTCTACTGAAGAACCCCTGGACGGAACGATCATGAGCAACCTTGCGTGGCTGGACTGCGTCGGCTTTTTCGACATGAAGCTCGGACTCGACCGGATGCGGGAACTGGCGGACCGGCTGGGTGCTCCGCAGAAGAAACTGAAATTCATTCATGTCGCGGGAAGCAACGGAAAAGGATCGGTCTGCACACTGCTGGAAAACGGACTGCGCGCCTGCGGATACAAAACGGGATTTTACTCCTCGCCGCATCTGGCGCGTCTGGAAGAGCGCTTCCGGATCAATGGAAAAACGGTGGAGGAACAGCGGTTTGCAAAAGCAGCGAACCAGGTCCGGTCCGTTGTGGAATCCATGCGCGGCGAAGGGAACGGCCCCACCTACTTTGAAATCACCACCGCCATTGCGCTGGTTCTGTTTGCCGCGGAACAGGTGGATTTCGCCATCTGGGAGGTGGGAATGGGGGGACGTCTGGATGCGACCAACATTGTCACGCCGGAACTTGCCGTCATCACGGGGATCTCCCTGGAGCACACGGAGCATCTCGGCCCGACACTGGGAGCGATCGCCGGAGAAAAAGCGGGCATCATCAAGGAGGGGGTCCCGGTTGTCTGCGGACCGCTTCCGGAGGAGGCGTTCCGGGTCATTGCCGAAACCGCCGCTCAGCGTCATGCGCCTCTGGTTTCCGCAGCGCCTTATTCGGGACCGGTCCGGATTCTCCGGAACGCGCAGGGCCGGGCCTCGCAGCTTCTGATGCTGGACGGAGCTTTTGTGGAACTCCCTCTTCCCGGCGTCTACCAGCGGAACAATGCCGGATGTGCGGCGGAGGCGCTGAAGGTTCTGGCTCCCCGGTTCGGGTTCGAGCTGCGGACCGCGCTGAGCGGCTTCCGGAATGCGGACTGGCCCGCCAGAATGCAGTACATTCCGGAACGCAGACTGATTGTGGACGGAGCACACAATCCCGAAGGAGCCGAGGCGCTTGCCGCCTCGCTGAAGGAGTTTTATCCGGAAAAGAAGTTCCATTTTCTCTGCGGCAGCTTTGCGGACAAAAACGCCGACGGGGTTCTGCGCTCCTTTGCCCCGCTGGCGTTGGATTTCCGTTTTCTCGACTTCGACGGCTCCGGCAGAAAGATCCACTCCTCCTCGGAGCTGGCGGAACTTCTGCGCATGATAAATCCCGCCTGTCCGAGCGGGAAAGCGGAACTTGAGACCTCGCTGACCGGACTTCCCGCAGCGGATGGAGAGCTCACCGTGCTCTCCGGTTCTCTGCATCTGTGCGGAGAAGCGCTGCATTTTCTGAATCTTCTCTGAACAAGAACGCATCCGTCATGACGGAAATGGATTTCTGCAAAAAAATCATGTTTAAAGCGCCGGAGGAGTTTGAAACGCTTCCGCTGGATATCCGGATCGCCGCTTTCGCGCTTGTGGAAGGGACACACTATCAGATCCGGCGCCACATCCATCCGGAATGCGAGATCATGATTCCTCTGCGCGGGAACTACCGTTCGCGTCTGAACGGGAAACGGCTGGATGTCCGTCCCCATGAATTCATTCTGATCCAGACCGGCGACGATCACGAGGATCTCTGCGAAGGCGATTTTCTCTTTGCCGCGCTCCGCTTTTCCATACAGGCCCCCACCGGGACGGAACGGACGCTTCCGATCCTGAACCGGGAGCTTTCTCCGGAAGAGAGGATTTTTCCGATCCGGGACGAAAGCAGTACCGCCCTTCTGTTCCGGGAAGTGCAGACGGCGTCCTTCGGACGGAACCCGTTTCGGACGCAGGCCACCGGCCCGCTGACCCGGGCGCTGTTCTGGGAGCTGCTGGCGCTTGTTCCGCAGGAGATGTTTTCCCGGGAGTTCCGGACGGCCTTCCGCCGGGACCATCTGCTCTCCCGCCTGGAGGAGGTGTTTTCCACGCATCTGACGGAAAATCTTCCGGTGGAACGGATCGCCGCCCTGCTCGGCATGAGCCGCCGGGTTCTGGAATACAGACTGAAACAGCTGGGAGCGCCCTCCCCCCGGCAGCTCTTTTTGCGCCGCCGCATTCAGGAGGCGGTTCTGCTGCTGAAATATGAAGGAATGAATGTCGGAGAGACGGCGGAACGGCTCGGATTTGCCAATGCTTTCCACTTTTCGCGCGTGTTCAAATCCGTCACCGGCCGCTCTCCGGCGGCGTATCTGCCCGGACACGCCGGACGGGAGTGACGCTCCCGCTTTTTTTTCGCAAACAGATATCTTTTTTTCGCAAACAGCCATTCCGAAACCGCCTTTTCCGTGATATCATATCTCCCGTTAGAAGCCCGAACACAAACCGACGGAGGAGCGGCAGCATGAAATTCTATTATTTTGATTCAACGCATTGGGACAGGGAATGGTACAAGCCGTTCCAGTATTTCCGCGGAATTCTTCTGGAGAATACGGAACGAATTCTGGCAACGCTGGAGAACCGCCCGGAATACCGGAGATTCTTTTTTGACGGACAAACCATTGTGCTGGAAGATATTGAAGAGGTGCGACCGGATCTGATGCCCCGTCTCAGGTCGCAGATCCGTCAGGGGAGACTGCGGATCGGTCCCTGGTACGTCATGCCGGATGAGCTGCTGGTTTCCGGAGAATCGCTGATCCGGAATCTTCTGCGGGGCCGCCGGATCGCAGAGGAATATGGAGTTGAGCCCTGGCCCGTGGGCTATGTCCCGGATATTTTCGGACATATCAGTCAGCTTCCGCAGATCCTGCGTGGATTCGGTATCGGAACCATCGTGGCGTGGCGGGGATTCGAGGACGATCTTCCCCCCTACTCCCGCTGGGCCGCACCGGACGGCTCCCTCTGCAACCTGATCCGCCATCCCCGGGACGGCTACGGCGAATTCACCCGTCTGCCGAAGGAGAACAAAGCTCTCTTTCAGGAACACTTTCTCCGCTGGATGGAAACCGCCGGTCCGATCTATGGAGAACACGTGGTCCTGACCGACGCCTTCGATCACAGCGACATCGACGCCGAATCGCCTGAACTTCTGGACGCCATCCAAGAACTCTATCCCGATTCCGAAATCCGCTGGACCGATTTCACCGATCTCGACGTTTTCTCCGATCCCGACCTTCCGGTCATCCGCGGGGAACAGATCCACACCTGCAAAGGGGTCCGCTGCAACGGCATCCAGATTCCCTACACGCTCTCCTCCCGGGTCGATCTCAAAACGGAGAACGATCTTCTTCAGAACCGTCTGGAGCTGGAAGCCGAACCGACGGCGGTGTTCCTCGGGGACCGTTTCGGGAAAAATCTCCGGGGGATGCTGGATCTCGCCTGGAAAAAAGCGCTTCAGAACCAGCCGCACGACTCCATCTGCGGCTGTTCCATCGACGAGGTTCACGAGATGATGCACGCCAGAAGCATGGAAGCCTTTGAAATCTGTGATTTCCTGCGCGACGCCCTGATCCGCTTCGACCGTGTGGATCTCACCGGCGACGAACTCGGAGGCTGCACGGAGGCCGATGACGGATGCTGCCTGCTGCGCCTCTTCCATCCCCTTCCCTGGCGGAGAAAAGAGGTCTTCTCGCTGACCGTTTCCTTTGTCGGGAAATATCCGGAACGTTTTGCGGAGTCCCGGAGCGTCGAACCGCAGAACGCCTTCCGCCTCCTTGATGCGGCGGGAAACGAGATTCCCTATGTCATCACCGATATCCGCCGCAACGTCCGCACCGCTCCCTGGAAGCAGAACTACCGGACCTTCGACCTCTATACGATCACAGCGGAGGCGGAACTTGCGCCGCACTCCTGGACCACGCTCCGGCTGGAACCGTCCAGGACACCGGTCCGGCGGTACGGTTCGCTGCGAACCGGCCCCCGGCAGGCGGAAAACGAATTTCTCCGTCTCACGGTCCGTTCCGACGGCACCTTCGATGTTCTGGACAAGCTCTCCGGCAGACTCTGCTGCGGATTCCATGATTTCCTCCTCGACCGGGAAAGCGGCGACGGATGGGGACATGTCACACCGCTCTGCAGCAGGGAAATCGTTCACTCCCGCACCGCGCAGACCGCGGTCACCGAAGACAATCTCCTGCGAACCACCTTCGAGATCACACGCGATTACGAGCTTCCCGAAGAGCTCCTTTTCTCCGGCACCGTCAATGGGGCCTATGGCTCCACCGCGCTGTCGCCGACGCTCCGGCAGCTGCGCATCGTCTCCACGGTCACGCTCGACCGGCATGCAAAAAGCCTTCGGATCCGGACCCGGATCCGGAATACCATCCGGGACTGCCGCGTGCGCATGCGAATCCCGACGGGAATCCCCGGACGCTGGTTCGCCGGTCAGACCTTCTCTCTTCTGGAACGCGAAGCCGGACGCGAAAAGGGAACTCTGACTCAGGATTACCGCGAAGCCGAAACCATCGAAAAAAATTTCAACGGCATTGCCGGCAAATGCGATTCCCTCGGCGGGGTTGCCATTCTCTCCGATTACGGACTGCATGAAATCTCCGGAAGCGAATCCGGTGATCTTCTCGTCACCCTCTTCCGCGCCTTCCGCCGAACCGTCATGAGCGAAGGGGAAATGGCGGGAGAACTGCAGAAGCTCCTGACCTTCGACTACTCCATCCGATTCTTCTCTCCGGAGGAGAAGAAGGAGGAACTCGTCCGGGAACTCCAGAACCGGAGAACCCCTCCCGTCGTCCATACGCTGGCGGAAAAGGAGGTCCGGAAAATCCCCGAATCCGAGGGAATCGAACTTGCCGGCGCATTGACATTCTCCTGTCTGAAACCGGCGGAGACGCGGAAAAACGCCGCCGTCCTGCGTCTGGTGAACCTGTCGGAGAAAACGGAACGCGCGGAGATTCATCTGCCCTGTCCGGCGGACATTCATCCCTGCACGCTTGCGGAGGAGCCCGGCGATCCCATCGCCCTCCGCGCCCGAACCTTTCCGGCGGAACTGGCTCCGGGAGCGATCGGCAGTTACCTGCTGATCCCCACCTGATCCGCTCCGGACCGACCCCCGGTCCGATCCGGTCGACCGCATCGCCGAATTTGTTTTCCCTTCAAAAAAAAGCTCCGGAACGGAACAACCGCTCCGGAGCGCTCTTTTCTCCACCGTCAGAAGTTCAGCACCATCAGACCGGAAGCCGGAACCGGGATCCGGGCGAATCCGGCTTTCAGCACCGGAGTCTGCACCGCGCGCCCGAAGGTGTCAAGCAGCTCGGCGGAACGCGGCTCGGTCTGAAGCTCCACGATCAGTTCGGACCGTCCCGTGGCATTCACGACAAAACAGCGTTTCCCCTTTTCGCAGGCGATCTTCACATACTGTCCGAAATTGTAGACGGCAATGACCTTCTCCTCCGCGTTTTCCGCGGAAACGATCGGATAGTTCAGCTCCGGATGGAACGGCTTCAGATATCCCCGCAGGAGCACCTCCCGGTGCTGCACGAAGAAGTCGAGCCAGAAATGCAGCATTCTGCGGTGGTCCTCCGGGATGTCGTTCAGACGGACCGAGATCTGCGGCACGCTGAAAAGCACATGCAGCAGCTGAAGAGCCGCATGTTCCGGCGTGTCTCCGGAGTTCCATTCCAGCATGTCGGAATGCACCGCGGTCTTGCCGGAAGTCAGGCGCAGATCAATCGTCCGGACCCGGTTTGCCAGCACGTCGGCGGGACAGTCGCCCGCGCGGAACATGTTGCCGTATTTCCGGACCGCGGGACCGATGTAGCTCTGGCGGAACTCAATGAGAATCTCCGGCTTCAGAGCCCGCAGCCGCCGCATGGTCTCCGAAAGCAGCAGATCGACGGCAAGCGGAACGGATTTCACATCGCGCCCCGTATACTGATCCTTGAGCGCCGGATCCTCGCCGTTCACGCGGAAGGAGTCGATGAAATCCAGTTTGAATCCATCGAGATCCCACTCTTTGACAGCGGTCTCGTAAATTCCGATCAGATACTCCCGCACCTCGGGGAAACGCGGATCCAGCACAGACGTATGCAGACGGTCGATGCTGTAAAGATATTTTCCGGCGAACCGTTCATAGGCACGGCTCTTCTCGCCGACAAACGGAACGGAGTACCAGACGATGTATTTCATCCCCATGGCATGAACTCTGGCGACATGGGCGCGCATGTCGGGAAAGCGGCGTTTCGAGATTTCCCAGTCCCCGCAGAACGCATAGCCCCGCTGATTGTCATCCGTCTGCCAGCCGTCGTCGACAATGATTCCCTTCATTCCGTAGGTCCGGGCAAGCGCGCACTCGCGCTCCAGTTCATGGTCGAAGACATTCTGATGATAGCTGTACCAGGAGGAGTAGATCGGCTCGAACGCGGCGGCCGGCGCCTCCGACGGCACATAGTCGCGGAACGAGGCGAACCAGACGGAAACATCACGGATCGCATCGGCATAGAAGATGTTGCGCAGATCAAAACGCAGAACCGCCTCGCAGGAGCTGACCGGCGCCTCGGGCGCGGAATAGAGCACCGCCCGGCAGGAGATCCGGTTGGATTCCTCGCAGACTCCGCCGTACAGTTTCACCTCGCGCATTGCTTCCGAACAGGCAAATGTCATCCGGTTCTGCCCCTTGAGGTTCAGAAACGCCATCACGGGAGCCGACGAGGCCAGATTGGAGGAGAGCGGTCCGCCCCAGTCCGGCGGAATGTTGCGGTTGAATCCGCAGGAGGGAGTCCAGCGGGTCTGCATGTCCAGCTGCGGAACACTCCAGAGAAGAGTCGTTTCCGGCAGGACGGCCGGAGCATCCGCCTCCAGACGGATCCGGATCTCCTCCACGCCCGTTTCCGCAGTTGTCCGGTCCAGCGAAACACGCCATTCGTTTCCGAAGCCGCCCCGAACCTCCACCTCTCCGACAATCGTATTGATTTTCATCCTCTGCACCTTTTTTTGATTTCCCATCCGAAATGATTCACATAAGGAGGGAAAATACAGTCAATCATCCGCAAATTCAACAACAGAAGCAAACTTTTTTTGCAAAATGGTTTTACGAAACGGAAATCCGGTGTATATTAACGGGCGATCAACAGAAAAAACGGAGGTTCCGCACTCAAATGAAAGCCAATGAATTACGATCCAAGTTCCTGGAATTCTTCAAAAGCAAAGGGCACGCCGTCATCAAAAGCGCGCCGCTGATTCCCGATAACGACCCCACCGTTCTCTTCACCACGGCCGGAATGCATCCGCTGGTTCCGTTTCTGCTCGGAGCGCCGCATCCGCTGGGAAAACGCCTCACGGATGTTCAGAAATGCATCCGCACCGGCGATATTGACGAAGTCGGTGATCCCGTTCATCTCACCTTTTTCGAAATGCTCGGCAACTGGTCGCTCGGCGATTACTTCAAGGAGACCGCCATCCGGAACAGTTTCGAATTTCTGACCGGCAAGGAGTGGCTGAACATCCCCGTTGACCGCCTTGCCTTCACCGTCTTCGCCGGCGATGAAAACGCCCCGTTCGATGAAGAGGCGTACAATCTCTGGCGTTCGCTCGGCGTCAGCGACAAACGCATTGCGAAACTCCCCAAGGAGGACAACTGGTGGGGCCCCGCCGGACAGACCGGTCCCTGCGGTCCCGACACGGAAATGTTCTACTGGACCGGTCCGCTGCCGGTGCCGGAAGTCTTCGATCCCAAGGACAAACGCTGGGTCGAAATCTGGAACGACGTCTTCATGCAGTACAATAAAACCGCGGACGGAAAATTCCTGCCCCTGGAACAGAAAAACGTCGATACCGGCATGGGCGTCGAGCGCGTCACCGCCATTCTGGAGGGGAAATCCAGCTGCTATGACACCGAAATCTTCCAGCCCCTCTTTGAGGAACTGGACAAAATCCGCGGAATCCAGACCCCGGCGGAACGGACACGCTCCGAACGGATTGTGGTCGAACACATGCGCGCGGCCACCTTCCTTCTTGCCGACGGCATCACACCGGGCAAAGTCGATCAGGCCTACATTCTCCGCCGTCTGATCCGCCGTGCAATCCGCGAGGCGAAGCAGGCCGGAGTGACCGTTCCGTTCACACAGCGGATCGCAAAAGTCGTCATCGACAACTACTGCGAAGCCTATCCGGAACTCAAGGAAAACGAATCCATGATTCTGGAAGAGCTCGGACGCGAGGAAACCCTCTTCAAGCAGACCCTCGAAAACGGCGAAAAAGAGTTCGAAAAATTCATCTCCCGCGTCCCCGATCACATCCAGAACAAGGTCATCAGCGGGAAAAACGCGTTCTATCTCTACGAGACCTTCGGCTTCCCGATCGAACTCACAGAGGAGATGGCAAAGGAAAAAGGCTTCACCGTCGACCGGAAAGGCTATGAGGAGGCCTTCCACAAACATCAGGAGCTCTCCCGCAAAGGCGCGGAACAGAAATTCAAGGGCGGACTTGCGGATCATTCCGCGGAAACCGCCTGTCTCCACACGGCGACCCATCTGCTGCACAAGGCGCTGCGAATCGTCCTCGGGGACCATGTCGCCCAGAAGGGATCCAACATCAACGCCGAACGCCTCCGCTTCGACTTCTCCCATCCGGATAAGATGACGCCGGAACAGATCGCCGAAGTGGAACGGCTGGTGAATGAAGTCATCCAGAAAAAATATCCGGTCGTCTGCGAGGAAATGAGTCTGGAGGATGCCCGGAAAAGCGGAGCAATCGGTCTCTTCGGCAACAAATACGGGGAACGCGTCACGGTCTATTCCATGGGCGACTTCAGCAAGGAGATCTGCGGCGGACCGCACGCGGCCAACACCGGCGACCTCATCAGCTTCAAAATCCAGAAGGAAGAGAGCTCCAGCCGCGGCGTAAGACGCATCAAAGCCACAATCGGCTTCACATCAAAGGAGGGAAAATGAGCACGGAAATCATCATTTCGAACGACGGTGACGCCTATTTCATCACGGTCAACGGAAGAGCGACTTTTGAGCACGCCTCCCAGCTGCGGAATCTTGCGAAAAGTCTGGAAAACACCGCCTTCTCCAAAATCTGCGTCGATCTGGAACACTGCGCCGGCATGGACAGCACGTTCATGGGAATTCTCGCCATGCTCGGACTCCGCGCCCGCGCAGTCGGCGCTCCGATGATCATCTACAACGCGGGGGAATCCAACACCGCTCTCCTCCACGGACTCGGACTCAAAAAACTCTTCGAATTCAAAACCGGGGAAATGGCCGGCTCCGCAGGAAAGGATTGGAGCTCCACGGAAACCTCCGGCCGCGCGGAAACCGTTCTCGAGGCCCATCAGACCCTCATGTCCGCGGATGAACAGAATGTCAAAAAATTCGAAAAAGTCGTGGAACTCGTCCAGAAGGATCTGGATAAAATGAACGAGAAATAATTTCTTTCCCGACCGAAAGAAAAACGGAGAAACGAATCGGAAATTTCGTTTCTCCGTTTTTTTATGCGGCGCAGGGACTCCGGAGTCCCTCTGCAGAAGACGGACTCCGGGATTCCCGCAGGGAACGGGCCCCGGACTCAGACGTTCCAGTCTTCGCCTTTCGACTCGAAATATTTCGCCACGTTCGGGACAATCGGCTTGATGAGTTTTTTAATGGCGCGCGCATACTCGCGAATCTCCCACTGGGCGTGCTCGCTGTCCCGCAGCTCCAGAAAGTGCAGGAGGTTGGAAAGATCCACCGTTCCCCAGAACGTGACCATCATATTCTGCGGAAGGACCCCGCGCGCCTGTTCGCGGCAGACCCCGGACTGAAGAAGATACTCATAGAGAGCGAGGGATTTGCGATTGTGTTCCGCGATCTCCGCGCGAAGGGCCGCGTCGTCGAAATTCTCGTCGGCGAAAGAGGCCTGACGGTTGCTTTCCGCCTGACGGCGCAGTTTCGGCGGCGTATAGAACTCCAGCTCAATCTCCGTATAGCGCCGGGAAATCTCGTTGTAGGACCAGGTCCGGTGCCGGTGCCACTGCCCGCGGACAAACAGCGGACAGTGAATGCTGAACGTGAACACCACATGCTCCAGCGGACTGGTATGTTTGTTTTCAATCAGATAGTGGAGAAGCGCAATGTCGCGTTCCTCCATGGAATCCTTGAGTTTTCCGAAGGAAACGCGCGCAGCATTCACGATAGTGGCCTCGTTTCCGAGATGGTCGATCAGCCCGACCCATCCCTGTCCGTCAAGGACTTTCACATGGTTTGCGGGCGGTACATTCAGCAGTTTGATCATCTTCCGATCACCTTTCCATTATGATTATGAATTGATTCTGGATTTCAGTCGCAGGGCGCTTTTCTCCGAGACCGCCGTCCGGGAGACGGCGGGCCGGTTTTCCAGCTGCCGGGTCGCCTCCGCATAGGAGATCGCATCAAGCAGATCATCCCATGTCCGGAATCGGTCCCCGGGATCGCGCGCCGTCATCTTCAGCAGCAGCTGAAGCGTCCCGCTGCTGACGGTCACATTCGGATTGCGCTCGGAGGGCAGCGGAAACGGTTTGTAGATGTGCATGCCCAGCAGTTCCCCCTCGTCATGCGAATGAAACGGAAGGATGCCGGTCAGCATCTGAAAGAGCATGACGCCAAGAGAGTACATATCCGTCTGAAGCGAGATTTCTCCGCCGGAAATTTCCTCCGGACTGATGTACCACGGCGATGCGAACGCCCGTCCGCCGTTCAGCACCATCGATTTCCAGACGAAAAGACCATATTCGCTAAGCACCATTTTCTCATCGGAATCGTACAGGACTTTCGAAGGCGACAGCGCCCCGTGAAAACCGCCGGTTTCATGATAAGCCGCCCGCAGAATTTCCGCGATGTTCCGGAGAATGCCCAGCGCCTCCCGCTGCTCCATCGGCGCTTTGCTTGAAATGCGGAACGCCAGATCCGGATGCTCGTAATAATCCGTCACATAGTAGCAGTTGTGATGAATCACGCCGCATGCGTGGTAAGGGGCGATCCCGGGAACAGAGGCAAAACGGATGCTGTCGATTTCATTGAGAAACCCCTCCGATTCCTCGGAGGTGACCGTCTTGTCGAACACCTTCATGGCAAAGGACTTGTCTTTCTGATCCCGGACCAGATAGATGCGGTTGCCCGCCCCCTGGTTCAGCAGATTGGAAACCATGTACCCGCGAATCCGCTGTCCGGCCGACAGCGTAATCGTACCGGAAAAAGGGGCCGCCCCGGTCCCTTCGATGCTGTCCAGATACGTGATGGTCATTCCGGAAAGCGTAATCTGATCGCCGTTTCCAAGCGGAGTGATTGTGGAACCGCTTCCGGAGGCGGGGGCAAGATTCTCCACGAGCCAGCGGCCTTCCCCGTCGGAGTAAACACGGAAATGGGATCGGGAACTGTCCGGCAGAATGATGTTGCAGTCGGGCGTGCATCCCAGCGTCAGCATCAGGTCGCGTTCCAGCTGGATGTAGTTCCGATTTCCGTTTTCGTTGAATAAAAGGTAAGGCATCTTTTGTCCCGTTGCACGATTCTCTGATAACATAGCAGAATTTCAGGGAATTGCAAAAGCGCCCGGTTGAAATTTTGTCTACGCGGGCTATCTTTCCGGAAAACAAACAGGAGAGATCTTGATGAATACCGGAAAACGAATTCTTTGCGCAGCGGCTGCGGCACTGCTTCTGACCGCTGCATCCGCCTGCCAGAGCGTCCCTTACACGGGGCGGTCCAGAATGCTCATGACCAGCGAAAGTTATGAGACCGATTCCGGAAAACAGGCGTGGGATGAACTCAAAAAAACGGAAACGATCTCCACGGATGCCACGGCGAATGCGCTTGTCGCACGGGTTGGAAAACGCATTGCCGATGCGGCGGACTGTCCGAATTTCAGCTGGGAGTTCCTGGTGTTCCGGAATCCGGAGGCCAATGCGTTCTGTCTTCCCGGCGGAAAGGTCGGAGTCTACACGGGAATTCTGAGCAGCATGAGCTGCGAAGCGGAACTTGCCGGCGTCATCGGACATGAGGTCGGACACGCCATCGCCCGTCATGGAGGCGAACGCATGACGCAGAGTCTGCTGCAAAGCATCGGTGCAGCGCTTCTCTCCGAAACCACCCGGAATGAACAGATTCTCCAGGCATACGGAGTCGTCTCCAATCTTGGCGTCATCCTTCCTTACAGCCGAAAACATGAACACGAAGCCGACACCCTCGGACTCATTCTCATGGCGAAAGCCGGATACGATCCCTCTTCTCTGATCGCGTTCTGGCGCAACTTTTCAAAAACCGGCGGCAGTTCCGGTTCGTTTCTGGAGAAATTCCTCTCCACCCATCCGCTGGATTCGGAACGCATCTCCGCCATGGAGAAACAGCTCCCCGAAGCAATGCAATATTACAACCGCGCCAAAAACAAATATGGAAAAGGGGAATCGCTCTCCTTCCGATAAGAACTTGCGCAAACTCCAAAAAAAAACGGTCTCCCGCGAAAACAGGAGACCGGTACCACTCTTTCCCGGTAAGGAAGTCCCGGATTGCGTCAATCCTCAATCTCTCCGGGGAAATAAAGCAGATGCGAACAGTTGTCGCAAAGAGTCATGAGTCCCTTTTTGGCATTGTTGACCGTCTGCGGGGGCACCTTGAGACGGCAGTATCCGCAGACGCCCTGATCGATCATCGCCATCGGTTCGCCTTTTTTCCCCGCGAGCAGACGGTGATACACGCTTAAAGTCTGCGTATCGACTTTGGACTCATACGCTTTCCGGAGTTTGAGGGATTCGGCGATGGATTCCTCCAGCTCCTTTTTCAACTCGACAAGATCGGAGGCTTCCGCCTTCACGGTTTTCTGTGTGACGGAAAACTCTTTTTCCGCCTTCTGAATCTCTTTTTCCGCCTCTTCCGCCTTGTCGAGGAGTTCAAGGATCGTGGTTTCGATATCGGAAATTCTGTTTTTTTTCGTTTCGATATCGGTCATCATGGCCTGATACTCATTGTTTTTCTTGACCATGGCGGACTGGGTGAGGAGTTTTCGAACCGCCTCGTTGAGTTTTTCAATTTCCCCTTCCGCATCCTTGATTGAGCGATCGATCCGGCGTTTTCCATCCTTTGCGACCTCCACATCGGCCATGCCGTCCTTGAGAAGAGAATCCAGGCGGACCTTCTCCGCGGGAATCGTTGCCAGACGCGTTTCGAGATTGCGTATTTTCATATCCAGATTCTGCAGAGCAAGCAGATCGGCCACCCACTGTTTCATCTTGAGTCCCTTCCGTTGTTCAGATATTTCGGATTTGTCTTTTTCCCATGGTGCAAGATAAGTCGACATCTCTGGAAATGCAAACGTGAAATGTTTATTTTTCATGTTTTTCTCTCTCCGCTTCTGAAATACCGGAACAACGAATCAGAACCCGGACCGCCTCCTGAGTGGGACATGCCGTCAAAAAAAAGAATATCTCCCCGAATAAAAAAAACATGTTTTTCATTAACTCACCACAAATAAAAACAGAGGGGAAAAAGATTGTTTTTCCCTCCACTTCAAATAAAAAAAAGAAAAAATTCGGCTGATTTCAATCCACACCCCCTTGACAAAAACGGGCAAACAGACTATAATTATAGAAAACATGTTTACAACAACAAAAAAAGCTGATTATGAACAAACCACTCTCCTTGCGCAGTTTTGCGAAAATCGCGGGAGTCTCCCCTGCGACCGTATCGCATGTTTTCTCCCATACGAGGTCTGTCCTTCCGGCCACGGAATCCCGGATACGCCAGCTTGCGGAAGAGGTCGGCTACACGCCGAATATCGCCGCAAAATCCATTTTCGGGAAATCGACCCGAAGCATCGGAATCCTGTTCTCCAACTTCACCGGCTACTACACGATGGAAATTGCGGAGGCTCTTCAGGAAAAATTCCTTTCCAACGGATATCTGCCGATCTTCCTCGAGGCCGGAAGAAATGCGGAACAGCCGCTGACCCGTCTCGCGCAGCATAAAGTCGACGCCCTTCTGATCGGATGCTCCAACGAACGGCTGAATA
>CALXRL010000051.1 GCA_944390735.1 uncultured Victivallales bacterium | reverse complement strand
AGGGGGCCAACCGAAGGTTTTCCCCCTGGACCCCCTCATCCTTTTCGGCGGAAAAACGGTTGCATCGGGAAAAAAGGAGCAGGGAGTGCAGAGGGCGAACCATTCGGTTTGCCCTTTGCCCGGCAAGAGCCGGAAAAAAACGGGAAGCCGAAATTTCAAATTTCGGCGATGGGTGCAGGGCCTTCGGTCCTGCCGAGGGGTGTTGGGGGCGAGAAGCCACCAACTAGAAAACCCCCGAAGCAGGAATCAGAAACAAGCAGCCGCCAACTGGATGATGGGAAAGGAGCATTGCCTTTTTTTGTTTTCCGGTGTAAATTACAGGGATTGATTCAGGAGACGAAGGGAATGAATAGTGATATTATAATACGAGGTGCATCTGAGCACAATCTGAAGAATATAGATGTCAAGATACCGCGTAATGCGCTGACGGTGATTACGGGGTTGAGCGGATCTGGGAAATCCTCACTGGCGTTTGACACTCTGTATGCGGAGGGGCAGAGGCGATATGTGGAAAGTTTATCTGCGTATGCGCGTCAGTTTTTAGATCGGATGCAGAAGCCGAAAGTGGAGCATATCGAGGGGTTGTCACCGGCGATTGCGATTGAGCAGCGGTCTGCGGGATCGAATCCGCGTTCGACGGTTGCGACGGTGACGGAGATATATGATTATCTTCGTCTTCTGTATGCGCACACAGGGATTCCGCATTGTCCGAAATGTGGTCGGGAGCTTTCCGCGCAGTCGGCTCAGGCGATTTGTGAGAAACTTCTGGCATTGCCGGGGGGGCAGCGGATGATGATTCTGGCGCCGTATGTGACGGGACGGAAGGGGGAGCACAGGGATGTTCTGGACAAGATTCGGCGTGATGGTTTTGTTCGCGCCCGGATTGACGGAGTTCTGCAGGAGCTTACCGATGACATGAAGCCGCTGGCCAAGACGCTTCGGCATGAGATTGACGCGGTGGTGGACCGTCTGGTTACGGGATCGCTGGAGCGGTCACGTCTGAATGATTCGGTGGAGACTGCGCTTGCGTGCGGAGGCGGGGAGCTGATTGTCATGCTGGAGACCCTTTCCGGAGATGGACGGCGAGTCTGGACCGAGGAGCGCATCAGTGAAAAGCTGGCCTGTGTGGAATGCGGAATCAGTTTCGGAAAGCTGGAGCCGCGCAATTTTTCGTTCAACAGTCCATACGGGGCCTGTCCGCACTGCAATGGTCTGGGCACGATGCTGGTGGTGGATCCGAGTCTTGCGATTCACGACACCCTCTCCATCCGCAAGGGGGCGATTCCCGGATGGCGGCGCGGTCCGCGTCATCTTCTCATTTTCTACAATCATCTTCTGAAGTGCATTGCCGCGCATGTGAACATGCCGGACATGCTGACCATTCCATTCGGCAAGCTTCCCGCGCACGTCCGCAAACTTCTTCTTTACGGAAGCGGCGACGAGCCGATTGATTTCAGCTACTATCTCCGCGGCAAGCGCTACAACATGGTCAAGCCCTTTGAGGGGATTCTGGCGAACATGCAGCGCCGGCAGGCGGAATCCGAGAGCGATGCGGTTCGTGAACGGCTGAAGGAGTATATGGTTCCGCAGGAATGTCCGGTCTGCCATGGAGCGCGTCTGAAGCCGGAGAGTCTTGCGGTAACGGTCGGGGGACTCGGAATCAATCAGTTCAATGCCCTCTCCGTGGAAAAGGCTCTGGAGTTCATCCGGAATTTGAAGCTGGATGCGGAGCGCGCTGCGATTGCCCGTGACATTGTCAAGGAGATTCAGTCGCGTCTGACCTTTCTGGTGGATGTGGGGCTGCCCTATCTGACGCTGAACCGGGAGAGCGGCACGCTTTCCGGAGGAGAGGCACAGCGCATCCGTCTGGCCACTCAGCTCGGATGCGGACTGGTCGGTGTGCTCTACATTCTTGATGAGCCCAGCATCGGACTGCATCAGCGAGACAACGACAAGCTGCTTGCCACGCTGAAACAGCTGCGGAATCTCGGCAACACCGTGATCGTCGTGGAGCACGACATGGACACCATCCGGTCCGCGGACTACGTGCTTGATCTGGGCCCGCGCGCCGGAGTCCACGGAGGAGAACTGGTCGCCGCCGGAACCCCGAAGGAGGTAGCGGAGAACAAGGCCTCCCTCACGGGCATGTATCTTTCCGGTGAACGGAAAATTCAGATCCCGGCGGAACGGAAAAAAGGAATCGGCAAAGTGCTCCGTCTTGAGGGAGTCACGCACCACAATCTGAAAAATATCAATGTGGATTTTCCGCTCGGGACATTCCTTTGTGTTACCGGAGTTTCCGGATCCGGGAAGAGCAGTCTGGTCAACGGAGTCCTGCGCGCCGTGCTGGAGCAGCACTTCAAAATGGCGGACGCCGGTGTGCCGGGGCCCTACAAGGCGGTCAAGGGACTGGAATACATCGACAAGGCAATCGTGATCGATCAGAGTCCCATCGGCCGGACGCCGCGCTCGAATCCGGCGACCTATACGGAGGCTTTTGGAACGATCCGCAATCTCTTTGCCTCCCTGCCGGACTCCAAAGTCCGCGGATTCGGACCGGGCCGTTTCAGCTTCAACGTCAAAGGCGGCCGCTGCGAAGAGTGTCAGGGGGACGGCATCAAAAAGATTGAAATGCAGTTCCTCCCGGATGTGTATGTCACTTGTTCCGCCTGTCACGGACAGCGTTTCAATAAGGAGACGCTGAGTGTCCAGTACAAGAAACGCAGCATTGCCGATGTGCTGGAAATGACCGTGGATGAAGCCGTCGATTTCTTCTCCGCGATTCCCGCGCTCTATCGCAAGCTCAAAACGCTTCAGGAGGTCGGACTCGGCTATATTACGCTTGGGCAGCCGGCAACCACACTCTCCGGCGGCGAGGCCCAGCGCGTGAAGCTGGCCACGGAACTGGCCAAGGCTCCCCGCGGCCATACCGTTTACATTCTCGACGAGCCCACCACGGGACTCCATCTGGAAGACATCCGGCAGCTTCTGGACGTCCTGATCCGTCTGCGCGACAAAGGCAGCACGATTCTCGTCATTGAACACAATCTGGACGTCATCAAAATGGCCGATTACATCATCGACATCGGTCCCGAAGGCGGCGAAGCCGGCGGACGGATCATCGCAAAAGGAACTCCGGAGGAGATCGTCAAAGTCAAAGCCTCCCATACCGGACGCTATCTGAAAGAGATTCTGGAAAAGGATCTCTGACTGGACCGGCCATTTTCCCCGCGCTCCGGTCCCGGGAAATACAGGTGCAGCAACCGCCCCGTTTTATGCCGAGTCCGGCCGGGGAACCGGACTCGGAGATGGAATGGGAGGTTCCTTTGGACAATCAGCAAAAAGGCAGACAGACATTTTCATGCCTGTCTGCCTTGTTTTTGAAGACGAACGGCGTTCCGTTCAGCCTTTGACGCCGCCGAGCATGATGCCCTTGACCAGCTGTTTCTGCATGAAGATGAACAGAATAATCATCGGGATGACGCTCATGGCGACTGCCGCCATCAGCAGATTGGTCTGCTGTCCCTGCGAGGAATCGAATGCCATCATACCGATCGGCAGCGTGTAGCGTTCCGGCGTTTTCATCATGACCAGCGGCCAGAACATGCTGTTGTAGTTGCCGATGAAGGTGAAGATGGTCAGTGTGACCAGCGCGGGACGCGAAAGCGGAAGGATCACGGTCCAGTAGAGCTGCCATTTGCTGGCGCCGTCGATTTCCGCGGCCTCGTCGAGGGAGTGGGGAATGTTCATCATGAACTGACGCATCAGAAAGGTTCCGAATGCGGAGAAGGCCGCGGGAAGAATCAGTCCGGCGTAGGTGTCGACCAGTCCGAGGTAGATCATATTCTGATAGTTCGGGATCATCATGACCAGTCCGGGGAGCATCATGGTCGCCAGATACATGAGGAAGACCGTGTCGCGGCCCTTCCATTTCAGACGGGCGAAGCTGAAGGCGGCCAGACTGCTGGTGAAGACCTGAAGAAAGGTCACCCAGAACGCCACGAAGATACTGTTCCAGTACCATCTGCCGAACATGATGCCTTTCATCGTAAAGACCTCCCGGTAGTTGCTCCACTGGAAGGCCTGCGGGAGCCAGGAGTCGAGTCCGATTTCATCGAGCCGCTTCAAGCTGGCGAGAATCATCCAGGTGAAGGGCAGCACAAGAGAGGTCGCCACCAGCGCGAGAACGACATGGAGAACGACAAGTTTCACTCCTCGATTGAACATGGTAAGTTCTTTTGCCATTTTGGAATCCTTTCTTTCTCAGTCGTTGGTGTACTTGTTGCCGAATTTCCAGTTGAAGATGGTGACGCAGAGCACCATGGCGAAGAGGGTCCAGGCAACCGCCGAAGCATATCCGAGACGTCCCGTGCCGAATCCTTCGGTGTAGATGTAGTATGCCAGGGTCGTGGTGGATCCGGCGGGTCCGCCGTTGGTCATGACTCTCGCCATTTCGAATCCGCCCTGGAGACCGCCCATGATCGACATCACCAGAATGAAGAACGTCACATTGGAAAGCTGCGGCCAGGTCACGTTCCAGAAACGCTGAATCGGAGTGGCTCCGTCGATGTCCGCGGCCTCGTAGAGTTCCTGCGAAACCCCGGAGAGGCCCGCCAGATAGAGAAGCATGTTGTTGGACCCGATCGCACCCCAGAAGCCCATAATCATAAGCGACGGCTTGGCCCAGTAGTAATCCGCGAGCCATTTCGGCGCAACGAATCCATCCGCCGAAGTCGCCTGCGCCGGCATGGACAGCACCACGTTGGTCATACCCAGCAGAATGAAAAGTCCGATCATGATGATGCCGTCGATAATGATGGCATCGGCCATTCCGTAATCGGTCACACATTTGTAATCTCGACCGAAGAAGAAGAGCGCCGCAAGCGCAATGACTCCGGCCGCGGCGAAAAAGAATCCGAACGCTCCGCCCCAGCCCAGACCGCTCCAGAGCTGAGCGCAGAGAAGCGGAATCATCAGCAGAACCGCTCCGATGATGACACTGGTCGTTCCGCATTCGCCGAAGTACCATCGGCGGCAGCGGCGGAACATGGCGACCGCATAGCCCAGTCCCATCAGAACCAGCAGAACCCCTGCGATTCCCGTCGCCCCTTTCGGGGAAAGACGGGCGGCAATCGGTGTGAACCAGTCAAGCATCGGCTGAAGGATGTTGTTGATCGGGCCGTTTTCGGGACTGTACAGCTTTTTCCAGAGAATGTAGGTCGCCACACCGGATGTGAAACTCGGAAAGTAGAACAGCGTGCGGTAGACGGTCTGTCCGCCCACCGAACCGCCCACGATCACCGCGCCCGCGATTCCGCAGACCAGAAGCGTCATGGCCGTCGCCGCCATGCCGACCAGCACCAGCATCATGCAGCAGACCGTCATCACAATGGTCAGAATGATAATTCCATACAACTTTTTGGAGCCTGCCTTGAAGTCATGGTTCAGCAGCATCGCCGCCGCAAGACTGCCGGCCACTCCGAACGGAATTCCGATCATCAGGAACAGCGTATTGCCCAGATAGGTGAAGAAGTCCGGGTCCGTGAAGAGTTTTACAAAGTTTCCGAAGCCGACCGATTTCACCGTCGCATTCTGAAACATATTGTGCATTTCCAGATTCCAGTCGGTGAAGGCCATGAACAGCGAAATCACCAGCGGGATCGCCGTGAAAACAAGAAACCCGAGAATGTTCGGCAGGAGAAACAGAATCCCCACTGTTGCCTGTTTGACGTCGTTTTTCTTCCAAGTCAGCATGATTTATGGTTTCCTTTCCGGTTCGGCAAGCATGCCTTTCGACTGATAATACTTCAAATAATAGGGATTTCTGATCCAGTTGGCGGGAATTTTTCTGCCATCGGCCTTGTACTGGTCGATTTTCTTCTGAATGGCGGTATCCTCCGCGTACTGTCTGGCGAGCTTCGGATTTTCCTGAATGGTCTGCCGGATGGCAAGATTGATGCGGTCCTCGGCCTCCTTGACGGCCTCCTCGGCGGTGGCGCGGTCGTTCAGGTACTTGTCAAGCGCGTAGATGTACCAGTCGCGTCCGGTGGAGGAATAGTAGGGCGTCTGAGGCGCCGGGAGAGCAAGATTCATGGCCCATTTCAGCTCGTTGGCATGAACGTTCCCCTCGTTGGGATAGTTCGAGGGTTTGAGAAATTCCGGGTTGTTGATGGCAAATTTCGGATTCGGCGGCAGACCGTCCACCCCGTGAATGATGTGATCGTTGTAGTCCTTGCTGGCCAGAAACTCGAAGAAGTATTTGGTCCGGTTGGGATCCTTGGTCGCGGCATACATCGACGTGATGCGCGCGGTGCCCACCATGTTCCGGAATTTTCCGGACTGCGGATACTGCACACAGTAGAGCGGCATCTGCTGCTCCTTCGGCAGTTCGCGGAAACGGATCAGCGCATAGCGTCCGGTCACAATGATGCCGTACGTGCCCTGAATGAAATGCGTGAAGGTGGCGCCGCCGTAACCGCCGGTTTCGATGTTCTGGGAGGCGACATCGGCGGCGGTCGGAAGGATCTTGTCCGTATAGGTCCACTTGTAGAGCAGCTTCATCGGAGCGATGTAGCGCGGATCGTTGACCGTCGATTTTGTCAGCGTCTCGTTGAAAACGTCCATGCCCTGGCTCCGGGCGTTGATGAGATTGAACATCGGACCGAAACCGCTGGCCGCGGGACACAGAAAAATTTTCTTGTCCGGATTGTTCGCATTGGCTTTCCGGACAAATTCCTTGCCGAGCTGCTCAAATTCCTCCAGCGTGATCTCCTCTTTCGGCAGCTTCACGCCGTACTTTTCAAAAGTTTTCCGGTTGATCCAGAAATTGGATACGGCAACGTTGCAGGGGTATCCGGCCTGTTTCCCGTCATAGGAGGAGAGAAGACCCGCGATGCCGGGATAAGTGGTGTCGAGTCCGAAGTGCCCCTCCTTCGCATAAGGGGTCAGATCCCGGATGATTCCCATGGCATAGAACACGGGAACAACGGAGAAGTCCAGCAGATCGCCTCCGACTCCGGATACCGCCTGAATCAGAGTGCTCTGATTGCTCGCCGTATCCAGTTTGACTCCGAAAGCGGGAACGCCCGGCGTCGTCTGAAGCTCCGGATGAGTTTTTGCCAGCCATTTGTCGAACAGTTCGATCTGTTCATACCGCTGGGGGTTCGGATCGCTTTTCCAGTAGATCAGCGGATAGGCGGTCTGTTGTTCGGGTTCCGACAGATAGGTGTAGATCGACGCTGCCACCAGAACTGCCAGAATACCAAAGAAAAGTTTGTTCATCCGTGCAAATCCTCCTTTTTCCTGTTCTTCTATATTTCAAACTGTGCATCCAGATTCAAACGCGGGAAGCAAACAGGAAAGGGTCGCCGGAACATCCGGAAATTCCGCCGTTCATGCGACTGGTTTTGGAAAGATCCGCCTGTCTTGCTGTATGGTTTTTTCTATCTGCAATTTATTCAGCCTACAATATAGCTTCGAAAAAGAAAAATCCTAGTTTTTTTCAAAAAATAATCGGAAAAAAAAGCGGTTGTTCCGTCGGAAAACGAAAGGTTCCCGGAAAAATCAGGGGGCGGAAAAAAGAAGAGCTTTGGCGATGTTTCCCGGAAGCGGAAATCCCCCTTTCCCTCCTCTTCCCGGATCCGCGCGGTAACGATCAGAGCAGACTCTGTCCGCAGTCGACAAACATCACGCTCCCGGTCATCGAGGAGTTGCCGGCCAGCATGACACAGGCGTCGGCAAGATCCTGCACATTGACGGGGCGTCCCAGAGGAAGCGTCTTCAGTGTTTTTTCCATTTTCAGATGCTCCAGTCCGCGCGGCGGAAACACCGGCCCCGGCGCAAGACCGTTGACACGCATCCGGGGGGCATATTGCAGCGCGGCACAGCGTGTCGCCTCCGCCAGCGCCTTTTTCGACAGGGAATAGCTGAACGAATCCGCCGACGGCCGGACAATCGCCTGATCCAGAAGATTCACCACCGACAGCTCCGGTGGAATCGAATGCTGGTAAAACGTCCGCATCATCTCCACCGGCGTCCAGAAATTCAGATCAAACTGCTCTTTCGACACCGACAGATTCTCGTGAATGATGTCCTGCCGGTTGAACGTCGACGCATTGTTAACCAGAATGGATACGTCGCGCGGAACATCATTGAACATCGCGGGAATATTTTCCGGATGCGCCAGATCACAGCAGATCACCGCGTGTCCCGCATTCTCCCCGCCGATCTCCTCCAGAAGCTCCCGCGCGGAAGCCAGAGAATGACTGCAATGAATGATCACCCTCGCCCCCGCCGCGGCAAAGGTCCGGACCAGAACCGCTCCAATCCGCTGTGCGCCTCCGGTAATCAGAACGGATGAATCGGCAATCTTCATAGTGAGTCACTCCGCAGAAACCGTCTGCGTCGGATCCGGCGGTTCCGGACAGGATGCCAGCATCTCCCGCAGAATATTCTTGATTTCCTCAAAGTCGGGATCCAGAACAGCACTCATCGGAAAAACCGGAAGTTTCCGTTCGGGATCTTTCATCAGAAGCTCCAGGTTCTCCCGGCTCTCCTCCGCATCCATCTTGTTGGCGATAATCAGACGGGCCCGGTCGGAAAGCCCCGGCGCATAAAGCTCCAGTTCCCGTTTCAGCGCATGAAGATCATCCACCGAACTGCGTCCGTCGGTTCCGGCCATGTCAAGAACGTACACCAGCATCTTCGTCCGCTCGATGTGACGCAGAAATTCATGGCCCAGACCGACATTTTCATGCGCGCCGTCCACAAGTCCGGGAATATCCGCCATCGTGATCTTCCCGAAGTCCTCGTATTCCATGATCCCCACCACGGGATTCAGAGTCGTAAACGGATACGGACCAATCTTCGGATTGGCATTGGTCAGATCGGAAAGCAACGTCGATTTGCCCGCATTCGGATAGCCGACCAGACCGATATCCGCCACAATCTTCAACTCAAGCGACACCTCGATCGGATCAACCATCTCCCCCGGCTCATACTCGCGGGGAGCCTGATTCACACTGGTGGCAAACCGCGCATTCCCGCGACCGCCACGCCCCCCCCTGGCCACAACCACTTCCTTGAACGGCTCATTGATGTCCGCAAGCAGATCTCCGGTCTCCGCAATACGGACAATCGTCCCGACAGGAACCTTGATCCGAAGATCCTTTCCCCGCCGACCATGCATGTCCTTGCCCTTGCCGGATCCACCATCCTGCGCGGAAAAACGGGTGTTGTAAAGAAAATCCAGAAGCGTAAGCTGACCCGGATCCCCGACAAAAATAACATCCCCTCCGGGCGCTCCGTCCCCTCCGTTCGGCCCCCCCTTGGGAACAAACGCCTCCCGACGGAAACTGCAACAGCCACTGCCGCCATTCCCCGCTTTGATCGTAATCGTCGCCTTGTCGATAAACATGATGAAACTTCCTGCCCTCAATCGGGAGGATTCCTTCCCCCCTCCAGCTCTCCACAAAAAAACCCGACCCATATTGCAATGGCCGGGTTTTCCTGCGTCTCTGATTCAAACAAGCGGCTTATTCCGCCACAACGGGAACCACTTCAACATCTTTTCTCGTCTTCTTGCCGAACTGAACCGTCCCGTCCGTAAGAGCAAAAAGCGTGTAGTCCCTGCCGCAGCCAACATTCTTGCCGGGATGAATCCTCGTCCCGCGCTGACGAACAATAATGCTGCCGGCCGTTACAAACTGACCTCCAAACGCCTTGATGCCAAGCATCTTCGGCTGACTGTCACGGCCATTTCGGCTGCTCGACTGT
Organism: uncultured Victivallales bacterium; assembly: GCA_944390735.1. Classification (GTDB taxonomy): domain Bacteria; phylum Verrucomicrobiota; class Lentisphaeria; order Victivallales; family UBA1829; genus UBA1829. The sequence continues at coordinate 547 of CALXRL010000051.1, read as the reverse complement.
CCTTTCTTATGTGCCATTTTCTGCTACTCCTTCACAATATGGATATGGTTATTGCAATCTCAAATAACGAACGTGCGAATATCTAATATGCCACACTTTTCTGAAAAATCAAGTTTTTCTCCCCCTCTTTTCCTTTTTTTCTTCCAACTTCCCTTTGTTTTGATGATTCCATCGCTTGTTCCCTTATCCTGCTTCGGGGGTTTTCTAGTTGGTGGCTTCTCCCCCCCAACACCCCTCGGCAGGACCGAAGGCCCTGCACCCATCGCCGAAATTTGAAATTTCGGCTTCCCGTTTTTTTCCGGCAGTTGCCGGGCAAAGGGCAAACCGAATGGTTCGCCCTCTGCACTCCCTGCTCCTTTTTTCCCGATGCAGCCGTTTCCCGCCGACGAGGGTAAGGGGAAGACGTTTGCTGACGATCCCGCTTTGTTTTTCTGCCTTAACGTGGTTACGCCGAAAAGGATGAGGGGGTCCAGGGGGAAAACCTTTGGTTGGCCCCCTGGTCGACAGGTGTCGAAACACTTACAGGAGCAAAAATTCAATTTTTGCG
>CALXRL010000050.1 GCA_944390735.1 uncultured Victivallales bacterium | reverse complement strand
CGCCTTGAAACACCAGTAGAACCAGTCGCCTGCGGAATCTCTCATTTCAACATCAAGTTCGATGTTGCGTCCCTCCACGGAAACAACCTGAATGTTTCCTCCGGGAATTCGGTTTGTTATCATGGTTTGTTCTTCTCCTTCTTTTTGAAATCCTCCCTCAGCCGGTCGGGCAGGATGGATCCGTATTTTTCCCCCACCAGATCCATCATGGCGCGCAGCTGAGGCGAAAAACGTCGTCCGGGATTGACCAGATACCCCGTCTCCACCTCGCATCCGGTCTCGAACCGGGCCACGGCCACTCCCGGCGGCAGATTTCCCAGATAGGAATCCGGAATGATCGAAAACCCCAGATTGCGCTGTACATAGGATATCAAAGTTGTCGTATAACGGGATTCCACATAAAAGCGGTTCTGTTCCAGGAACGGCATCTTCCGGAAAATCAGGGAGCGGATCGAATCATAGGAATGGGAAAGAAACGGCTCTTTCCGCAGCAGCTCCTCCGTAATGCGCTCCGCCTTCGCCAGCGGCGAATGCACCGAACAGATCAGCACCAGACGATTCCGGTACATCGGAACATAAAGCAGCTCTTTTCCCGCATATCCCTGCACGCCGAACATGATGTCGAGCGTTCCGTTCTTCAAATCGGCGCAGAACGAATCCTTCTCCTGCACCGACGGCTCAATTTCCGGATACCGCCGCACCAGCTCCACAATCAGATCCGGCACCACCGCTCCGGAAGTGTACGGACCGCATCCGATCCGGAGCGGTCCCCCCACATGGTGAAGAAACGATTTCATTTCCACCGGAAGATCACTGAACTCATTCAGCAGCGATTTGACTCTCTGATAAAAAAACTCTCCGGCCGGAGTTGGAACAAACCGGTTTCCCTTCCGCTGAAAAAGCTTGCACTCCAGCTCCTCCTCCAGAAGCCGCAACTGCCGGCTGACAGCCGGCTGAGTGATGAACAGCCGCTTCGCCGCCTCCGTCACGCTTCCGCATTCCACAATTTTCTGAAACGATTCCAGCTGAATGAAGTTCATGAGATACCCGGCTCCCGTTTTTTCTTAATATAACATTGCCCGGAAAAAAGAAAAATAAATCTTTTGCATTTCCTCCATAACCGGAAGTTATCCGCCGCCGCAGGAAATTTTTTCCAGAAAAAAGAAGAAAGAGCTTGACAAAAAAACAGTTTTGTTTTATAATATATAACGTTTAGCAAACATTAGCTAATATAAAAAACAAAAAACAGATAGAAAAAGCGATGAAAAAAGCAGAAAGTCCCGTTGCGGAATACATGAAGATCCGACGCTATGTGATGACATTGATCCTGCGCGCCGGCAAGAACTCCGTCCGCATTCCGACGGTCGCGGAACTGGCGAAAAAATTCAACGTCAGCCGTCCGACCGTCAGCAAGGCGATGAAAGTGCTCACGGAAGACGGCTTCATCATTGCGCGGAAGAGTCTGGGCAGTTTCACCAATCCGGCGCGGAAGATTATGCAGGGAAGCGATGCCCTGCCCGTCATCGGCATTCTGGAAAACGATGGCATGCTGGCGCATTACTTTCCGTATCAGGCGCTTCGTCTCTCCCACATTCTGCAGGAACTGGCGGCGATCCCCGCCATTCAGCATATTCTGAATCTGAGCGGACACCGCAAGGAGACCATTCTGCGGGAACTGGAAGGCGCAGGGCTTGATCTGCTCATCTGGATCCGTCCCTCGCCATCCCAGCTGGAAATCATTGATGAACTCAGGCAAAACGGCATGAAAGTCATCGTCTGCTGCTGCGATGAGGACTGCCCCGGAAATATCAGCATCGACTTCGAGGGCGCCGGTTATGAAATCGGACGGCGTCTGCTGGCGGAAAACAGAACCCGAATCCTCTATTTTCCCCAGGACAATGAGAAAAAAATCCAGCTGCACGGTCTTCTCCGCGCCTTCCGGGAAGCCGGCGTGGAACTGAACCCGAATCTCTTCCTGAAAGACATCGCCACCGTCTGCGAGGATCTGCGGAAACTGCTACTCTGCGGCGTCCCTGTGGATGCCATCTTCTGCGCAACGGCTCTCAATGACCGACTCTTTCAGGCGATTGAAGAAGGCTGTCCCGATTTCCGGCGGAAAATCTCCCTGATCCGCCCCGACATCACCGACGGTTCCGTCAAGGAGGCTCCGGGATATCTTTACAAAATCCCGTTCCGCGAATTCGCGGAACGGATCGCGGAACGCGCCCGGCTCCTTCTCTCCGGAGAGACTCCGCCGGAACAGAAAATGGAAGTCATTCCAGTTGAAATCATACAACAGAAATAAAAAAGGAAACGGTGATGAAACAGAAAAATCAAGAGAGGATCAGATTTACATTGATAGAACTTTTAATCGTGATTGCCATTATAGCGATTCTAGCCTCTCTGCTCATGCCTGCGCTGGGATCGGCCCGAGCCAAGGCGAGAACTCTTTCCTGCATGAATTCGATGAAAACCCTTGGAACGGCGGGAATCATATATGCGAACGCAAACAACGACGCATGGGTTCCTTACAGCGGAGGCGGCGATCTGTTGTGGTATCAAAATCCGGAATTCGTGAAAAATCTGGGCTTCAAAACCTATCCATCGGCAGGGAACTGGGCGCTGAACTATGTGCGGAAAAACAGCATCTGTCCGGACTCCACACGTCCTCTGCCCGATGGAGACAAATGGATCGGAGATCAGTATCAGAAGCTCTCCTACACGTATGCCGATGAATATCTCAACGGAGAACTGCTCCCGGGAAGAACCGCCGATGACGGCCGCTATTACCGTCTGAACAAAATCCGGGCGGCCTCCCGGAAAATCGCCTTCACGGAGACCACAAACGCGGGCCGGAACACCATGTGGAAAATGTCGCCGGAAAACTTCTGGGCAACCGGCAACGATTCCGGCTCCGACTGGGGCTCCGCCTATCGCCACAACAATAACAGGACAATGAACGTCACATTTTTCGACGGCCACGTCGAAAACCGCGACTACACCACCCTCATCGTCTCCGGCAGCTATCTGAACCGCAACAAGATGCAGTACTTCCCCTATGACAATTGCCCCTATTGAATTTTCTCCATAAGAAACGAGGTTCCCCATGAAAAAAACCGTAACGCAACTGCTGCTTCTTCTCACGCTTGCCCTGCACGCGGAGCACGTCCTGTTCCAGAGGAGTTTCCGCTCGGCGGACGATCTGAAAGGAGTCGAAAACATCAAACGGGAACAGACTTCTGTCGTTCCCGTCGACGGCTCGGGCGCGCTGCGCTTCACCGTCCCAGCGAACGCGGAAACGCTGCGCAACACGGCGACGATTTCTCTGCGCGGACCGGAAATCCGCAACCGCCGCATCACCATTTCCGCCGAGGTCAAACTGGAACTTTCCGCTCCTGAAAAACGGTGGGAAGGCGGATGGTTCGCCTTCTGGGCAGGAGGGGAAAAAGGCACCCGGAGCGTCTGGAAACGCAATGTGCTCGGAAGCGGAAAAACCGACTGGAAAACCGTCACTCTGACCTGCGACATTCCCGATACCGTCACAAGGGGAAATCTGGGAATCGGAGTGGTCGGCTCCCGCGGCTCCATCCTCTTCCGCAATCTGAAGATCGCAGCGATGGACGATACGTTTCTTCCGCTGGAACAGTGCGCAAACTGGGGATTCTCCGACCGCGTCGCCGGAGACCAAAAAGGCGGATGGCACGATCAGGGAAGCTCCCAGGATGCCTCCCGCTTTCCGGTCAAACGCCAGACGTTCGCCAATGTTCCGTTCCATGTGCTGGATCCGAAGGAACACAAGGAGAAAACGATCGTCGCGCTGCGCTGTCCGCGTCTGCCGAAAGCTCCGGAACGGGTCGAAATCCGGCCGTCGGTCCCGGTACACGGCAGATACCTTTATCTTCTCCACAGCTCCGCGTGGGCGGATCCGAAAGGAACCATTTCCGGATTCATTGACCTGACCGGAACCGCAGGAAAAGCGGAAATTCCCGTCCTCTACGGAAAAGATCTCACGGACTGGTGGAAGGGAAAACCCGTGGAGAATGCCGTTGTCGGTACGCTCATCATGCCGAAAAACGGATTCGGAGCGGCCTACGTCTCGCGCTTCACGATTCCGGAAAGCGTCGGCAATCTCACCCGAATCGCCTTCCGCAAGAATCCGGAAAGCAAGACGCTGTGGCTCCTGATCGCGGCAACCGTCACGGAACGCCGGTATTCCTATCCTGAACGGAAAAAACAGACGATCCGCGCAGACGAGGTCTGGAAAGCGCTTCCGCAGTCATTCAAACCCTCTCCGAAAGCGGGAACGGCGCTGGACTTCGAACCGCTGTTCCCGAAACACGGAATCGGAGAATTCGGCAGAGTCGTCGTCGGGAAAAGCGGACATTTTGAATTTGAAAAACGTCCCGGGATTCCGGTTCGCTTTCTCGCATTCAATCAAAACCGGGAATTCGGAAAATTCTTCACGGGAATCACCGAAATCGTCACGAAACAGGACGCGGAGGAATACGCGGACCAGATCGTGCGCGGCGGCTACAACCTCGTCCGCATCTGGGCCCGGCACATGCGTGATCTGGACTGGAAGGAGCTCGGGGCTTTTGAATATTCGCCCCGTCTGCGGGACCAGTTCGATTATCTGCTGTACTGTCTGAAGAAGCGGGGAGTCTACATCTACCTCTCCCTGCCGGTTCCGCACATCGGATTCGACCGCTGCTATCCCTGGGGCGGAGCCGAAAAACAGGACTGGGATCTCTACCGACACAAACGCGATTATGACGCCTGGTGCAGAAATGCCGAACTGGTGCTCAATCACGTCAATCCGTATACGAAGATGCGCTGGATCGACGATCCCCAGATCGCCTTCATCGACTGCAACAACGAACAGGAATTCGTCTTTCTCCGCGCCGATGACCGATTTTCCGGACTCTTCCGGACCTTTCTGAAACGGAAATACGGTTCGTTCCACCGTCTGAAACAGGCGTGGGGCAGGGACGCGGCGCACCTTTCCTCCTTCGAAGACATCAAAACCTTTCAGCCGCTTGCCAAGGACACTCCCGGACAACTCGGCCGCGACCGCGCGGAATTCATCACGGAACAGGAACGCGGACTCTATGAACGCGAACGAACCTTCCTCCGCAAACTCGGCTATGCCGGCCCCGTGACAAGCTTTGCCATGGGCAAGTCGATGCGTCACGTCGTGGTCCGCAAAACGTTCGATTTTGTCACAATGAACAGCTATCACGACCATCCCTCCGGCGGTCCGCTCGCAAAGGGATCACGCATCAACCAGACCAGTTCCATCGGTTCCGCCGCGAACACGGTATGCAGCTATCTGGCGACTCGGATTTCCGGCAAACCCTTCCTGGTTTCCGAACACGGCCACTGCTTCTGGAACCGATATCGCTACGAGCATGGATTCGTGCTCGGCGGATATGCCGCCCTGAACGGATTCGACGCCCTCACCGCGTTCGTCATGGCGCCCACACGGAATTTCAGCGGGAAAATCGTGGATTTTGAAATCCGCTTCGATCCCGTCCGCCGCGCCACGGAACTGATGACCGCCCTGCTCTACCGGCGCGGCGATGTCAAATCCTCTCCGTTCCGGACCCGGATCGAAATTAATCCGGAGGAGATTCTTCAAAGCAATCAGCTGACGGAATCCGTCAGTGCGTCCCAGCTCCGGATGGGACTGATCGGCGAGTGCGCCGTGGATCTGACGCACCATCCGGCCGGGAAGAACGAAGTGCTCCTGCCTCGTCTGGGCTCCTCCGCGACGGCGGTCCGACGGGCGGATGCGGATATTGTCGATACCCGGAGCTCCGTCTTTGATATGGACCGGATTCTGCGGAACCTGAAATCGCGCGGTCTGCTTCCGGCGGACAACAGGACCAATGCCCTGAAAGATTTTTTTGTCAGCGCAACGGGAGAACTTGTCCTGAACGCACGGAACAACCGGATGACCATCGAAACAGACCGCTTCCAGGGTCTCTGCGCGGAAGCCGGAAGCCGGGCGGATCTCCGCAACTTCCGCGTGAAAAACATGAACCGGAGAGGATGTCTCGCCCTGGCCTCCATCGACGGAACCAGAAGCATCCGTGACGCAAGGCGCCTCCTGCTGTTTGTCGTCACAAACGCCCTCAACTCCGGAATGGTGTTTGAAGAGGAGGATCAGCGGGTCTGTCTGGATCACGGAAGCACTCCGATTCTCATTGAGAGCGGCACTTTTGAAATGGAAATCCTCACCGACCAGGCGGAAAAAATGACTCTTTACGCTCTTGCCCCCGATGGAACCAGACTCGAAAAGATTCCCGTCAGGAAAATTGGGAAAGGCATTGCATTCACCCTCCGCACGGCCGATCTCAAACACGGTCCGAGCCTGTATTTCGAACTTGCGCAATGAATCACGGTTCCCCGGACTTCCGACGCCGATACTGACTCGGCGTCTCGCCGAACTGACGGCGGAACAGCTCCGCAAAATAGGAGGGATCCGAAAAATGCAGGCGTTCCGCGATCTCCGAAACCGGCATCTCATACCGGAGAAGACGGCACGCCTCGCGCATCCGCAGCTCCTGAAGATACCGGATCGGCGAATGCGATGGAAACTCCCGTTTCCAATAACGGAAAAACGTCCGCCGCGACAACCCGACCCTCTCCGCCAGCTCCTCCAGACGGATCCGCTCCGCATAATGCGCCCGCAGATACGATGCGATCCGCTGGATCTTCCCGGCATAAAAGGAGTCCGTCTGCGAAGGATTTTCGTTCCGTCGCGCCGGATGCTGAAGCATCAGCTCCCGGAGCAGACACAGCGCATAGCCGTCAATGCGGTCGATGCAGCCGGGAACCGACATGCTTTCGCAGAGCGTGTCGATCTTCCGGATCAGCTCCCGGATCTCCGGCGTTATCTCCAGCGGCCAGGCCACCGTGTCCAGCAGAATTCCGTGCTCCTCCAGACGGCCGCACAGCGAACCGTCGTAAAGAAGCGCAAACGCCTCCCGCCGCGCAAACGGCGGCGAATGGAAATCGCTCCCCGGATATTTCAGATACACATGCGGAAACGCCAGCCGGGTCTCCCGGCCATCCTGAATGTCCACCGAATACGCATCCGATGATCCGAGACGCACCGCAAATTCCATCCGGTTCTCCCGTTTTCCGTTCCATGTGCCGAGCGCATTGTCACACGAAAGAAGCGCGGAAAGCGGAAGGGGCGCGGAAAGCGTCCGGGGAAGATCCTGAAAATGGAGAAAATAGTTCTTCATGCGGTATGATACCCCCTGCTTTCTGTTTTGTCAAATGATTCTGGCACAATTCCCATCGTTTTTGGCATACTTCCCATGGCAGAAACCCCTTCCCGGAATTATAATAAGGGGAACTACCGGAAAACAATCCGAATCAAACTCAGGAGAATCTCATGAACCGAATGGAAAACGAATTTCTTTCCCTCGCCGTCGATGAGCACGGAACTCTGACGGAACTCTGCAATAAGAAATCGGGTCGGGAACTCATTTCCCCCCATGGTCTTCTGCGCATGATCCTCGGGGATCCGGCCTGTCTGGAACTGGAGGCCCGTCCCGCGGGGATTCCGGCGATCCGCGTGGAAAACAACCGTCTCACCCTTGCCTATCCCGAAATGGAATGCGAACAGCGCGGCACGATTCCCGTCTCCGTCACGCTTTCCGCCACCCTGCGGGAAGACGAGATCCGCTGGGGAGTGGACGTGAACAACCGGACCGCGGACAAGGTCATCCGCGAAGTGCATTTTCCCATTTTCACGATCCGGGATCCCGAACCGCCGATGGCGGCCATTACCTCGGAACTGGTCAGCGAACGCATCGAAAATCTTCCGCGTCACATCCGCTCCTGCTTCACCAGCTACATGGCGCCCGACCAGAAATACATCCGCACAGCTCCCGCCATCTATCCGGGCCGCTCCTGCTCCATGAACTGCTTCGAACTCGACTGGGGCGGCGACGGCTTCTATTTCGGGTGTCACGACAGCTCCTTTGAACTGACCGCCCATCTTTTTGAACTGGAACAGAACACCTCCCTCAACATGTTTCTCGTCCGCTATCCCTTCCTCGCGCCGGGGAAGGAGTGGAGCGAGGAGAAGATCGTCACCTCGCCGTATTCCGGCGACTGGACCGTCGGCGCCCGGAAATACCGGAAATGGGCCGACTCCTGGTTCACCGCTCCGAAAATTCCGCAGCATGTCCGGAACTCCGCCGGATGGCAGAGAATCATTCTGCATCATCAGTACGGCGAATACTTCTTCCCCTATTCCAAACTCGAACAGGCCTATGACGACGCCGCAAAAGCCGGGATCCGCACCCTCTTCCTCTTCGGCTGGACCGCCGAAGGCATGGATTCCGGATATCCGGTCTATACCCCCGATCCCTCGCAGGGCGGAGTGGACGCGCTCAAGGAGAACATCCGGAAGGTTCAGGCAAAAGGCGGGAAAATCATCCTCTACTTCAACGGCCAGCTCATCGACGCGGATACCGACTACTATCGCTCCGGCGAAGGCCAGCGCGTCTCCATCAAACGCGCCGACGGCACCGAACACCGCGAATTCTACAACTTCAGCAACACGGGAACCTTTCTGCGCGCCTTCGGCAACAAGACATTCGTCGTCGCCTGTCCCTCCTGCCGTTCCTGGATCGAAATTCTGAAGCGTCATATCGACTTTGCCATCGAGATCGGAGCCGATTCGGTCTTCTTCGATCAGCTGGGACTTGCCTCCTATCCCTGCTGCGATCCCGCCCACGGACATCCCGTTCCCTTCACCGGACTCATGCAGAGCAAGCGGGAAATGCTCCGCGAGCTCTACGAATACGCGAAATCCAGAAAGCCCGAGCTCGGATTCGGAATCGAATGCACCACCGATCAGACGCTCCAGTACACGGATTTCGTTCACATCTTCGGCTTCCCCGCCTCCGCCTGGAATCCGGAGTGGAGAAAGACCGGAGAAAAACCGCTCCTTCGCTCGGCCAGCTATCTTTTCAAGGAGGCATTCCCCGAAGCGGTCATCTCCAACCGGAACATCCGCGACGATTCCGACGTCGAGTTTCCCGTCAATCAGATGCTCCTTCTCGGCAGTCGCAGCGATGTGGAGATCCATCGCTGCCGCAGTTCCATCGCCGCCACCCCCCGGTATCAGGAATATCTGGGCAGAGCCAACGCCTTCCGCGAACGTTCCGCCGATCTTCTCTACCGGGGACGCTTCTGCGCCTGCGAGTTCCACTCCCTGAGCAATCCGGAGATTCAGACGAACGCCTTCCTCCTCGGAAACGAACTGGGAGTTCTTCTCACGCAGAGCAACCGGGATGTTCAAAAAACAGAGGTTTCCGTTCCGGGCTTCCGCTTTGTCCGCATGGATTCCGTCTCCGGCGACGTCGTGTTCGAAAACACCACCGTCACCATCCCCAGAAACGGCTTTGCCCTTCTGGTCTACCGGAAGGAGTGAGGCCGAGGGGCGGCTCCCTCCTTTTCAAAACGGTTCCGCATCCCCGCCATCGACGGCCGGAGCCCGAGATATCAGGCGATTTCAGTTTCTCTTATGACAGAGGGCCGAACCGCCCATCCCGGGTTCTCCCGTCCCGCAACTCCTTCCCCGGAAAAAGCTCCGGATCCCCCCTCCCCCGCGCGGTCAGATCCGAAGGGCAAGACATGGTTCCGGCAGAAACAACCGAGCCTCGGCTTCCCCCACGATCCTCCCGGAGAAATTCTCCTGCTTCATGCGGAGTACTGATGCCGGTTGATGAACTCGCGCTGCCATTCCGGAGGCAGCAGAATAAACCGCGCGGAAAATCCGAACACCCGGACAAACAGATCGCGATGCGCCTCCGGATGGATCATCGCATCCTCCAGATCCTCGAGCCGGACGCAGTTCGGCTGGAGCTGCTCCCCGCCCGAGGCGATGAACGCCCGTTCCAGACCTTCCAGCACATCGGCGGAGACCCGTCCCAGCGGCAGGGAAATGTTCAGACAGGAGTTTCCCGGAACCATCGTAAGATCCAGACGGCCCACGGAATTCATGACCGTCGTCAACTGCATGTCCGAATGGGCATGGGAAGGCGACAATCCCTGCGCAATGACCTCCCCGTCTCTGCGGCCGTCGGGAGTCGCCCGCATCAGTTTTCCCCAGTTGATGAATTCCCAGGCCTCATAATACGCGAGCTGAAATGGTCCTCCCCGTTCATTTTTCAGATCGCGAGTCGAGTTATACAGATCGTCGAACAACCGTTTGGCGAGAGCATTCGACTCCTCCGATCCATCGCCGAAGTACGGAGAACGGAGCGCCCGGCGCCGGAGCACCTCCGCCCCCTCCCAGTTCCGGCGGAGAACGGTCAGAAGCTCCGTCAGGGAACAGACCTTCTCCTCTCCGAAACAGAGCGACCGGATCGCCAGCAGGGAGTCCACCGCATTCGCAAAAGCGGCAAACGGAAGCGCATGCGGATTGTAGCGTCCGCCGCCCGCCGTGTAGTCGCGGTGATTCCTGAGACAATCCTTCATACAGGCCGAAAAAAAGGGCGAGGGATTCACCTCGGGCCAGAAGCGTCCCACCGTTTCGATTGTGCGGCACATCCGCCGCACCTCGCGGAGAACATTCTCCAGGAAACAGCGGTAGACCTCCTCGAACGACGTGCACGAATCCAGCTTCCGGCACCGGACTCCGGTCTCGGCGATCACCTCCCCCTCCTCGTGAATGGAGAGTTCCAGAATCCGGAGCAGATTGAAATAGCAGTTCGCCCCCGCGGAGTGCTCACAGCCTTCGACAATGACCTCCCAGCAGGCGCCGATCGCATACTGGAGCGCATCCTCCCGTCGTTTCCCCGCGCGGACCTGGGCGGCAATGATGCAGTCGTCGTTCAGGAAAGAAAGGACATTGCGCCCCTCCAGAAGATTCGCGTTGGCGGCGTCAAAAAACGCTTTCGGAGTCTCCCGGCAGATCCGGAGCTGAAGTTTCGGAAACAGAAGATTCCATTTTCGATGCACCTCCAGGATCATCATCGTGACCTCATTGCAGACGACCTTTCCCTCCTCCCCGTATCCGCCCAGCGACATCGCGGTTCCGTTTTCCTGCGTGTTATACGCATCCTTCCAGCTTCCGTATTTATCGTAGCGGCAGTCGGTAAAGCAGAGCGCCCGGCTGAGAAGATCAACGGCTTCATCGCGCGTGATCCGTCCCGCGGCAAGATCGCGTTCATAGAGCGGCCCGAGAACGAAATCCAGCCGTCCGAACGCGGACAGGCCGTTCCCTTCCAGCGACGCAATCACTTCATACAGAAACGGAAACATTGCCAGCCCCTCGTAAAAGGTTTCCGCAGGTTTCCACGGCACGCGGCGGCCCGCACGGGAGATCATGTTCAGAAAGCGGACCTCCTCCGGATCGGATGCCGTTTCCAGCTTCCGGTCGGCGGCTTTTGCAAATTTCTCCGCGATCAGCTTCACCGCCAGAAGTCCGCGCATCGCGGAACGGAGGAAAATCCGCTCCTCCTCCGTTGCGCACTTCTTCAGTTCCGCCTCGGCCTCGTGGTAAAACGACTCCAGACCGCAACGGATGATATTCGTCGAATTCGTGGAATGGTGATGCGCATCCCAGATCCCCCCGAGATGAATCCCATGACGGGAACACGCATGGTATTGCGCAAGTTCAGAAGCAAAACGTCTCCGGACGGCCTCGGAATTCCGATACGTCAGCCAGGACGCCGGCAGCCCGTAATCCGCCACCCCTCTTGCCTCCGCCGGCTTGAGTCCCATCTCGAAAAAGAACGGGGTGTGAGAAAACAGATGCGGAACAAATTTTTCCGCAATCACTTCATATTGAATAGCTTTCAACTCCAGTGCCGAAGCGTTCGGCACCCTCTCCGCTCTTCGGTCCATCTCGGCCCAGAGAGGACTCGGCGTTTTCCAATCCCACTGCCGGTAACGTCGCTTCCGGCTGTACTCCTGAAATTCCTTCTGCAAAAGTGCAATATCACTCATAAAAGCCCCGTCTCCGTTTGCATTTCCGTTTTTATTCCATTATATTACAAAAACTTGGAAAATGGAATACATAAAACAATAAAAAACATATTATTTCATGGCACTCTACCTTAAAGACCGGCAGATCGAACACCTGAACAATCTTCTGACGCTGGATATCGACCATGTGGAAATTCTCCGCTGGGACTATCACGAGACGATCCGCTATCCGCGCAACATCCTCTCCTGCTGTCTTGACACGCGCGAGGCGGACAACTACTACGAGGACGCCGAAACCGGAATCCGCCACCGTCTCACCCCCGGATATCTCTGTTTCATTCCGCAGGACACCCGCATCCGCTTTCACCGGACGCTGGACACCACCTCCATCACGATTCATTTCTCCCTGGAATTCATCCACGGACTGGACCTCTATTCCGCGGAAAAGCGGATCACCCGCTGCTACGATCCGGAAATGACGGAAGGTCTGAAACAATGTCTCAACGATCCGGACAAGCTCCGCGCCTCCTGCGGGATCCGGAGCTGGATCATCCGGTTCTGTCACGACCACTGGCCCGCGCGTCTGCCCTGTCCCGCGAACGCCATGCTCGAGGCGGCACCTCTGTTTGAATATGTCCGGACACACATCGACGCGGAACTGAATGTGGAAGCCCTCGCGGAACATCTTCATCAGCGGCCGGATGTCTTCTCGCGCGCCTTCAAACGCAAATTCGGTCTGCCGCCGCATCGATTTCTGACGAAGGCGCTTGTCCGCGAACTCTCCCGGCGTCTGGCGGACCGGGAGAAAACCATCCGGGAAATCGCTTCCGAACTGAAATTCAGCTCGGAGTTCTATCTTTCGCGCTTCTTCAAACAGCAGACGGGGATCTCTCCGAAAGAATACCGGAAACGCTTCTCCGACCGTCCGGACCATCCCAGCGCCATGCCGGGAACGCGCTTCCCGCATTGAAAAATCCGTTTTTCATGCTATCTTACATCCGATGAAAATAAAGAGCGGAAATGATGCAGGATCTCATTGATTTACATACACACAGCACGGCGTCCGACGGGTCGGAAACGCCTGCGCGGATCCTCCGTCTGGCCCGGGAACAGGGACTCCGCGCCGTCGCCCTGACCGATCACGACACCGTCTCCGGACTGCCGGAATTCCTGGCCGCGGCGGAACAGGAACCCGTCGAAGCCATTCCGGGAGTCGAACTCTCCACGATGCTGTTCAGCAAGGAGCTGCATATTGTCGGACTCTTTCTCCATCCGGAGACGCCGGAGCTGCTGCATCTGCTCGAACGCATGCGCAGCGGCCGCGAAACGAGAAACCGGGAAATCATTCTGAAACTCTCCGCCGCCGGATTCGACGTCTCCTACGAGGAGCTTCTTCAGGAAGCCGGCGGAGAGAGCATCGGCAGACCCCACATCGCCGCCCTCCTGCTCCGGAAGGGATACTTCAAAACCATGCAGGACGCCTTCGATCAATATCTGAAACGCGGCTGCCGCTGCTACGTTGCCCGCGCCCTGCCCGAACCGGCCGAAGCGATCCGGGCCATTCACGCCGCCGGCGGACTGGCCATCTGGGCGCATCCGGTCAGCGGACAGTCCGGCGAACGCGCCTTCGCCCGGAAAATGCTGCGGAAACTCGTGCCCGCCGGACTCGACGGAGTCGAAGTCCGATACTCCATGTTTTCCGAACATCAGACCGAGTTGATGACCGAACTGGCAGATGCCGAGGGCATCCTCAAATCCGGCGGAAGCGATTTTCACGGAACCAATCAGCCGAATATCCGGATCGGATGCGGCTGCGGCAGTCTCGCAGTCCCCTTCGACTATCTTGAGGCGATGCGCGACAGGCTCGCGGAACGAAAAGGAATGTCATTGTGAAACCGCTGATTTTTCTGCTTGCATTTCTTGCCGCGGCGTTCCCCTGTCTCCGTGCGGAGGAGACGGGTCTGCGTTTGAACACGCTGCGGATCGTCGCAAAAGACGGCCTCAAGGAACTCATCAAGGAGGAGGTTCTCCAGCGTCTGAGCCGGATGGAAAGCGCCTGCGAACTCTCGTCCGTCGAGCCGTCGGATCCGGCGAAGCGCAGCACGGTCGTTCTCACGCTGGCGCCCGCCCGGGATCTGACCGGAAAAGCCGCGCGGCCTCTGCTATGGAAAGGCATTCTGATCGCGGTCAGCCGGAAAAATCCGTACGGAAACCTCTCGAAGCAGCAGGCGGAACAGATTCTCGGCAACCGCTTTCCCGTCTGGCCGGAAACGGATATTCCGGTGCGGAACATCTACTATCTGCCCCATATTTTCGAGCCGGGAAAGGAGCCGCGGAACAATGGGAAAACCCGTTTCAGTCCGGTCCGCTTCGCCGACATTGCGGAGAAACTGCTGGAACATGATCCGAAAGCGATTGTTCTCCTGCCGCTTGCCGGAGCGATCGCGCCGCCGGGAACCCTGAAACTGGTCTCCATCGACGGGGTCGTTCCGGACTTTGAATCCATCACGAAGGGGCGCTATCCCCTGCAGGAGCAATACAGTCTGGCGGTCGGGAACCACGCCCCGCGCGAGGTCGCCGCACTGGCGGACCGTCTGCTCTCCCCCGATTATCAGCGAACCATTCTGAACTTCGGTTCCATACCGATTCTTTCAACCAACGGAGATGCCCAAAAATGACACAGGCGTTTTTTGTGACAGGAACAGGTACCGATGTCGGCAAAACCTACATCACATCTCTGCTCGCCCGCTACACCACCGAACGGAATCTGACCACCGCGGTCATGAAACCGGCACAGACCGGAATGCTCGATCCCATGCAGGGAGATCTCGGAAAGGTCAAACAGGCCGCGCCCGGAATTCTGGACCTGCCCATGGATCTGGCCTGTCCCTACTGTCTGAAATTTGAATCCTCGCCGCATCTGGCGGCGGATCTGGCGGGAATCCAGATCGATATCCGGAAAATCATCCGAGCCTATCATAAGATCCGGAACACCTGGCAGCCGGATGTTCTGTTTCTGGAAAGCGCGGGCGGCGTCTGCGTCCCGCTGAACCATCGGCAGATCATGGCGGACATCCCGGCGGAACTCGCCATTCCGGCCATCGTGGTCGCCGACTCCAGACTCGGCACCATCAACCACACGACCATGACCGTCAACGAACTGCGCAGACACAACGTGGAAGTGCGGGGAGTCATTGTCAACCGGGTGCCGGAAAACGCGGACATCCTGATCCGCGACAACCTCAAAATGATCGACAAGTTCGCCCGGGTCGAGGTCCTCGCCTGCGCCGCTCCGGATGGAGGATTCTTCCAGGATGCCGGACTGCGCCGACTGTTCGGCTGATCCGCGGCAATCCTCGGTTTTTCTCCCGATTTCCAATCTCCCGCCGAACGGCGGGGATTGGATTTTTTTCTTGTTTTCTACTTGAAATTGGCGTTCGCGGATATATATTCAGAATCGTACTATTACAGGAAGGCTGAACATGGAAGAAAAGGAACAGGATACCTCTTTAAATACCCCCTCCCCGCACGGAACAGTTTACGATGCCAGCACAATCAAAACCCTGAGTTCCCTGGATCACATCAGGCACCGTCCCGGCATGTATATCGGCCGAATGGGCGACGGTTCCCATCCGGACGACGGGGTCTATGTCATGATCAAGGAGATCATCGACAACAGCATTGACGAATATATCATGGGCTACGGCCGGAGAATTGACATCTCCATCGACGGCTCCACCATCCGGGTCCGGGATTACGGCCGGGGCATCCCGCTGGAAAAACTCGTCGACTGCGTCTCCCAGATCAACACCGGAGCCAAATACAACAGCGAGGTCTTCCAGTTTTCCGTCGGACTCAACGGAGTCGGAACCAAGGCGGTCAACGCACTCTCGGAACATTTCACGGCCGTGTCGGTGCGCGACGGAAAATACAAAAAGGCCGTCTTTGAAAAAGGCATCCTGAAAGAGGAAAGCGAGGGATCCACCGAGGAACGGAACGGCACCATGATCGAATTCGTTCCCGACGCCACGCTCTTTCCGAAATATGTCATCAAACAGGAGTATGTCGAGCGGCGTCTGTGGATGTATGCGTATCTGAACAGCGGACTTTCGCTCTACCTCAACGGCCAGGCGCGCTATTACTCCAAAAACGGACTCAAGGACCTCATCGACACGGAAGTCACCGGCGAAAGCCTTTATGAGATCGTGCACTACAAGGACAAAACCCTCGAATTCGCCTTCACGCATACCGCGGTCTTCGGGGAAAAATACTACTCGTTCGTCAACGGTCAGTACACCAATGACGGCGGAACTCATCTTTCCGCATTCAAGGAGGGGCTGCTCCGCGCCGTGAACGAATTTTCCGGAAAGGATTACGACGGCAAGGACCTTCGCGACGGCATCGTCGGCACCATCGCCATCAAACTGCAGGATCCCGTGTTCGAATCGCAGACGAAAAACAAGCTAGGCAACACCGATATCAAAGGCTGGATTGTCGGAACGGTCAAGCAGGCGGTCGTCGACTACCTTCACCGGCATCTCGACGAAGCCGAACTTCTGCTGGAAAAAGTCCGGAAAAACGAGGAGGTCCGCAAAGAGATCCAGTCCGTCCAGAAGAAGACCAAGGAGATGTCCAAACGGATGAGTTTGCGCAACAGCAAGCTCAAAGACTGCAAATACCATTTCGGCGACCGCTCCAAATTCGGCGACAGCACCATGATCTTCCTCACCGAGGGAGATTCCGCGGGAGGCTCCATGGTCCAGAGCCGCGATCCGAATACGCAGGCGGTCTTCTCCCTGAAGGGAAAACCGTTCAACTGCTACGGCAAGAAGATCGAAACGGTCTACAACGTCGAGGAGCTCTTCTACATCATGAAGACGCTCGACATTGAAGAGGATATCGACAATCTGCGTTACGCCAAAGTCGTCATCGCCACCGATGCCGATGTGGACGGACTGCATATCCGCAATCTTCTCATCACCTTCTTTCTGACCTATTTTGAACCGCTGATCCAGACCGGGCACCTCTACATTCTGGAGACGCCGCTCTTCCGCGTCCGGAACAAGAAAGTGACCTATTACTGCTATTCCGAAGAGGAGCGCGACCAGCGAGCCGGAGAACTGGGGAAATCGGCGGAAATCACCCGATTCAAAGGACTCGGAGAG
Organism: uncultured Victivallales bacterium; assembly: GCA_944390735.1. Lineage (GTDB taxonomy): Bacteria > Verrucomicrobiota > Lentisphaeria > Victivallales > UBA1829 > UBA1829. The sequence goes on along the minus strand of CALXRL010000050.1, from coordinate 97,786 downwards.
ATCTCTCCGGGCGAATTCGGACAGTTCATCGGAGAAAACATCCGTCTGGAACAGGTCATGATCGATCATACAAAAGGCATCAACGAGATGCTCAAATTCTATATGGGCGACAACACTCCCGACCGCTGGGAGCACATCGTCAATCATCTGGTGTAACTCATGGCAAAGAAGAAAACAGCAAAACAGAATTCCGAACCGCGGCAGCCGGAAAAGACCGCCGCACCGGAAACGCCATCCGCAGCCGGAACACCCGCGGAAATGGAACATGCGGAGGACTTGGAGGATCAGGAGGCCTTCGGCGAAATCGCCAAGGTTCAGACCGGTTCCAATGCCCGGCTCAAAGAGATGATGGACACCAACTTCATCGAATACGCCTCGTATGTCATCAAGGAGCGCGCCATTCCCGATATCGATGACGGACTCAAACCCGTGCAGCGCCGCATTCTCTGGGCCATGCACCGCACCGACGACGGCTCCTTTCATAAAGTGGCCAACATCATCGGCGACACCATGAAGTTCCATCCGCACGGCGACGCCTCCATCGGCGACGCCCTCGTCGTGCTGGCCAACAAGGAGCTCTACATCGACAAGCAGGGAAACTACGGCAGCATCATCACGGGTCATCCCGCGGCGGCGCCCCGGTACATCGAGGCCCGTCTCTCGCAGCTCGGAAGAGAGGTCCTGTTCAACGACGACATCACCGAGGTCGTGGACTCCTACGACGGACGAAATGTGGAACCGGTCCGGCTCCCGATTAAAATTCCCTCGCTGCTTCTGATGGGCGCGGAAGGCATCGCGGTCGGCACGAACACGCGCATCATGCCGCACAACTTCAACGAACTGCTCAACGCCCAGATCGCCATTCTCCAGGACCGGGACTTCGAACTCTATCCGGACTTCCTCCAGGGCGGAATCATGGACGCCTCCAAATACGAGGAGGGCAACGGCAAAATCACGGTACGCGCCAAAATCGACATCGACGGACGAAACCTCATCATCCGTGAAATTCCCCCGTTCACCAACACGGAAAAACTCATGGAGTCCATCGAGAAGGCCGCGACCAAGGGGAAAATCAAAATCGCGACCATTCACGATCTGACCGCAAAAGAGGTCTGCATCGAAATTGTGCCGCAGCGCGGATACGATCCGCAGCGCGCGCTTCAGGCGCTCTACTCCTACACCGACTGCTCCATGACCGTCACGCTCAATCTGATGGTCATCAAAGAGAACCGGCCCGTCCGGATGAACGTGAAGGAGGTGCTTTACCGCAACACGGAAAAACTGCTGGGCTATCTCCGCGCGGAACTGAACATCGAAATCGGAAAACTGCTGGAAAAACTGCTCTCCCGCACCCTGGCGCAGATCTTTGTGGAGGAACGCATCTACAAACGCATCGAAACGTGCAAGACCTACGAGCGGATCTCCGCCGAAGTCCGCGCCGGACTCGAGGACTTCCGCGAGGAATGGGAGCCGACCGTTCAGCTTCTCCGGGAAAACGTCGAACAGCGCGGTCTTGCCGCGGGCGACAAAGGAGCCGAACTCCGGCTCAAACAGCTTTCGGAGGGCATCATTCCGGACGCGGACGTCGAAACGCTGCTCGCCATTCCGATCCGCCGCATCTCCCTCTTCGACATCGAAAAGAACAAGAAAGAGATGGAGGAGATCCGCAAACAGCTCGACATCAACAACAGGAATCTCAAGCGTCTGAAAAGCTACGCGGTCCGGTACCTGACGGCTCTGCTGGAAAAGTACGGCCCCCAGTTTCCCCGCAGAACCCGGATCGAACTGGAAGGGTTCCAGAAGATCGACATGGAAAAAATCGCTCTTAACAACATCCGCGTCTACTGGGACCGCAAAGGATGCTATGTGGGAACCAACGTCAAGAGCGACGACGTCGTGGTCTGCAACGAATTCGACCATCTTCTCTGCGTGGAACGCAAGGGAACCTACAAGATCATCGACATTCCCGAAAAGATTTTCATCGACAAGCTCTACGAATTCCGCAAATACGACAAGACCACGGAATTCGGCATTGTCTATTCGGACACCAAAACGGGCAAGGTCTACTACAAGCGCTGCATCATCAGCCAGTTCATCAAGGACAAGGAGTACCGGATCTGTCCGGAGAACTGCCGTCTGGAGCTCATCACGCCCCGGCCGAATGCGATTTACGAGTGCCGGATCGACACGCCGATCCGGGCCCGTCAGCTTCAGAAGATCAATCTTTCCGAAGCGCCCCAGCGCTCTCCGAAAGCCGGCGGCGCCCTGCTCTTCCCGCGGAAACTGCTGAAAATCACGTTTGTCCAGTATCTCGACGGCACCGAGCAGCCGGAAGATCCGCCCCTGATCGAACTGCCGCCCGAGGAACCGAAAGAAAAAACGCATCCGAAACCGAAACGGGATCCGGAAACCGGCGTGGTCGAAAACGACACCATCCAAAAGCCGGAACCCGCCGAACCGATTCGCCCGAAACCCTCGGAAGAGGATGAAAACTGGGGAATCTCTCAGATGGATCTTTTTTAACAGGGAGTGACGGATATGAACGGAACACAGGAACACAAACGCCCCGACTGGGATGAGTATTTCATGGAGATCGCCAACGTCGTGGCGCTCCGGAGCAACTGCTCCCGCCGTCATGTGGCCGCCGTGATCGTGAAGGACAAGCGCATCATCTCCACCGGATACAACGGAACGCCGAGGGGAATCCGAAACTGCTGCGAGGGAGGTTGTCCCCGCTGCTCCTCGGAGGCCCCTTCCGGAACCGGACTGACGGAGTGTCTCTGCTCGCATGGAGAGGAGAATGCCATCGTGCAGGCGGCCTATCACGGAATCGCCGTCAAGGACTCCACGCTCTACACCACGTACAGTCCGTGTCTGCTCTGTGCGAAAATGATCATCAACGCCGGCATCCGCGAAGTCGTCTACAAGGAGCGCTACACCATCGACGGCACCGCGCGCAAAATCCTCATCGAAGCCGGAGTCAAAATCCGCGCTCTGGGAGAATAGACGATCGTGCAGGATCCCAAGCGCTTCTGGAACGATGCCGCCGAAACAAAGGAGTTCACGACGCCGCTGCGCGCCGATCTCTTCACTCGTCATGTGACGGACCGGAAGGCCGAAATCCTGGACGTCGGCTGCGGATACGGAAGAATCCTGGCGGAGCTTTTCAGACTGGGATACACCCGTCTCCGCGGAATTGATCTCTCGGAAACGCTCCTTGAGCGCGGCAGGCGCCTCCATCCGGAACTGACGCTGGAGCTTCAGAAAAACCGGACCATTGATTTCCCCGACTCGCATTTCGACGCGGTGCTGCTCTGCGCCGTCCTGACCTGCATCCCCGATGATGCGGATCAGAATTTTCTGCGCGGGGAGATTCTCCGGGTTCTGCGGCCGGGAGGCATCCTCTACGTCAACGACTTTCTGCTGAATACCGATCCCCGCAACCGGGCCCGCTATGCCGCGGCTCTGCCGGTCTATGGAACCTACGGAGTCTTTGAACTGGCGGAAGAAGGCGCGGTTCTGCGTCATCACGATCCCGGATATGTCCGGGAGTTCCTTGCGCCGTTCGAACTGCTGGAATATGAAACCATGCTCTGTCCGACCATGAACGGGCACACCTCCAACGCCTACACCTTTCTCGGCAGGAAAAAATAGAAAAAGCAGGAAAGAGGTCCGCTCCCCTCCGGGGAAAAGGATCCGTCGTTTTTCCGCGCCCTCCCCTGCCCGGACGGAATGCGGAAGAGCAGATACTCCTCCCTCTCATTTCCACCGTCGAAGCGAAACTCTCGGGAAGGCGTTCCGGCCCGTTTCGAGACAACACTCCGGATCGTCCCGGAAGCGTTCCGCGACTCTCCGGGGGCTCCGGACCGGTTCCGATGTCAGAGCATGATCCAGTAAACCGCGCCGAAGATCAGCTGAAGAAGGAAGGCGATCAGAAAAATCATCCATCCGTTCGTGTTGATGCTCTTCGCCCGATGCGGCGCGACATCTTTCCACGCATAGTACAGCAGAGACGACACCAGGATCACAATCCACATGCCGATGCAGGGCACGCAGAAGCCGCAGATCCAGAGAAAAAGAATCCAGCCCATCGGGGTTGTATCGGACGGAACGGGTTTGTTCTGAAACTCATCACTCATTGAAAAATCCCCCTGTCGTTGACATTGTTTCCATAATGTATACAGAAAAGAAGACGATTTCAAGACGAAGTCCCCGGAAAAATGGAAAAAAGAGTCTGAACCCTCCGGGAAAAGCTCCCCGTTCCCTTCCGGAGCAGCAGCGCGGAAAGAACGAAGCGGCGGAAAGAGGGAACAAAAACGATTTTCTTTGAATTCAAACTGGTTTTCTTGCGGAAGAGCGTATATATTACCGGAAAGAAGTTATCGGTCCGAAGCATCCATCGGACTTCGTACTGAGTCACAGAGACCAGAAAAACATAAGGTTAGGGAAAATGTCGAAAGTCTACAAAATTGCGACGTTGCCGGGCGACGGAACAGGTCCGGAAGTGGTCGCCCAGGGCGTGAAAGTCCTGAAGGCGGCGGCTGAAAAATTCGGCTTTGAAATGGAATTCACGGAATTCAACTGGGGCGGCGAAAACTACCTGAAAACAGGCGTTGTGCTCCCCGATGACGCAACCGAGCAGCTGAAGAAATTCGACGCGGTCTTCCTCGGAGCCATCGGCTCGCCGAAAGTGGCGCCTGGCATCCTGGAAAAGGGAATCCTGCTGAAACTGAGATTTGACCTTGACCAGTACATCAATCTGCGGCCGGTCAAACTCTATCCGGGAGTGGAATGCCCGCTTGTCGGCAAGAAGCCGGAAGACATCGACTATGTGGTGGTCCGCGAAAACTCCGGCGACGTCTACACCGGCATGGGCGGCGTCTCCATGAAGGGCACCCCAAATGAAATCGCCATTCAGGAGATGGTCTACAATCGTGCGCAGGTCGACCGCTGCCTGAAATTTGCGTTCGAACTTGCGATGAAGCGTCATTCGAAGGAACATCCGTGGCGCGGCCTTTCGGAAGAGGACAAGGCCAAAGGCTACACCTCGCAGCTCACGCTCTGCGGCAAAACCAACGTTCTGACCTACGTGTTCAATTTGTGGGAACGCGCATTCCATGAAATGGGCAAGCAGTATCCGCAGGTCAAACTGAACTACTGCCATGTCGATGCCACGTGCATGTGGATGGTCAAGAATCCGGAATGGTTCGACGTGATTGTGACGACCAACATGTTCGGCGACATCATCACCGACCTTGCCGCCATGACCTCCGGAGGCATGGGCATTTCCGCGGGCGGCAATCTGAATCCGGAAGGAGTCAGCATGTTTGAGCCGATCGGCGGTTCCGCGCCGAAGTACACCGGACTGAACGTCATCAATCCCTGCGCGGCGATTCTCGCCGGAGCGATGATGCTGAACTATCTCAACGAACCGGAAGCCGGAAAAGCGATTGAGAACGCGGTGGCGTATATCACGGAGCATAAACTCAAGTCCCTTTCCGCCGGGAAAATGGGATATTCCACCAGCGAAGTCGGGGATCTTGTTGTCGAGAACCTCTGATTTCATCCGCCTTCGGGGAACCCGCGCGGTTTCCCGAAGGTCTTGATTAAATCGACTAAATTTGCCAGGCACGGTTTGACAGATTCAGTCGCTTCAGTCAAGCATCCGGGGACCGCCTGTTTCGGATGTCCGCTTCCGGATGCGGATCTCTTCACCCGATTTTCAGTTGAAACCCACCGTTTTTTCAAGGAGACCCCAATGACAAGCGATCCGGTGAAACTGCAGAGGACACTGGGCTACACGTTCCGGAATCCGGCCCTTCTGAAAGAAGCGCTGATGCACCGTTCCTTTGCCACGGAAAACAACATTGCCTATGACAATCAGCGTCTGGAATTTTTAGGAGACGCCGTTCTTCAAATCATTCTGACGGAATATCTTTTCCGTCGCTATCCGGATTTTCACGAAGGCGACCTGACCAAACTGCGTTCCGCGCTGGCCAATCAGGATACGCTGGCCCTTCTTGCGCGGGATATTGATCTCGGGAGCGCCCTGATTCTGGGACGGGGGGAAATTGAATGCGGCGGCTCCCTGCGGGATTCCACCTTGTCCGACGCGATGGAAGCGCTGATGGCGGCGATCATGCTGGATTCTTCGCAGGAGAAGGTCCGGGAGATTTTTCTGGAGCTGCTCGGGAAACGGTATCCGGAACCGTCGAAACTTCTGGCCGATCTGAATCCCAAAGGGACTCTTCAGGAGTACACCCAGCAGACCTCGGGCTGTCAGCCGGAATACAAACTTCTTTCCATCACCGGCCCGGATCACAATCCCTGTTTTGAAATTGAGGTCCGGATTCACGGCCGGCCGATTGCCACGGCAAGAGCCAACAAACGGAAGATCGCGGAAAGCATGGCGGCCAGAGCCGCACTGGAAAAGATACAGCGGGAAAAATCACCGTCCGCCGGCGAAACGGCAGCGGCAGCAGAGGAGAGTGTCAAATGAGCATTGCATCGTATTCTTATCCCAGAAAGATCCTGTTTGGATCGGGAGCGTCCCTGAATCTGAGCGGGGAGCTGCCGTCCGGAGCGAAGGTGCTGGTGGTGGCGGGAACGACGGTGGCGAAATCGCCCTCGGGAAGAAAGGTGCTGGAAACGATTGCACCGGCGACCTGCACGGTCTATACGGGAGTCCCACCGGAACCGCCGCTGGAGACGGTGGACGAACTTCTGGCCATCGGACGCAAATATATGGTGAACACGGTGGTGGCCGTCGGCGGCGGAAGCGTGATTGATGCGGCAAAGGCGGCGGCCGCGCTGATTCCGGTCGAGGGGCGGACGGCGGACTATTTTTTCGGACGTCTTCATCTTCAGCGGAAAGGACTGTTTTTTGCGGCGCTGCCCACGACCGCCGGCACCGGAGCGGAGATCACCAACAATGCGGTTCTGACGGATCGGGAAAGCAGGATCAAGCAATCGCTTCGGCATCCCTCGATGGTTGCCGATGCGGCGGTCGTTGATCCGGATCTGACCCTGAGCTGTCCGCGAGAGCTGACGGCATTCAGCGGTCTTGACGCATTTGTGCAGGCATTTGAATCATTTACCAGTCCGCGGGCCTCCGCGCTGACAAGAGCGCTTGCGGCGGAAGCGGTCCGGAAGATCTTCCATTCGCTGGAGGAGGCCTGGAAAGAACCGGAAAACATCCGGGCGCGCACGGAAATGGCGGAAGCCTCCATGCTCTCCGGGATGGCATTTTCCCAGACGGGGCTGGGAGCGGTTCACGGCCTGGCGCATCCGGTGGGCTCCCTGCTGGGAGTTCCCCATGGACTGGCATGTGCCATTTTGATGAGACCGGTACTGGAATTCAATCTTCCGGTCTGTTCCGAACAGTATGCGGATCTGGCGGACCGGACGTTCATCGGATCGGATGCGCGCAGTTTTCTCCGTGCGGCGGGGGATCTTGCGGAAAAGCTGGAAGTCCCGGAAAATCTGCGTTCCTTTGCGCTTCACCGCAGCGATTTCGAATTCATCATAAAAAACTGCCGAAGCGCCAGCATGAAACAGAATCCGCGGGAGATGACCGATCGCGACGTCGAAGCCATCCTTGAGAAGATGCTCTGAAGAAGGTAACAGGGAAGACAGCTGCGCTTTCCGTCCCGGCAGACAAAGAGGGCCGGAGGGAGAAAGATTCCGGGAAAATCCACTTCAGAAAAAGAGTCGGATTCCCTGAATATTCTTTTTCGCCCTTTCCCGAGGAAGCGCCGGTACAGCGGCAATGGTGGAAATGGTATGGATTTTCCTTTTTCTCTCCGATTCCTGGAGTCCCGCTTTTCCCGTTTCCCGCGAGATTTCCTGCGACAATCCACTTCTCCGGATTGAAAATCCCAAATCAGGAGCTATCTTAATAGACAGGATTTCGATCCCCAAAACTTATTCAGGAGACAAACAATGAAGATCGTAGTTGCTTATTCGGGCGGACTTGACACCTCCGTCATCATCAAATGGGCAAAAGAAACCTACAACGCGGAAATCATTGCCTACTGCGCAGATGTCGGTCAGGCGGAGGAAACCGCCGGGCTGGAACAAAAGGCGATCAACACCGGCGCCTCCAAATGCTATATCGACGACCTCAATGAAGAGTTTGCCAGAGACTTCATCTTCCCGATGATGCAGGCAAATGCGATTTATGAAGGGACCTATCTTCTCGGAACCTCGATTGCCCGTCCGCTGATCGGCAAACGACTTGTGGAAGTCGCCCGTGCCGAGGGAGCCGACGCAATCTGCCACGGCGCCACCGGAAAAGGCAACGATCAGGTCCGTTTCGAACTGGCAGCGTACGCTCTGGATCCGAAAATCAAAATCATTGCCGCATGGCGCGATCCGAACTGGCATTTCAAAGCCCGGACGGAAATGATTGAATACGCACACAAGAACAATATTCCGATCCATTCCACCGCGGCAAAGCCTTACAGCATGGACCGCAATCTCCTGCACATCAGCTTCGAGGGCGGCATTCTCGAGGATCCGTGGGCGGCACCGCCGGAAGACATGCACGTGATGACCCGTCCGCTTTCGCAGGCGGCCGATCAGCCGGAAGATATCGTGATCTCCTTTGAAAAGGGCATCCCGGTGGCGGTCAATGATGAGAAACTCTCTCCCGCCAACATCATGCGCAAACTCAATGAACTCGGAAGCAGACACGCGGTCGGACGCATCGACATTGTCGAAAACCGCTTTGTGGGCATGAAATCCCGCGGGGTTTATGAAACTCCGGGCGGAACGATTCTCCACACGGCACACCGGGCTCTGGAAACCATCACCATGGACAAGGAAGTGATGTATCTGCGCGACAGCTTCATTCCGGCCTATGCCAGAATGGTTTACAACGGATTCTGGTTTGCTCCGGAACGGGAAGTTCTTCAGGCGGCCATCACCAAGAGCCAGGAATATGTGACGGGAGATGTCCGTGTGAAACTCTTCAAAGGAGCGTGCCATGTCATCGGAAGACGTTCTCCGTACAGCCTGTATGACAGCGAAATTGCGTCGTTTGAAGCGGAAGATGTCTACAATCAGAAGGATGCCACCGGATTCATTCGTCTGAATGCACTGCGTCTCAGCGTGATGGCCAGAAGCAAACAGGCGGCGTATCTCACGGAAAAATAAGCGGAACAAACCGGTTTGCACATCGGCGCGGATGGAGAAGTTATGGCTCCTTCCGCGCCGTTTTTGACTTACTTTTCCGCAGAACCGACGGGAATGGAAACGATGATTTTATATTTACAGTCTGTTTTATTGGGAATTGTTCAGGGGATCACGGAATTTCTGCCGATCAGCAGTACCGGACACATGATTCTGGTTGATGAATTTATCCGACTGGAAGCCTCATTCAAGGAGATGTTTTTTGTCGTAATTCAGCTGGGCTCCATTCTGGCGGTTCTGGTTTATTTTCACGGGAAACTGTTTCCGCTTCGTGCGTTGCGGGATGCACGGCTTCGGAAAAGCACACTTCTTCTCTGGAGCAAGGCGGCGGTCGGAGTGCTTCCAGCGATTGTCATTGGAGGGTTGTTCGGGTCGAGAATCCAGCATTTTCTGTACAACACCCTGACGGTTGCGGCGGCGCTGCTTGCGGGAGGAATTGCCCTGCTGTGGATTGAATCGGTGCGCCGGAAGGTCACGGTATCGGAAATTGACGATCTTTCGTTTGGGAAAGCGCTGGCGATTGGGGGAATTCAGTGTCTGGCGATGATTCCCGGGACTTCGCGATCCGCGGCTACGATTCTGGGCTCGCTTCTGCTGGGGACCTCGCGGGAAGTTGCGGTGGAATACTCTTTTTTTCTGGCGGTTCCGACCATGTTTGCCGCCTCGGCCTACAGTCTGTGGAAGGGGGGATCGGTTTTGACGACCGAGCAGTGGATTGCGACAGGGATCGGTTTTCTGGTTTCATTTCTGGTTGCCTGGGGAGTGATTGCATTTTTCATGGACTACATTCGGCGGAAAAATTTCAAAGTATTCGGATGGTATCGAATTGTTCTTGGCATTGTTCTTCTGGTCTGGTTTGGACGCGACTTTTTTGTGAAATAAGCCGGAAAATTCAAAGATTGAGCTTGTATTTTAACGAACGGGAGTTACATTATAGCTTCCGACATGGAAAGCCCTGGTAGCTCAGAGGATAGAGCAACTGCCTTCTAAGCAGTGGGTCGTGGGTTCGATTCCCTCCCGGGGCACCATCTTTTTCCGATTCATTATCAATAAGATACAGATATCCCCCTTCCTTCCCTGTTAAAAAAACTTTTCATGGTGCCGATACCATAATAAGAACCCATAAATTTCAACCGGTTGTATCCGCAATTTTGCGCACATTTGTTTCTGAATGATTACAGATGACAAACGTGACTTGTCGCAGTTGCCTTACATCACCTTCATAAAGTTTACAAGTGGTCATGTACTGCCGAGTACCCCATTTTGTCGTGGAAATATGTCTGAGCCTGGCACCGACCAGCATCATAGCCGAATATCCATCTGGAAAGCTGCCGACCACTCGAGTTCGACGGCGAACCTCTTTCATGATACGTTCAAGACCATTATTTGTCCGTAACCGGCTCCAGTGTTCATACGGGAAGTCCAGATATGTCAACGTTTCCTCCACGCTGTTTTTTATAAAATTTACGATCCGTTCCAACTTCATAGCTTGCAATTTTCCGACCACAAGCGCCACCTTCTGCCGAGCGGGTTCTTTATCTTTCTGAACATGAATTGCCTTACGCATTGCCACGACATCATGAAGATATTTCCTCGGACACATCGTGAAAGCATTCCGAACTCCTCAATTTTTCTGTAAATCTTTTTCTCCTCTTTTACAAGTCGTCAGCGACATTCCATTCATCGCTCTTGATTTTTCCGTTATATTCGCTCAATCAAACGGACGCTTCCCCCGGAAAAATCCGATTCTGAAAAAACTCCGATTCGTCCCCCGGAACGAAGAAAATTTCCCGATCAATGTATAAATTATACATTCATATTCAAAAAACATTTTTTTCTTCTTCATTTCCCGGGCCCCTCCTCTTGTTTTTTTTCTTTTTCTCCCTTAAAATGTAAGAGAAAAGATAAGATATCCCAAGAGAGAAACACATGCAGAAACATATTAATATGACGGATATTGCAAAAATGGCCGGTGTCACTCAGGCCACCGTTTCACGTATCATCAATCAAAAGCCCGGTTTCCGAAAAGCCACTCGGGATCGCGTTCTGGACATCATGTCCTCCATGGGCTATCAATCCCATATCTTTGAACAGATTCAGCAGACGAGACGAAAAACGTTGACCTGCTCTCTGCTGGTCTGCTCCCTTTCCGAGCAGAAACATTCCCTCCAGCTGCCCTTTTTCCGCGGTCTCGCGGATGCCCTTCAGACAATCTTTCAAAAATACCGCGTCGAACTCCGCGCCCGCGAACTCCCGTTCGGGGTCCTCGTTCCTCCGGAAGAAGAAACCGATGCCTATCTTCTCTGCGGAGCACCGTCGGACTCGCTCTATCACAACATTCTCTCCACCCGGAAGCCCTTTCTCCTGATCGGCGATCAGGAATCCCGGGATGCCGAATGCAATCAGATCATCTTCTCCACGCTCAAAACCGGCGTGCAGATCGTCAACTATCTTCTCCGGGAAAACTGCCGCAGAATCGGCTATCTGGCGGATCGGACCTGTCTGGAAATCTGTGCGGGAATGGAGCTCCAGCTCCAGAAAAACGGTCTCACCATCCGGCCCGAGGATCGGAAGATTCTCTTCTCCACCGACGCCTCCCATGCCCCGGCCGGACTGGAGGAATGGCTCCATGCAAACTCCCTTCCCGACGGAATCTTTATCAACCATGTGGAAAGTCTCCGAACCATTCTTCCTCTTTTGAAACAGCATAAAATCAGGGTCCCGGAAGATTTGAAAATCGTCATTCTCGGCACCTCCGTAAGAAAAAAAGCTGACGACTCCCCGATTGTTCCGACATTCTATCTCTTCCCGAAAACAACGGCTCTTCTCGCCGCCCGACGACTGATGGATATTCTCGAACATCCCGACGAGCCCCCCTGCTCCATTCTCGTCCCCCGGATTCTCCGCCTGCCGAAAATCAACACGATAAAACCATAATCCAAAAAGAAAGGATTCAGAAAAATGACACATTCCCTTCCCCAAAAAACACAATTCACATTGGTGGAACTCCTCATCGTAATAGCGGTCATCGCCATCCTCATCTCCCTTCTCCTTCCGGCGCTGCAATCCGCAAGGGAAAAAGGCGTAGCGGCGCAATGTACCGGAAATCTCAAGCAGGTCATGCAAGGCACCCAGCTCTATGCGGACGATAATCTGGACTGGTTTCAGATTGCGGCCCCCGGTATCCGGGCATTCCGGGTTCTCTGCGGAAAAAATTCATCGGGAAAAACGTTTCGTACCTCCTACATTTCCTCCCCCAGAAGTCTGCTCTGCTCCAAGCAGCAGCCCTTCAGCGGCAACTGGTATCATGATTACACTCAGCAGCGCTCCTATGGATGGAACTATAAAACCGTCAGCACGAATTTTGAGATGCTCGGCAGCTATCTTTTCAAGGCCTCGACCGGTGAAGTCCTGGGAAAAGGACAAGGACAATACGACAATACCGCTATTCTGATGAGAGCAATGAAAATGCCCTCCGGAACCATTCTGGTCGGAGACTCCGTCGGGAGGGACGCGACAGGAACGATGGGCGGACATTATGTCACCACTCTTCAGTACGGGGCAAACCGACTCTGGATCCGCCATGGAGCAACGATCAGCGTGGCATTCGGCGACGGCCACGCCGCTCTGCATAAACCCGCCAGCATGATCGCCCTTCCCTGCAAACCGAAATACTATGCCGATGTGGACGGCTCCAATCGACAAATCTATTAATAAATCAGAAAAAGGAAACCATTCCCATTATGAAATTTCTCTGTTCTCTCCTTCTTCTTCTGTCTGCAGCGGCTCTTCCCGCGCAGGAAATCAAAATCGCCGACAACATCTGCGGTCTGCGCTTCAGCAAGGGAAAACTTGAGCTGCTGGACCGTTCCGGTCTTCCGGTCTTCCGCATCGGCAACTTTCCTTTTATCTGGTCGCCGCCGATTGCCGTCCTGGAGAATGTGGAAAAAATCAATGACACGACCCTGCGTCTGCACTATCGTCTTACCAAAGGCGATCCGGAAAAAATCGCGGTTTCCGCAACCTGTTCCCTGACCGGTCGCGGAATCCGGCTTTCCTACGACGTCAAAGCCTCCGGCGTGAAAACCGGAGGATGCATGCAGAATCTTTTCCTGCTCAACGGAACAGTCAAAACTCCGATCCGGAAATCGGGATACTGGAAGCGCCCCCTCAAATCCGGCGTTCCCTTTGAAATCCGCGGACACTATATGAAACCATTCTGCGGAAAAAATCAGAATTTCTGGCTTCTGAAACACAATGCTCTGAACTGGAGCGGAAAAAATACCGAACACGTCGGATTGGTCCGCAAGGGGAATAACCGCTTTGCCGGAGAACTGGAATTCATCGCCGCGGAGAAGGAAACCGATCTGGATCTGCTTTCCGCCCGGCTTCTGAATCGCCGATTCGTCCTTTCCTTCTCCGCGCCGAAGGAGTATCATCTGTGGGAACAGGGATCGCCGGAATGCACTCTGACTCTCCGGGAGGCGTCCGGAAAAGAAACCGCAGCCGACCTGAAACTCATCGTTCGCGATTACGACGGGAAAACAGTTTTTTCGCGTCAGGAGCGCCTCTCGTTTCAGGGAGGGGAGAAGAAGCAGTTCCGCACGCTTCTTCCGGCCATGGAACGCGGCATCTATTTTGCGGAAGCCTCGCTGAACTGCAACGGGAAGGAGTATTTCACCCGGACCAACCTTGCCGTGCTCCCCCCCTTCCGGTACCATGGACTGGAAAACAGTCCGGTCGGAATGGCGGCGTATCCGGAACGGGAATCCGCCTATCGACTGATGCAACGTCTTGGCGTGCACTATCTGCGTTACGGAAACAATGCCGTGACGCTCCCGAAATACGGCATGGTCTCCTTTTTTGCCTGTCACGCCCCCCCGCGCCTCTTCGATAAAACAAAAGATGCGCCCCTGCTGAAGAAATGGATCGACACCATCGAAAAACAGAAAAATCCCGTTTTTGAATTCGGCAACGAGGTCGGCTGGAAGAAAAGCCGTCAGCAGCAGGAGTTTCTGATCCGCTGTTATGCCTCCTGGGTCCGAGAAATCCGCAAGGCGCTGGAGGAGCGCGGTCTGCATCAGGTGAAACTGATCACCTTCGGCATTCAGCCGGACTATTCCGCAATCATTATGGAAATGATGCGGAAGGAAAAGGTTTTCCCCCTTCTGGACGGCCTGACCCTCCATCCGGGACGCGGCTTTTATACCGCGGACGATGATAAAGGCGGATGGACCTATCTCGGGATCATTCGGAAAGCCCGGAAACTCTTCACCAGCTACGGCTACGGCGACAAGCCGCTCTATCTGACCGAGGTCTATGCCGCCACGCATCCGAACGACTCCTGGAAGGATTCCTATCGGCAGGCCGCGGAAAACGTGGTTCTTTCCATCGCCTTCGCCTATGCCGAAAAGAATGTGGAGGCCATGCTGTTCTACAAACTGCACCAGGGGGTGTCCTCGGACCCGAACGGATTTCAGGAAAAGGACAACGGCGTCGTTCCGAACAACGCCGAGTATGATTTCGGACTTCTGATGCGGGACGACTCCCCGAAGCCGTCGCTTCTGGCCTTTGCCGCGGCTGCGGAAGCATTGGACGGGGCCCGTTTTCTGCGGGAATTCTCCCGGAAAGGCACCAAACTGCGGGGTCTGGAATTCGACACCCCCCGCGGAAAACTGGCCATTCTTTATGACCGGACCGACGGCACCAACCTTGCCAAGCTTTCCCCCGCCTTCCGCACCCCGGACTTCCGACACAAGGAGCCCTGGGAGGAACACTGGAAGACAACCGTTTCCCATCGTTTCCGGACCTCCGGCAACGAAATCACCGTCATCGACCCGATCGGACGGCGGAAGACTCTCCCGGCGGTAAACGGCTCCGTCACCTTGAAAATGAACGGCTCCCCCAGAATGATCTACGGCTTGATTCTGGACGATCCCCCATCCAAAACCACCTTCTGACAAAACAAAGGAGAAACCATTGATGATTTCACTCTCTGCATCCGCCCTTTTCGTTCGCAAGCGCTTATGGCGCGCTTCCCTGCTCCCGGCTCTGCTGGCGGGGACGCTTTCTTCCGCGGCCTCCGCGACCGCCGCGGAAGAACTGCGCGGCGAACTCTGTTCGATCCGCTGCTCGGACAATCGAATTGAAATTCTGGACCGGAGCGGAACACCGGCCCTGTCCATCGGAAAGATGACCCTGAAAGGGAAACAACCCCGGGATTTTCTGCTTCCCGCATCCGCGCGGAAGGGGAAGAACGGGACCATCGAACTGACGTTTCAAGCGGCGAAGAACCTTTCTCTTCGACAGCCGCCGTCGGGCACGCTCCAGCTGCTGGAGAACGGCGTGCGTTTCACCTGCACTCTTCATCCGGTGAAGGAGAAGGATCTTCCCGGCAATGTTCTTCTCGAACTGCATCCGCTGGCCGGAACGGTCCGGAACAGCGCGGCGGAAAAGGTTGCCTATCAGGATCTCTACTCAGACGGAGGTTCCGTTTCGTTTTCTCCGGTGGCCCCGGTCCGGAGCTTCCGGTCTCCCGGCGGACAGCGTTTCTGTCTTCCACTTTCCGGACAGATTGTCTGGGGGAGTCCCTCCGGTGAACACCTTCTCTTTGAACGGGATCCGAACGGCGGCTTCACCGCGCGCCAGGACATCTGCTTCCTCCGCGAAAAGGATTCCGGCAGCGATCCGCTTCTGTACGCGGACGCCTACTCGCTGCAGATCGACAGAAACATGAAAGGCGATGACGGCTTCTTTCCCCTCGGCGTTCTGGGGGAATCCCTGGACACCGGATTTCTTCCTCTGATCGGCGGCAACTATATGGTCAACGGCTACAAAAAGAATCTGGAGTTCAGCCGCCGGGGCGTAACCGGGCTCTCCATCTGGGCGGCGATCTCCTCGCAGTGGAACCGGAAGGTGAAACACGCCTTCAATGAACACGGCAAACGGCAGTCGCTGGTCTGTCTGTTCGACAAGGAGTCCCGGGAGATCATTTTTGAATATGCGCGCAACGCCGTCCGGGATGTCCTGAAGCGGGAAAACGGACGAATCTTCAAATGGGAAATCGACAACGAATACATTCCGCCCCTGGACTACTCCCCCGACGCGGTTGCCCAGTTCCGCGTCTGGCTGAAAAAAACCTACCAAAACGATCTTGCAAAATGGAACCGGGCCTGGAATAGCACATACCGGAGCTTTCAGGAAGCCGTTCCTCCCGGATTGAACGAGTACATCACCCGTCCCGCCGCTTTTCTGGACTGGTCCCGCTTCCAGCAGGAGACCTTTGCGGAGTTTCTCGGCGAGTATTATTCCGTGATCTACAACGCCGATCCCCTTCATCGCAGCGTCAACGGCAAAGACACGCAGAGCTCTCTGGAGATGCAGCGGATCGCCAGGACCAAACGTTCCAATCACGAACTGATCGGCCAGGCTGTCGCCCCCTACACCAAAGGAGTGCGCGGAATGGATCATTACGGTCACGGCGACCGCAACGCCTATGAGATCAACTACTATTACAACACCATTGTTCCATCCGGTCACAAACCGGGCAGCCGCGCGGGAATTCTGTACGGGGAAAACAACAACCACAACGGTCCCGGATGGCAGTTCGCCCAGACGGTCTGGCGGGTGATCCCCAACGGATTCCGGGGAGGACACTTCTTCTGCAACGGCTGGTTCGGCTGCTGGGGCGACTGGGCCTCCTTCGGATTCACCAATCCGGACGGAACCCGGCGGGACAAATTCTACTATCTTCCCCGCTTCTATTCCATGATTCACCGTTCCGAACGGTTCCTGACGCAATCGGCGATTCCGCAGAAGAGCGACAAGGTCGCCATTCTCTTCGCCCAGCGGGATGTTCCCTTCGGAGTGGATGACAACATCTCGCCGTGGGGATTCCCGATCAACAGCCGTCTCCGCCTCTACTCCCGTCTGCGCGACGCCGGCTACTGGGTTCAGGTCATCACCTATGACAAACTCAAAGAAGCCTATATGAAGGATGTCAAGGCTCTGTTTCTGGTCAGTGCGGAACATCTTTCCCGGGAGGAAATCGCCGATATCCGGGCCTATGTGAAAAACGGCGGGGTCCTCTTCGCCGATACCCGTGCCGGATATTTTGACGAACATCATCTGCCGCACACCACCGGGCTTTCCGATGTTCTGGGACTCCGCTACAAAGGGCTTTTTGTCTCGCATGACGTGGTGGTCGATCCGGGCGATCTCTGGTTCGGCACTCCGCACGGCAATCTGGTCCGCGCCGACGGAAGAGTGAACTATGAGCTCACCACGGCTGAAATCGTCAACGCCTTTCACGCCTTCGCCAACAGCAACAAGGCCGGAGTTCTGACCCGGAACCGCTACGGCTCGGGCAGCGCCTACTGGGTCAACACCCAGTTCGGCACCATCCGGTCGGAAAGCGCGGTGGGGGAACGGCCGGCGGTGGATTGGTTCCGCACCCTGCTGACCGACGCCGGAATCCAGCCGTCGTATCGCATGACTCCCGATCGAGGCGAATATTTCCGTGCGGAGATCCCCCTTGTCGATCAGCACGGCAACTGTTTCCTGACGGTTGCCGGTACAACCTATGAACCGGTTCCTCCGATGGAACTTGCCATGACGCTGCCCCCGGAATGCGATTTCCAGCATGCGTTCTATTCCACCGCCGAGGAGACGACCCTTCATCGTCTCCCGTTCCGCCGGGAAACGGGAAACCGGATCGTGTTTCAGCTGCCGGAACTCCGTTCGGCGGCGGCGCTCTATCTTTTCCGGAAGCACGAGCCGCTTCTGGGAATCAAAATCGACGGTGCCCGGCAGTTTGTCAAAGTGGATCCGCATACGCCTGAATTCCGGCCCGGGGAACGCTTCCGAACGACCGTTCAGCTGGCAAATCCGAATTCCTCGCCGCTTCCGGCGGGCACCCTCCGGCTCCGCGGACTTCAGGACTGGAAGGTCTCCGCGCCGCAGAAAACGCGCGTCCTCGCCGGAGGAGAGATCGCCGAATATCAGTTTGAAGTGGTCATTCCGAAAGAGAGTTCCATGTTCCGTCCCAACTTCATCTATCCGCTGGTGGCGGAGTTTGCCTCGGAAGGCAGACGGAGAGCCGTCTGTCACACGGTCCTCTCCCTGGTCGTGGATCTGAACGGAAGGGAACTGCTGCTGAGCGACAACTGGAACTCGGCCAATTATCCCTGGGCCATCTGGACCGGCGCCGACTACCGGACCCTCTCCGTTCCGGACAAGGCAAAGGGCGAACGGATCACGGATACGCTGCACACGACTCTCGGAAACGGGAAAAAGGTGTACAGTCTTCAAAGCGGCGACCGGGCGGACCGTCTCCGCTCCGCCCGCTATCACCTTCCGGAGGCGGAAGTGGAATTCGACCTGAAAAAGCCCTATGAACTGACGCGCCTGATTATCCGCCGGGGAAACCGCGCTCTGGAAACACCGGAATTCATCGAAATCTCCTCTTCGATGGATGGAAAACAGTTTACGCCTCCGCGTCGGACCGTTCCCGTCTGGAACGCCGACTGCACCCGGATTGCCTGCGACGGCAAAGCCCGCTATCTCCGCATCAAGTTTCATCAGAAACCGGGGAAAAGCTCCTGCATTGACGAAGTCTGGATCCTGGGACGCCTGACCGGAGGCGCGGAATCCCCGGTTCCGGCGGGAACGTCCGCTTCTCCTGCACGGACGCCATAGTCCGGTTCCGGCAGAAACAGCACCGCAGGGAAAGAGTTCTTTCCCTGCGCTTCCTCCCTCTTCAGCGGATTTCATTTTTCCGGAATCGTGGTATATTACCCGGGAAAGGAGACGGAAACAATGACCGCAGAACCCAACAGACCGCCTTTGATGAGCACTTCCGTCCCGGCGGGATTCCCCTCCCCGGCGGAACAATATGTGAAATCTCCGCTGGACCTCAATGAGCTCCTGGTGCAGCGCCCGGCCGCCACGTTTTTCGTGCGCGCCGCCGGCGACTCCATGATCGGGGCAGGCATCCGCTCCGGCGACATTCTCGTGGTTGACCGGAGCCTCGAACCGCACGACGGTTCCATCGTCATTGCCTGCGTCGACCGCGAATTCACCGTCAAATATCTCCGTTCCGATGGGAAGACCTGGTCCCTTCACCCTGCGAACCGCAAGTACAAGCCGATCTTCTTCTCCGACGGAATGGAACTCAAAATCTTCGGCGTGGTCACCGCGCTGATTCACCGGTTCACAACCCATTTTTCTTCGAAAGGAAGGTAACTCTCATGCGAAAAAACTTCGGTGCGCAAACCTGGCTCTATCCGATGCCCGTCCTGATGATCGGAACCTATGATGAAAACGGCACACCCAATGTCATGAATGCCGCCTGGGGCGGAATCCATGACACCTGTCAAATCGGAGTCTGCATTGATCCGGGGCACAAAACGGCAAAGAATCTGCTTGAGAAAAAAGCGTTCACCGTCAGCATCGGGGATGCGGCGCATGTGGTCGAATGCGATTTTCTCGGGCTCGTCTCCGGAAACACGGATGCCGAAAAACTGAAAAAGACGAAATTTCACACCCGGAAAGCGGATTTTGTCGATGCGCCCGTCATTGAGGAACTGCCCATGACGCTGGAGTGCCGTCTGATTCACTTCGACGAGAAAAGCGGCTGCACCGTCGGCGAAATCGTCAACGTCAGCGCGGACGAACGGATTCTGGATGCGGAAGGCCGCATTGATCCGCTTCTGCTTGATCCGATCACCTTCGATCCGGTCGGCCATCTCTACCGGAGACTCGGCAGCGTGGCGGGGAACGCTTTCCAGGACGGGAAAAAACTGCAATGATCGCACTCGTGGACGGCAACAATTTCTACGTTTCCTGTGAACGGATCTTCGATCCTTCACTGGAAGGAAAACCCGTTGCCGTTCTCTCCAACAACGACGGCTGTGTCATCAGCCGTTCCCTGGAGTGCAAGGAGCTCGGCATTCCGATGGGCACACCAGGCTTTCAGCTGAAAGCCGCACCCGCGCACTCCGGCCTGATTCTGAAATCCAGCAACTACGAACTCTACGGGGACATCTCACGACGGGTCATTGTCACGCTGGGCGAATTCACGCCGGACGTCGAGCAGTATTCGATCGACGAGGCGTTTCTTCATCTCCATCCACCCGCGGGAACGGATTTCGCCGCCCTGGGAGCGCGGATCCGCCGGACCATTCTGAAGTGGATCGGCATTCCCTGCGGCATCGGATTTGCGCCGAGCAAAACCCTTGCCAAGATAGCCAATCACATCGGGAAAAAACTGCCGGAGGGCGTTTTTGTCATGCCGGAGGATCCGCGACCGATCCTGGAGACTCTGCCGGTCGGAGAGGTCTGGGGCGTGGGACGCAGACTCGGAGACAAACTGGCTCTTCTGGGCATCCGCACCGCCTGGCAGCTTGCCGCCGCCGGGGAAACGGTTCTGCGCAGACACTTTAATGTCACCTTGGCGAAAACCGCTCTCGAACTCCGGGGCATTCCTCTTTTTGAGCAGGAAGCGCCCGGAGAGCTCTCGAAAAGCATCAGCTGTTCGCGCTCCTTCGGGCGGCCGGTCACGGTATTCGAGGAGCTGGCCGAAGCGGTGGCGCACTACACGGGGGCCGCGGCGGAAAAACTCCGGAAGGAGAAGCAGCGTGCCGCCGGAGTCAATCTCTATCTTCAGTATTATCCGGAATATGAACCGCATCCTCAGCCGGGAGGAGTCCATGCGACCACCGTTTCCTTTGCGACTCCGCTCTCCGGCACCTTGCCGATGCTTCGGGAAATCCAGCCGAAACTCCGCGGCATCTTCCAGCCCGGCCGCCGATACAAAAAAGCCGGCGTGCTCTTTTTCGGACTCGAATCCGAGGAGAACCGGCAGACGGATCTTTTTGCCGATCCCGTCCGTGAGGCAAAAACGGACCGCCTTTCTGAAACCATGGATCAGATCAACCGCCATTTCGGACGCGGCACCCTCTTCCCCCTTGCCGAAGGCATCCGGCGACCGTGGAAAATGAAACGGGAAATGCTGACGCGTTCCTTCACAACCGACTGGAACGAGATTCCGGAAGTCAAATAATCTTCCACCGGACAGCGGAGCGGATGATCCGCCCGGAGGAGCCGTCAGGTTCCGGTGCGGTCTCCGGGAATCCCCCGTTCCCCGCGGATCCAGGGGGTCAAACGCGGAATAAACCGTGGAACATTCCGGCAGTATTCCTCATACTCGTCTCCGAAGCGTCTTCGCAGTCCGGGCTCTTCCGACCAGCGGAAATACAACACATTGATGAGGAAAAATATCACCAGCCAGAGAGCTATCGCACCGGACTGAACGGCAAGAGACTCCGCAAAAAGAATCAGAAACACCCCGGAAAGCATCGGATTGCGGACATAGGCGTAAGGTCCGGCAACCACCAGATGGCGTGGCGGATTCCAGGGAGCCAGCGTTCCATCCCCGATTCCCATGAAAAGTCGGAGTGTCCGCAGGAAAAGGACGAGGCCCGCCGCACCGATCGGAAGTGCGATTCCAAGAAACCAGGCGTTCCATGTTTTTCCCCATCCCGGGAACGCGATCCACAAAAGAAGCGGAATCACCACTGTCACCGTAAATGGAAGAATCAGTATCGCCCGAATCTGTTCCAGATACCATCTGCCGCTGTGTCTCATGTTTCCGTTTTCTCCAATTCAGCGGAAAGGAGTTCGCAAGGCGTTTTCCCCGAAATTCCTTTCTCGAAGGAGAATATCATCTCTCCGCCTTTCTTGCAAGCGGAAATCAGCCGGGAAAGCCAAAAAAAAGAAAAAACCTCCGCGGAAAGCTCGCTTTCTCCCCTTGACAAATCGCGCCGAATGGGTTATAATGAACAGGTCAAACGTTAGAGCAGCAGAAGAAAGAAACATTCAACACAGGACATCCGATTCGATGAGAACAACGTTGAAGGACGTGGCAAAGGAAGCGGGCATCTCCTTTACTCTGGTATCCAAATATCTGAGTCACAATCCGGACGCGCGAATGCGGCAGGAGACCAAACGGCGCATCGACGAGGCCGTCAAAAAACTCAATTACAGGCCCTCGGCCATTGCGCGCTCCCTCAAGAACGGGAGGACAAAAACCATAGGACTGGTCATCAGCAATCTGCGCAATCCGTATTTCTCGCTGTTCGCCGATTATACGCTGCGGGAGGTGAAGGCGGCCGGCTATCAGCTGCTGATCTCCCTCTGCGACTACGGCAGAAAAGAGGAACAGAAAAGTCTCTGCTCCCTGATCGAACGCCAGTGCGACGGAATCCTTTACTGCGAACAGATGTTTCCCGACACCACGGATGCCACCAGTTTCCCGATTGTTCTGATCGAACAGAAGTCGGACCATTTTCTCTACGCCAAAAGCAGCAGCGCCGACGCCCTGAAGGAGGCGGTCGCTTTTCTGGCCTCGCGGGGGACGCGGGATCTGTTCGCCATTTACAGCGAATACTGCGACTGGAACGACGTGGTCAGGGATGAGTGCCGCAGGAACGGAATTGATCTGAATACACAGACAACGGTTCCGGACCGGTCCGCCCGCGAGGAAATTCTCCGGGACATCTGCCGCCGGGCGCCCTCGGCCATTCTCTCGCACGGCTGGCAGACCACCGTTCAGCTTCTCCGGCTCATCCGGACGGAATTTCCGGACTACAAACCGGAAATTGTCACGAACTATCATTTTTATCATCCGGCATTTTCCGACGAAAGAGTGGTCGGCGCGATCCGAAGCGATCTTCCGGATCTGGTCCGGAAAACCGTCCGCCTTCTGCTGGACAAGCTGGAAGGGAAACGTGCGGAAAGTCTGGAACTGCCGACGCGGTTTCATCCCATCGCCACCCTGCCGCCGGACAATACGGAATTTTTCTGCTGAGGAGAGAACCCATGGCTGTTTTTCATCCACCTAAAAACCATCGGATCCTGCACAATCCCGGCTGCGGGATCCTCTATCTGCAGCGGGGATATCACAAACTGCCGTTTTCCGCAGTCCCGGAAGACGCCTGGTTCCGGAAGGAACGCCTCGCGGACAAGATCGCGATCCATCTTCCCTGGTGCGCGCTGGAACCGGAAGAGGGACGATATCTCTGGGAACATCCCGACTGGGAAGGGTGTTTCCGCTCCTGGATCAACGCCGGATTCAAGGTCGCCCTCCAGATCCGGGGAATGGACACGCTCGGCACCTGCTATCAGGAAGGGGTCCCCCAATGGGTCTTCGACGCCGGAGCCGCGTTCATCGACGAACCCATCGACGCCTATCGCGGAACCTTTCTTCTGAACAACATCCCGGAACATGGAAACGCGCCGGTCCGCTATCCGGTCTACTGGGACGAAGTCTATCTGGAAAAAACCGAACAGCTGGTGCGCGCCATGGGACGGAGATACAACGGAAATCCGAATGTGGAATATGTCGTCGTCGGTCACATGGGCCGCTGGGGCGAAATGCACATCGCCGATCACGGACCGCTGAAACCCTGGTTCGACGCGGGACTCTCCCTGCCGAACTACATCGCGGCGCACAAACGGATCCTCGATGTTTACCGCGAGGCGTTTCCGGATACCCCGCTGGTCCAGGACATCGGCGCGCCGGCCTTCTCCGAAACCCCCGGCGGACGCGATCTTTACGGACTGGAGGATGCCGCTGAAATCTTCGAACACGCGGTCAAACTCGGGATCATCCTGAAATTCGACGGCATCGGCAAAAACTGGCACGGAACCCGCTCCCGGTTCCTGGAGGACGAGGTCCGCGATCTCTTCCTCCACTTCCGTTCCAGAACCAAAATCGCCATGGAAAATCTGATCCTGCCCGAAGGACTCCGCGAAGCTCTCGACTGCGGAATCTCCTACTGGCATCGCGGCGGAGAATCGCAGGGACTCGGAATCCTCAACGTGGACCGGGATCTTCCCATCGCGGAAAAAAAGATCTACTCCTTCTACCGCTTCTATCCGGAGGAATACGACGCGCTGACCCGCGAAGAGGAAAAAGAGATCTGGCGAATGATGGCACGGGAGTGCGGATACCGACTCGAAATCGAAACCGCAAAACTCGAAGAAGGACATCTCTCCCTGACGATCCGGAACTCGGGAAGAGCCCCCTTCCGGGAACCCTATTCCATCCGGATTGCCACCGACAGCCACTCCGTCTCCATCCCCGGAAAAGGACCCCTGGAAAGCGGAGAAGCCGAAACCTGCACCGTTCTCCTCCCCCCAGGCGAACATCCAGCCGCCGGCATCGAATCCCGCGGACACATTCTGGAACTGGGAAACGACTCTTCCCGGACGGACAATCTCATCCGCCTCCGGTTCTGAGACGCTTTCCCCCCCCTCTGCGGGAAAGCCGGCCGCAGACGCCGCTTATTTCCCCGCGTTCCGCGCTTTGATGTGTTCCGTTCCGGCCTTCTGACCGGCAAGATGGGTGGAAAGCGGCATCGTATGATCGCTCTGCACGTCATGCAGGATCTTCTTGTGCGGAGACGGAATGGCATTGTACGCGGCGTACACGCTGTCCGGCGCACAGACGAAATCAAAGAAGCCGACGCTCAGCAGACATTCCGCCCGTTTGATCCGGGAGGCGAAGAAAACCGCATCGACAAAATCACACGCCTCGATCTTCGCCGGATACCCGGCCCGTTTCGCGGTCTTGAGAATCTGGGGCCAACCGCTCTGACGGCCGGCAAGCACACCACCATGATCGGCCAGCGCGGGAACTCCGGCAAAACAGAAGGTCACATCGGGATCCAGTCCGGCGACGGCCAGTGCCTGTCCGCCCCCCTGACTTCCGCCGGAGACCAGAATGGTGCGTCCATCCCATTCCGGCCGGGTCTTCATATATTGCAGGGCGCGAACAGCCCGCAGAATCATGGAGCGGAAATAAATGGTTTCCCTCCGGTCGCTTCCGCGATAACGGTAGTCCGCATTCTTCCGGGCGGCCTCCGCGTAAAATTCGCGGCTGCGCCCGTTGGGGAGTCCATGCGCGTTGACGTCAAGCACCATGCGGCCCAGCGACGCAAGGTAAAGCGTCTGCGAAGAACTCCGGAACCCCGCCCCCTGATACGACATCATGATCGGCAGCGATTTCGACGCGGCATTCCGCGGAAGACAAAGATATCCGTACACAAACGGCTGATCCCCCGGCGCGTTGATCTTGACATCATACATCGCCACACGATCCCTGTAATTCGGATTGGTCACCTCCACAGGAGTGACCTCGGCCCGGATCGGCATGGCTTTCATGGCGGCAATTTCCGAATCCCAGCAGGCGTCGAAATCGGCGGGTTTGGGACGCGAAGCCGTGATCTTCTCCACATCCACTCCGATTCCGAGACGCGCCTGAACCTCCTTCTCTCCCGCCTTTCCGCTTTTGAACACCGCAAGAATCCGCAGAAAACCCGGGCGGTCCAGCGAAGTGCGAATCTTCAGATTCCCTTCCCCATCCGTTTTCCCGTGGTGGTACCCGTAGACGCTGGAATGACCTTCCAGAAGCCAGAGAAGCGGCGCATCGGCCAGCGGCCGGCCCTCCCGCGAAAGATGAATGGTCACATTCACCACCTCTCCCGCTTTGGCCAGATGCCCCGGCCGATCACATTTCAACGTCAGCTGCGCGGCGGATTCCGCTCCTGGCAGGGACAGACTCCAGATCAGCCCAAGCAGGCACAACAATGAGAACATCGGGAATTTGGATCGCATTCTGTTTCTCCTCCGGTTTTCGTTTTTCCTTATTCTCTGGCGATTCTTCTGTTTTACAGTATCCTTAATAACCCGTGTTATCAAGAGCAAAAACGGGAATTTTTTCATTTTTTTCATTGTCGTTTTCTTCCGGCTTCTTTCTGAGTCTTTCTCTTTCCGGGGAAAAAAGAGATCGGTCGCTCCCCGGGAAACGCTCCGCAGCCGGACTCCGTGTCTTTCGGAGAAATCATTGAATTTCAAGCATAAAAAGAGGCCTTGTTTCTCTCATGGAACGCTCCGAAAACCTTGCCTCTCCCCTGGCGGACCTTCGGAAAAAACACCCTCCGTTCCGGAAAAAGAATCCTTTTTTTCAAACACCCCCTTGA
The DNA here is from genome assembly GCA_944390735.1 of uncultured Victivallales bacterium. Classification (GTDB taxonomy): domain Bacteria; phylum Verrucomicrobiota; class Lentisphaeria; order Victivallales; family UBA1829; genus UBA1829. Next base: position 71,552 of record CALXRL010000050.1, on the reverse strand, counting down.
CAAAAGTTTGCTTATCGCTTATAATTAATAACGCGAGTTATCACAGAGGAAAAGAAGGAAGGATTTCCCGATTTCTCCCCGGAAGAGAACGATGATCCGGCGGCGGATTTTCCGGGAATCGGCGAACAAGGGAAAAAGGAAGAGACGTCATGGTATCCATGTCCGACATTGCGAAAGCGGCGGCGGTGAGCCGGACGACCGTTTCACTGGTGCTGAACAACCGGTATATCAAGGGAGTCAACATCAGCGACGAGACGCGCCGGAAAGTCAAGGATGTCGCGCAGGAACTCGGCTACTGCCAGAATGAACTTGCCACCTCCGTGGCCAAAGGCAAGAGCCGGATTCTGGGGTGCATCGGCTTTGACGTCTCCGAAGAGGTGGCCATCAGCGTAGGACAGCTGATTTCGGCGGCGGTCCGGTATGCGACGGAACGGGATTATTCCATCAAACTTCTCTCCTCCCGCTCCTCCGTGGAGGAACTGGCGCATATCTGTCAGGCCTACCGGATGTGCGGCGTGCTGCTGCGGACACGCAATCGGCAGAAGGCCGAAGAGCTGCGGGAGCGCCTTCAGGCTGCGGGCATCCCGATTGTTCTGCTGGACAGCGCATTCAACTCGCCGCCCCTGCCCTCCGTCGTTGCGGACGATTATGACGGAATGCGTCAGGTGGTGGAATATCTGGTCAGCCTCGGCCACCGGAAACTCATGTACATTGCCTTCGAGGATTTTCAGCCGTTCACCCTGCGCAGACGGCAGGGGTTTCTGGATGCAATCCAAAGTTTCGGATCCCGTCTGGAGGGACGGCTCTGCAATACCGACAACCATCAGCCCGTCGACACCTTCGAGCGCTCGGAAACGGCGGCATGCGAAATTCTCAGCTCCCCCGACCGGCCGACCGCCTTCGTCTGCAACTGCGACGAGATCGCCATGGTGGTTCTGCGCGCGGCCTGGCGATGCAATCTCCGCGTTCCGGAGGATCTCTCCGTTGTGGGATTCGGCAATCTGCCGACCGATCGTCTCTCCTCGCCGCAGCTCACTTCGGTGGCTCCCCCTTATGTTCCGATGTGTGAGAGCGCCATCGCCCATCTGCTTTCGGGGGACACGGCGGTTCGGGAAATCGTCCTGCCGGTCTCCATCAAAATCCGCCGTTCCGCAGCTCCGCCGCCGGAACATCCGGAAAGAAAATGCGGAACCCTCTCAAACAGAAATGATATCATCCGTCCGACATCCACAGAGCACAACGGAGAAAGCAAATGAAAAAATCCTGTTTCACACTGATTGAACTTCTCATCGTCATTACAATTCTTGCCATTCTGACGGGAATGCTTCTTCCCGCCTTGAGCAAGGCGCGCACCAAGGCGAGGGAGAGCAGCTGCATCAACAACATCAAATTTTTTTCGCAGGGGACCCAGCTGTATGCGGTGGACTTCGGAGTCAGCGTGCCCGTGGTCTACTGCGACGACAGCAGCTACATCACCGGCAGCTGGTGGTATCAGAACGAGTCCTACATGAAAATGACCGGAATCGAACTGATGCCGACGGAAAAGCAGAACTGCGCCCGACGCTTTCTCTGTCCGGAATCCCGCGCCTACCGCTACGGCATTGAGAGCAACGCCGAACACTACAAGGAGTATAAAAAATTCGCATCGCCGAAAAACTCCTACGGACGCAACATCACGCCCGTCAACAATCAATGGCTGAACCCGAAGGTGCGCGCGGTGAAGCTGGGCAAACTCAAGGCTCCCTCCAGCAAAGTGGATTTCATTGACGCCCTGAACGGCGGATGCCGCATTCAGGAGGCCGATCCGACAACAACATTCGGTGTGGATGAACTGTTAAACTGGGGCAGTGTGCCCTCCACCATGCAGAAGGTCTACTATCGGCATAACAACCGCGCCACCATCGCATTTTACGACGGACACGTCGGCCAGGCCACCAGTGCCGAAATCTGGAACGGAAGTTCCGATGCCGCATTCGAAAAATACTGGGATCTGAGCAGCGGATACTGACCGCTCTTCCCGAATCCCCGCCCCCATATCAACGAACAACCGGAGATGAATGAATGATGATGAAATTATGCGCAATCCTGATTTTCCCGGCGGCACTGCTCTTCCCGGCAGCGGCGGAAGTTCCGAAGAATCTGGACAACTTTGAACGGCCCGATCTTTTTCGATCCCTGGTCCCCATCGGACAGAAAAACGCCTCGTTCCGCATCGTGAACGGCAGAAATGGAAAGGCGGTGCAGTTCACGGCGGTCCCCGGAGAGACGCAATGGCCCGGAGGCGCGCTGGTCGCGCCCGAAGGAGGATGGGATCTCTCAAAATACGGAAGGATCGATGCGGAAGTCTATAATCCCAATGAGGAAAAAGTCCGTGTCTGGATGCGTGTCGACGACTGCAGCGGACGGACTCGCCGCACGCAGAGCACCGCCTTCGGCGACATTCCGCCGAAAAGCAGCACCACAATCCGCCTCTACTTCGCAAACAACGGGTACGGCCGCAACTACATTCTCGACACAAAACGGATCTCCCAGGTTTTCTTCTATCTGTACGGCATGAAAAAGAGCCTTGATCTGCGGATCGACTCCATCCGGGCCGCCGGAATCCCCGGAGAACTTCCCGCATGGATGCCGGCGCTGGTCAAACCGGAAAACGGCGTGCTGGTCGATTTCAAAACCGGCAGATTCGACCGCTATGTCAATCCCCGAGCCGCTTCCGTGAAGAAGGAAGCCGACGGAACGATCCGCGCCGTTTTCCGGGCGAATCCGCCGCGCGGCGTTCCCGGAGTGATTCTCAACAAACCGAAACAGATCTGGAATCTTTCCGACTACGACCAGGCGGAATTCACGCTCCGCAATCCCGGAAGCGAAGCGGTGGAAGTCTACTGTCAGATGACCAATTTCAACAACATTGATCCGAAAAGCGGAACGCGCATTACAACGACTCTCGCTCCCGGCGAAAGAAAAACTGTGATCCTGCCCTTTGCCGGAACAGAGATCTGGCGCAGCACGGTGCAGTCCGACGGCAAGGCAAAAATCTCCGATGCCGCCAGCGAACGGGTCCGGAGCGCGGCGGAAAGCGGCGGAACCGGATTTTACAGCGATGAAACATTCGGCGCGGTGGTCGGTCCCGTGAAAACGGATCGGCAGACGGAAATCGTCATAGAGAAAGTCGTCTGCTCGGTCAGTCCCCCCGCCGACGTTCCGGAGTGGGTCGGCAAACGTCCTCCGGTCCCCGGGAAATGGACCCTGACTCTGGAAGACGAATTCAACGGAGACAAACTCCAGGAAACACTCTGGACCCCGCGCCTCCCCTGGACGGCGCTCCAGCCGACGGAACTCCAGCGTTACAGCATGAAAAATGTCTTCGTCAAAGACGGCTTCCTGCACATTCGCGCCGAGAAAAAACGCGGAACCATCTACGATATTCCAACCCTGCCGGAGACGCGGGAATATACCGCGGGAGCCATGACCTCGTTCGACAAGTTTTCCCAGAGATACGGCTATTTTGAAGCGCGGGTCCGGGTCTGTCCGATGGTGGGTCTCTGGCCCGCGTTCTGGGCAATGCCCGATCATGGACGGCAGGCAGCGCGGAAAGACCGGCGCAACACCGTCAACGGCGGAACGGAGATCGACATTTTCGAACACCCGACCCGTCTGGGCCCCTTCCGCAACAACATCGCCTGCCACTGGGACGGGTACGGGGCAAATCACAAGAAAACCGGGAACAGCCGCATCTATTTCCGCGCGGACCGGGAGGGGTATGTCAATGCGGGAATCCTCTGGGAACCCGGGAAAATCACCTGGTATCTGAACGGAAAAGCGGTCGGGATCTGGGAAAGTCCGGCGGTGCCCTCCGTGGCAATCTACCTGAAATTCTGTGTGCAGATGGGCAGCTGGGGCGGATTCATCGTCGAGGACGACAAACTGCCCATGGACTTCACCGTCGATTACGTCCGGGTCTGGCAGCGGGATGACCTGGCGGAAAAGAACCGCAAGGACCGGATTCCGGAACTTTCCCCCGCCTCAAACTCCGCTCCCCGGCGGACCGGGACCTGACGAAACCCCGAGCGCCCCCTCCCCGGTTCCGGAAGAAAATCTCCTCCCGTCGGGAAGCGGTCTCTTCGAAAGGCTTCCGCTCCTCCGTTTTCTCCGTGCGCAATGCGGACGATGGAGGAGAAAAAACGGAGCGGAAAACGCTTCTCCTTCATCCATTGGCGGAACGTCCGGCTTCAGCCTCCTCCAGACGCTTCCGCTTCCGCCAGACGGAGGGCGAAACGCCATGGCGCTTCAGAAACTCCCGGCAGAAACTGAACTGCGTTGCGTAACCGACCTTCTGCGAGATATCCTTGATCGAAAGATTCGTGTGCAGCAGCGCAACTTCCGCACTCTTCATGCGCAGACCGATGACGTACTGTTTCGGGGAAATCCCCATGCACGTTTCAAAGAGATCGGTAAAGGTCCGCGCACTCATTCCGAACTCGCTGGCGACCTCGGTTACGGAGATCTTCTGAGGGAAGCGGCATTCGAAAATCCGCAGGGCGTTTGAAATCTCAAACGGCAGCGCATTGGAACCCCTTCTCTGCTCCAGAAGCCACGTCAGGAACTCCGCCGCAAGACCGGCAATCTCCGGAACCGACTCCTTGCGCTTTTCCAGCAGCAGACGCATCACACGATCCCCCCAGCGGCAGATTCTTTCGGTATCCGAAAGCGGCAGAAGCCCTCCGGACGGACTGAACCGGGAAAAAAAGGACTCCGCACACTCCCCGCAGATTCCGCAGCAGAACTTCCAGCACTCTTCGCCCGGCAATGTCCGCATGATCCCGCCGTCGCCGACGGGAATCACATAGGCGTATCCCGGCGCAACCACGCGCGTCACCTCATGATGAGTGATCTGCAGCCTGCCCCGCAGCGGAATCTCCAGCGTGTAGATAAACGAATTCGGAAACCGTTTGCTGTAATCCTTCCAGGTGGAGAACATGATGAATTCCGGCCAGAGCGGCAGGTGATTCAGCCGTCCGTAATCCCACGCCCCCTGCTGGGCATAACTGGGAGGAATTCCGTTCTCCTCATGAGTGGCAAACTGATAAAGGGTATGTCCGTTTCTCCGCATCCTGATTCTCCTTCCTTTTCCACAGTAAGATAGCATCTTTTTCCGAAAAAGATATTTTTTTTCCAGAAAAGATATAACATATCGTTTATCCGGGGATTGTCAACCTCATGGAAATATTATATAATAAACAGAAAGGACGCGGATTTTTCCATCCAGGAAAGGAATGAGAGAATGAAAAAGAATTCAAACTTTAAAGGAATGAGAGAATGAAAAAGAATTCAAACTTTACCTTGATTGAACTTCTGATCACGATTGCCGTGATCGCGATTCTGGCGGCCCTGCTTCTTCCCGCGCTTCATGCGTCCCGGAGCAAAGCGCGGAGCACCGGGTGCAAAAGCAATCTGAAGCAGATCGGAATTTCGCTGATGCAGTATTACGATTCAAGCGACGCATGGTTTCCGGCGCCCGGTCTGTATATGCGGAAACTCTACGAGACCGGACTGATCCAGATTGCCTGGAAAAATCCTTCGGGGGTCGGGAGTCCGGCGGACTGCCGGAATGTGAAGGTTCTGCGCTGTCCGGTTTCGAGTGCGAACCGGCTGCAGTGGGGTCCCAGCTACTCCATGTCCGCCATGATGATGTATCCGCAGGGGATGAGCTCCTGGCCCGCGATTCTCATGGAAGGTCGGAACATCTATCCGAGAATCGGCAATCTGAAGAACATCTCCGCGCGGATGCTGGCCATCGACGATTACAATATGATGGATACTTCCATGTACGAAAATTACGGCGGTGTCGGATATTATGCGCACGGACCGGGAGCCAATCCCTGTCCGCCGTGGGCCGCGGGGAGCTATTATGAAACATCCGAGGGCGGCGCCACGGGAACTCCGACCACGCGCGGCACGGCCAATGCCGTCATGCTCGACGGTCACGTCGAGGAGCGGACGTATGCGTTTCTCACCGCCCCTTACGGACACACACTCTATCAGATGAGTCAACGATTCTTCAATGTAACCAACTAAGTCAATGTAACCAACTAAGAAAGGATTGCAGATGAAACAACTGCTGGCTGCCGCGCTTCTGGCGTTCTGTCTCGGATCTTCCGCCTTCGAGGTGAACTCCAACGCCGTCAATCTGAAAATCAATGACGGAAAATTCGGAATTTTTGCCAAAGGGAGCAAATGCTTCGGCTGGCTGGATCTGCCGCCGGAAGATGCGTCCCTGATCACGGTTCAGGAGAAAAACGGGGAACTCCTCTTTGATACGCGGGCATATTATGCAAAATATCCCACGGGGAAAAACATCATGATCGGCTGGCACGGACTCCGCCGCGAGGAGTTTGTCTGCACGCCGAAGGACGGGAAACCCGCCACAAAACGCAACCGGATGGAAGTCGTCGGCTCGGCCTCCGCCGGATGCGAGGTCGATCTTCTGGTCCTGGCAAACAAGGGTCCCGGGTTCTGGACGGTGAAGAAGCAGCAGTTTTCCGGACGCGAAAACGAAACGCTCGTTCTCGAACCGGAAATTCCGGAAGGAGTCGAAAGCATCTGGCTGAGGACCGATCTGAAATCGCCGGGGATCTACCGTTTCCACTCCGTGAAATTTCTGTCCTACGAACCCCGCGGCAAGGAGCGGCCGGATGCTTCGGTCAATCACATCCGCAACGGCGGCGCGGAATCGGGATACAGCAATCTCTTCACCCAGTCCCTGGAGTTCGCCCGCCATACCGCGACGGGAAAATACATCGACTGGAGGGGCGTCTCCTTGGATTTTCAGAATGAAGTCTCCATCGACCGCTCCACCGCCCACACGGGCCGCTGCTCCTGGAAGATGGTCCGGAAAGGCACGCCCTCCTATGGGCGCCTCCACTTCAACCCCGTTCCCTATCGCGCGGGAGAACCGACCTCGTTCACGGCATGGATGAAGGCCGACCGCCCCATGCACGTCGATATGGGGCTCTTCCTGGCCAACGGATGTGCGGCCAGCCGGATCGTATCCGTCGGAACGGAATGGGCAAAATATGAATTTTACATGCCCTCCTGGGGAGCGAAAGGAAAAGAGTTCCAGGTCTTCGGCAGCATCATCAACGCCTATCCGGCGCCCACGGGTCTGGTCATGCCCTACATCACTCCGGAGGAAAAAGAGACGGGAACGCTCTGGATTGATTCCGTCTCCTACGCCATCGGCGGACACTCCCGTTTTCAGGACAACGCTCCGTTTCACCTCCGCACCACCCATGCGCGCAAAAGCGGCTACTACTACACGGGGGAAACGGTCCGGGCCACCGCCGAGGCGGAAAACTATACGGGAAAACCGCTCGACGCCACTCTTTCCGTTCTCTGGAAAGACTGGACCGGAAAGGTTGTTCAGCAGTCATCACCCCGGAAAATCACGCTGAAGAAAGGAGAGAGAAAAACCGTTTCCTTCGATCTTCTTCCGCCGAAGACGCTGCGGGGTCCGGTGAATCTGACCTTTGTCTGCAAAAGCGCCTCGCATACGGAGGAGAGCACGCTCTATTTCGGCGTAATCGACCGGAACCGCACGCCGAATCACCGCATCGGAATCGAAGTGACCACCATGCAGAACATGAAATGTCTGATGCCCTATCTCAAGGACTTCCGCATCGGCATTCTGCGAATCGGAACCGCATCATCCGGATCGCTCTGGCAGAGCTTCGATCAGCTTCCCTATCTGAAGAGTCAGGGGATCCGCGCGATGCTCAGCGTCTCCATGAACAAGGAGGAGCGCGACAATCCCGAGCGCTGGAAGGCCTGGTGCGGACAGTTCCAGTCTTATGTGAAAAAATACGCCGGAATGGCCGAATACTATGAGACGCAGAACGAACCGAATATTTCCGGCTGGTCGATCGACAACAACTGGAAGCAGATTCAAGTGGTTGCAGACACCGTCAGGAAGTACGATCCGTCGGCGAAGGTTGCGGGTCCGACCACCTGCGGGATCGACTACACCTGGATCTCCGCCATTCTCTCAAAGGGGGGAAAGGATCTGTTTGACGCCGTCACCTACCACCCCTATCGGGAGAAACCGGAACTTCCCGATTACACACAGGAGGCGGAACGGCTTCAGAAAACAATCGACTCCTTCCGCAGAATCCCGCAGATGGGAACCGAAGCCGGACATGTGGTTCCGCCCGCGATGACCGATCAGACGATCACCGATTATGTCCGCGACACGGCCGCGCTGGATATCCGCAACATCATTCAGGGATTTGCCGGAGGAGCGGAACGCTATTACCATTTCTGTCTGGACGCCAAACATTGCGGCAGCGGATGGCAGCTTGTTTTCATGGGGAATCCGGGAACGGACAACACTCCGGTTCCGAATGTGATGTTCTTTGCGCTGCGCAATCTGATCGACCGTCTGGAGACGGCAAAGGCCGTCGGCCGGGCAAAACTCGGTCTCAGCTACCGGGCCCCGATTTTCGACCACGGGCCGAAACGCACCGCCGTGCTCTGGAAGTGGCAGGGGGAGCCTTCCCTGGTTCGCTTCTCCCCGGAGGATGCGGCAAAGCTGACCGCGTATGACTTCTGCGGAAACCGGTGCAGCGCCGATTCGCTGACCATCGGAGCACACCCGTTCTATCTGGAGACAACCCTCTCCACGGGAGAGCTGACAAAGCTTCTGGAGAACGCCTCGCTGACGGGACAGTCGGGAAACCGCGCGGAAGTGGAATCCCTGGTGAGCGGGGAGCGGAGTTTTGTCGTGGTGGTCCGGAACACCACGGGCCGTCCGTTTGACTGCAGACTCTCGGTGCTCACGCCCGGAGCCGTGACGGGAAGCGCGGTCCGGATGCTGAACGCCATCCCGGGCGAAGGGTCCCGACAAGCGGAATTCCAGCTGAAACAGGCCGTTTCAACCACGGCGCGGAAGCTCCGTCTCCGCATGGAAATCCCCTCCTGGAAGGAGGTCCGTGAAACGGAGGTCGACCTGCGCGCCGTTCTGGTCCGCAAAACGCCGAAGGCGCTGGTCATCGACGGAGATCTCTCCGACTGGCCCGCAAACGCCGTCCGAATCCGTCTGGACAAACACAATACGGATCCCCGCGCACATCACGGCTGGGGCAAAGCGGAGGAGAAGATCACGGTGAATCTCCGCTACGCCTGGGATGACAACTTTCTGTACGCCTCCGCCGAAGTGTTCAAGCCGGATCTGCATACTCTTCCGGATGCCGCGAGGGCCGATCTCGTCTGGAAATATGACAGCGTGCAGATCTGCTTCGATCCTCTCCGGAACGCCGCGCCCGAACGGGAGAGTCTCGAAGACGACGATTTTGAATACTCCATCGGACTCATGGGCGGGAAAGCGCGGGTCTATCGCCGCTGGGCCTCCATCGCCCTCTATGACAGTCTGAACAAGGAACAGGGACTTCTGCCGGAAGATGAGATTCCCGTGGCGATCCGCAAATATGCCGACCGGACCGTCTATGAGATTGCGTTTCCGCGCCGCGCGGTCAGTCCCTTCCGTCTTCTGCCGAATTCGGCCATGCGCCTCAGCACTCTTGTCAACATCAACAACGGCAAAGAGCGGGCGGGATTCCTGGAGCTGACTCCCGGCATCGGACACCGGAAAATGCCCGGGCAATGGATGGAATTTGTCCTGCTGCCCTGACAAAGCAGCCTCTTTTCGGAAAGAGGACGTTCTTCCTTCCCCTCTTTCCAGACGAAACGGCGGATCGGAACAACCGGTCCGCCGTTTTTTTCACGCCGTTGTTCCGCCATTGTTCCGGCGTTGAAACAAAATTGCGATCCGGCCTTGTCGCGAAACGACAAAAATGTAACTTTTTCCCCTTTCAGGAGTTGGAACTGAACTCGGCGATGAATTGGCATCAATTCTGCTTACCTTGAAGCAAACAACCGCTCAAGGTAGCAAGGAGGTGCACGATGAACTTTTTGAAAACCACACTCGCCGGAATTCTGACAGGGGCCATGTCCATGATTCTGCTTGCCGCGGAGCAGCCCACGCTCCGAATCGGCTACAGCGACTGGCCGGGCTGGACCGCCTGGGAGATCGCAGAAAAGAAAGGATTCTTTCAAAAGCATGGCGTCAAGGTCAAACTGGAATGGTTTGAATACGGGCCGTCCATTGAAGCGTTCTCCGTCGGAAAAATCGACGCGGTCGGAATCTCCAACGGCGATGCGATGGTGCTCAATGCCACCGGAGCCAAAAACGTAATCATCCTGATCAATGATTACAGCAATGGAAACGACAAGATTGTGGCGCGGCCGGGCATCCGTTCGGTCAAGGATCTGAAAGGGAAAAAGATCGGCGTGGAATTCGGCTGTCTGAGCCACGCGCTTCTGATTAACGCCCTGACCAGGAACGGGTTGAAGGAGTCCGACGTGAAACTGGTAAATATGCCGACCCATCAGGCCGCGCAGATTCTCGAAACCGGAGAAGTCGACGCCGTGGTCGCATGGCAGCCTCATTCCGGAAACGCCCTCGAAGTGGTGAAAGGGTCCACGACCGTCTACACCAGCGCGGATGAACCGGGCATCATTTACGATACACTCGCGGTCTCCACGGAAAGTCTGATGAAGCATCGCGACCAGTGGCAGAAAGTGGTCGCGGCCTGGTATGACGTGATCGCGTTCCTGAACGATCCGAAGACACGGCCGGAAGCGATCAAAATCATGGCGGCGCGAGTCGGTGTTCCCGCGAAAAAGTATGCCGGATACATCGACGGCACCCGCTTCCTGACGGCGGCGGAGGCTCTGAAACATTTCCAGAAAGGCGACGGCTTCTCTTCGGTTTACGGTTCCTCCCGGATCGTCGACAAATTCTTTGTGGAGAACAAGGTGTACAAGAAGAATGTTGACATCACCCGTCACATCACGCCTCTGTTTACACGCAAGTTTCTGAATGCGAAGAAGTAAGACAAAACGGGACAAGTGGAGGCAACAATCATGAAGAACCATAACGGAAGCTGTTTCGCCATACGCAAAGCGCTGACGAAACGTCAGGAATACATTCTCCTGGTATGCTCCTTTGCTCTTCCGCTCCTTCTCTGGTGCCTGGTGAGCTATGTGCCCTTTCTCTATCACCCGCTGGTGCGGGTGACGGACTCGGGAGACAGCTTTCTGTGCGCCAGAGGGGATCTGATTGAGCGAAGCGCATTCGAACGGGAAAACAAGGAACTTTCCTCCGCCGGGGAAGCGGTCATGAAGGGAGAGCGGGCGAATCCGACGTATCTTCCGGCGCCTCATCAGGTGGCGAAAGCGCTGGTCACCGCCTTTCTGACGCCGCCGCGCCGGGCCGGAGACAGCTGGTTTCATGAGAGCATCGGGCACAGCATCCGGATTGTGTTTCTCGGCTTTCTGATCTCCTCGCTTTTCGGAGTCCCGCTGGGGATTCTGTGCGGAACGTTTCCGTTTTTTGAGAAGCTGATAGAACCGTTCATTGAATTTTTCCGCTACTTTCCCGCGCCGGTGTTTGCGACGCTGTGCGTGGCGATTCTCGGGATCAACGACGCGCCGAAGATAGCGATCATCTTTATCGGGACCTTTTTCCAGCAGCTTCCGATGGTTGCCAACACGACCCGGAGCGCGGACGGAGGACTGATCGAGGCGGCGGAGACGCTGGGCGCCTCCAGACGCAGAATTCTTCTGAAAGTCATCATTCCGGATGTTCTTCCGCGGCTGTACAAGGACATGCGGATCCTGCTCGGATGGGCGTGGACGTATCTGATTGTCGCGGAAGTTGTCGGGACCAGTTCCGGGATCAGCTGGTTCATCAATCAGCAGGCGAAATACCGCGATTTTGCCAATGTCTACGCGGCGATCATTCTGATCGGCTGCATCGGGCTGGCATGCGACATGTTCCTTGCCTGGCTGGGACGGCAGATCTTCCCGTGGGAGAGCGGCTGCAAAGGAATGCTCTACCGCGCGGCGGAAGAGATTTTCGGTCCGCGCGACCGGGTCTTTTCCATCGTTCTTCCCAAAGAAGAAAGGAGGAAACGCTATGAACAGCGCCACCTTGCCTGATTACAAACGAATGACGCCCGAGGTTCGGGAACGGCTCGACCGGATTGCAGCCCGTCCCGTGATTCTGGAAGGACGGAACGTCTTCAAGCGCTTCCCGACCTCCGATGGCGGGGAGCACACGGTTCTGAAGGACATCTCCTTTCAGGTGCACAGCCGGGAGTTTCTCTCCATCATCGGACCGTCCGGATGCGGCAAATCGACACTGATCCGCATTCTCACGGGTCTGGAAAGCGCCACGTCCGGCGAGATTCTGCTGGATGGGAAACCGGTGGTCAGTCCCGGAGCCGAACGGGGAATGGTGTTTCAGAAATACACGCTGTTTCCGTGGCTGACGGTCTGTGGAAACGTGATGTTCGGCCTGGAATCCATCGGAAAGGACCGCGACACCGCCGAAAACGTGGCGCTGCAGTGGCTGGACATCATCGGACTGGGAAAATACGCCGATTACTATCCGCGTCAGCTTTCCGGCGGGATGCAGCAGCGTGTGGCGATCGCCCGGGCGCTTGTGCCCCAGCCGCGCGTGCTGCTGATGGATGAGCCCTTCGGCGCTCTCGATGCCCAGACCCGGACGCAGATGCAGAATTATCTGCTGGAGGTCTGGCGGAACATCGACATCACGATCATTTTCGTGACGCACGATCTGGACGAGGCGGTCTATCTCTCCGACCGGATTCTGGCGCTGAAGGCGAATCCGGGGGAAATAAACGAACTCATTGAGGTTCCGGTTGCGCGGCCGCGACTCTCCCGGATGCTTCTGGAACCGGAATTTCTGGCGACGCGGGAGCACATCGACAAGCTGATACGTCCCCCGGTCAAACGTGAGGACCGGTGCGACTTTCAGATTATCAATATGGTTGGCGATAAAACACACCTTTAAGAATAAAGGATAAAAAGGAGGCATCATCATGAACAGCGACATCTCTTCCAAAATCATTACGGAGAACATCATAGCGGGAGGCTGGAACTACTCCAGGGTCGTCCGGCGCGGACAAGCGCTCCGCCTGACCGATCTGGAAGGCGGCGGCAACGTCTCGGCCATGTTTTACAATGCGGCGAATTTTTCGGAGCGCTTCAATCTGGGCGACACGCTGAAGATCCAGCACATCTGCCGTCTGACGAAAAACTGCTGCATCTATTCGGACATGGGACGCATCCTCATGAGCGTTCCCGAGGACACCTGCGGCTGGCACGACATGCTCTGCGGCTGCGCCCACGCATCGCTGATCGAGAAGAAATTCGGCAAGAAGGAGTATCAGGAGGCCCACAACGACTTCTACCGCAATGGCTACGACTCCCTTCTGGTCGAACTGGGGAAACATGGCATGACAAAACGCGATTTCACGGAAATCATCAACTTCTTTTCCAAAGTCATCGTTGACGAGAAAGGCGCAATGACCTTTGTGGAAAACAACTCCAAGGCCGGCGACTACGTGGATCTGCGAGCGGAAATCGACACGCTGGTCATTCTTGACACGGGAATGCATCCGCTCAATCCGACCGGGGAGTATCCGCGCAAACCCATCAAGGCCACCCTGTATCGCTGCGAGCCCGGCACAAAAGAGGATCCCTGTTTCACCTGGTGCCCCGAAAACGAACGCGGCTTCCTTGCAACTGAACTTTACAACGCATGAGGTGATGAGATGGTTACGGAATATCGGGAAAGCAATCGCAAAGAATCGGATGCTGTCTATGTGGAAACGGTCAAGGCCGGCGCCGGATGGATGCACACGGTGAAAAAAGGACAGGTTCTGCGAATCGTCGACCTCAACGGCAATCAGGCGGTGGATACGATTTTCTACAACGCCGACGACATTTATGAACGGTACAGCGTGCAGCAGACCGTTCAAGCGCAGAAGAACGCGCTGGTCGGCGTGGGCACGGAACTTCGTTCCAATGACGATCATGTCATGCTCCGGGTGGTCGCCGACACCTGCGGCGATCACGACACGCTCGGAAGCGCCTGCTCCTGCGAAAGCAACATGATCCGCTACGGATTCCACACGCGCTACATGCACGCCTGCCGCGAGACCTTTCTGGCGAAACTTCTCGCGATCCCCGGAATGGACAAGCGGGATCAGGTCAACAACCTGAATTTCTTCATGTACGTACCGCTGGATGCGGAGGGCCGTCTCAACTTTGCCGACGGTATCTCCTCTCCCGGGAAATATATTGAACTGGAAGCAACGATGAATGTCATCGTTCTGGTATCGAATTGTCCGCAGCTGAACAACCCCTGCAACGGCTACGATCCGACGCCGGTGAAAATGATCGTGTGGGACAAGTAAAGGAGCGGCCGTTCCATGAATGACAAACTGCTGGATGTTCCAAGGCTCCGGGAGGAAGCCATCTATTCCGAACGCGTCAAGGCGGGAACCGGCTGGATGCACACGCTCCGGAAAGGCGAGATCCTGCGGATCATTGATCTCTGCGGGAACCAGTCGGTGGACATGCTCATCTACAACGCCGCCGATCCGGCGGAGCGCTACAATGTGAACAACACGCTCGCCGCGCAGAAAAAGGCGCTGATCGAACTCGGGACGGAGATCCGGTCGAACGATGACCATGTCATGCTCCGGGTGGTCGCCGACACCTGCGGAGAGCACGATACGCTCGGAAGCGGCTGCTCAGCGGAAGGCAACACCATCCGCTATACAGACAAAACGCGTTATATGCACAGCTGCCGGGACACATTTGTCCGGAACTTTCTGGAAACGCCCGGAATGAGCAAGCGCGACCAGACGTGCAATCTGAATTTCTTCACGAAGGTTCTCCTGGACGGGAACGGCCGTCTGGAATTTGCCGACGGCATTTCCGGTCCGGGAAAATACGTTGATCTTCTTGCGGAGATGGACGTGGTGATCCTCGTCTCGAACTGTGCCCAGCTGAACAACCCCTGCAACGACTACAATCCGACTCCGGTCGAAATGGTCATCTGGGGGAAACAGGAGTAAGAAACCATGTTTACAAAAGTCCTGATAGCAAATCGCGGCGAGATTGCGTGCCGCATCATCCGGACTCTGAAAAAAATGGGGATCGGATCGGTCGCGGTCTATTCGGACCCCGACGCGACGGCGGCCCATGTGCTGCTCGCCGACGAGGCCGTGCGGATCGGACCGGCCGCGCCTTCGGAGAGTTATCTGAATGTGGAGGCGATTCTTTCCGCCGCCCGTCAGACCGGTGCGCAGGCGATCCACCCCGGATACGGATTTCTGAGTGAAAACGCCGATTTCGCCCGACTCTGCTCGGAACGCGGAATCGAATTCATCGGCCCGACGCCGGAACAGCTTGTCGATTTCGGGCTGAAACACAAGGCCCGCGAACTTGCGGAATGCTGGAAAGTGCCGCTTGTTCCGGGCAGCGGACTGCTTAATTCGCCTGAGGAAGCCATCGCCGCCGCGGAAAAAATCGGCTATCCGGTCATGCTGAAAAGCACCGCCGGAGGCGGAGGAATCGGCATGTGCATCTGCCGGAAGAAGTCCGAGCTGGAGGAGGGGTTTGAACGGATCGGAAGACTCAGCAGAAACCATTTCAAGGAGTCCGGACTCTTTCTGGAAAAATACATTGAGCGGGCCCGTCACGTGGAGGTTCAGATCTTCGGCGACGGCAAAGGCGCGGTTGCCATCCTGGGCGAGCGCGACTGCTCCGTTCAGCGCCGCAACCAGAAGGTGATCGAAGAGACGCCGGCTCCGAATCTGCCCTCGGCAACCCGGGAGGCGCTTCAGGAGGCGGCCCGCCGTCTGGGGGAAGGAGTCGCCTACCGTTCCGCGGGAACGGTCGAGTTCATTTACGACTCCGATGCGGACCGCTTCTATTTTCTGGAAGTCAACACGCGCCTCCAGGTGGAACACGGCGTCACGGAATCGGTGTTCGGGATCGACCTGGTGGAGTGGATGGTGAGACTGGCCGCGGGCGAGGTTCCCTTCCGCCCCGGAGAAATTTTTGTTCCGAACGGAGCCGCCATGGAGTTCCGGATCTATGCGGAGGATCCCGGCAAGAATTATCAGCCCTCCAGCGGACTGGTGACGGAAGCCGTCTTCCCCGAGGGAGTCCGCTGCGACACCTGGATCTCGGCCGGAACCGAAGTCAGCGCGTTTTACGATCCTCTTCTTGCCAAACTCATCGTAAAGGGACGCGACCGGTCGGATGTGCTCAGGAAAGCAGGCTGTGCGCTTCAAAAGACCAGGATCTCCGGATTTGAAACGAATCTCCGGCTGCTGCGCGATGTGCTCGGAATCGAAGCGTTTCGAACGGGCAATGTCAGCACCTGGCTTTTGAAAAACTACTGCTACGAGGCGCCGACGCTGGAAATTCTTGCGCCGGGGGCGCAGACCACGGTTCAGGATTACCCGGGGCGTCTCGGCTACTGGGCGGTGGGGGTTCCCCCCTCCGGACCGATGGATGCGTACAGCTTCCGGCTGGCGAACCGGATTGTCGGCAACGCGCCGGAGGCGCCCGGACTGGAAATGACTCTTTCCGGAGCCTCCCTCCGCTTCAACACCGATGCGCTCTTCACGCTGACCGGCGGAGAGTTTCCCGCAACGCTGAACGGAAAGGAAATCCACAGGAATCTTCCGCTGAAGGCAAACAAGGGCGATGTTCTGAAAATCGGGGTCACGCGCTGTGGACAGCGCTGTTACTTTGCCGTTGCCGGCGGCATTGACGTTCCGGAATATTTGGGCAGCCGCTCCACATTCACGCTCGGGCGGTTCGGCGGACACGGCGGACGGGCGCTTGCGGCAGGCGATGTGCTTTCAATCGGAAACTGGAAGAGCTCTCTTCCGCTGGTTCCGGCGGAGAACGCGCTTCCGAAGATCGGCACTTCGTGGGAGATCGCCGTTCTCTACGGCCCCCATGGCGCGCCGGACTATTTCACGGACGAGGACATCCGGGAGTTCTTCGCCGCCGAATGGGAGGTTCATTACAACTCCTCCCGGACAGGCGTTCGCCTGATCGGACCGCAGCCGAAATGGGCGCGGCCGGACGGCGGGGAAGCCGGACTTCATCCCTCCAACCTCCACGACAACGCCTATGCGGTCGGAACCATCGACTTCACCGGGGACATGCCGGTGATTCTGGGAAAGGACGGTCCCAGTCTCGGCGGCTTCGTCTGCCCCGCGACGGTGATCACCGCGGATCTCTGGAAGATCGGACAGCTCCGCAGCGGCGACAAGATCCGTTTCCGTCCCGTCACGCCGGAGCAGGCGTCGCTTCTCCGGGAGCATCTGGAAGCCGTTCTGAAGGATCCCGCCCGGGATCCCGGCGAAGCGCCGAAACTTCCGGAGAAGGAACCGGGATCCCCGATTCTGGCGGAATTTCATCGGGAGGCCGACGCGATGTCCCGCATTGTCTGCCGTCAGGATGGAGATGCGAATCTTCTTCTGGAATTCGGGCCTCCGGTCATTGACCTCCGTCTCCGCTTCACCGCCCACGCATGGATGCTGAAGCTGGAGGAGATGAATCTGCCGGCCATTCTTGACCTCACGCCGGGAATCCGTTCCATTCAGATTCATTTTGATCCGGCGCAGATGGAGCAGAAGGAGCTGCTGAAGCTGATCGGAACTCTGGCGGAGACTCTGAAGGAGGATTCGATCGTTTCCGTTCCGACGCGCACGGTCTATCTCCCGCTGAGCTGGGACGATCCCGCAACGCGTCTGGCCATTGAGAAATATGTCAGCACGGTTCGTCCCGGCGCCCCCTGGTGCTGTCCGAACAACATCGAGTTCATCCGGAGGATCAACGGTCTGGATTCGGTGGACGAGGTTCAGAAGATCGTGTTCGACGCCAATTACATTGTCATGGGACTGGGCGATGTCTATCTCGGAGCTCCGGTGGCGACGCCGCTGGATCCGCGGCGCAGACTGGTCACCACGAAATACAATCCCGCGCGGACGTGGACCCCGGAAAACGCGGTCGGCATCGGCGGAGCCTACATGTGCGTCTACGGCATGGAAGGCCCCGGCGGCTATCAGTTCGTCGGACGGACCGTTCAGATGTGGAACCGTTTCCAGGTCACAGCGGAATTCGAAAAGGGGAAGCCGTATCTTCTCCGCTTTTTCGATCAGGTCCACTTCTATCCGGTCACGGCCGATGAGCTTCTGCGGATCCGGAGGGACTTCATTGCCGGGAAGTATCACCTGCGCATCGAAAAAAGCACCTTCGACATCCGGGCCTATGAGAAGTTCCTGGAGGAGAACGCCGATTCCATCCGGGCCTTTGAAACCAGACGCAAACAGGCGTTCGAGGAGGAAAAGGCCCGCTGGATCGCCAATGGACAGCTTTCGTTTGAAAGTCATGCCGTGGAAGTCTCCGATTCCGGGGAGGAAGCCGTTCTGAAACCCGGGGAAAGCGGCATCTACTCTCCGGTTGCCGGAAGTCTCTGGAAGCTGAACGTGGCCAAACCGGGGACCCGGGTCCGCGCGGGCGAAGTGCTCGCGGTTCTGGAAAGCATGAAAACGGAAATCCCGATCCCGGCAGACTCCGACTGCGAAATCACGCAGGTCTTCTGCACTGCCGGAACCGAGGTGAAAAGCGGCCAGTGCCTGTTTGCCGCGACAGCCGGATAAACGGGTTTTCTGCGCGCCCCGGCAAATGCCTCCCGCCGGGACGCGCGGAAACTCTTCCGAAAAGGAGAAATTATCATGGAGTATGATCTTGCCATAACGCCGCTGCTGTGCGCGTACCGCGACGGGACGCTCTCCCCGAGAACGCTCCTGACGCACCTTCGGGAAACGTGTGACGCGGCACCCGGGGAAATCTGGATTTCCAGAACCGGAGAGGAACAGCTGGAAGGGTATCTGAAACGTCTGGAGCGGCATTCGCCGGCGGAACTCCCGCTGTACGGAATTCCCTTTGCCGTCAAGGACAATATTGATGTCGCGGGACTGCCGACAAGCGCGGCATGTCCGCAATATCGGTATCATCCGGAACGCTCCGCGCATGTGGTGGAACTTCTCATTGAGGCGGGCGCCGTGCCGATCGGGAAAACGAACATGGATCAGTTTGCCACCGGTCTGGTGGGGGTTCGCTCTCCCTATGGAGTGGTTCCGAACCGTCTGGCGCCGGGGTATGTCGCGGGGGGATCCAGCAGCGGGTCCGCCGCCGCGCTCGCCTACGGGCTCTGCAGTTTTGCCCTGGGAACCGATACCGCCGGATCCGGACGGGTGCCGGCGGCGTTTCAGGAACTGATCGGAGTGAAGCCGAGCCGCGGAATTCTCAGCTGCCGGGGCGTGGTGCCTGCCTGCCGCTCCCTGGACTGCGTCTCCCTCTTCACCCGGAATCTGGAGGATGCCGAACGTCTGCTGGAACTCACGGCGAAATTCGATCCGGAGGATGCGTACAGCCGTCCTCTGCCGCAAGGTCCGTCGCTGAAGCGCCCCTGGAAATTCGGAATTCCCCGCCGGGAGGATCTGGAGTTCTTCGGCCGGGAGTCGTACCGGAAGGCGTTCGAGCGCGCGGTCCGGCGGATGGAAGCGGCAGGCGGAGAATGCGTCGAAATTGATTTCACGCCTTTCCGCACCGCGGCGCGCATGCTTTATGAAGGGCCCTGGGTCTTTGAACGCTTCGCCGCCGTCGGAGCGTTCCTGAAGGAGCATCCGGGAGCGGCCCTGCCGGTCATTGAAAGCATCATCCTTCCGAAGGAGACTCCGCATCCGTCGGAGGTCTTCCGCGCGATGTATCGACTCCAGGAGTGCAAGGCCGCGGCCGACGCCGAAATGAACAAAGTCGATCTGCTCCTGACTCCGACCGCCGGAACCATCTACCGCATCGAGGAAGTCGAAGCCGATCCGATCCGCTTGAACAGCAATCTCGGATACTACACCAACTATATGAATCTGCTGGACTATTCGGCGCTGGCGGTGCCGGCGGAACGCGCGGAAAACCTCCCCTTCGGCGTGACGCTGGTCGGGAAGGCGTTCGAGGATCGCAAACTGCTCGAAGCGGCCCGTCTCTTCCGGGATGCGGAACGCTATCCCATCGCGGTCTGCGGAGCGCATCTCCGGGGAATGCCGCTTCATGCCGAACTGGAAGAACTGGGAGCGCGATTCCTGGAGAGCACAAAAACAGCCCCCTGCTACCGGATGTTCGCTCTGGATGCGGGACCGGTCCCGAAACCGGCTCTGATCCGGACGGAAAAAGGAAAAGGCGCTGCCTGCTATCTGGAACTCTATGACCTTTCCGCCGAGGCGTTTGCAAAATTTGTCTCCCGCATTCCCGCACCGCTCGGAATCGGAAAAGTGATTCTGGAGGATGGAAGAAGCGTCCCCGGATTCCTCGGGGAAGGTTTGACGGCCGAAAGCGGACACGACATCACCGCCCTCGCCGACTGGAGACGCTATGAAGCGCCGTCCGCTGCCACCCCTTCCCTCTCCGCGGAACCGAAGGAGAAGCGCTCATGCTGACGACCTCGGATTCCTCTCTCCGCCGCGTCTACCGCTCCATGACACGAGCTGAACTCGACGCGGCCTATGACAACACCGCCGCGGTCGCAGACAGCGCGGAGCAGCTGGCGGGATTCGAAGAACGAAGTCAGCGTCTTGCCGAACGTCTTCCGGAACATCTGGATCTGCGCTGCGGTCCCCGGGAACGCCAGAGGATCGACTTCTTCGGAACGGAAAGCTCCCCGTCGTCGTCCGCTCCGCTCCTCCTCTTCCTTCATGGCGGATACTGGCAGATGCGAAGAAAGGAGACCTTCCGTTTTCTCGCCTCCGGCCCGCTTCCGCACGGGATCTGCGTGGCTCTCGCGGGATATACGCTTGCGCCGGAACAGACGCTTGCCGGAATCGTCGAAGAGGTCCGCACCGCGCTCCGCTGGCTGCGGGAACATGCCGCAGGACTCGGAGCGGATCCGGACCGGATCGTCGTCGCAGGCTGGTCGGCGGGCGGACATCTCGCAACCATGCTGGCCGAGGAAGCCGGGGTGGTCGGAGTTCTTGCCATCAGCGGAATCTTCGATCTGGAACCGATCCGGCTCGGCATCCTGAATCAAAAACTCCGCCTGAAACGGAACGAGGTGCCCCTGCTGAGTCCCAGTCGGAGAAGACTTTCCGAAAAGCCGCTGTTCGCCGTCTGCGGGTCAAAGGAACTGCCGGAGCTGCAGCGTCAGACCTGGGATTTCGCCCGGCTCCGTGCCGCTGCCTCCTGTCCCGGAGGCGTTCTCACGCTCGAAGGACACGATCATTTTTCCATTCTTCGGGAACTGGAAAACCCGGAAGGGAACATCACCGCCCTGCTCCGGATTCTCCTGCGGAAGTGATCGCTCCCGGGAGATCCGGATGATCTCCCGGGGAAAACGTGAACAATCCGTCACGGTGTCTTGCAACACACCGTTCCAGAACACGCCGTCCCGCGACATAGTATCCAAGCCATCTCTCTTCTCTCCCCGCGCTCCGGGCAAAAGAAAAACGGAAACGGAAGCGGCACTGGAAATCCCCGCTCATCCAGTGTATATTTTCTGCGGATGACGATGGAATCCGGACACTCCTGCGCGACGGAAGGATCTTCTTTTCCGCCGCGCCTGCGTTTTTTCCCAGCTCCGGTTCGATCCGAATCCGGAAATCAAGGGACGGCCGCCCCGCTTGCGCCGATCCCTCAGACAAACCCAGAACGAATGACGACCGGAAGGAGATGGTTCATGAAAATTCAGGCAGGTTCCAAATTGCTGTTTCAGGGAGACTCGGTAACGGATGCGGGCAGAACGCGTCCGATTTCAGAAGGACTCCACAACCCCCTCGGCGGAGGGTATCCCAATCTGGTGAACGGTCTTCTGACGGCGGTCTACCCCGAACGCATGATCCGGGTGGTGAACATGGGCAACAGCGGCGACAACACCCGCGCGCTCCTGAACCGCTGGCAGACCGATACGCTCGACCTGAAACCGGACTGGCTCTCCCTCATGATCGGAGTCAACGACATCTGGCGCCAGTTCGATGTGCCTTACATGAAGGAGCGCCATGTGCTCATCGACGAATACGAGGCGAATCTCCGGAAACTCATCGAGCTCTCCCGTCCCGTCATTCCGAACATCGTTCTGATGACCCCGTATTACATGGAACCGAACCGGCAGGACGCCATGCGCGCAATGGTCGACCGCTACGGCGATGTCTGCCGCCGTCTCGCAGAGGAATACGGACTGATTTTCGTCGATGTGCAGGCCGCCTTCGATCAGGTTCTGCGTCACTGTCACTCCTCGTACTTCTCCTGGGACCGCGTTCATCCGGCCGCCGCTCCGGGCCACGCGGTCATTGCGCGCGCCTTTCTCCGGGCCGTCGATTTCGATTTCTACGCCTGACCGGTCTCCTTCCGGCTTCCGAGCCGTCCGGGAGGGACGGCGCGGAAGCGGAAGACCTCAGCGCGGAAGCGTTTCAAAGCGCTTCTCCACTTCATAATAGAGAACAGGCAGGAAAAAGAGCGTCAGCAACGTCGATGTTCCCAGTCCGAAGACCACAATGGCCGCAAGGGGCCGCTGCACCTCCGCGCCGATTCCGGTCGAAAGCAGAAGCGGAAGAAGTCCCAGCAGCGTGGTCAGAGTCGTCAGGATCACCGCGCGGAAACGAACCGCGCTTCCATGCAGAACCGCCTCCCGCAGCGGCGTTCCCGAGCGCCTCAGCTCCCGGAAGTCGGTGACCATCACAACGGCATCCTGCATCGCAATGCCGAAGAGGGCGATGAATCCCACCGCGGCCGGAACCGAAAGCAGCTGATCCGTCGCCAGCAGTCCAAGCACTCCGCCGATCAGCGCCAGCGGTACGTTGATCATGACAATCAGACTGCTCCGCAGCGAGGAAAACGACATCCACAGCAGAAAGAAGATCAGAAGAATCACAATCGGCACCACGATCATCAGCTTTTTCATCGCCCGTTCCTGATTCTCGAACTGACCGCCGAACTCAATCAGATATCCGGAAGGCAGCGACACCTTTTCCGCGATCACCTTGCGCATATCGCGGACGATCTCGCTGGGAGCGCGTCCGGAAATATTCCCCTGAATCGTCCAGCGGCGCTGGATTTTCTCCCGGTTGATCTGCACCGGACCCTCCGTGATCTTCAGATCCGCCACCTGGTCAAGCGCGACGTAATTCCCCGACGACGTGCGCAGTTTGAGTCTTCCAAGCGCCTCCGGCGTGGAACGGAACTCTTCGGCAAGACGCAGATTGATATCGTAACGCCGCGTGTTCCGGTAGAGACTGGAAACATTCTCTCCGCCGATCGCGCGCTCCACCAGCGCCATGACCTCGTTTCCCGATACGCCGAAACGCGCCATCTCCTCCTGTTTCAGCTCGACCCGGATCTGCGGCTGGCCGAAGCTCTGTTCCACGGAAAGATCCACCACCCCGGGCACCTCCGCAATCGCCTTCCGGATCTCCTCGGCCTTTGTCCGCAGGAGTGCCAGATCCTCCCCGTAGAGTTTCAGGGCAAAATAGGCGCGCGTGCCGGAGAGCAGCTCATCAAACGCATTCTGAATCGGCTGGGAGAAGTTTACCGTCACCCCCGGATAATCCCCCAGTTCGTGACGCAGTTCCCCGACGATCCGACGGCGCTCCTTCGCTCCGATGATCCTCCCTCCGGGTTGCTTCAGCGCAATCTGAATCTCCGCAAAGTTGACCGGATGCGGATGACTCCCCGCTTCGGGCCGGCCGATCCGGGAAACCGTCCCCTCCACCTCCGGATGCTTCCGGATCATGTTCTCCAGATTCCGGACAACCCGTTCCGCCTGCGTCAGTCCGATGGAAGGAGCCATGCCGACCGTGGCAAGAATCGTCCCTTCCTCCAGCGTCGGAATGAATTCCCGTCCGAGAAACGAAAGCGATCCGATACTTCCCGCCAGCGCCATCAGCACCAGAATCAGCAGCAGACCACGATGCCGCATCGCCGATTCCAGCAGAGGCAGATACCAACGAAGTCCCCATCCCCGGCTCTTCTCCGCCGCCCCTCCCCCTTCCCGGGAGCTCTTCCCCTTTCTCCGGCCCAGGAGAAAATATGCAAGAACCGGCGCATTCACCACCGCCGCAATGATGGATCCGCCCAGCGCAATCACAATGGAAAACGCCAGCGGCTTGAACATCTTCCCTTCAATGCCCTCAAACAGGAAAATCGGCAGAAACACCGCAATGATGATGAGAAGCGCAAAGGTGATCGGACGCCCCACCTCCTTTGTCGCCTCCAGAATGATCTCCATGCGGCTCTTTCCCTCCGATTCCGGCAGCTCCCGGTGCCGGATGATGTTTTCCACCACGACAATGGAGCCGTCCACCAGCATTCCGAGCGCAATGGCGATTCCTCCCAGCGACATCAGATTCGCCGAAATGCCCATCAGTTTCATTCCCAGCACCGCAAGCGACGCACAAAACGGCATCGAAAGCGCAACGATCAACGCGGCACGGAAATTCAGAAGCGCCACGGCAAGCACTGCGAGCACCAGAAGAATCCCCTGAAACAGCGCATTTTCCACGGTTCGCCCGGCATTGTCCACAAGATCCGCCTGATCGTAATACGGAACGATCGTCACGCCCGGGGGCAGACTCTTCCCGATCTCCGCAAGTTTCCCGTGCAGACGCCCGATGACGCGAGAGGTGTTCTCTCCGACAAGTTTCAGCACAATGCCGGCCACCACCTCCTCGCCGCCGTTGCGCGTGACCACGCCCCTCCGGATATCCGGCCCGTAACGAACGGCGGCAACGGAACCGAGCTTCAATGGAACGCCGTCGATTTCGCGGATCGTGATGCCGCGGATGTCGTCCAGCGTTTTGAGCATGCCGATTCCACGCACCAGATACTCCTCCGCGCCGATCTCCAGATACTGTCCGCCGACGTTCCGATTGTTGGCGCGGATCGCATCGGCAATCTCGTCAAACGTGACGTTTCCTGCTCTCATCTTCTCCGGATCCGCCCGCACCTGGTATTGCAGGACATGACCGCTCATGGAGAGAATCGCCGAAACGCCGGGAACCGTCTGAAGCTGCCGCTTGACCACGAAATCGTTCAGTTCGCGCAGATAGGTGTTGAGCTCCTTTCCCTGCGTATCCACCTTGCCGGGATCGGCCTGAAGATAGTAGATGAAGATCTGGTCAAGTCCGCTGGAGATCGGTCCCAGTTCCGGCGCGGGAAGCTCCGGCGGCAGGGAGGCCTCCGCGTTCCGCAGCCGCTCGGCAACCAGCTGCCGCGCAAAATAAATGTCCGTCGAATCCTTGAAATAGACATACACCACACTCATTCCGAAGCCGGAGGTCGATTTCACCAGCGTCACGCCGGGAAGACCGCTCATGGCGCTTTCAATCGGCTGACTGATCATCAGCTCGACCTCCTCCGCGGCAAGGCCGGGAGCCTCCGCAAACACGGGGACCATCACCGGAGAGATGTCGGGGAAGGCGTCGCGCGGCATCTCCAGGTACCAGAAAATGCCGAACCCCATCACCGCAATCATCGCAACCAGAATCAGAGCGCGCAGCCGAAGAACCGTTCGAATCAGAGTTTCCATCATGGCGGGACCCTCCGTCAGTGTCCGTGACCGGCATGCGGATCCATGCCGCTGGTCAGAAGGATCGACTTGAGCTCGAAGGCGCCGGATGAGACAAACTCCTCCCCGGCGTGCAGGCCGGAGAGAATCTGCATCGAGCCGCCGGAACTCCTGCCGGGAACAACCGGACGCGGCACAAATCCGTCGCCCTGCGGGACAAACACCACCGTCTCACCCGCAATCAGCTGCACGGCCTCCCGCGGAACGACAACGGTTCCGCCGGAGGGATCCGTCTGAATCGTCCCGACGGCAAACTGTCCCGGACGCAGGGAGAAGGAACGGTTGTCCACCTCGATTCGCACCAGACCCGTCCGGGTCTGCTCATCAATCACAGGAGCCAGATACACCACCTTCCCGCGGAACTCCTGATTGATCCCCGCAACCGTGACCGTCACCTCCTGTCCCTTCCGGATGCGCAGAAGCTCCTGCGGCGAGGCGCGGAGATCCAGCCACAGACGCTCCAGATTGCTGATCGTGAACAGCACCGGAAGCGTGTCCTCCGTGAAATTCTCCCCGAGCGTGACATTCCGGGCAATCACGGTGCCGTTCAGCGGAGCGGTCACATCGTAGGTCGTGCAGATGGGAAGAATCTCCCCCGGACTCTTCCCGTGCGGATGTCCCGGATGCGCCGGATCCAGAAGCAGGGAACGAAGCAGCTCCTCCGCGTGACGCCGGGAAATGACCGATTCGGCATACTCCCGCTTGTAACGGAGATACTCCTTGCGCGAGGTCGCCTGTCCCCCCTTGAGCTTTTCCGCCATTTCAAATTCCGATTTCGCAAGTTTCTCCTGCTCCAGAGCCGAATTGTATGCGGCGTAATACTCGCCGAGCTTGTGACTCGTGAGAGTGGCGAGCCGATCCCCTTTCCGGACAATATCGCCTTCCCGGACATGGATTCCGCTCACGAATCCCGGCATGCGCGGCATGACTTTCGCGGTCTCATTCCGGTTCAGCCGGATCTCGCCGTTCAGGCGGATCGTGTTGTCGATCCGTCCCGGTGTCGCGCGGGAAAGACGGAGACGAATCAGATTGCGCTGCGCCTCCGTCAGATGAACGAGCGCCTCGCTCTCCTCCCCCTTCTTCTCCCCGGAATGGGAATCGGACGGCTTCTGCTCCGCATGGGAGACATTCGGAACGGGAAGTTTCGCACGGGATTTCGTTTCACCGGAGGTCCGTGCGGTCTCCGTTTCCACTCCAGGAAGAAGCGGTGCGCCGGAAAAAAGTCCAAAAACAATCAGAAAAAGAAGAGCGTTCCTCGCGCTCCCGGTCAGCAGCTGGGAAGCCGCATTTGCAGATGTTTTCATCATTCAATCCTTTGTGTCGTTTGTCATTGCAATGCCCCGAAGGGCGGGAGAAGAATCCTCCGTTCCATGCGCCGGAACGGAATTTTCATGACAGACAGACTCAGCAAAGGAACGTTCTGTTCCATAAAAACAGAACGGATCGGTCGGAAAACCAGTTCTCCTGAGAAAAAAGCGTACTGCGGGAAATCATCTCTTCCGGACGCGGAAGAAACCAGAACGGCAGAAGCGGGAAATCCGCATCCTCCGGCAGAATCTTTCCGTCGGAAAGACGTTTCTCCTCTTTTCCCCCGTGATAAAAGGAGTTCGTCTCCTCGTGATGGTGGCAGACCGACCCCGCGCAGGTCCTGACGGAAAAACCCGCCGGCTCCGCGCCATGCTCCAGACCGTGCAAAAGGAAAAAGAGACAGCAGAAAATTTGAAGCAGAAGCGCCGCCGCAAAAAAAGCGGAAAATCCGGTTTTCCATTTCCATCTGTTCCGATTTCTCATGGGAAATACTGCTCCTGCTGTCCGGGAAATATAGCGTTTTTTTCCATTTTTGCAAGTGATTCTCCGAAAGAAGGCTTCCGCGGACACATCCCGGATTTTCTCTGACGCTCTTCCGGAAACTCCCGAGTCTGCGGACAGGTGTCCATCCGGACGCGATCCCGGAAAAAACCGGCTGAAAAATCCGGATTTCCTTTGTTCCGGGACTTGAAAAATCATTCGGACAACTCTATCCGTATTGACAACATAAAGTCCCGGACATTGTCCCGATCGGGAAACGAAACACAAGCAACCTCAACAGCAGGAGCGAACTGCCATGCAGCAGCAAACGTTTTCAAACCGCGGAACAAAGGATCTGCGGGAGACGGATTTTCCAAAACCGGACGCCTTTTATGCTCCCCATGCCTTCTGGTTCTGGAACGGAGCCTTTCGAACCGCCCGGATCCGTTCCCAGGCGGCTGGAATGTGCGAACAGAATTTGAATCCGGGCTATGTGCACGCCCGGTTCTGGCCGACCCCGCCGCTGGATTTCTGGATGAGCGAAAAATGGCTGGATCTCTTCCGGAACGCTCTGGAGGAAACCGCCCGCCACGGAATGCACGTGACCTATACCATCGGGGATCCCTGTTTCCCGGATAAATACTTTCTGAAGGATCACCCGGAACTGGCCGCGCGCTCCCTGGAATGGACCGTTTCCGAATGCCGGAAGGAGAAACCCTTTCAGAAAAGTGCGGAAGTGCTGTTCGCCGTCGCCGCCAGACGCACCTCCGACGGACGCCTCTCCAGCGCGACATTCCGGAAAATCGAATCCGGATGGACGCCGCCGGACGACGAAACCTGGACCGTGTTCTCCTTCCAGGTCTATACCGATCCTCCGACTCAGTACCGGAACAGCTATTTGGATCACCGTCTGTTCCGCGCCTGGTGCGAAGTCGAACACGATCTGTATGAAAAAACCGTATCCTCCTGTTTCGGCAATGTGATGCGCGGAATCTTTGTGGATCAGGAAGGCGACTGGGGATACAAAATGGCCTACTCGGAAGATCTCGCGGAACAGTTCCGTCAGCGCGCCGGATACGACATCGCACTGGCGCTTCCCCTCCTGATCGAAGAGGATCAGGAGGGCGCCTGGAGCAAGGCCCGATGGGACTGGTTCGACGCGCTCTCCCACTGCTACATGGAATCCTTCGCCAGACCCATGACCGACTGGTGCCGACAGCGCGGAATGTACATGACCTGCCATTACTGGGAAGGCGATCTCTATCAGCAGGCAATGCAGTGCGGCAGTTATTTTCTGATGCAGCGCGCCAGCTCAATGCCTGGGACCGACACCCTTTTCAAAACCATTCTGACGGAACCGCAGCTCTTCTGCGAAACGGCGTCGGTCTGCGAATGGGAAAGCCGGGGCAATATGAGCGAAATTCTCGGTATTGCGAACTGGGATCTGACGCCGGGAGAACTCAAGGATGCCGCCGGAGCCGCCGTCGCCTGGGGAATCACCCAGCCGATCCTCCACGGAATCAACACCAATCCGGACATTGATCGTGTCTCCTATCCGCCGGACTTCTATGAGTGGAATCCCTACTGGCCGCTCCTCCATCTCTGGACCACCTTCACGCAGCGTGCATGCTGGATCAACGACCACGGAAGGCTCCACACCTCCATTCTGCTGCTCTGTCCGATGGATTCCGTCTGGGCGCTCTGCGGCGGAGAAGCTCTTTTCTCCCGCGCCTTCGAGCATCGGGGGGAATACCGCGCGGACGCCCTCGCTGCCGAAGGACCCGAAGCGGAAATCCGGAACATGGACTCTCTCTATCAGGAAATTCAGAAACGTCTGCGCTTCCATCAGACTGATTTTCTGATCGCGGACCGACACTATTTCGAGGAAATGACCGTTCAGGGGAAAACACTGGTCCGGGGCGACTTTGCCTTTGATACCGTGATTCTTCCCCCGCTGAAGCTCCTTCCGCTTTCCATTGCCCGCCGCCTGCTGGACCTTGTCCGCGCGGGCGGAACGCTTCTGGCGACCGGATCGCTCCCGAACGCCTCCGCCGAACACGGGGAAAACGATCCGGAACTTGCGGAAATCCTGCGGAAAATCGAAGGAAGCGGCCATTTCCGGAGGACCCGTCCGGAGCTTCTGCCGGACGAGGTTCCGCCCTCCCTTCGCTTTGACCGGGAGGCAACAGGGATTCTCACCACGCGGCGCATCATCGGCAGACGCCACTTTCTCTGGATCTCCAACAATTCCGGGAAGCCGTTTGCCTCCCGACTGACCGTGCCGGGAGCCTCCGGACGCGCCGAATACTGGAACTGTGAAACGGGAACGGTCCGGGCGCTTCCTTCGCAAAATCTCTCCGGCGCAGCCGCCGTCGAGCTCTCCCTCTCGGAGCACGAGGCCTTCTGGCTCTCCTTTGATCCGGATCAGCCGCCTCTGCCGCACACAGAACCGGAAAAGACGCCGGAGGAAATTCTGGATCTCTCCCGGAACTGGACCATCCGTCTGGACCCCGAAAAACAGGTGGAAACCGGACGCGGCTTCCTCCTGCTCCCGGATGGAATCATGCGGGGACGCTCCGTCGACGACCTCCGTTTCTGGGAGGAGTGGGAAATGAAATTCTTCAGCGGAACCATGGACTACTGCCGGGATTTTGAACTGGAATCCGTCACCGGAACCGAACTCCTCCGTCTGGAGCAGGTGTTCCATACGGCCGTCGTCACGGTCAACGGTCAAAAAGCGGGAGAACGGATGTGGGGCCCCTTCGAATTCCGAATCGGACCCTGGCTGAAAGTTGGACGAAACCGGATCGTCATTTCAGTCGGCAATCTGATCCTGAACGAGATTCTCTCCTATCCGCACTACCGGTGGAAGTGGGGACGTCCCGGAGAGGAAAAACTGCGTTCCGGCATGGTCGGACGGGTCCTGCTTCTACGCTGAAAACCGGAGGGGACCTCCGTTCCTCCGGAACTTCCCGGAGATTCCGGACGGTCCCTCCGCCCCCCTCTCCCCTCTCTCTTGAAAACAGATTCGCAACGGAGCCGGTTCCCGAAATCAGGGAACCGCCCGTCCCTCGACAAAAACCGCTCCGAAATAGCCGTCCAGAGCCCGGTACTCCTCCGGAGAGGCGTCGAAGCGCGTTTGATCCGCCAGACGTGCCCTCTTGTCCAGAGGAGTCCCCGTCACCCGGATGCGGATCGTATGCACGCCATCCGGCAGGGAATCCGCAAGACCGATGGCTCCGATCCGGTAATATGTGCTGTACGAATCAAAAAAAGACTCCGTTCGCGGAGCCCCGCCGTCCACGGAAATCTCCAGGGATCCGCATCCCGGCCCGAAAAGTCCATACAGAAGGGCGCAGCGCCCCTGAAAGCGGAACTCCACTTCGCTTCCGGGCGAGAACTTCCGCAGCTCGGGCATCCGGGCAAGAAAGGCACGACCGACCGGACCTTCCGGATCCACATTTTCCACCCGTCCCCGGCACTTCACCGCGGGATTCTTCCAGGTCAGAGCGGCGGTGTGTTCATCGTTGTCCGCACAGAGCGGCGGAGGAAGCGGACGCTTCCCCGGACGACCGGCCTTCAGCATCGCGGGAAGCGCACGCTTCAGCGCATCCGCATACAGCAGATGACCGGTATTCTCATAGGGATGAACGCCGTCGGCGGAAAATGGAATTTTCCCGTCGGCGGTCACGGGAAGATCGGAACTGAGATTCAGTTCCGAGCCGGATACGATTTTCACATTCTCCCGTCCCGCGCGGAAAAGCAGTTTTCCCTGCTTCGCCAGTTCCGCCACCCGGACTCCCATATGCACGGAAGGGATCCCGTAATGATCGGCAACCTCCTCCATAACCCGGACGGCACGGCTGGCCTTCCCCTGCTGAAGATCGTTCAGATCCTGCTCGACGATGGTATAGACAAAACAGAGATCGGTTTCCGGCAGGACCCGCCGGGTCTTCCGGACAATTCCCTCCATGGACCGCCGGATTTCCATAGACGGCCGGTTCCGGTCGTTGACGGCAAATTCCACAAAAATCAGATCCGGTTTCCCGGCAAGGACATCCCGATCCATCCGGAAAACTCCGAGAAGAGAACCGGTTCCGCCGATGGCCGCGTCAACCCGCCGGAACGTCGCATCCCAGTAATGATCCCGCAGGAATTCGTAGCTCAGGATCCGCCATCCGTTCTGTTCGGTAATGCTGCCGCCGAAATAGGCGACCGCCGCGCTCCCCGACTCCACTTTCTTCCGGAAGTTGGGAAGTCCTTCGCGAACCGTAAATTCCCGCACGCCGGACTCGGAAGCTCCCCCCGGCGACGGAGCGGACACCGCCACGGAACAGAAACAGAACACCGACAACACCAGACTCAAACCGGATTTCATTGCAAACGATCCTTTCCGGCTCAGTCCCATCCGGTGGGAACAAAACCTTTTTTAAAGAAAAACTTGCTGTTCATCAGAAGACACCCCTCGTAATTGGGCTCTTCGGAAACCATCTCCCAGGCGCCGACCGAGGAAACGTGTCCGTCATAGAAGAGACAGTTTCCCCTTCCCCGCGGCACCGTGGTCTGAAGAGCGGAAAAATCATTGGTATAAAGATCATCAATGTTCCGCAAATCGCCGGCTCCGTGGCGGAACGAAACATAGCCGGGTTCAATAATCAAAGTATTGGTCTCGTACTCCTTGCGTCCGAGATCCCCGGCAAACAGCGCCAGCGAGGGAGAGAACACGGAGGAAGTTTTCCGTCTTCTCCCGGTTTTGTAATAATCGTTGTCCGGTTTGGAATCGGTCCCGATCAGAAACGGATTCGCGCCGATCTGAAGTCCGCGGTAGCCGTTGATGAACCGGTAATGGGACGCCTCCGGCGAACTTGCCGGCTCCGGCTCGCCCGGACAGCAGAAATCCGGAGAATACATCACAAAGGATTCACCGTTGAACGTCCGTTTCCGCGGTTCAAAAAAGGAGAGTCCATAGGGGCCCCTCCGGGCAAGCGCCTCCCAGGTGTTCCAGAGATTGGTATAGAGCTGTCCGCCCGCCAGAATCATGGCCCATTTCGGAGTCGAAACGATCCAGCTGTCGAAATCGCCGGAATAGGAGGACTGCGCAATCCCGATCTGTTTCATTCTCGTCTTGCAGGAGACATCCTGCACGGAACGCCTGGCCTTCGCCAGCGCCGGAAGAAGCAGCGAAACCAGAATGGCAATCACCGCAATGCAGACCAGCAGTTCCACTAGGGTAAAACACACCCGGATGTTCTTCGTTTTCATTGGATTTTCCGTTCTCCGCCACGGGATCCCTCCGCCGCGGCGGGGGATCCCGGCAGTTCGTTATTCAAACAGACCGACGACAAACAGATCCGCCGATGCATAATTCTTCCCGGATCCGGAGAATGTCCAGTCCGGCTGACCCTTCGGATTGTTGCCGATTCCCAGTTCGCAGTACTTCTTTCCGCCGATGGCATTGTAGGCGATCACCGTCTGCTTCTCCTGAAAATTGTGCACCTGCATGCAGCCGTGTCCGTTGTTCGCATTGAACGGATGATCCCCGAAATCGTACTTTTTCGCATCCGCGCCCGGAACCGCCGCGCTGTTGGATGCGCCGTAGTTGCCGGGGAAAAATTCCAGATTGCCCTTGACGAATTTTCCCGTCTTCAATCCCGCGGCATTGCCCGCCACCTCCAGATTGTTCACAAACGTCTGAACGATTCCCGTCTCGGCGGTGGGAACTCCGACTTTTTTCAGATTCTGTGTAAAGGCGTCCATGGAGGCAAAGGCCCACGATTCCTTCCCGTCGGCACTCTTCAGAATCAGAAGATAGCCGACTCTTTTGAGTTTCCGATCCGAACGTTTGGCATTGTTGACCTCATATTCTCCCCGTCCGTGACGCAGGGGGCTGAACTTGTAAAGCAGTTCATAGCCTTTTGCAGCGGGAACCCGCTGAATCAGTTCCGGCACATCCGCCGCCTGCGCACTGAGCGCCGCTGCCGCAAGAACAGCCCCGAAAAACATTGCCATTTTCATCTTCCGATTTCCTTTCTGTTTGTTGACCGTTTTTTGAACAAATACGAATTCTCACCAGTAGTGGAACTCGTAGGGATTCCGAATCTTGATGCCGGGCAGATACAGAAGCTCCTTCACGCCCGGATCGTAGGAAGCATCCACGCCTTCCGCCGCGATCCCCGGCTCCGAAAGATTCGCCCAGAACGCAAATCCTTCACTGCCGGAGTGCAATTTGACCGTGATGACATTGACTCCTTTTTTCAGACGGATCGTTTTCCGGAACTGATCGGCCCTGGGACGGCCATGCGTTTTTTCCACGCTCAGCACGCATGTTCCGTTCACAAACACCCGGGCGAAATAGTCGAATCCGAGCCGCAGAATGGCGCTTCTCTCCCTGTCCGACGGCAGCAGCTTGACCGCATAGGCGACCGCATCGGATCGGCGGCAGGAAAGCGCATTGCGCAGATTGTTCCGGCCCGACGGATCGGTAATGACGGTTTCACGGAAATCCAGAGTCCGTCCCTCTTCCGTGCGATAGGTGTGATTCGGATTCAGATCCCCTTCCAGCGCCTGCGATTCGCCAGGCCAGGAGACGGCCAGAGCCTGTTCCGGCGTCCGGCCCCCCGTGAAAAACGGTCCCAGCAGATTCCAGGTTTCCAGATTGCGGAAAGAGGCGCCGCGGGTTGTCATCACCCGGACCGCCGTCTCCTCGGAGACTCCTCTTCCGAAAAAGGTCTCCGCGCGGGACAGCAGCTGATGCAGCCGGATCACGCTCAGATCAATGGCCTCCTGACGCACCGGATCGGTGTACCGCTTCTCCAGCATCGCAGGCGACACCTGAAGAAAGCATTCCTGTCCGTTTCCTTTTTTCCGCAGAAGAAAGAGACCGTCTCCCCGGGCGTTCGAATCCAGGATGGCGTTCACCTCCAGCCGGTCGCGCCACCGCAGCAGATTCGGCGGGAACATTCTGGAAAACGGATCCTCGCCGGACAGCAGGGCTCGGCGGACAGTTCGGCGTTCGCTCTTCAGGCCCTTGCGCTTCAGCTCCTCCGCGGAGAGAGCGCAGTAGATCACCGTTCCGCCCTGCCGCAGGATCTGTTCCGCCTCCTTCGAGCGGTCCTCTCCGGAGCGGAGAAGCAGCGTCGGGCGCTCCCCGCACTTTGCCGAGGCGACATACCGGAGAAGATTTCCCGCCAGACGCATTGCCGCCGGATCGCTCTTCTCACGTCCGCTGAAATCCAGCGTGCTGAAGAGCATCATGCCGCGTCCGTAATTCATGCGGAGAAGCGGGGTGTAGGCAAGATCGAATTCCGCGGAAAGAAGCGGTTCAAATCCGGGAACCGCCGGAGTTTCGATCACCGTGGAGGCAACCACATGGCGGTTCGTGCTTCGCGGCGCGACGTTCATGTCGTATTTCCGCGGCGCCTGGAATTCCGGGAACAGATCCGTGGAGCCGCGCCAGTAGCGCAGATCCTGATCCTTCAGCCCATCTGTGAGAACGCCGGCGTTCCGGTCGAAAAACACGACCCGCGCGGAGACGTCCGCCATTCGGAATCCCATCGCCTCCAGAACCTCGGGACGCTGCTCCAGCACAAGAACCCGCAGTCCGTTTTTCAAATCGCGGGGCGTGAAGGGAAGCGCCTGCCCGACCCGGAGCGCCTCGCGGCCGATCACCAGAATCTCTCCGTTCCGGTAGCTCATTCCCGGACGATACGGCTTCAGCTGCTGCGCACATTCCCGCAGCCAGGGGGTGGATCGGCCGGTCGGATCAAACACAATCAGAGGATGAGTCACCTTCTGCTGCCCGGTCGGAAAAACCTCCAGAGGGAAGGAGTCTTCGATCTTCGTGCCGTGCTCTCCGGTCACGCACAGCTTCAGGAGGAATTCCGTACGGGAACGCACCTCCGGAGCCGGAAATTCAATGGGGAAAAAGCGGATGTCGCCGGCTTTCAGGGAAATCGGACTCTTTCCGGAAACGAGGCTTCGGCCGGACGCATCCTGAAGCGTCCACTCCGCGGAAAGACGCCGAGAGCCCGGACCGTCGAACACGGCGGCAATCTGCTTGCGCACCGTCTCGCCGGATCGGAACGAATGGGTTCGGTCGGTGTGAACCGGCGAACCGGCCAGATAGACCAGAAGCGGCTGCATCCAGCGGGAATGAAGATCAAACAGACGATTGGCCCAGGCGGGACGCCCCGTCACCGGAGTCTTGATGTCGGCATACCGGCTCCAGTGGTTGTAAAGATCGCGCTTCGGATTCGGCGGATTGCCGTACCCGACAAAAAAATTGAAATAGTGCCAGGCCGTAACCCCCCACGTCCGCCAGGCGCGGTCGGTTGCCGTGATATACAGTTCCTGCACATCCCAGTACAATGGCGCATACGGAGCCACCTCTGCCATGATCTGACCGTGCAGCGAACTCCGAAGACCGATGTCCAGCGTGTTCTCCAGCTGGCGGAGACTCTCCCTGCGGTAGGCGTCCGGACCGAAATTGATGGCGGCATATTCCGTCAGAAGAAAGGTTTTGCCCTTGAAATAACTTCCGTCATACACCGCGGCATACTCGGACGCCCAGTAAGGCATGGTCCCCTTTTCCGCCCAGCGGGACGGCCAGTCGGCGACCTCCTGGACCGGCGCAAAAATCGGATAGACGTTCCCGCTTGCCAGATCCCCCAGATTCCCCTCCGCATGTCCGTAGACAAGACGGGTGGAATCCATCTTCTTCACGATCTCAAAGGAGCGGTTCAGCACGGCCTCCATTTTCTGTCCGTACGGATGCCGGATTCCGATTCCGGACGGCGCAATGCCGTCCCCCGGACAGAACGCATTCATCGACGTGCACCACGCAATCACCGACGGATGACGCCGGTACCGCCGGATAAACGCCCCGCACTCCTCCCGGTACTGCTGTTCCAGCGCGGCATTCGTCAGAAACTCTCCCCGGAGACGGCTGCAGCTCGGAAGCGGCAGAAGAACTCCGATCCCGTTCCGATCCGCCATGGAAAGCCACTCCTGACTGAAATAAGGCACATCCCCCCACGCGCGCCACCAGCTCTCCGCATTCGGCTGCTCGTAAATGACATTGCGCCCGAGCAGATGAAAAAAGGAAACCGATTTCTCCGTCAATCCGAAATGCGCCCACTCGATGCGCCAGCGGCTCGGATGACCATTCATCATCACCTTCCGCCCTTCGGTCCAGATCTCCCGGAACCCGAACGGAAACTCCAT
Organism: uncultured Victivallales bacterium; assembly: GCA_944390735.1. GTDB lineage: Bacteria > Verrucomicrobiota > Lentisphaeria > Victivallales > UBA1829 > UBA1829. Next base: position 34,975 of record CALXRL010000050.1, on the reverse strand, counting down.
CCGGTCCAGCACCTTCCCCGACGGATCCTCCAGACGAATCCGCGCCGTATACAGATACGCTCCATCCAGTTCCCAGGGAATCGGATTCTCCCATTTCCGCATCAGAGTCACATTCCGCGCCCCCTTCGTCACGGAAGCCAGCTCCCGATCCAGATCCAGCACCCGTTTTCCGGAAGCATCCAGAATCTCGCAGGCAAGACGCAGCTTCTCCACCGCGGAGGAGGCGTCCAGCTCCACATGAAGCGCGATCTCTTTTTTCCGCCAGGAGGTCTCCGTCCACGCATCCGCCACGGCGACGGGGACGGCCCGCCGCTCCAGAAACACATGCTCAACTCCGAGTTTGCACTCCCCTGTCGGAACCGGTCCGCCCGGAGCCTTGGGACCGCGGGCGGCCCAGCGCAGAGGATCGGTCCGGAACGTTCTGGAGGTCCCCGTATAATTCCGGGTGTTGAAGAGCGTCAGAACATTCTTTCCCGGACGCAGAAATCCGGTGATCTCCAGACGGCCGTACGGACCCGGACGCTCTCCGACCCGTTTCCCGTTCAGAAACACAATCAGATTCCCGTTGATCCGTTCAAAATCCAGCAGATAACGCGACTCGGACTTCCCCGCCGGAATCTCAAAGACCTGTGTCATCCAGAGGTTGTCCGTTTTTTTCAGATCCTGTTTCCGGGCGCTTCCCTTCGGAGGCGATACCCAGAGATGCGATCTTCCCGGCGAACTCCATGCGTCTTCATCCGGAAGTTTCTCCGGGCTCTCCGCCGCCTGAAAGCGCCAGACTCCCGAAAGCTCCTTTCTCTCGCTTCCGTAAAAGAGTACAGGAAGAAGAAACACAAACAGAAAAAAGAATTTTTTCATCCATAATCCTTTCACAATCAAAAATTTGTTTCTGTTGAACAACGGCAGTTTCTCAGAACCACCTGACGATCCGTTTCCGAACGGGCTCTCCGCCGCTGCGGAAACACTCCCGCAGCAGTCTTCCGCCCAGAGCTCCGGCTTTGACCGCCGTCTTATAATAGGTGCTTTCCATAATATGGAGATTCAGTTCGGGATGCTCCCGGCAGATCTGGCGCGCGTAATCGCTGCCGTCCAGCAGCACACAGAGGGAGCGAAGAGACGGATGCGTCAGAAGGAAATGAACCGTCGAATGACAGAGCGTTCCATCGGAGACAATGCCGTCAATTCCCGGATCGCGTTCGAACAGCGCCTCCAGACGCGCCTCCGCATCCTCGCCGGTGGGAATGAAGTGCGAATCGGGAAAGGAGGCTCCGTTTTGAATCAGCGTTTCGCGGAACGCCTCCAGGCGCTCCTCCGTCCCGCCGCAGTAGACCGGAGAACTAAGATGTCTCTTCAGAAAGAACTGTGCCCATTGCCTCCCCTTCTGGGCAAAGTCGAATCCGATGCAGTTGCTCGACGGCGAACGGTAGTTGCTCAGAAACGGAGAGTTGACCGTCACCACCGGATAGTGCTCCCGGATCAGATTCTCAATCAGCGCAATATCCTCCGCTGGAGGAATCAGCCAGAACAGGGCATCCACCCCCATCCCCCGGACAAAAGCGGTATCCCGCGTCCCCGACGGCACAAAACCGGAAAGCGACAGAAACTCAAACTGACAGAGCTCCTCCTCCATTTCCGGAATAAAGCCGCTCAGAATCATCGCCGTGAACTTGTCAAAAAAAATCGACTGCCGATCCCCCCCGACAATCCCGATGATGTGCGGCATGCCCTTCGATTTCCGGGGATTAGTGAACAGCCCCCGGCGATTCGGAAGGTGAATCACATAGCCCGACTCCTCCAGATCCAGAATCGCCCGCCGGACCGTCACACGGCTCACCCCGAATTTCCGCGTCAGTTCCATCTCTCCGGGAAGAAGCTCCGGAAGGGTTCCGGCCTTGTCCACCCGACGCTGAAGATAACGCTTCACCGGAAGGGTCAGCAGCGCGTCCTTTCGTTCCGACATCCTGAATATCCTTCTATATCTGTATTATAAATAATCATTTTATGTATTATAATTATACAATATTTTTTTATTTTGTCAATCCCGTAGGAACAAAAAAAATCGGGAAAAGAAACGCCTTTCACGGGAAACGGAAGCGACAGACCTGCGAAAATCAAACCGACATTTCCGAAAACAGCGGGCATCCGGAAACCGGGAAAGCCCGGCAAAATGCAGGAAGACGGAACACGGGAAAAATCCACGCGACAGGGGATGGCGAGATTCGAGCCTTCCCGCAAAAACGAAACCGGAGGGGAGCCCGAGAGGCTCCCTAGACCGGGGCTGCGAGATTCGAGCCTTCCCGCAAAAAACGAAACCGGAGGGGTCGGATTCCTGAGAGACCCCCGCGAAAGGCATCACCGGAAGGACCCGGCAAAATGGAAGAAGGCGGAAGAAGCGGACCCTCCCCGATTTTCCGCTCACACTTCCTGCCGTGAAACACGGTTGAACCGCCTGCGGAAAAACGGAAATTCCGCCTGCTCCCGCACCGCAGTCTACGGAGTCTCCCTCAGCTCGTAGAATTCGACTTTATGATACAGCATATTCACATTGCAGAAACGGAAATGCGTACAGGTCTTTGTGGAAAAATGGTAGGGGGAGGCATCCGTCACCGCATCGAGACGGCCGTTGACATAGAGCCATGCACGGGAGCCGTCATACCGGAAACGCAGATGCACCTTCCGGTTCAATTCCAGAATCTTCTTCGATTTCATATTCAGGATATGCACCCGCTTGTCCGGATGGAACTGGAAGCCGACGCCGATCAGGTCAAACAGACGGGCATTTCCATTCGTCGGATAGGTCAGAGGGGTCACCTCCAGAACGATCTCAAAGGGTTTGCGCTGAAAGTCCTTCATCGGATTGTTCCTGTTCGGGAAAACCACGACGCAGCCGTTTTTTTCCGTGAATTCAGCGCCCCGTTCCGAAAAGCGGAACTTCAGGTCGGGCGGATAATAACAGCCGGGAATGGAAGGCAGAAGCTCCCTGCCGGAGAAATCCATCTTCGTTTTCAGAACGGGAACAAGTTCGCCGGGCTCCTTCCGGATCTCGGCAAAGGTGATGCCGAGCACCACATACTGCGCACCGGTGAGTCCGGCGCGGATCGCCAGGGAACGGATCTTCTTCTCCGGATGCGGATTGCGGAAGGTGCTGCAGTAAAGATTCACGGATCCCAGCTTGTTTCTGCCCGCCCAGGCGATCCGGCAGTTCGCGGAGGGAAGCGGCTTCCACCAGTCGCAGATGTCGATCTCGGAACGGACCGGAAGAGTCGCCCGGGAACCGTCCTCATACAGGAGCGTATATTCGGCGATGGGCGTTCCATGCTTCTCCGTCAGCCAGGCGGAAGCGTGGAGAACGTGGAAGCTGTCGGCGGAAACGCCGACCGGAATGCCGGTCACCTCCCGCATGAGCTTCGGCGCCATTGCGCTTCCGAAACTCAGAACGCCTTTCCCGTCATGTTTCCGGGGATCCGCAAGGAAAAAGGGAACTCCGCAGAAGATGTTCTCCTCGGGGAACGGCGGAACGGGTGTGGGCTGACCATCCTCTTCGTAGTCGTTGCGTCCGACATGGTTGATGAGGAACATCCGCATATCGTTGCGTCCCTGGTCGGTCCAGCCGCCGCATCCGTCTCCGGCGACGCGGTCCCAGTATCCCATATTCGCAAAAGAACCGAGCCGCAGCGAATGATACCGGTAGTTCGGTTTGACCACCGGAAGAAAACGAACTCCCAGATTCCGGCAGAGCATCGCAAGCGAACGCATCACTTTTTCCCGTTCCTTGTCGACGGCGTTCTCCCAGGGGAGCGCATCCAGCAGAATCCGTCCGCATCCGGAGGGAATCTCCGCCAGAAAACCGGGCGAGGTCAGAAGCCGGACTCCGGAATTCTCCTTCCCGCTTTCCACGCACCAGACCGGCGGTTCGGCCGTTTGCTGCGAACACTCCCAGTAGATCCCCGCCCGGCTCCAGCGCTCCGGATTGGAGGGCGGACGGTACCAGGCAAGATCAAAATTCGCAATCCCGTTCAGCAGGGCGCTGTTCCCGACCGGAATGCCTCCCAGCACGGCTTTCGGACGCGGCACAATCCGGAGATCCGCCGGAAGAAGATCCCCCAGAATCTTCCGCGTCTCCGGAGTGATATTGTGAAGCCAGACCGTTCCGCCGCGCGACAGAATCTTCCGCACCGCTTCAGCGGAAAGACCCGCGGAGGCATCCGCCAGAACAATCCCCGACTCCGGAATTCCGCCGCTTTCCGACACCTCGGCGAAAATCGACTTCAGAAACGGCAGAATCCTCCGGTTCTTTCCGGGCAGAACGCTCAGCGTCCGGCGCGTTTCCCTCGGACGCTCCACGCCGTAGCGGATCATGTTCGCCAGAAGTTTCTGCACCGCCGGATCGGAACTGTCCGCAGGAAACGAGTTGAGAATGCAGGAGCCGCCGTCCACTTCGACCTCCACCAGGGAGGTCCACTCCATGCCGCTTCGCCCCCCGCACTCCAGAAGAACCCGGAAGGAACCTTCGCAGGGCTTGCGGAACGTGGCCGTGGAAACCAGATTGTCCCCGCCCCAGCAGTTCAGCTGTTCCGGAAGAAGCCCCTCCAGAACGGGATGACCCGCACTCCGGATCCAGCTCCGGGTGGCGGCATGATTGAGATCGCGTTCCGGCAGTTCGGCACGGAACGGCCGCCACTCCTTCTGCGGCATCATCAGAACCGTTCCGCCTGCGCGGAAAAAGTTGTTCAGCATCGGAGCCATCGTGTGACGGAACGCATCCGGAGCAACAATCACCACTTTGACTTCCGGCGGAATCGACGCTCCGATCCGACGCGCCTTCTGCAGCTTCATCCGGGCAAGACGGTCATCCATCGAACGTCCGATCACGCCGACCCGGTCCGCGAAAGACGAAAGATCATACTCCCGTTTCATCACGTGGATCCGCTGTTCAAACCGGGCCTGTTCCTGTGTTCCCATCAAGGCCTGGACGACAAGTCTGGCCGTCCAGGGAGCGCCCCGGACCGGCAGAGCGGCAGTCACAACGCCGTCCCACTTCTCTCCCTGCGGCACTTTCACCTTCCAGACCCCCTGCCGGACAATCGACTTATCGTCGGAACGCAGATACCAGCGGATTGTATCGACCGGAGCGCCGCCGTCGTTCAGGAACACCACTTTCCGTTTCAGGGTCTCCCCCTCCGTCAGATTCGGCTGGAACTCCAGCGGCGCCATCACGGTGTGTTCCAGAACATAGTTGAAATCGCGCACCCACGGATTCAGACCGGCAAATCCGACATACCGGTAGTAGTTGCAGACCATGCGGAGCGCCTCCTCCGCCGGATTCGCCGCAACCGGATTGTAATAGGAGACCGGCGTGGAGCCCGTGGGCGACTCCTGCGACCAGAGCCAGTGATCGTACAGAACATCCCCCGCAATCGAGGGTTCGGCAAACCGGTAGAATTCGCCAATCACGACCGGCTTGCTCCAGTCGAAGGGATTCGTGCGCCATCCGCCCGCAGGCGCCCCCTTCTCCCGCGTCACCCACCAGAGATCGTTCGGAAGATTGAAGCCGGAATTCGGATACTGCGCCTGCAGCGGACCGGCGCTCCATTCCGGATAATGAATGTTGTTGATGTCCAGAAGACCGTTCCAGGTGTTGTCGGCATCGGCCTGAAAGAGCGCGTTCGGAGCATACTTCCGCATGGTCCGAAGATAGTGCTCCGTCGTTTCACGCCACTCGGGTCCGGTATGATGCCAGACCGTCTCGTTGGCCAGCGAATACAGAATCACGGACGGATGGTTCCGGTAGCGTTTCGCCACTCCTTTGCAGTACTCCTCGACCCCTTCCTTCCGGAAGCGGTTCTTCGAATTGAAAAAGCTGTACGCCAGTTCCGGAATCAGAAAGCGGCCCGCGCGATCGGCGGATTCCATGAGCCAGTACGGAAGCGACCCCAGGTGCATGCGTGTGGCATTGACCGCGTTCTTTCCCTTGTACCAGCGACCGTAGGTCCACTTTTCAAAATCGGCGGAACAGCCCATGATGGAGTCGCGCGTCAGGAAGATTCGCTGTCCGTTGAGAAGAATGTCCCGTCCGGAAATGGAAACTTCACGGAATCCGAATTTTCTGCGGAACACATCCTGCGTCTTTCCATTGCAGGTAAGCAGGACGTCCGCTTCGTAAAAATGGGCTCCGGCGGGATCCCAGAGCAGCAGCGGGCCGCGCCAGGGACGGCGGATGGTGACCACCTTCTCCCCCCGCGCAGGCACCGTGACCGGATCGGATTCCACAATCATTCTGGGCCGGGCCGGATCCTGCTCCGGAGCAACCCGGATGGAGGGAACCACCGTCACGGGACGTTCCGACACATTCTTCAGCGTCAGTTCAAAGGAGATCTCCCGTTTCTTCACAAACGTCTGCACGAACACATCGTCGATGTAGCAGTACGGACGGAATTCCAGTTTGATCGGTCCCTCCCAGCGCGCGCGGTCGCCGTAGCTGTAATGCGGCGCATACCACTGCCGGGTCTTCGGATCGATCAGTCCCTCGTGCGCCGTGATGGCAAAGGCGATCTCATTTTTCCCGGGATGCAGAAGACGGGTCACTTCCATCTCCTTCGGCAAACAGGCCTGCCAGGAGGATCCGGCGGATCTGCCGTTGACAATCAGTCCGAATTTGAGCCGGGCGGTCGCAATCGTGAAAAAAACCGCGTGATTCGACAGGTATTCCGCCGGAACATCCACAATCCGGCGATGCCATTTCGTCAGATCCGTCTTCTGCTTGAGCTCGCCTTTCGAATCAAAAAGCTCCTCGGAATAACGGGCCTGACCCCTGATGGCGGTTTTCACTTTGAGCGAAGAGTTCCCCGGAACCCATTTCAGATTCCCGGGAAGACGGGTCAGATCGGTGGAATCCGCCAGTGCACACTCCCAGTCCTTCTGTTCGTCGGGGATCAGCAGTTCCGCGCGGGGACCGAACAAGTACGGTTCCATTCCTCCGGCAAACATCAGCGGAACGGCGGCCAGCAGCAGATGAATCAAATGTTTCATGTTCCTTCCTTCTTTCTAGGTATCATTTCAATAATTGGAAAAACGTTCGAATGCAGAACTTCGGCGCACCTTTTCTATTTGCCGCTCCGGAATCCGCGGTAAAACGCATGCGGGAAAAAAACGGGAAACTCCTGAAGCGTCCTTCCGTTCTCCGTCGGCACCTTCAGAAGGGCGGCCAGGGAGACCGGTACGGCATGACCGTCCATATACAGAAGATTGGTCGTTCCGGAAAAGAGGGGGAAGGAATTCAGAATCCCCTCCCTGTCGCGCTCCCCGATTCCGCCGAAGTCATTTCCTCCGCCGTGCCGGAAGGCGGTGAAAAGCACCTCCCCCCAGCCGTTCAGGGACAGGGAATTCGGATGCTTGAGGTCCCCTGAGAAAATCGCTTCGACAGGCCGGGTCACATCCGACAGTTTCCGGTAGAAGGGAACATCCGGATTGCCCTTCTTCGCCACCTCCCCGACCGCATAGTGCGTGTAACGCATCGCGCTGGTTCCATTTCCCCACTGCGCCTTCATCGGCTCCGCGGGACAGAGAAAATCGCAGTCGTAACTGCCGTTTTTCACCAGGGAAGTGAATTTCACCCCGTAGGCGCGCGAACAGCTTTTCCCGTCCGGAGCGGTCCCTGAAAGCACCCCGTACCAGGTGTTCGGATGATCCGAAGTAATGCTCCCCTTGTTGATCCGGATGGAACTTACAATATAATCTCCGCTGTCCCCGCTGTAACTTGCCTGCGCAATGCCGATCTGTTTCAGATTGCTCAGACAGACCGATCCGCTCGCCGCACTCCGCGCCTTTCCCAGTCCGGGCAGCAGCAGTGAAATCAGAATTGCAAGAATTGCAACCACAATCAGAAGTTCCAGAAGGGTAAATCTGAACCATCTTCCATATCTTGTCATTGTCCACCTCTTTTTGAACGGGGGTTCAAACTCTTCCCGGTTTTACGATCCTTCCTCCGTCTCTTCGACGGCTCCGGTTATCATTATATCATAAACTCGCGCTTTTGACAAGAGGGCGCCAATGACACAAAATGAGACAAAAAATGAGATCAGACCGGAAATCCCCCTCTCCGGCAGAATTTTTTGGAGGGGGAAGAGTCGTCATATCCTCTCCGCCGGGACACCCGGCAGAGAAAAGTTGCGGAAGAATCCGGAAAACAGGAAAGACGCCCGGCGGAAACGCCGGAAATCGCTGCCGGAAACGGACGATCGGCTCCCCCTTCCCTGACGTGCCCTGCCGCTCCGCCGGACGCGGACACGAGGAAGCGAGGAAGGCTTCCCCTCTGCCCCGGAAGAGAGAGTTCCCGACTGAAAAATCCGGTGATCCACAAACAGATCATGCACGGCTTCGTCTCCGCGGAAGAGACGCTTCATCAGAAGGACCGCCTGACGGGCCGGTTCCGGAAAATTCCGCCCCCAACTGAACGGACCGGGCATCAGAACATCGGACGATCAGCTCCCCCTTCCCCGGCGCGTCCTGCCGCTCCGCCGGCCGCGGACACGGGGAAGCGCGGAAGGGTTCCCCTCTGCCCCGGATGAGAGAGTTCCCGACTGAAAAATCCGGTAATCCACAAACAGATCGTGCACGGCTTCGTCTCCGCGGAAGAGACGCTTCATCAGGAGGACCGCCTGACGGGCCAGTTCCGGGAAATCCTGCCCCGGACTGAACTGACCGGGCATCAGCACATCGGTGATTTTTCTGGAGAACCAGTGAATCAGTTCCACATCGTCGGGGATTCGCAGGCCCTGCTCCCGGATCTGGGCGTAGATTCGCAGATCCGGATCTTCCGCAGGAATGATCACCGCGTCAATGCGGGCGGAACGGACAAACTCTCCCCAGTTCCGGTCCCGCTCGGGCAGAGGAACGATTTCGATCTCGGCCTCCTCCGCCTTCTGAAGGAAAAAGGCTTTCCGTTCCCGCTGATTCTTGGTGGAGGAGTGCAGCTCGTAATAGACGACCCGTTTTCGTCCGCCGGCAAGCAGATGCTCCACCAGAAGGGACATCACCTGCCGGTCGTTCGAGGAGACGGAGTAGATGCGGTTCAGATGGAATCCGTAGTCGTTGATGCAGACCAGGGGAATGGTGTGAAGGGAAGCCCACTGTTTTTCCAGCGTGCCCAGATAACAGAGGGAGATTGCGCCGTTCAGCAGTTTTTCATTGAGTTTCCCGACCATTGATTCGGGAATGAGTTCATAACGGCACCCCTCCCGGTCGAGATGGCGCACAAGCTCGTCGATCAGGGAGGTATTGTACGTGCTGATCTCCCGGCCGAAGGGCGGAAGAATGAGCGCAACCACAGGTTCGCTTTTATTGACATATCCGGACTCCATGGCGATGCGGACGATCCGCCGCCGGGTCTCTTCCGCGACGTTTCCGCGGTCGGCGAGCGCGCGTGCCACGGTGCAGTGCGCGTATCCGGTCATTTCCGCGATGGTCCGGACGGTGACTTTCTTCTCCTTCTGTTTTTTTCCGGCGGGAGGATTCCGAGTCATGACCGATCGTTCCTTTCCATTCGATGTCTCCGGGAGGATGACGCTCCGGATGAGTTCTCATCCCCGGCGTGAGCTTTTCCCGCGCGGTACTCGGCGGGCGTCATGCGGAAGTGCTTCCGGAATGCGCGGAAAAAGTGGGACGGGGTTTCAAAACCGCTCTTCCGCGACACGGCGGAAACGGGCAGATCCGTTCCCCGGAGAAGTCGGCCCGCCTGAATCAGACGTGTCCGCATCAGAAGCTCGCTGAAACTGAATCCGGTCATTTCCCGGACGAGATGCGCGGTCCGGCTCGAACTCAGAAAAAGGAGATCCGCCAGCTCCTTCAGCGTCGGGGCCATCCGGTATCGCTCCTGGAAAAAGTTCTGGATGAGATCCTCTCTTCCCAGTTCCACCGGATCATGTCCCTTTTCCTGAACCGACTCAAACCAGAGCGTCAGGCGGGCCGCAAGCTGACGCAGCGCCTCCATGATTGTTTCCACTTCCCCGGCGCTGGTTTCCGGCTCATCGGAAAGAGGGATTCCCGGGACCTCCTCCGTCGCACGAAGCAGGGGGATCCCGTCGGGCAGCTCCGATGGAGGACGGCTTCCCGCGGCGAACAGAATGGCGATGCAGCGCTTCTCGAACAGAACCGGCATCACCCATTCCAGAAGACCCGCCGGACAGATTTTCACGGCCCCGTCCGCATACTTCCACAAATTCGCCCGCACCTCGAACCAGTCGAACCGGACACAGACGGCATCCATCGTCTTTTTCCGGCGTTCACAGAACGGATAGAAATGATAATACTTTTTACGAATCGCCGTCTGAACCAGATAATGCATCGGATGAACACAGATCGTTTTTCCGGTCAGGGTTTCAAATGCGGCTATGGCTTTTTCCGGAATTTCCAGCATGATCCACCACTTTTTTTTGCTTACCATAACACTTTTAGCAGGATAGTCAACAAAAACAGCAAAAAAAAATCTTTTTCCCCGCCCGTTTTCTGGTATAATGATTAAAAAGGCATCCGGAAGAGGAGACGGAAAGAGGTCCCCCGGACAAATTCCAGGCTCCGGACCGGAAAAAACGAACCCGACTTGAAAAGGATTTCAGCAACATGAAAACAAACCGTTTTACGCTTCTGGAACTTCTCATTGCCATCGGCATTCTTGCCATTCTTGCCGCATTGCTTCTTCCGGCGCTGGGGTCCGCCCGGAGGAAAACGCATACGATCGCCTGTGCCGGGAATCTGCGGAGCATCGGGAGTGCAAGCGCAATGTATTCCAGCGACTATGACGACTATGTCGTGCCGGGAAAGGCCTATACGGGAGACAGTCTCACCCCGTGGGATCTTCCGTTTCTGCTCTCCGGCGGACGCAACTCCTACGATACGGGAATCCGCCGTCTGAAAAAACCCTACGGAGTCTTTTTCGACGCGGTGGACGGCAAAAACAGCACCTTTGTCTGTCCGGCGGAAGAGAACCGCCTGTTCAGCTGGAACGGCAACTTTCCGCTCGGACATTACGGCTACAATTTCGGACAGCTGCATGTGAACATCACCGCGGGAAACGACTCCAACGATCCCTCCAAAGGACGGAAGACCAGTACGGTAACCACCCCATCCATGGCGCTCAGTCTGTTCGATGTCGGACGGCGCAGCGACAACGGAAACGCCGTTTACACCACCGCCATGACCGGAAATGTGCACTATCGGCACGGCAGCGGCGATCCGCGCGGCGAGAAATATTCCCAGCCGACCGTCACTCCGAATGCGGGAAACGCCAATATCCTCTATTACGACGGTCATGTCTCCCTTCAGACGCCCGCGCACCTGCTCAGTGTCCCGTTCAATCCGAACTATCCGACCTCAAAACTTTACGAACGAGCCTTTTTTTATGGAATCCGATAAGCAACATCCTATACATATACATACAAGGGAAGGAGTTTCTGCAATGAAGTGGAAATCTGTGTCGGCTTTCTGTCTTTTTCTGCCATTGTTCTGCGGAGCGGTGGAGCCGATTGTCAACCATTTTGATTCGCCGGAGGAGATCCGGCGCTGGCATCCGTGGCCGCAGGAAAAATGCCGCGACTATTTCTCCGCCGAGGTTCGAGCCGCCGGATCCGGCGGATTCCTGCGCGATTCCATCGGCCGCGCCCTGCCGGAATGGCGCTCCGGGGTTCTGAGTTTCTTCCTGTACGATCCCGGATATGAACGGTTCCGGAACAATCCGCCTCCGGGCGTGATCTTCGACTTCGTCCGGATGAAGAACGGAAAACAGGAAACGATCCGCTATGACATGCAGAAACGGGTCGACGGCTGGAGCCTCAAGTTTTTTACCGAAAAAGTGATGGTTCCCCTCCCCGCCTTTGTCCGGGGCGGCTGGAACCGCGTGGATGTCGTCAATCCCGGCGCCGGGGAAAACGGCGCGCGATTCCAGCTCTATCTGAATGGAATCAAAATTCATGAGACCCGGGAATCGTTTCTTTTCATCCGTTCGTTCCACTGCACCGGGATCAAAGCCTTTGATGAATTCAGCTATCATCCCGATCCGAAGAGTTTCCGGAAAAATCCCGTCCAGCGGATTCTTCCTGAGGAGTTCTACGGAACGTACAGAGTCGAGGCCGGCGGAAAACTCCGGATTCCTCTGAAGGCCGAACCGGGAACCGTGCGGAAAGAGGGAGAAATCAAGCTGCGTCTTGTCAACGGACAGGGCGATATGGTTTCCGAAACGGCCTTTCTGCCGTTTGGCTCCGGGACGGCGGTTCCGACACTTCCGCTTCCCGCACGCTCCGGCGGGTACTATCTGGAGAGCGTCTACCGGGAACCCGGTTCCGTGCCGTACTGGACAACGGAGCCGGTCGATCTGCAGATTTTCCATCCCGGCACCGCCGATCCGGCGCAGATGCCGCTGGCGCTTTCCGAACGGGAATGGGAGTTTCTGCCCGTCGGCTCGTTCCGCAACAAACGGTGGTACGAGGATCCCGTTTTCTCCGAAAAAGCGTTTCCGGAGCCGGAACGCGTTCCGGAAGACTGGTCGAAGGCCGGCAGACTGCGCGGCGCGTGGCAGGATCGCCGGAAAGGCTGGAGTTCCAATCTCGGACAGAACTGGGTCCGCGCCTGGTACCGTCAGCGCGTTGCCGTTCCGGCCGCGTGGAACGGAAAGAAGATCATGCTTTCCATCGACGATCCCTACACGGTGGTTCATGTCTTTGCCAACGGCCGGAAGGCGGGAACGACGGAATGGCCGGGCGGAGCCGTCGACCTCACCGGGTTCGCCGCTCCCGGAAAAACGCTGGATCTGGCGCTCTGCGTCACCGCCGATCCGAACTTCGGATACATGAAGCTGACGCGGCAGATTCTGGGGAACGCGTTCAAACTGCCCTCGCTTCAGGCATACGGACTGACCGGCGATGTCCTGCTTCGTCCGGAGAGCCGCGGCGCGGGAATTGCCTCGGCAAAAGCGGTTCCCTCGGTGTCGGAGCGGAAACTTTCCGTGGTCTTCCGCCTGAAGAATCTGGAGAAGGGAAGACGCTATCAACTGAAAGCGCAGGTACAGGCGGCGGGCCGAATCGTCCGGGAGCTTCCGGAAAAGAGTTTCCTGGCAAGGGCGAGCGCGGAAACACAGACTCTTTCCGTGAGCTGGAACGATCCGATCCTCTGGGAACTGGATGCGCCGTACCTGTATGACCTGACCGCTTCGCTCTCCGGCGAAGGACGCGTTCTCGACCGGATGGCGCAGGAGCGTTTCGGGTTCCGGGAAGTTTCGGCGAAAGGACCGGCGCTGCTTCTGAACGGCCGGCCGGTCACTCTGTTTCTGACGCTTCAGCCGGCTCTGAGGAATCCGGATTCCGCGCGGATGAACCGTCGGCTCCACTTCAATGCGACCTACGCCTTCACCGGGCATCGCGACGCGCGCATTCTGGATGAGTCCGGCATGACGGGCGCCTCGATTGTCGGAATGGCGGAACGGCACATCCGCGACTGCATCATTGCGCTCGTTCGAGCGGGCAAGGGAGAGGATCCCCGGTTCTGGAACGGAATCGAAGAGCTGCTGAAAAAACGGATTCACAAACTGCGGAACAATCCCTCCGTTCTGATTTATGTCGGGAGCATGGGAGGACACCGCACGCACAACGGAAGCATGTACAATCCGCTCTACGCAAACGGAACGTGGCTCAACATTCCCGATTCCCATCTGGGCAGGGAGATTCTGAAGGGGGGGCTCCGGCATATCAATCTTCTGCGTCGTCTTGCTCCGGGAACGGTCATCACCCAGCAGGATGCGGGAAGTCTCAACGACGCCCGGCACATCACCGAATATCAGGGCTTCAAGCCGATTCAGGAATATATTGAGGAAGGACTGTACTGGAGCAGGGTGTCGACCAAGCCGTTTTTCATCTCCGAACAGGCCGCTCCGTTTTATGCGAACTGGACGGACGCCTGTTCCAAAGGCAAGGGATGGAACGGAGTTCCCTGTCTGAACGAGTGGTCGGCGATCACCCATGGGGACGAGGCCTTTCTCCGGACGCCGTTTCAGAACGAGCTTCTGAAGCGTCTGGAAGCCGACCTGGAGCGGAGACGGCGGGAGGCGCAGAAAAAAGCCTCCACGGCCGCCGAACGAACAGCCGCCCTGAAGAAAATCCGCATGACTGCCGATCTGCAGTTTGTTCAGGGTGCTCCCACCGATGAGCTTCATGCACGCATCTGGAGCGATCGGATCCGCCAGCAGTATTTCTTTCTCCGGGCCCACCGGATCGGAATGATGAGCATGATGTTCGCAGGCGGCGGCTGCGGACCTAAGCTGGAGACGCTGCTGGCCGAGTGTCAGGCACCGGTCACCGGATTTCTTGCCGGAACGAAGGAAAAGATCACGGTCAAAACTCATCTGTTCCGTCCGGGGGAAATGCTGGAGCGGGGAGCGGTTCTGCTGAACAACTCTCCGCGACCGGAGAAGGTGCTCTGCCGCTGGACGCTGGAACTGGACGGAAAAACTCTCGCCCGTTCGGAACAGACGGAGATTGTCCCCGCGGGAGGACAGAAATTTCTTCCATTCCAGTTCAAACTTCCGGAAACGCTCCGACACGACGTTTCGGGAACCCTTTCCGTGGTTTTCGAGCGGAACGGAAAAGAGATTCGCTCCGATTCCTGTTCCATCGACGTGCTTGCGCCGGAACCCCGACGAAAAGAGCTGTGCCGGATCGCCATGATCGACCCGGAATTTGCAAGCATGAAAGCGTTTGACCGCTGCGGGATTGCGTATCATGCGGTTGTCTGGGGAGAGAATCTGGAGGATTATGATGTCATTGTCTTCGGGCGCCGGGCGTTCCGGTACGAGTATCAGCAGATTCCGGAGGGGATTGATCTGGGACGGCTCCTGCGGCTCGGGAAAAAAATCATTATTCTGGAACAGGAGGAAAAAACGCTGCGGGAACGGTTCCAGTTCCGGACCGAATATGTCTCGCCGCGGAATGTCTTCGGCCGGACCGAAGGCCATCCGCTTCTGCGGGGACTTCCCGACCGCTGTCTGGCCTACTGGCGGGGAGAGGCCTCGCTGACCGACGGCTACGAAGTCGCACGCAATGCCGGGCGAGTCCGGGAAACCGGCTTCGGCGACGGCGGCACCTGGTTCTATCCCTGGAACGACGGCAGCGATCATCAGCGCCCGATGAAATGGGGCAATACGCACAACGTCGCCACGGTCACGATCATCAAGCCGGACACAGGAAACTTCCGCACCCTGATCGACTGCGAATACGCCGCAAACTATGCGGCCGCCCTCGAACTGCGGGAAGGACGCGGACTTCTGATTTTCAGTCAGCTTGACATCTCCGGCCGGACCGAACACGACCCCGCGGCGGAGCGTTACCTGAAGAATCTGGTTCATTACGCGGCGACCGTCCGCGTTCCCGCTTCCCGGAAAGTGTTCTATGCGGGCGGGACGAAAGGCCGATCGCTTCTTGAGAAGCTGGGAATCGGAGCGGAAAGCGTGGAACACCTCTCCGATCTGCCGGAAAACGGCATCGTCGTCCTTGGAGAGTTTTCCCCAGAGGATCTTCTGTCACGGAAAAACGAACTTCGCCAGTTTGCCGAACGCGGCGGAACGGTGTTTTCGCTGCGGAAAACGCCTCCGTTCGACTGGCTCCCGTTTCCGGTGAAGACGGAACGGAAACGCATCAATCAGACGCGGATCGGAAAAGGAAAAGCCCCGCTTCTCGCCGGACTCGGAAACGCGGATTTCTTCTGGAAGGGCAATCTGGAGATCGACGCCGCTGCAAATCCGAAACTCACGGAAACCGGAATTCTGGAAGAGTTTCCCTGCGGGAAAGGGAACTATGTGCTCTGCCAGCTCTCGCCGGAACTGTTCGGGGATGTCTCGCTGAATCACTACCTGAAGGAAAACAAACAGTGGTCGGAACGGACGATCCGGCAGCTTCTGACCAATCTGGGCGCGGAACTGCCTCCTCCGGCGATGCTGAATGCGCAGAAAGCGGCGGCGGAAGCGATTCTGTCGCTGGATCTCTCGGGCGAATGGCTGGCGGCGAAGGCTTCGGAACTGCCGGGGGCGGATTCCCCCGTCTGGCGGAAAGTCACGCTGCCCGGCGATCTGCAGAGCGCCGCGGTGGAATGGAAGTCGCCCGCGGGAACGTTCTTCTGTAAAAAAACGGTGGTTCTGGAGAATCCTCCGCCGTCGGGCGCGGTGGTCCGCATTCTGTTCGGCTCCATCAGCGGAACAGACATTCTGAGCGTCAATGGAAAAACGGCCGGATTCACCAATCTTCAGACCAATCCGAACGGAACGGCGATCGCGGTCCGGGAGTATGAAATTCCCGCCACCTTCTTCCGCAGGGGCGCGAACGAACTGCTTCTGAGAATCGACTACGATTTCTATTCCGCTCTGGGACTGCGGGAGAGCACCGGCGGAATCAGCGCTCCCGCGGAACTGCGGGTGTGGAGGGAAAAACAGACAAACTCCTCCCTGCCCGAAGAGATTGATCTGGCAGCGAAGGCGTGGCAGGGACTTTCCGTCGGGAAAGACCGTTCTGCGACATACCCGTCGCTGGAGAAGCGGTCCTGGAAGAGCATCCGGGTCCCCGGACAGATTCAGAAGCAGCGCAGGGAATGGGCCGGACATACTGGATATTTCTGGTATCGGACGGAATTCCATCTGGAGGAGGAGCTGCCCGATAATGCACTGGCGTATCTCATCATCGGTGCGGCCGACGACGAGGACACCGTCTTCTTCAACGGCGTCCAAATCGGCCATACCGGCCGGACGAATGCTCCGGATTGCTACTGGAGCGTCCAGCGCCGCTATCCAATCCCGCGCAAACTCTTCCGCACGGGAGTCAACCGGATTCAAATTCAGCTGAACGACCTGAACAACAGCGGCGGAATTGTGAAATCCCCGGTGAAAATTCAGTTTGAATCTCCGGAGAAGAATCGGAAAAAGCAGACCTGCGACGGTCCTTATCTCTATCCGGTCGGAAAAGAGGATGATCCTTACTGGCACCACGGATTCTGAGCGGAGTCCCTCGTGTGCGGCGCCCGGATTCCGGAGAACCCGGCGAGCGGGAGAAATCCCCCGCCGCCGGAGAAACCGGAACCAATATTCTTACTGGATCGTGACAATGCAGCGGAGGGTCCTTGCGGAGGCTCCGGACCCTGCGGCGAATTCAATCTCGGTGGTTCCGGAACGGAGCGCCTTGATCTCGATTTCCGCCTCCGGACTGGACCAGAAACCGCCGCGGTCATGTTCCAGTTTGATGCGGCAGAAGGTGGGATCATATTTCACGACCCGCCAGTAGAAATTGGCCTCGGGGTTCTCCTCCAGCTCGAAATCAATATCCTGCCCCGCGAAGAGATTTACCTGAAGCACCGGCGGAAGGGCGTTCAAACGGAACTTCTGATCATCAATCAGCAGAGGAACCGGGACCGAGGGAAGCTGTGCCCCGGCGGGGGTGGCCGCGACGGTCTGAACCGCGGCAGTCTGAACCGCAGCGGTCTGAGCGGCGGCAGCCTGAGTCACGGGCTTTGCCGCGGGAGTCGGCACAACGGACATGACCGTTCCGGGAGCCGCCGGCGTAACCTGAACCTTCATGGTCTTCAGCGGAGCCGCTCCGGGAGCCGTGGTTTTTCCGTACACCAGCGTCACGACAAAGGGAGTGGCGGATACCGGTTCGATTTCAATTTTCGCATATCCGCCGGAACCATCCGCGGCGGGAAATTTCGGTCGTTTGTGTTCCATCGAAACGGAACAGAGACGCGCATCGTAAACGGCGTTCCAGGCATAGCCGGCGTTTCCGTTTTCCTCCAGCATGAGCTCAATATCCTGATGCGGACGAATCGTCGCATTCAGCACCGACGGCACCTTTTCCAGGGAAAAGAAGGTATCCGCCTGAATTCCTCCGGCAAGCAGCAGCGCCGACAGACACACCAAACTCGTTTTCATTTTCATGTTGATCTCCTGTTCTTCTATGTTCCGGGAAGTTTCCGTTTCGGAAAGGGTTCTCCTCATGAAACCACTCCGGATTCGTTTTTCTCTCATACTATACATCAAATTTCATCAAAATGCAACATTTTCTCCGTTCTCTCTTTTCCCGGGAAAGGGCGGGAGGGGAAAACCGAAAAAATCCTGAGACAAATCCCGAAAAAATTCTGAAGGAATCCTTGAAAACCGGCGGAAGACGGATATATTATAGTTCCTGTTCATGAAAAACAATCGGCCGTTGAAGGCTTTTTACCCAGGAGATCTGAAAGTGAGTAACGTTTGTGAAATTTGCGGAAAGAAAAAGTTTTCCGGCTCCACCATCATCCGCAGGGGCTTGGCGAAGAAAAAAGGCGGAATCGGAATGCACGTCGTCAAAGTTTCTCCGAGAACCTTTGAACCCAACATTCAGTCGATCCGGGTGGTCGAAAACGGAACCGTGACACGGAAAAAAGTGTGCGTCCAGTGCATCCGTTCCGGCCGCATCCAGAAGCCCTGCTGAGAAAAGGTTCAGCCTTCTCAAATCGGAGCCGGTCCTGCGGCTCCTTTTTTTTTTGCGGAAAGAATATTCTTATGAAATCGGAACTCAGAAGACAGCGGGCGGAACGGTTCGCAGCAACCGACCTTTATCTGGTCATCGGACACGAATTTACAAACGGAAGAAGCATTTTTGACGTTCTGGAAGCGGCCGCGGAAGGGGGTGTCAAAACCGTACAGCTCCGGGAGAAACATCTCTCCGGACTGGAGCTGACCCGTCTGGCGGAAAAATTCCGCCGGAAATGCGAGGAGCTCGGCGTGCTGATGCTGATGAACGATCATGTCGACATCGCCCTTGCCTGCGGCGCCGACGGCGTTCATCTCGGACAGGACGACATGCCTCTTGACGCCGCCAGAAGGATCGCACCCGATCTGATTCTCGGCCGCTCCACCCACTCCGTTTCCCAGGCGCTGGAGGCGCAGGAACAGGGAGCCGATTATGTGAATCTCGGTCCGATTTTCCCGACGCAGACCAAAAATACTCCGGTTCATCCGCTTGGACTGGAGATCATCCGTCAGGCGGCGCCCCTCCTGTCGATTCCGTTTTCCGTCATGGGAGGAGTCAAAGAGCACAATCTTCCGGAACTTCTTGCCGCGGGAGCGCGCATTGCGGCGATGGTCACGGAACTCACGCAGGCGCCGGATGTCAAGGCGAAAACCATCGCCATGCGCAGTCTCTGGAACAGGAGCGTCTAAAGAAGCTGCTCCGCCAGAATCAGGTCCGATGCGCGGGTGATCTTCAGATTGCTCCGGGTGTTTTCCACCGGAAACACTCCGCGATGACAGAACTTCTCCACGGCGGCGGCATCATCGGTGAACACCATTCCGCTGCGCATGGCATGTTCGGCGGCGAAAAGAAGATCGGAATAACGGAAGATCTGAGGAGTCTCCACCGCCCAGAGTTTCTCCCGGTCGATGCCGCCGGCGGAGAGCAGACCGTCCTCCCCCATGACTTTCACCGTATCGACCACTCGATGAGCCGCGAGAGCCGCTCCATATACCCTGCACCCCTCCACACAGCGGCGGAACAGATCCGCATCCGCCAGCGGACGAGCGGCGTCATGCACCGCGACAAACTCATACGATCCGGAAAGCGCCTTCAATGCACGATAAACGGATTCCGTCCGGGAGGCGCCCCCTTCCACGATGCGGATCCCCTTCCCGGGGAAACAGCGGTCCACCGCCTCCTGAAACTCCTTCCGGAACCCGGCATTCACCGGCAGAATCATATTACGGAACGGAACCACTCCGGAAAAATTCCGGATGCTGTGACAGAACACCGGCATACCCTTCAATGGGCACAGCAGTTTGTTTCCCTGTCCGAACCGGGATGACGTCCCTCCGGCGGGCAGGATCAATGCAACCTTTTCTTCCATACGGTTTCCCCGGCAAAAAAAACGCCGAAAGAAAACTTCCGGCGCTCTATTGATCTCTTTCGAAGAGCTGTCATTACGGCAGCTTGATGACGGAACCGGCACGAACCTTTCCATCGGCCGGAATCTCCGGATTGAGTTTTTTCAGTTCGGCAACGCCGAATCCGAATTTCTTGGCGAGTTCCTCCAGAGTGGTATCCTCATTGATTTCCGTTGTGTAACCGGCAACCGCGGTTCCGGGAAGCGGAGGAGCAACAGGAGTTGAATCCTTTGCCACGGCGTCAACCGCGGCGGAGGTGGCAACCGGGGAAGCCGCCGGGGCAGGTTCCGGAACCGTCACATCCTTTCCCTCAGAGGGAACGGCAGGCGGAAGAGCCGGAGGCTCCGCAACCGGTGCTGCGGAAGTATTTGCGTTGTCCGGAAGCGCGGGAGCCGCAGGAACTGCCGGGGCAGCGGGAACCGCGGGCAGCGGCTCGGCCTTCTCCGCGACAGGCGTCGCCGCCTTCTTCACCTTGGAGGAGGCCGTGTTGGCAACCGGTTTTGCCGCGATTTTCTGACCGGGTTTCGGAATCACCAGTTTCTGTCCGATCTGAAGGGGCTTGTCAAGAGTCATATTGTTCGCGGCGGCAAGATCCGCCGCCTTGATGTGATAACGGGCGGCAATCCGGGAGAAGGAGTCGCCTTTCCGGACGATGTATTTTCCATCTTTTTCCACCAGTTTGGCCGTTGTCCGTCTTCTGGCTCTGGAGGACTTGACCGCTTTTGCCGTTTTTCCCTTCTTTGCAGCGGAGACCTTTCCGCTTTTCCCGGAAGAGGCCGGAATGACCACCTTCTGTCCGACTCTGAGTTTCGCGGGATTCAAATCCCGGTTGGCCGCGGCGATCTCATCCATGGAGACGCCGTATTCCCGGGAAAGGCTCCAGAAGGTGTCGCCTTTGCGGATCACATGGGTTTTCTGGGTATCGGGAACAGGCGGCGGCACGGGACAAGCTACGGTTTTGACCGGTTCCGACTTTTTCGGAGGCTGCGGCGGAGGCGTCACGGTCTGGGGCTCCAGGGGCGTATACACGGTGGTCGGCACCGCGGGAGCCTCCTGTTCGGCCGGAAGATCAGCGGAAGGCGCATTTTTCTCTGCATCGGGAATATAGGCGCCCGGCGGCAGCGGATCCTCCTCCACCGTGGCGCAACCGCCGAATAACAACATCCCGCCGACCAACAGATGCAGAAGAGCAACTGACGAACAGATGACAAGCAGCTTACTTTTCATCTCGAATGAACCTCCGTTATTGAGTATGTTAAACCTTTTTTCTGTTTTTGCATCCATGAAACCGCCTTCCGGAGAAGGCTTCCCCTTCCCTTTCGACAGCAGGGGCGCTGTTCTCTCCTCCGCACCAGAGGATTTCCCGAATCGGAAAATCCTGCGGAAAAAGAAAAAAACCGCCTGCTATATTTTAATTTCAAAATACAATAAAAGCAAATGGAATTCATGAGAAACATCACTTTTTTTTGTCTATACACTTTTTCAGATACGGATCTGGGAAACATTCAGATTTGAACAGGAAAATAACGAACAGCTTCAAAATAAAATCCCCTTCAGGAATCGTCCGGAAGAGACTTCCTGGAATATCAGAAAATCATCGACCTTCCCCGTAGTGCTTTTCTCTCAAAAAATTATTGTTTCCTATCATCTACCTCTTGACTTTTTATCAGTAATATTATATAATTACTATTACAGAAAGCAAAATAAAAATACAGAGAAGGGCAGCAAAGATGCCGAAACTGGTTCTGAAAGCGAGGCAAAAACGTCGGGAGCTCTCGGAAATCATGCGAAGAATGATTGTTTCCGGTCAGCTGCAGTCCGGGTCGAAATTTCCGACCTATCAGCAGATGGAGAGGATGTTCGACACCAGCCGCGGGACTCTCCAGTATGCCGTGGCGGAGCTTCAGCGCGACGGCTATCTGATCGGAAGGAAACGCCGCGATCTGATTGTTGCGGAACACCTTCCGTGTTACAGCCGTTTTGCTCTTCTGATCGAGAACAGCGAGCATGGCAATCAATTCTGGAAAAAAATGGTGGACGGCTGTTCCCGCCTGGAGGAATCCGGAGTCTCCATTGAAATCTACCGAAACATGAGCGCTCCGATGGAGAGCGGACGGAGAAAACTTCAGGATGCGATAGACGCCCTCCGGATCGGCGGATGCTTTTTCATTTTCGATCCTGTCGGAGAATGGCAGAACAATCTGCTGAACAACGAACGCATCCCGAAAGTCGTTTTTTCCAAAGAACCGAATGACAATCCCTCGGTCATCACGGCAACATTTGAAATCAACGCCCAGCTGTCGCTTGTCGGACAATGTATGCGGGAAAAAGGAGTGCGCCGGGCGGCATGTATCACAATGGGGAATCAGGAAGCGAGCAATCTCTTCGAAACGGTCATGCAGCGGTACGGCATTGCAACGGACTCGTATCTGAACCAGTCGATCCCGGAAACAAAGCGGTCCGCGGCGGCCAATCTGGTGGAGCTTCTGCTTCAGCTGCCTCCGGAAATCCGTCCGGACGGCATCTACGTCAATGACGAGAATCTGCTGGAATATGTCATTCACGGAATCATTGCCGGAAATCCTGTCCGCTGGAAGCATCTCAGACTGGTCTCCCATGCGAATTTTCCGACCAGTCAGGTTTATCCGATCCCCGTGGACCGGATCGGCTACGACACCATGGAAATCCTGAAGCAGGCGGCGCTCCGTCTGGGGGAATGGCACCGGAATGGAAATACGGAACGAATTCTCATAACACCAAAATGGGAGAAGTCTCAATGAAATTCGGAAGCTGCAAGGCTCTGTTCGCCGTTATTCTGCTCCTCGGCGGCATCTGCCGGGGAACCACGCCCACGCCGATGCCCGGACATGAAAAACTGCCGGTAATTTTCTGGGCGCACTACATGCCCATGGTTCCGCGTGGTCATCTGCACGGGAATCATCACATCGGCGGAAATGCGGACGTTTTTCCTTTTCTCAGTCAAGATGGAAACAGCATCAAGACTCTCAAGGAGGACATGCGGGAGGCGCTTGCGGGCGGCATCAACGGTTTTCAATTTCTGACGTGGGTTCCCGATGCGGCATTTCAGGCGGCTGCGGAAGTCAAGCGGGAAACCGGAGAACATTTTTACATTGCTCCGGAATGGTGCACCCTTCCCGTGGAAATGGAAGCCTCCGCCCGGCGGATCGCCGATTTCGTCAAGAAGTATAAAGACAATCCATTCCTTGCCCGGATCAACGGCAGACAGGTCCATTTTCTTTATGGACTCCCGAAATGGATCGGGAAAGGACCGAACAGTTCCGAACATCTTCCGGAAGCCCGGCGCAGGATCCGGGAGCTCTGCGGAGAATCACCGATTCTGATTCCCACAATCAATCTGGCGACCACTCTGCTGGATCGGCCGGATTTATGCTACAAGGCATTTCCCGCATTTGAATCCGTCCGGGGCCGCTGAAGTTCATCCGGGAAACGGACTGGGACGGCGCAACCGATCTCAACGGAAGCGCCAACATCCGACCGGAAAATATTGCCCAGATTCTGGAACGGGCCGCGTCCCGCCCGGGCTTCCTTGTGGTTCCCGCGCTCAGGACCATGTACGACAGCTCCAACCGGAGTTTTCAGGCGATTCACTGCCGTGGACAGGGAATCCGGCTGCTGCGGAACGGTCTCCGCCAGTGGGTCGGAGCGGGCTGCCGATTTTTCACATTTTCCACTTGGAACGATGTCAATGAGACAATGCTTCTCCCCTCCACCCGCAACGTCTGGGGGTACAATCTTCTGATCCGTTACTATCATGAGATTGCAAAAACGGGGGCCTCTCCATTCGGCAAACCGGAATTCATTGTCTCGTATGAACCGGAGGTGCTTCTGGGCGATCAGGGCTTTTTCCAGTGTCTCCTGCTGCCGGGACGCGGGGTCGTGAACGGCGATTACGCCGTCAACGTTGAATTCCGCAATCTTGAAGGCGAATGCGTTCTGCGCGGAGGATTTCTGCTCCAGAGCTCGGACAGCCGTACCGACGACCTCGGAGAATTCCGTTACGAATCGGTGGATCTTCCTCCGGAAACGAGTGTTCTTCAGCCGTATGTCTCCATCCGGGAAATCGACAGCAATTCCGGGGCTTCGCGCATGATCTTCGACTCCCTCCGGCTGGCGCCTGTCCGGATCCGGGTCAACAAACTGCACTACTATACGCCCTACGCCGCTGCCCTGAGCCGGATTGAGAATGTCCCGGGTCTGCGGCTCTCGGCAGACAAAAGCGACGGGGTGTCCGCTCCCTTCTCGGTCGGAGAAACCATCGGTCTGCGCTGTAGGGTTCCACTTCCGTTCGACCGCGTTACACTGGCGGAAAGCTGTCTGCACGAAGGAGCATTCCGCCCTGAGGATTCCGGAACGGATTCCGACCGCTGGTATCTGCGGCTCCAGGCATCCGGCACCGATGTTCCGGCAACCGTGACGATGAAAAATGCGAAACTGCTGGACCGATATGTCAACGACTGGAATCTAGCCCGCGCCGTCCAATCCTTCTCCGGAGCCGTCTCCGCCGATCTGCGGATCCCGGGCGGAGCAATGCCGCTGACCCTTCGTGTGGAAGGAGGGAAAAATGCGGTCGCCATTCTGCGGTTTCCCGATGCGTCTTCCCGCGAACTGTCTCTGAAGGGTCTTTCCGGAAAAGGCGTCACCATTCCGGTCAAAACAGCGGGGAAAACGGTCTTTGTCCGGGTGAATCTGACTCTGGACGCCACCGATCCGAACCTGATGTATCCGATCAGGCCGGGGACCTATACCCGAATGATTCCGCTGAATGAAGGCCACGAAGGGGAGCGGGTGTTTCACGCATGGGCAATTTCCAGAGAAAGAAAAATCAGCTATACAACTCCGGTTCTTCTCCGGGACCGGAACCGAGGAAAACTCCGCCGGATTCAGGCAATCGCAAGCCGCGGCGTGTTTGACGATTTCGTCGACGACTCCAGCTCTCTCGCCCGCAATCCATTCCGGAAAAAGGATCTGGTCGAACGCCTCGTCCCGGACTGCCGGATTCCGTATTTCCGGATTGATTTCGAGGAAGGCGGCGGCAATACGGCAGGCTTTCGCGGCAGCGCCCATCAGCTGGGATTCGGGTTTGTCGGATCGGATGCCCGGTGGGTGCCGGAGGAAAAAGCGCTGATCCCGGAAAAAAGCGGAATCCGTCTGCGCGCCAAGACATGGCCTCATGGAAGTTTCACCGCCGTCGTGGAATTCAAACTGGATCCGGTCCGGAAGGCGGAACAGACTCTTCTGCTCGACGGGGACAACTGGCAGGGAAAAAACATTCAGGCGGTCTTTCTCGGTCTGGACAAACAGAACCATCTGATCGCACGGCGAAAGCTCTCGAGCGGCGCGACGGAAGTCCGAACAGCCGAACCGCTGAAAACCGGTCAATGGCACCGGGCGGTTCTCCGGTTCGACCAGAATACACTTTCTCTGTTTGTCAACGGGAAAAAGGCCGGAGAAGCCGCTCTTCCGGCGCCGGCTCTGGCACGGACCCATTCCGTACCCAGACTGGGAATCCCCTTTTACGGCAGACTCCGTCTGCTGGAAGTGACAGGCGCTGCACTCGAAGAAAGAGAAATCACATCATACACAAACAGGAGGAATGCAGAATGAAACCATCCATCGAACTGGAGTCTTATTTCACATTGATAGAACTTCTGATTGTTATTGCAATTATTGCAATTTTAACCAGTCTTCTGCTTCCCGCATTGAACAGTGCCCGCATAAAAGCGAAAAGCACCCAGTGCGCAGCAAATCTGAGGCAAATGGGCGGTACCGTAATCCAGTATACGATGGACTATGACGGCTACATTCCACGGCGTCCGCTGATCTCCAATCCGGCACAGGAAACCGCCTGGTTCTGGATCATGAGCTGAGCCTATCCAGATCTCTACCGCGCCAAAGTGGACTTCAGCAAGAAAAATGGACGGAAGTTCTGGCACTGTCCGGAAGCTCCCCTCACCAGTTCCGAAGACTTCGGAGGGTTGTCGAACCCGAACAGCGGAAACTGTCCTTCCGACTACGGCAACAACGCCTCCTGGGGAAAACGGCAGTTTTCAAACGATATAACATTCAAAATTGAAAGCTGTGCCAAGACGCCGAGCAGAAAATTCATCTTTGCGGACATCGGCGAAGCACGTCCTCAGATCTATCCGGTCTACATTACAAGAATGGTGGACGCGGCTCGTCATGGAGAATCTCTCAATTTCGTCTTTTTCGACGGTCATACGGAAAATCGACGCGATCTCTCCTATCTGACCCGATGGGGAGAAAACAACTGGGGCAATTTCAATGGAGCCAATCTCATGGAACGTTATCCATGGAATTGAGTCCGCAAAAAAAACTCAGGCGATAATCGGGGGCGGAGACGATTTTTTTCTCCGCCCGTTTTTCTCCGTGGAAATCAGCAGTTCCTTCAGATCCGGCACGCGGTTGAAATCCTCGCGGGAATCGTTCTCGCTCGCAGTCAGAAGTCCGTTGTCGATCATATTGAAAACCACATCGCCGATGGAGGTTCCGCTGACCAGTCCCCAGTCCTTCAGCACCTCCCAGGCAAGAGGACCGAACTGCTGAACCGCATATTCCGCCACCCCCTGAATCAGCTCCCCTCCGCTGACATGACGCTCCTTCCGCGAAAGCGTCTCGCGCTGGAGCCGGCGGACCGTATACGCCACCGCCTCGTTCATGAATTCATAGGCGCCCGGACGATAGCGGACATCATGTTCCACAATTCTTTCGACGATTTCAATAAAATTCTCATCCGGCATCCTGCGGCCTCCAAATTTTACCATTCGACTTTAATATACATCCCATGGATTCAAATACAAATGGATTCTTTCTTCCGTATCCGTTTTCCGATGGTGCGCCGGTCGCATCCTCCCCTCCCGTCAGAACGTATCAAGCTCCATCAGCGATCTCAGATCCGGCGGCACCGGTGCGCGAAACGAAAGGGTCCGCCCCCGGAACGCCACCTCCAGAGAAAAGGCATGAAGCGCCTGACGGGAAAGAATCAGCCGATGGCGGTCCTCCTCCGTCAGAGAATCCGTCACAAAGCGGGAAAAGAACCCGTCATCGAGTCCATAGAGCTTGTCGCCGACCATCGGAAAGCCGAGCGAACAGAGCGTGGCGCGAATCTGATGCAGACGTCCCGTCGCGGGAAGAGCCTCCACCGCGCTCAGATCCTCCTTCCGGGCAATCAGCCGGAAATCCGTCACCGCCGTCTCCGCCTCCCCTCCGGGAGAATCCACGGTGAAGCGCCGTTTCTTGCGGATCCGCGACTCCGGATCCGCGGAGAGCCATCCGGACGCATGAACCGGTTCTTCCGGAAACGCCCCGTGAACCACCGCCAGATACCGTTTCCCGACCCGGTTCGCCATCAGTTCCCGGGTGAACGCCGCAGCCGCCTCCTGTGTCCGGGCAATCAGCGCAACCCCGGAGGTTTCCCGGTCGAGCCGCGTCACAATATGGATGTTCTCCCCGTATCGTTCCCGCAGCAAATACCAGAGCGTATGCTTGAAAAACACCCCCGCGGGATGGCACGGCAGATTCCCGGATTTGGAAACCGCCAGATACTCCGGCGTCTCCTCCAGCACGTCAAACGAAGAATCGACCTCCGGTTCCTCCGCGGACTTCGGCTCAAAGGAGATCCGCTCCCCCGTCTGAAGACGCCGCGAGGGTTTGGTCGGTTTTCCGTTCAGCAGGATCTCGCCCTCCGCGATGCTTTTCTGCCACTCGGTGCGGGAGCGGTAACGAAAGCGGTTCTGAAGATAAAAATCGAGCCGGACTCCATTGCCGTCCGGCTCGATCACGGTTTCCGCAATTCGTCGATCGGAAACAGGAACACTCATTTTCCGACTTTCAGCACCCCGCCGGTGTCGGCGCTGGTGGCCAGAGCGGAATATTTCGCAAGATAACCGGTCTTGATCTTCGGTTCACGCGGGACCCATTTCTTCCGGCGTTCGGCAAGAACGTCATCGGCGACTTCGAGCGTGACAATCCGGTTCGGAATGTCGATGGAGATGATGTCGCCGGGTTCCACCAGTCCGATGAGTCCGCCCGCGGCGGCTTCCGGACTGACATGGCCGATGCACGCGCCGTGCGTCGCGCCGGAGAAGCGGCCGTCGGTAATCAGCGCCACGGAGGAACCGAGACCGCGTCCCATGATGTAGCTGGTCGGCGCAAGCATCTCCTGCATTCCGGGTCCGCCCTTCGGGCCCTCGTAGCGGATGACGACCACGTCGCCTTCCTTGACTTTTCCGCCGAGAATGCCTTCGCAGGCCTCCTCCTGACTTTCAAAGATCACGGCGGGCCCCTTGTGCACCAGCATTTTCGGATCGACGCCGGCGGCCTTGACCACGCATCCCTTCTCCGCAAGATTGCCGAAGAGAATCGCAAGTCCGCCGACCTTGCTGTATGCGTTGTCGAGCGTATGAATGATGTCGCCGTCCGGATCGGGCGCGGCGGAGAACTGTTCGGCGAGCGTTTTGCCGGAAACGGTCGGACAGGAGCCGTCGATCATCCCCGCCTTGGCAATCTCCTTGAGGATCGCCATGATGCCGCCGACCCGGTTGCAGTCCTCCACAATATGCGCGTCCCCGCGGGAGGGAGCCAGTTTGCAGATGTTCGGCGTCTTTCTGGAAATCTCGTCCAGCAGCTTGAGATCGACGGGAAGTCCCGCCTCGCTGGCAATCGCAAGCGTATGCAGAACCGTGTTGGAGGAGCCTCCCATCGCCATGTCGAGCACCAGCGCGTTCTGGAAGGAGGCCGCCGTCACGAAATCCCTGGCGCGCGGAGGATTCTCCATTTTGGCAAGCTCCACAATGCGGAAGGCCGCCTTGCGCCAGAGTTCAATGCGTTTCGGATCGTCGGCGGCGATCGTTCCGTTTCCGGGCAGCGCGATTCCGAGCGCCTCGCAGAGACAGTTCATGCTGTTGGCGGTGAACATGCCCGAGCAGGAGCCGGGACCCGGACAGGCGGTGCACTCCAGCTGCTCCATCTGCGCATCGTCGATCTTGTTCACGACGCGGGCCGCCACGCCCTCGAAAATGGAGTTCAGATCGGTGTCATGACCGATCCACGGGGTTTTCCCGGCACGCATCGGGCCGCCGGAAGCGAAAATGGTCGGGATATTGAGGCGCATCGCCCCCATCAGCATGCCCGGAACAATCTTGTCGCAGTTCGGAATGCAGATCATGCCGTCGAAGGGATGGGCGGACCCCATGGTCTCGACGCTGTCGGCGATGATCTCCCGGCTGGCCAGGGAATATTTCATGCCGGAGTGCCCCATGGCGATGCCGTCGCAGACCGCAATCGTGTTGAATTCATAGGGAACGCCCCCCGCCTCGCGGATGGCGTCGCAGACGATCTCGCCGACTTTCTTCAGGTGGCAATGCCCCGGAACAATGTTGGTGTAGGAGTTGCAGACCCCGATGAAGGGTTTGCCGATGTCTTCTCGTTTGATGCCCGTCGCCATCATCAGCGCCCGGTGGGGAGCCCGTTCCAGCCCCTTTTTCATGATGTCACTGCGCATTTGTTTTCCTTTCCAGTGATGATTTCTTGCAAAAAAATCACGTTTGCAGGTTGAATTTTTCCCGTAAACTGCCATAATATGGGAATGACAGTCGCGAGGGCCTGTTCTTTTATTGTTCCGGTCAATAATATAGCACGCCTTGCGGCATTTCCATAATGCAGGAGAAAAAATAATCATGTTTAATAATCTGACCGATAAACTGCAGGAGGCACTGCGGAAACTGCGGGGAGTGGCATCCCTCTCGGAATCCAACATTTCCGAAGCGATGCAGGATGTCCGCACCGCCCTTCTGGAAGCCGACGTTAACCACGAGGTGGCGGAAGAGTTCATCGCCGGCGTCTCCCGGGAGTGTCTCGGAGAAAACGTGCTCAAGAGCGTGACTCCGGGCCAGATGGCGATCAAGATCGTCCACGACAAACTGGTGGAATTCATGGGCGAGGCGGAAGCGCCGATCGCCTGGAATCCCAACGCCCGGCCCAACGTGATCCTGATGGTCGGACTCCATGGCGGAGGAAAGACAACCTCCTGCGCCAAACTGGCTCTCCAGCTGAAAAAACGCGGCCGGAAAGTCATGCTCACCGCCTGCGACGTCTACCGGCCCGCCGCCATCGATCAGCTCGAAATTCTCGGCAGGGAAATCGACGTACCCGTCTACGCCGAACGCGGCAGCATGGATGTCTGCGAGATCTCGCGGCACGCGCTCAAACAGGCCGCGGCGGAAAAGTGCGACTATCTTCTCATCGACACCGCCGGACGGCTTCAGATCGACACCGCCATGGTGCAGGAGCTGGTGCGGCTCTCCGACACCGTGTCTCCGGCGGAAATTCTGCTGGTGGCGGATGCCGCCCTCGGTCAGCAGGCGGTCTCGGTTGCCAAACACTTCCATGACGCGCTCGGCATCACCGGCGTGGTTCTCACGAAACTCGACGGCGATGCCCGCGGCGGCGCGGCGCTCTCCATCCGGAAGGTAACCGGCTGTCCGATCAAATTCGTCGGCGTCGGCGAAAAGGTTGAAGACTTTGAAATCTTCCATCCGGACCGAATGGCCTCCCGGATTCTCGGAATGGGCGACATCGTCTCCCTCGTCGAAAAAGCCGCCGAGGAGATCGACCGCGAAGAGGCGGAGAAACTGCAGGAAAAACTCAAAAAGAACCAGTTTGACTTCGAAGACTTCCTCGGACAGCTCCGCCAGATGTCCAAAATGGGCGGAATTGAATCCATCCTGAAACTTCTCCCCGGCGGAAGCAAGCTCGCCGGCATGGCCGAATTCGATTCCAGCCAGTTCAAAAAAATGGAAGCCATGATCTGCTCCATGACCAGAAAGGAACGGGCAAATCCCGATATCATCGACATGTCCCGCCGACGCCGGATCGCCAAAGGCAGCGGCACAACCCTCGAACAGGTCAGCCAGCTGATCAAACAGTTCAGCAACATGCGCAAAATGATGCGGAACACCGGACTTTTCGGACGACTCCTCAGCGGCGGTTCGGTTCCCCCCATGAGCACGCTCGGAGCGGGCGGAAGAATGCCCTCCTTCTCCCGCGGTTCCAACTTCACGCCGCCGAAGAAAAAACGCAAAAAACGCTGACGGCACGATACCATGATACCGAAACGAAAAGAAATCTGGATCATCGCCGGAGAGGCTTCCGGCGATCTGTACGGAGCCAGGCTCGCCACGGAACTCCGGCGCCGGGCCCCCGATGCGTTCATCGCCGGCATGGGCGGAATTGAAATGCGCAAGGCGGGCGTCGAAATTCTTGTCGACTCCAGTGAACTGGGGGTGATCGGTCTTGTCGAGGTGCTGGGAAATCTGTTCAAATTCATCCATATTCTTCTTTCGCTCATCCGGGAGGCGAAAAAACGCCGTCCCGCGGCGGTGGTGCTCGTGGATTATCCCGGATTCAACATCCGTTTTGCCAGGGCCATGTGGAAAGCGGGGATCCCGGTGGTGTGGTACATCAGTCCGCAGGTCTGGGTCTGGCGCAGAGGAAACATCCGGAAACTGGCCAAATACTGCCGCAAGCTCATGGTGATCTTTCCCTTCGAACCGGAGGTCTACGAGGGATCGGGACTCGATGTGGAGTTCGTGGGTCATCCCCTGGTCGATATCGTTCAGGGACGCGCCGACTCCTCCATCGAACGCGATCCGAATTCCATTCTTCTTCTGCCGGGCAGCCGGAAAAAGGAGATTGATTTCCTGCTGGAGCCGTTCCTGAAAACGGTATCCATTCTGAAATCGCGACATCCGAAGCTGCAGTTCATCGTGGCGGCTCCGCGGGAGAAGATCCTGCAGATGATCCGGGAGGGCATTCAGGAATTCACGCGGAAACATCCCGACTATCCGCTGCCGGACATTCCGCTCACCCGGGGGAAAAACGCCTTCTGGATGCAGCGGTGCACTGCGGGACTTGCCGCATCCGGAACCGTCACGGTCGAATGCGCCATTGCCGGACTGCCGCTGGTGGTCGCCTACCGTCTCAACAAACTGACCTTTCTTCTGGCGCGTCTGGTCATCGGCAAACTGTTCCGCGGATTTTTCACGATGGTGAACATCATTCTCTACCGGCGGGCATTCGAGGAGTTCCTGCAGTTTCAGGTGGTCCCCGAGGATCTCGCAGACGCCATGGAACGGATCCTGCCGGGAGGAGAGCGCCGCGCGGAAGTCGAAACCGACATGAAGGAGATGGTGAAGGCAATCTCCGGCGGTGCAAACGGAGCTGTTGCAAAAGCAGCGGCATGCGTGCTGGCCGTTGTCGCGGAGCATCCGGGAAACGGGGAAAAAACGAAATGAAGCTTGAAGTATTTCAGGGAGACATCACCCGTCTCCGCGTCGATGCGATCGTCAACGCGGCAAACTGCTCGCTTCTGGGCGGCGGAGGGGTCGACGGAGCCATCCATCGCGCCGCCGGACCCGGACTTCTGGAGGAGTGCCGCAAATTCGGCGGATGCCGGACCGGAGAAGCCGTTCTCACCGGAGCCGGACGTCTGCCCTGCCGCTTTGTGATTCACACCCCGGGCCCCGTCTGGCACGGAGGAACCCGCGGCGAAGCGGAAAAACTCCGGGAGTGCTATCGGAATTCCCTCCGAAGAGCGGAAGAGAACAACTGCCGGACCCTTGCGTTTCCCTGCATTTCCACCGGAGTCTACGGCTATCCGAAACGGGAGGCGGCGGAACTTGCGGTCCGAACCGTCCGCGAGTGGAAGGGCGCCCTCCCCGAACACGTGATCTTCTGCTGCTTTTCCGCGGAAGACGCAACTCTCTACCGGGAGATTCTGAAGCAAGGAACCGCGACTTTGGACCCCGGCCGGTAACCGGCTTCCGTTTTCCCGCGCGGAGGCATGCCCGGCGGAACACCCGAACAACAAAACCATAAACAAGGCAAACATCCGGAGAACGTATGACGGCTTATCTGCAAATCTGCGGCGGACTGATCGGACTGCTTCTGCTCTACTACGGAGCGGAATTTCTCGTAAAGGGCGGAGTCAACCTTGCGACCCGCATGAAAATTTCCCCCCTGGTGATCGGACTGACGCTGGTGGCGTTCGCCACAAGCGCTCCGGAACTGGTGGTCAGCGTGGATTCCGCGCTGAAGGGCATGGGGAACATCAGCATCGGAAACGTGGTGGGATCGAACATCTGCAACATCACGCTGATTCTGGGACTCTGCGCCGTCATCACGCCGCTTCGGGTCAACCGGAAACTTTTCCGTCTGGATGTGCCGGTGCTGATTCTTTCCTGTCTGGTCTTTGCGCTCTTCTGTTTCTTCGGACAGGGGATCAACCGCTGGCAGGGAGGAGTCTTTTTTCTCTCGATCATCGCGTATACTTTCTGGAGCGTCTGGAAGGCGAAACAGATCGAAAAGAGGAATCTGAAAATCGCGCATGACGCGGAAGAGAAGCTCGGGGCGGAGCGGGAATTCCCTGTGACGCTGGCGCTTCTGCTCGTGGCGGCGGGACTCGCGGGCCTGATCGGCGGAGCAAAACTGTTTGTGGGATGCGCCATCTATCTGGCCAAAGCGCTTTCGGTATCCGACGCGGTGATCGGACTGACCATTGTGGCGGTGGGAACGAGTCTTCCGGAACTGGCGACTTCGGTGGTCGCGGCAATCAAGGGAGAAAAGGATATTGCAATCGGCAACGTGGTGGGATCGAACATCTTCAACATTCTGGCGATCATGGGACTTGCGCCGCTGTTCCGTCCGCTCCACGCGCCGGGGATTAGCCTGGTCGATCTCGGACTGATGGTCTTCTGCACGCTGGTTCTGTATCCGATCATGAAGACCGGATACAAAATCTCGCGCACAGAAGGTATTTTTCTTCTGGCGGTCTATCTGGCCTACACCGTCTGGCTGATTCTGCAGTAGCGTTCCTCAGGGAAGAAGAACGGTGTCCATCCATTTTCCGGGAGACTTCGAATCGCCGACGCCGGGCGTGAGCTCCAGATAGCCGATCCGTTTTCCCCGCTCATGCAGATTGACGATGACGCTGCTGCGCATCAGACTGCCGCTCCGGAGCTGGAACGGACTGACCGCCTGTCGCGGAAACGCCGCTTCATAAACCGTTTTTCCCTTTTCCGAACGCATGGAAAACTTCACTTCCGGCGCGATGCCGGGCGCTTTCGTCAGACTGTCGTACACGGCACTGGAACCGGTCCGGCGGAAGACGACGCTTTTTCCCGCAACCATGCCCAGACTGTATTCAAAATCGTCATCGCCGAATGCCTGATCGTCCACGTTTCCGTTGCGGAGCGGATCCAGACAGAGCTGGATACTGTCGTATTTCCAGAGGTTTCCCGGCTTTGCGGCATCCGGGGCGGCATTCAGACTCTCCTTGAAGACGGTGACGGCCAGATAGAAGAAGTTGTCATCCCAGGCGCAGCGGAGTTCGGAGCGGATCTTCCGTTCCTTCTCTCCCCAGAGCGTTTTTTCCAGCACAACCGCATTGTTCTGATTGAGGACGACCGGTTTTCCGGCGGGCCAGTCGGCGAGATCGCCGTCGATGGTCAGCGCCTTTGCGGCTTTCGGCACGGTGACCGCGGCGAGGTTCAGGGTGATTTTTTCCGTTTTCCCGTCTGGAGTGAGAATGGAGAGCGCCACCTTGCGGGCGGCGGTCGAGACCGGCTCCCGGAGTCGGAACGAGACACTGCGGAGTTCTTCCGGATTCAGTGCGGGGAGAACCTGTTCAACGGGACCCTCGATCATGGAACGGTCCTCGACGCGGATCCGGATCCTGTCCAGTTTTTTCGTGCTGAGATTGCGGCAGTTGACGCGGAACTCTGTGGGCGTGATGACCTGAGCTTCCGCCAGGAGGTTTTTTCCGGAAGTTTCGCGGATGTCCGCGCGACGGATCAGCGCTTCGAGTTCGTTCGCGGAGAGGGAGGATTCCAGATAGACCGGGAATTCACCGACGGTGAAGGATTTTTCCGGATTCCAGCGGCTTCCGACCATGTCATAGAGACGGACTTTTTTTGCATCGTC
>CALXRL010000049.1 GCA_944390735.1 uncultured Victivallales bacterium | reverse complement strand
TTATGAAGAGGGAAATGCCGTCGGGCGGTCATCGTAGCCCGACGGCATTCATTTTGTGGCCATTTTCCCCTTCGAAAAAATCTCCCCTCGATCCACCATCACCATGGGGCTGGCTGGGCGCTTACTTGGAAAGCATTCTCCTTCGGACTTGCCGCTTCCTTTCGCAAACGTGGAAGTGGAAGGGGGAGGGGGCTTTGCTCTCTTCCGATCCGAAATGCTTTTTTTCCGGAAATCCGGTTGAAAAATTCCCCATTGTGCGGAATATTACAAAGATCGAGTGAAACGAAATCAGGGAAACTGACGAAATGATGGAAATTTTCGATACGCATCTGCATCTTTCAGAAGAGCTGGATAACGATGAACTGGCGCGTCGGGCCGCGGAGGCCGGGGTTAAATATCTTTTGGTCTGCGGAGGATCCGCGACAGATTCCGTGCGTGCGCAGGAGTTTGCCGAGCGTTCCATTCATACGTTTTTTGCCGCCGGAGTGCATCCGCATGAGGCGGAAGGGTTCGATGGCGATTGCGGCGTTTTCCGACGTTTGGCGGAAAGCCGCCGCTTCTGTGCGGTGGGGGAAATCGGGATCGACACCTATTACGGATTTTCCGGCGTGGAACGTCAGGAGCAGACGCTGCGGATCATGCTGAAACTGGCGCTGGAATTTTCCGTTCCCGCGATTCTTCACTGCCGGTCGGCCGAGGGGACGTCGGACGCGTATGAGATCTGTTACCGGCTGCTTTCCGACTTCGCCGCGGACGGGGGAACCTTCGTGGTGCACTGTTTTGCCGGAACGGCGGAGTGGATGCGGAAATTCGCCGATCTGGGAGCCTATTTCGGCGTCGGCGGCATGCTGACGTTCAAACGATCGGACAACATTCGCGAAGTCGTGATGCAGATGCCGGAGGATCGGATCCTGCTGGAAACCGATGCCCCCTATCTGGCTCCGGTTCCTTTCCGGGGAAAACCGAATGTTCCGGAATATCTGCCTCTTGTGGCGTACAAGCTGGCGGAGTTGAAGGCGCTTCCTGCCGCCGCCGTCGCGGAACAGACGACGGCAAATGCTTTCCGTCTTTTCCGACGGGCCGTGAGGTGACCCATGGCCGACGACTGGATCGAAATTCAGAAGGATGACGCCCATGTCGCCCGCGAACGCGCCAAAGCCCGCGAGCTTCGCAAGTCCGCCTGGTGGCGCGCCATGCTCGACCGGGGAATCTGTCACTACTGCGGCCGGAAGTTTCCGCCGGAAGAGCTGACCATGGATCATATTGTGCCGGTGGCCCGGGGGGGCAGAAGCGTGAAAGGAAATGTCGTCCCCTGCTGCAAGGCCTGCAACAACGAGAAAAAATATCTGACTCCCGCGGAACTAATCATGAAAAAACTGGGATTGTAAAGACGATGAGCACAACCGTTCAAATCAGCCAAATTTCAAAATCGTATGTCAAAGGGAAGATGGTCCTGAAGCCGATCGATCTGACCATCAACGCGGGCGAACTCTTTTTCCTGCTGGGCTCTTCCGGCTGCGGAAAATCGACTCTGCTGCGGATCATCGCCGGACTGCTGGAGCCCGATTCGGGAACGATCCGCTTCAACGGAACGGATATCACGCATCAGCCCCCGGAACAGCGGAAAGCGGCCATGGTGTTCCAGAATTACGCGCTCTGGCCGCACATGGATGTGTTTGAAAATGTGGCGTTCGGACTTCGCGTGCAGGGAGAGAAAAACGCGGAGATCCGCAGCAAGGTTATGGAGGCTCTGGAGCTGGTGCGTCTCTCCGACTGCGCCGACCGCAGAATCCAGTC
Organism: uncultured Victivallales bacterium; assembly: GCA_944390735.1. Classification (GTDB taxonomy): domain Bacteria; phylum Verrucomicrobiota; class Lentisphaeria; order Victivallales; family UBA1829; genus UBA1829. The sequence continues at coordinate 3,946 of CALXRL010000049.1, read as the reverse complement.
GCTTTCCGGCGGACAGCAGCAGCGGGTCGCTCTTGCCCGCGCCCTCGTGGTCCGCCCCTCCGTCCTGCTGCTTGACGAGCCGCTCTCCAACCTGGATGCGCGGCTGCGCGATTCCATGCGCCTTGAAATCCGCCGCATCTGCAAGGAACGCGGCGTCACTGCCATTTACGTGACCCATGACCGCAAAGAGGCGCTCAGCATGGCCGACCGGATCGCGGTTCTGAATGAAGGAGTCCTTGTTCAGCTCGGAACCCCGGAACAGGTCTACCGCAGACCGGTCAACAACTTTGTGGCCGGCTTTCTGGGCGACGCGAATTTCATGAGGGGACAGGTCCTTTCCCTTCACAATGGAATCGCCGAAATCGAATGCAGCTGCGGTCGTCTCCGCGCCTCCGCGTTCGGAAAACTTGCCATCGGCTCCACCGTGGAAATCATGATGCGTCCGGAAAACCTCTCCTTCGAAAAAAACGCGCCCGACGCCAATTGCATGGAGTGCGTTCTCAAAGACGGCTCCTTCCTCGGGGAACGCACCGAATGGCATCTGTTTTCCGTCAACGATCCCGTGATGGTGTTTGAAACCGCGTCGCCCGCCAGAAAGTCAGGACAGACCTACCAACTTTTCATCCGACCCGAACATGTGATCGTCATGAACTGATTCCGGGGAAATCCCCGTTCTCCTCCGGAACTCCCGCTGCCGGATCCGGAGTTCGTTTCCCGGAACTGGAAAACGGGGAAAAGTCGGTTTCTTTTCGCCATTTCCCCTTGCCAGTTTCCCGAAAAGGATGTATGGTACTCTTTTCCCAGAACAGAAGACATCCGCGATGGAACTCTCTTCCCGCGGAAGGAAACGACGGATTCGTAGGACAATGCAGGAACTCATTTCGGCAATCAACCGATTTTCCGGGGAGCTTCAGGCCGCTTTCAACAACGCGGTCCCGCCCGCGCTTGCCGATTTCATCGCAAATTCGAGTGCGTTTCTCTGGGGGGCGCCGCTTCTGATCCTGCTGGTTGGAACGCATCTTTATCTGACGATCCGTCTTCGCTTCATTCAGAAATACATTCCGCAAGCCATCCGTCTTTCGATCACCCGGGATGACCATGCGCTGGGGGACATTTCGCCGTTCGGGGCGCTCTCCGTCGCACTTGCCGCGACGATTGGCACCGGGAACATCATCGGAGTCGCGACGGCCATTGCACTCGGGGGTCCCGGAGCCGTCTTCTGGTGCTGGATCGTGGGAGTGTTCGGGATTGCAACCAAATATGCGGAAGGCGTGCTTGCCGTCCGATATCGTGTCACGTCGGCGGACGGCGAGGTCCGCGGAGGCCCCATGTATGCCATTCAAAACGGAATGAACTGCAAATGGCTCGCCATTTTCTTTGCGCTGATGACGATGCTGGCCTCGTTCGGGGTCGGGAATCTGGCGCAGAGCAATGCGGTCGCGGTCACGATCCGGGAGAGTTTCCGGATTCCGCCGTTTGTGACGGGGATCCTGATGACGGCGCTGGTCGCGGCGGTCGTGCTCGGCGGACTCAAATCCATTGCCCGTGTCTGCGAAAAGATTGTTCCGCTGATGGCGGCCTGTTATCTGCTCGGCTGTTTTGCGATTCTCTGTCTCAATGCGGAATACATTCTTCCGGCGCTCCGGCTGATTCTCGAAAGCGCGTTCACGTCGCATGCAGTGGGAGGAGGATTTGTCGGCGTTTCGGTCCTGACGGCGATGCGCTACGGCGTGGCAAGAGGACTGTTCTCCAATGAATCCGGTCTCGGATCGGCGCCGATCGTGGCGGCCGCCGCCCGAACGAGAAATCCGGTCCGTCAGGCGCTGATCTCCTCGACAGGGACCTTCTGGGATACCGTGATCATCTGCGCCGTCACAGGAGTGGTTCTGGTTTCCAATTGTCTGGCGCTGAATCTCGATGTGCAGGATGGGGCCACTCTCACTCACAAGGCGTTTGAACGGATCCCCGTTGTGGGGCCTCTGGTCCTGACATTCGGAATTGTCTCCTTCGCCTATACCACCATTCTCGGATGGTCCTATTATGGAGAGAAGGCGTTTGAATATGTCTTCGGCAGCCGGGGCATCACTTTCTACCGTCTGCTTTTTGTGATGCTGATCCTGATCGGATCGGTGATCTCCCTGAAGGTCGTCTGGGATTTTTCCGATGCGGCCAATGCTCTGATGGCTCTCCCGAATCTCATTTGTCTGATCGCGCTCACTCCGGTCATCGTGAAGGAGACACGGCGCTATCTCTGGAGCGGCGGTCTGGATGAGTTCGACAGCCGCGACATCCTGCCGGCGGATTCCCTTCTTCCGTCTCCGCCGAAGGATGGCGAATAACATCGGATCCGCTCACATTCTGTTCTCTATTTTCGGCCGGACCTCTGTTCTATGATTCTTCCGCTTTGTTTAATCATCGGCGGTCGCGTGCCGTGCCCGGGCAGCTCTGCCTGTCGGACACGGACATTCATGACGGAATTTTCTATCCTGCCGAAGCGGTCGGAATCCGTGATACTGATGATTTTTGCTTTTTCCACGGGACGATTCGGGATGACCTTGAAGGCGGCTGAGATTTTCCTCTCTGTTTTTCCATTGATTTCAAAGGGGACTTCCGCAGGGATGCATTTCCAGCCGTCCGGACAGATCAGACGGATCCGTCCTTCGGTTTTCCGGGAATCCAGATTCGTCAGCCGGACATATACCGGATAGGGGATTCCGGCCTTCAGTTCCGCGGAAAGATTGAGTTTGTCAAAGACGGACTTTCTCCTCGGATGCCGCTTTTCCGCAGGAAGGATGAGCTGGATCAGCGGTTTCCAGGAGCGATTGGGCTGAAACGTTTTCGGGAAGAGCTGCAGCCGGAAGCGTTCCGCTTCCTTCAGAAGTTCCGGAGAGGCTCCAAGAACATAACGCGGCATGTCATCCAGAGCAAGAGTCAGAAAGCCGTTTTCCGTTTTGACTCTTCTGCGGTTTCCCATGATGTCGATGATCTCGACCTCTTCGCTCCCCGCATGAAAACGGACCGGAAGAGGGGAGGGCGGCCGGGTGGCAGGCAGACCGTTCCAAAGCAGGGAGACTCCCGGTTTCTGGCCCTTCCATGCAGGAGTGTTGACGGAGGCGCTTTCGACTTTCTGGCGGTACAGCGTTGCCCAGCAGACGAGAATCGGCTGATTCTCCGGCGTGCGGAACGCCCGGATGTAGGTGTAGGGTTTCAGCGAGGGATTGACACTGGTTTCCACTTGTTCGCGATCGGCGGTAAGAAGCTCTTTTTCGAGTCCGGGAGTCGCCTGTCCGAACCAGGAGCGGCGGAATTCCATATCGCGGTCCAGAACCGGCGAGATCCTGCCGGGGGAAAGAAGTTCTCCGGCATATTCCGCCCCGTCCAGAAGACTCGTCATGACGGCATAGGCGGCAAAGGCGGGACGCGGCTGTTCGTATTCGGTCAGGCCGAATCCTCCGTATCCGTCGATGGTGAACCACATCTTGCAGGAAAGACCGTAGGCGAGTGCCTGAAGATAGGCTCGGACAAGAAATGCCGCCGCCATTGTCCGGTCGGATACGGAGCGGAGAGGATACCGTTCCACACGCCGTTCCGGATGGAGCGTCAGATAGCCGTTTTCACTGTCAAAAACCGGTTTTTCTCCGAACCGATCCATCAGGGAGCGCAGAAGAACCACACGGTCATGCAGCCAGAATTCCCGCGTCATGGTATTGTTGACTTCGGGCGCCCGCGGAAAACTGTGCAGGTGGACGAACAGGGCGTCCATGGCATTCCAGGCGCCGTTTTCCTGAAGTTCCTCCAGCCAGAAGGTATCGACTCCGGCAAGACCGCTGCCGCCGACCATGAGATTCGGATCGTGAAGTTTCGTTTTCGCGTAGTCTATTTTCAGTTCTTCCGCGAAGTCCGCGGGAAGACGGGTCGCGTTTGCCTCATTTGCCGCCTCGGTCAG
>CALXRL010000048.1 GCA_944390735.1 uncultured Victivallales bacterium | reverse complement strand
CCCCTCGGCAGGACCGAAGGCCCTGCACCCGTCGCAAAAATTCAATTTTTGCTCCTGAGAGTGTTTCGACACCTGTCGACCAGGGGGCCAACCAAAGGTTTTCCCCCTGGACCCCCTCATCCTTTTCACCGTATCCACGTTGCAGGAACATAGCCAGCCAGAGTTTCCCTTTATCCTTGTCGGCGGAAAATGGTTGCATCGGGGAAAAAGGAGCAGGGAGTGCTGAGGGCGACCCATTCGGTTTGCCCTTTGATCGGAAACTGCCGAAAAAAACGGAAAGCCGAAATTTCAAATTTCGGCGATGGGTGCAGGGCCCATGGTCCTGCCGAGGGGTGTTGGGGGCGAGAAGCCACCAACCCAAGCCCCCCGAAGCAGGAAACCGTGAAGCCCCCCGAAACAGCAGAAGGAATGATTCCAGTTTATTTTCTCAGTTCGGAGGGGGTGAGTCCGGTGTGGGATTTAATGATTCGGCAGAAATAATTGACGTCTTGAAATCCGGAGCGGTCGGCGATTTCGCGGATGGGGGATAGTGTTTGTTTGAGAAGTGTGACGGCGTTCTGGAGACGGAGTTGACCGATATATTCGGAGGGAGCCATATCCATTTTTTTCCGGAAGATCCGGAGGAGGGTGGAGCGGTTGACGTTCAGGCGTTCTGCGAGGGCGTTGACGTTGAGGTTTGGGTTTTGGAAATTTTCCCTGCAGATTCGGATGGATTCGGCGAGGAGTTTATTTTCGAGGGTAGCCTCCTGATTGGCGCCTCCGGCGAGGGCGAGGATATCGCAGATGACGGCGAACATTTTTCTCCAGGCGTAAGGGGTTCGTTCGAGCATGAGATTTTCGAATGTGAGGAAACTTTCATGAGGGCAGGGGCCTGCGGGGAAGCATGTTCGGGGGTAGTGATAGGAGAGGATGAAATTTCGGGCGTTTGGTCCGTCGAAGGTGATCCACCGGTATTCCCATGTTTCCGTAATTGATTGGTGGATATGAGGTTCCATCGGCAGGTGATAGACGACTTCTCCGGGGTGCAGCACTTCATTTTTTCCATTGATTTCGATCAACCCCTCTCCTTCGATTCCCCAGAAGATCTGGACGAAATTCTTTTTTCCCGGTGGGATTTTTTCCTGGAAATCAGCAGGTTTTCGGAAGTGTCCGGAGGAGCGGGGGTAGACGGGCAGATCGATTTTCGGGAATCTGTCCAGCTCGGGGCGGTAGCATCCGCAGATATATTCTTTTTTTCTTTGCAGGGCCATGAGAATGCCTCAAAAATCCAGTTAATAAATCAAAAGTGCATCTTCTAAAATACGAGAAGTTGTTGTATAATATTTCCATGTTACGCAAAAATTCAACCTTTAACAGGGAAAGGACTCTGAAAAAATGGCAAAAATTGTTCTGGTGGGTGCGGGAGGAGTGATTTTCGCACAGAACTTCATGAAGGACATTCTTCTGGATCCGGTTCTTCGGACGAATCAGCTGACGCTGATGGACATTAATGCGGAGCGGCTGGAGAATTCCGCGACGATCTGCGGCCTGATTGCCTCGAAACTGAATCTGGACTTTCATCCGGAGAAGACGACGGATCTTCGCAAGGCTCTTGCGGGAGCCGATTATGTGATTACGATTTTCCGTTCCGGCACCATTGATCATCAGGCTCTGGAGTATTCGATTCCGGCGAAGTACGGGGTGCAGCAGGTGGTTGCCGACTCGCTTGGTCCCGGCGGCGTGTTCCGCGGACTGCGCACGCTGAAGGATCTGTTCGAGGTTCTGGATACGATGGAGGAGGTCTGTCCGGGAGCGTATCTTCTGAACTATGTCAATCCGATGTCCATGAATACGATAGCGCTCAGCAGGCGGGCCAGAACGGTTCGGGTGATCGGGCTCTGTCACAGTGTTCAGGGGACCTCGCGGCAGATTGCCGACTGGCTCAAGATTCCCTATGAGAAACTCCATTACTATGCGGCCGGAGTGAATCATCAGGCGTTCATGCTCAAGCTGGAGGTGGAGGGCAGGGATCTGTATCCGGAACTTCGCAAATGTCTGGACAACCCGGAAATCTACAAGCGGGACAAGGTCCGTTTCGAGCTCCTGCGTCATTTCGGGTATTTCCCGACGGAATCCAGCGGACATGGCAGCGAGTATATTCCCTATATCCGCAAGCGTCAGGATCTGATCGACAAGTTCTGTTCAAACGATTTCCCGAAAATCGAGGATGGAATCGACTGGAACACGATGGGTGCGGGAGTGTCCGGCGCCTCGGTCTCCATCTGCCGTGTGCTTCAGCATCGGAACGAGAAGGATCTGAGAGGTTATCTGGACGGAAGCAAGGAGATCGATCTCAAGCCGAGTCTGGAATACGGCGTTCAGGTGATTGCCGCGATCGAAAAGAATCTTCCGCTTGCGGCAAATCTCAATGTGATGAATCATGGCCTGATTCCGACTCTGCCGCCGGAATGCTGCGTCGAGGTGCCCTGTCTGGTTTGCGGCGGAGGCATTTTCCCCGGACGCATTGAAAACTATCCGGAACAGCTGGCAAATCTGAATCGCGGCATGATTAACGTTCAGATCATCGGAGCGCAGGGGGCTTTGACCTGCAGCCGGCGCGATATCTTCTATGCGGTCGCCGCCGATCCCCTGACCCAGGCCGTGCTTGGTCTGGATGAGATTCAGGCAATGGTCGATGAGATGTTCGAGGCGTTGAGAGATCAGATCGATCCGAAATTTTTTGCCTGATTTTCCTTCCGATTCCTCCCGGATCGGAAAGCGCCGGTTCCCGCAGCTTCCTTGCGGGAACCGGTTTTTTTCTTGGTCGGGAGAGCGGATCGGAGCTCCCTGAAAGGACCGTGCCGCATGGGGACATCTTCGTCCCGCAATGGGAAGGGCGAATCACAGCACATCCGTTCCGGCGAGGTAATCGAGATCGACAATTCCCGGATAGTTCCGAAGCGGCAGAGTCAGCGGATTTCCATAAAGATCGAACGCCCGGATCCCGTCTCCGGCAGGAGTGAGGTTCGAACCGGAGAGTTTGATTGCCGTTGTCCGGCTCCCGTCGCTGAAGATGGCAAGCAGAAGATCGCCTTTCTTCTGATAGCGCTGGAACTTCTTGCCCTCGATCCGGAGCGCCAGCGCCGAGTGTGCCGCAAGTTCAGGCAGGGGATAGCCGTCACTGCCCACAAGAGTCTGGAACGATCCGCCGACGGAGAAATTGTACGCCGTATGCGCGGAGTAGAGAAACACCCGCTTGACTCCACCGGTCAGATGGGCTGTGAGAAAACGGACCAGCGTTTCACTGCTGGTGTTGTACTCCTCCTGATTCCGCCAGACAATGGAGTGCTTTGCCAGTCCGGAGACCGGCCGGACATTTGCCATGGTTGTTGCTCCGTTGTTCGGCGACGCTTCCGAATTGATTACCGGTTTTCCAATTTTTCCCCGTGCTTCCAGAATGCCTTGAAACGAGTTCTTCCAATACTTGTCCGCGGAGTCGCCGGGACCGCCGGAAAGGGCTCCGTAATGATGGTAATCGACCTCATCGCAGAAATCATATCCCCCCGCCTTGTAAACATCGCGCCCCCACTGCGGATTCACATTGCAGTTGAATCCGGAAATGAGAACTTCGGGATTCACTTTTTTCGCGGCAAGATAAGCCGTTTTGCTGAGTTCCGCAAAGAGTTTTCCCGCTTCCGGAATCTGATCAAATGTTTTTGTTTTATGATTGTAGGTCCGGTGGAAGAATCCGCTTAACCATGGTTCGTTCCAGATGAACCATTCCCGGATGTCGTTCCGGTATCTGCCGACTACGGTTTCCACATAGCGGGCAAATTCCGCATGATCGACCGGAACATAAAACGCATCGAAATAATCACTGTGTTTTTCCCCGGTGCGTCCTTTCCAGCTCGCCCAGACCGGTGTTGTGCCAAGCTGTCCGAAAATTCCCATTTTCCATTTCCGGTAAAGAGCAATTTCCGCATCGCGGAAGCGCCATTTCCCTTTGGCCGGTTCCAGAAAATACCAGCCGGTCAGTTGGAGCGAGCCATCGTGAATGCGGCACCAGTTGACTCCGCCCGCCTTCACCGCCGCGACAGTGCCGCTCACCTGACTCAGATGGGTGCCGAACGGAGACTCCGGCGCATCTTTCCCCCAGAAAACCGGACGGCGGACCCGGGTGACAATGAACTCGTTGACCGGCGATACCGCTTTCCCGTTCCGATAGACCTGTCCTTCGATCCGGAATTGTCCATACGGGCGGTTCGGAAACAGGTCGTAGTTCAAGGTGCCGGAGGATGCGGAAGCGGCAGGCAGCTCTTTTGTCTCCCGGTAAAGATTTTCCACTTTGAACCGGACCTCCGTCCCTTGAGATTTTCCAGTGATTTTCCATTGGAGAAGAGCGGGTTCATCATGAAACTGCACGCGAGCTTCCGATGCATCCGACTGCGGCAGAGTGAACGCCAGTTCACATTCTCCCCGGGATCGGTATTCCGTTTCCCCTTTCGGCGCCACGCGAAACGCATCCAGTTCCGCAACTCCGCGAGTTCGAAAACTTAGCACACACCCGGTATTGAATTCGGAGGCCTTGAAGTCAAAGGAGCAGCGCTTCCATTCCCGGGAGGGGGAAAGTTCCTTTTCTTTTACGAGAGAAGTGCGTCCGCTGAGGACGCCTGCCCAGAGCGGCGAACTTCCCCGGAAAGAGAAGGATACCGTATATTCCCTTTCGGGATCCGGAACGCAGAACGGCTCACTTGCCACCGTGATCTGTGCGTTTTTTCCCGCTTTGAGTTTCAGCGCCCGTTCTCCGGAGGGACCGTTCTCACCGGAGGGTTCCGCTGTTCCAAAACTGGTCGTCGCGATGGTCCAGCCTGTCTGAAGTCCGAACGGAAGACGAGAATTGCGAAGATAATTCTGAGCGTTCGCCGGAGGCAGACGCAGCTGTTTTTCCGGTTCAAACGGTTCGATCCGGAAATCGCGGATGTCGATCACTCCCGTTCCTCCTGTGTAAAAAATCATGTTGTATCCCACGTTGGTCTTCCAGGAGAACCGGACAGGAACCGCAATTTCCACCCATTCCCTCTGCGTTACGGGAAACAGCACCTGGGGAGTCAAAGCGGAATAGGGAGGAGCTCCCAGCCGGAGAAACGCCCGCCATCCGCCGGGAATCGAACAGCGCATGCTGACACGGAACAGATAAAACTTTCCATCCACGCAGCCGCTGATCTTCCGGAACGAAAATTGAACGGGATTTTTTTCCACGCAGATCCGGACAAATTTCGAACCGTTCTCTTCCAGAATCTGGCTGGTTGCCCGTCCTTTTGTCCAGTGGGTGAAATCTTCATGCCAGTCGAAGGGGAACTCTCCTTTGAAATAGCTTTTTGTTTTGTCGGAAGCATTTCCCCTTTCCACAAAATTCCGTTGTTCAAAGGAGGCCTTCCAGACCGGAGATGCGGAAAGAAAAAATCCCAGGGTCAAGAAAAGAAAAAACGAAAACAACAGTTTCATAACTCTTCACCTTTCAGAATAAAATTAATATTGTGAATCAAGATAAGTCAGATTGGACTCCTCGCGGTAGTTGAACGGCTTTTGCGCCCAGGGATCGAAATAGTTCCCGATCCGGTAACTCGAAACGTTTCCTGCGATATGCAGGGAATTGATGGTGTTCAGGTGTCTTGCCTGAGGAGTCGCCCAGCCGGGAACGGCACCGAATCCGTCGCCGGAATACAGATAGCTCCATCGGTATAATCCTTGGCTATTGGTCTCACTTCCCTGAGCCGCATCCAAGACAAAAATCTTCATGGAGGGATTGCGAAGCTTGGTTATTTTTGCTGAGGCCTGGTGAACATTTCCCGCATAATCCGGATAATTGGCCCAGCGGGCAAATTGGGTGGCACCTTTCCGGAATGAAACAAAACTCTCCGGCGGATTCAAATTGGGGCAATCGAAGGAGATCGGATTGGCATAATCTCCGTTTTTCTTGGCATCGCCGCCCCAGTAGTTTCCATTTTCCGATCCGCTCAGTAGAATCGGCCAGTAGGCGGTATCTTTCCCGGCTCCATAATTGGCTAGTTGGATAGGAACGATGATATCGTCGTAATCCTGGGAATAGGAGATGATCCCGATGCCGATCTGTTTCAGATTGTTGACGCAGAGAACACTCCGGCCCTTGTCCCTGGCTTTGTTCAGGGCAGGGAGAAGCAATCCGGCAAGAATCGCTATAATGGCAATAACGATCAGAAGTTCCAGAAGTGTGAAGTTCCTGAACACCTTTTCCGGATCTCTCTGCTTGTGGGTGTGTTGTTTCATCTCCATTCTCCTTTCTTTTCAATATGTTGTTATTTTGCAAATGCGCTCTGGCGAATGACAAGTTCTGTGGGGATGCGTTCGATCATCTGGACCGGAGGATTCTTTTTGAGAACGTTCCGCATCATCTGCACGGTCCGTTCGATCAGCAGATCCGGATTGCAACGGATTTCTGTCACGGTGGGAGTGGAACACGGCTGTATGCCGAGCCCTTCAAAGTCATCGTCTCCGACTAAATGGAAATCCTTGTTCGGGCGCAACCCCTTATCCTGGAAGGCCTTTAACAGATGAAACGTCCGAAAGTCGCTGGTGGAGAAGATCAGACTTCCCCGGATGTCCGATGCAATCCGCAGTCCGGTTTTGTACATATTTTCCTTCGAGGTGCAGAGAATGGCAAAAACGGGCCATCCATCCTCTTCCGCCGCTTTGATGCAGGCATCCCGTCTGGCCAGCAGATTCGGACAGTCCCCATAGACAACATACACCTTCTTGAGTCCCGCTTTCTTCGCTTCCCGGAACATTTTGCGCAGACCGGTCATGTGATCGGGAACAATCTGATGCACCGGCAGATCCAGAATATACTCATTGTGGAATACCACGCACGGAGGCAGTTTCATGTTCCCCAGATAGGAACATTCGGAAAGATCCACATTCACTCCTGAAATCAGGAGTCCGTCCAGTCCCTCCAGATAGGATTTCAGATTGACGCGCGTCGGGAATTCATGAAAAGGAATCTCGCGGATACGGCAGTCCAGCGCAGCCAGTTTGGCAACCACCTGTTTTTCCAGATTGGAAAACAGCCGCTCCTGTCCCAGATTGCAATGGCCCCAGCGAATGCTGCACCCGATGATCGGGGTGCGGAGCTTTTCCGGCTTCCTCTGAACCGGATAGGTGCCGCTGCCGCGGACGCTTCGGACAATTCCGTGTGCGGCGAGCTGGCGCATCGCCTTCTGTGCCGTCCAGTTGGAGACGCCAAACTGACGCATGATCTCCCGCAGCGAGGGCAGACGGCTTGTTCCATCCAGCGCACTTCCCGCCGCAATCTGTCTGCGCAGATCTTCTGCAATCATGCGGTACTTCACTTGTCGTTCTGAAAACTGCTGTTTCACGTCCGGCTGCCTTTCAATCGCTTTTGTTCTGAAAATAGTATATTGCAGGCGAATTTGATTTTCAATCCGAAAGGGGGATTTCCGCAGTTTCTTCCGTGTAAAAAAAAGAAGACAGAGAGAAAAAGTGAATCGGAAGTGCGCTGTTTTTCCGGGGGTGTTTTTTCCGGTTTTCCCCAAAAGGTGCATCGGAAAAAAAGGAAATTCCGCAACCCCGGGGAAATCCGTTTGTCCCGAACCTTATTTCCGGACAAGACGGATGTTGCGCCAGGCTCCGGAATGGAATCGCAGAAAGGTCCAGAGACCTTCCACCGTCGCCACCACAATGAAGTAGGACCATACCCAGCCCGCGGACGGCCGGATCACATAGACCAGAAACACAAAACCGGGAATTCCCACGCACCACGCGCAGACCATGTTGATGAGCATCAGCGCCCGGGTGTCGCCCGCGCCGCGCATCGCTCCGCCGAACACATATCGGACTGAATCGGAGAGATTCCAGATTCCCATCATAATCAGAATCAGCCAGCCCTGATACGCCACATCCTTGAAATCAATGGCCGAACCGCTCTCCGCCGGACGGAACATCCGGATCACCGGATCGGAAAAGAAAATGTATACCAGAAGCATGAGAACTCCATACACGATGGCAAGACGCCAGGAGCGATACGGCAGTTTCGCGGAAACATCCTTCATGGTTCTGCCGATGTACTGCCCGACCAGAATCATGGTGGAATCGGCAATTGCGATCATCGGCATGAACTCCAGCATATTGATGGAAAGCGCGATGGAACTGGCGGCAAGCGCCATGTCGCCGAGCTGGCCGACCAGCAGAATAATGACCGTGAAGCTGGCGCAGTTGCTCAGCACCTGAAGGCCCGACGGCGTGCCGAATTTGACAAGTCTCAGGAAATAGTCTTTGGAAAACGCCATGGTCCGGCGCGTGGGATACACCTTCTGATTGACCGTCAGAAACATTCCGAGAATGATGAGGAATCCGGTCATCAGACTGGCGCTTGTGGCAATACCCGCTCCGAGGATTCCCATTCGTGGAAAACCCCAGTTCCCGAAAATCAGCAGCCAGTCCAGCAGAATGTTCAGAAGACAGACGAAAATGTTGATCGCCGCCACCGGAATGGTTTTTCCCCGTCCCGAATAAAAACAGAAAAAGGGCGCGCCAAGACAGTGAAAAATGCACGCCGGAAGCAGCGAAAGAAAGTAGATCCATCCCAGATCCGCCAGATTTTCCGACATGAATTTAGAATACATGAACCAGTGCCCGATCAGCGGAACGTAAATCAGCATCAGTCCTGCGCTCATGAGAGCAAAATAGAAGGCGGTCCAGACCACCCGGACGCATTCGCGGAAGCGCATGGCCCCGTAAAGCTGGGAAATCAGAGCGTTCGAGAAATTGGCCGTGACCAGAAAGAAAATCGTCAGACTGTTGATCATGGATGCGGACGGCATGGAGGCCGCCATCTCCTCCGTCGAACTGTTTCCGAGAAATTTCCGGTCGACAAACTGCATGATGACGTTGCTGGCAGAAAGAAACAGCAGCGGACAGGCAATCCGGAACAGTTCCCGATATCCGCCTTTTCCGGAAAACTGGGCAGGGGAAAACCACTCTCTGATCTGCTGAAAAATGCGGTTCATATCCGATGATCCTTTTCGTTCCAAATGTCTGGAAATATAGATGGGAAAACAAACTTTGCAAATCGAATGCGATCCGGAACCTGATGAAATCCGGCCGGGGATGTTTCGGAAGCTGGTGGGCGCTTCTGTGAAAAAAATTTTTTTTTCGGAGGAGCAAGACAGATTTCCTCTTTTCTCCTGCCATAAGATTAACAAAGCAACAGGATTACAAAAAGGATGGGAGTATTGCAATGAACGAAGAGAACAAGAATTCTGCTTCCGGCGAGATGACCGGAGTGAGGGATGCCGGGGCGATTGCCCGGGATATCAAAAAACTGTTGAGTGCGAAGCTTCAGAAGATGTCCTCCGGATCTCGGTCGGGGAGACGGAGCGCCTGGAGTGATTTCTGCAACTTTCGGATCATGCTGTTTCCGCAGATCATCAAGATTCTCTGGTTTCTCGGGATGATTGTTTCGACGCTCGGGGGACTTTTTCTGATTATCGGGGGGATATCGAGAGGGGCGTGGGGATCGGCGGGTCTCGGATTGCTGGTGCTTCTTTTTTCCCCGATTGTGACGCATCTGCTGCTGGAGTTCACCATGGTGCCGTTTTCGATCATGGAAATTCTCCGGGAAATCCGGGATGATGGAAAATAACAAATTCTGAAAGAGAAATGATAACCGATAAAGGACGGAAGGGAGATAAAAATGACACAAATTCAGTCGGAAACCTTGAGCACTCCGCAAGAATTCTATGATGATACGATTCTTCGCGACAGTTTAATTGCTGTGTTAGGCAACTATTCCAACGCGGTCACGGTCAAGAACGCAAATACGACGATTGAATTCGAAAACAGTACGGTTGTGAACTCTTCGTCATCGAATCTCAGCGGAGTTTTGACGTTCGGTTCCCTGGCGATGAACTATGCGGGGCAGTTCTATGATCTGAAAAATGGTCAGATTGTTTTGAGCGAAGGATCTACGAATTTTTTCCGGGGATCTGCCGCGATTGATCCGGTGAACCCGAATGCGATGATTGATACCTATGGAATTGTCGGAAATGATCTTGTTTTTACCTTTGAAAACAATTCTGTCCTGAATGTGGTCGCTTCCGGTCGGAAAGAAGAATCCGAGGCCTATTGTCTGGAAGGCCGATCCGCTGCAATTTATACAAAGGGTGCGTTAAGTGTGAAGGGGGTCTTCGCTGGTGAAATATTGGCGGAAACGTTCGGAGGAACAACGTATGCAAACGGAACAGCCAGCGCTTTTGCTTTCTGTGCCGACGGGGGATTGCAATCGGATGACAATTTCGGCGGAACGTTTCGGGCAACATCCTATTTGTCCGAGCGCTATTCGAAAGATATAAGACCCAATCTCGGTTCGTATGTATTTACAGCCAATGATTTTTCCATTCAGGGAGATTTTACTTCAACCCTCAACGGTTCCTCCGGCTTCATGGAAAAGCAGATTGCGCAGGCGACAAACAATGTTGTCGCTTGGGCTCGTGTGATCGGATTGTCTTCCGCCGGAAGCGGCAGCATTGCCGGAAATATGGCATTGAATATCTCTTGTGACGCTCATTCGATGCTCAGCGGGTATGTCGCCGGTATTTTTTCCGGGGAATCTCTGGCTGTTGGAGGCGATTCTGTAAACACGATTTCTGCTGTTCATAAAAACTATGGACTCAGAGAATATAATCAAGTGGACAGCGGAAGTGTCGAGGTCGTAGGCGCTTCGTATTCTGTCATTTCTTTTTCCGGAAATGTTCAGGATAATGTGAATGTCAGAATAGAAAATTTCGCGGAAGAGACCTCCTATGTTGAGCTTCTTTCCACCGGGAGTTCCGAGTTCTCTCTGAGTTACAATGCCCATGGTTATAAAATCGCTTCCGGGGAAATCAAAGGAGATTTTCGCTCTCAGATCCATTCCAGCGTTGAAGCAATTCCTTGTCTCATGGGCGAATCGACAATCGCAAGAAAAGTGGAAGCCACCGCGACCAGTTCCGGCATTTCCATGGAATCAGACAGCTTGTTAATAATTCAGGGAAATTTTGACGGAACAATCGAGAGTGCCGCAGAAGGAGCTTCTTCCCGGATTCGCGGAATCAACAACAACCTTGCTGTTTCAGCGTATGGCATTTCCGGGAAGGTCCCTATCAAGATGACGTCTCCGGGAACAACAACTACTGAAGGAGGATATCTCTCATGCGCCGGCGATTTCCGTGGAAACTTTTCCGTGACAGCCGAGGGAAATTCCGTGGAAATACTGGCCGGTCATGGAATGCAGAGCGGCACAGTTAACACAGAAACCAGTTCCTACGGCATCAATGCCGGATTCCTTATGCTGAACGGGGATTTTGCCTCTAATATTTCTTCCATTGCGTCCGGGGGAACGGTCTCCGGTGTGTTGGGATCCAATATCTCGGTTCAGAATGGAAGCTATGCTTCCGCTCTGTGGTCTGGCGGATTGCAGGCGGAAAACATCAGCGGCAATTTGCTTGCCGTGGCTCAGAGCGGATATGTGAACGGTTTGAAATCGGAAAGTTGTGCCATTACGATTCGTGGGTTGCTTTCCGGTGTCCAGACGGTTTCAGGTATTGTTGCGGCATCCGCGGAAACGGAAGCCACGGCTCTGTATCATTATGCGGATGCGGATTTTCTTACCGTCACCGGGGTTTTGTATGCAGGAAATTATAAACTGGGTGGATTGGATACGGAAAATCTCAACTCGGTTTCTACGGAATTGATGACCCTGCTGAACAATGCGGAGGAGAATATTTCCGTACTGGCGGCCTCTTCGCTTAACGCAGAGAGCGCCTATGCTTATTACAAGGATGATTCCTATTGCCCAACCGGATATGACGATCTGATCACGTTTGCCAACGGAGGCCTGGCGTTTGGGAATATCGAATTGGGAATCGGGGATAACGGCGTGTTCCTAAGTGATAATTCCGCCGTTTATGGTACAATTTCTTCCACCAATGGAAGTACGACGATCGTCTATCATCTGGCGGGAACGGAGAACAATCACCGGTTCCTGAAAATGACGGATTCCACTTCTTTGATCACCAGTCAGTTCGGTATTTATGTAGACAATGCTTTGTCTGGAAATTACATCCTGATTGAATCCGACGATCTTGGAACAACTTTTGCGGATAAACAATTTCAGATCAGGTATGGCAAGGATGGAGAATCTCTGCGTGTCGGTTCTTCTCATGTGTTTTCCGATGGAACGAAGGTCGGGCTTCAATTCAATGAGGCTCGGACCGGAATCGTTCTTTCCGTAGACAGAAATGTCGTTCCGGGAGGGGACCGGATCTCTCCGACGCTTGCCGCAGATTCGCAGATGAATGTCAGTTATGATGGAAATGCCGCTGTTTTCCACTGGAATTCTGCTTCCGATAATGAAGGCGTTGCCGGATATTATGTCGAGTTTGATGGAAACGGATATTATGTTGAAACGAACAGCTTGCGAATTGAAAATATCCGGAACGGCGAACATTGGGGCCGGTACTATGCGTATGATGCGGCCGGAAATATCAGTGAATGGAGTCCCGTCTTTTATTTTACCAGTTCAGGAGCTCCGGAAATGGACACGGTCAGCCCGGTTCTTTCGTCGAACAGTGCGGCGTCCATCCGTTACGAAGGGACACAAGCCATCATCACGTGGGAAGCTGCCGCGGATAATGTCGGAGTGGCGGGGTACTGGGTGGAATTCGACGGACGGCTGTATCAGACATCAACACCGTATCTTCAGCTTGAAACCGACTATGGAACTCATACCGTCCGCTATTATGCGTATGACGCCACAGGAAACGTCAGCGACTGGAGCGCCGCAGTCAGCAGCGAACTCCCGGCGCCGGAACCGCCGGCCATCGGACCGGACCTGACGAAGGATCTGTCGGTGTCCGTGACGAACAAGTCGTACAAGGTGAAATTCTCCTGGGGGAAGGCGGCGCTGGAAAAAGGGGAAAAACTGCAGGGATACGAGGTGGTTCTGGACGGAGTTTCCCTCGGCTATGTGAAATCGACAAGCTATTCGACGAAGACCCCGCTCTCCGTCGGCACTCATACCGTCATGGTTCGCGCGGTGAACCGTGATGGGGAGGCGGGATCGTGGTACGAGGAATCGTTTGTTCTTCAGGATGTGACCGCTCCGCAGGGGAAAATGAAACTCAGCACGAATTTCTTCCAGGATGGAGCGGGAGTTCCGATGGTTGATCTGAGCTGGGATCCCGCGACGGACAATGTGGGGGTGACAAAATATGTTGTCTCCTACGGAAGCGGGAAGGAAATGATCTCGACGGAAACGACGGGGACGAGTCTTCGGATTTCGAATGTTGCGGGGAAAATGACGTTCCAGGTGAGTGCGTATGACGCGGCGGGCAATCAGAGCAAAGTCAGCCGGAAGACGCAGAGTGTTCCGGATCTGGTGGCCCCGGATACGGTTCAGAATCTTCGTGCGGAAGTGGATAAGAAGAAATACAAGGCGACCCTGAGCTGGGATGCCGCTCTGGACAACGGGGGAACGGCGAAAGCAGCCGGATATTATGTGACCTACGGAAAGGAAGCCGATTTTTCGGATGGAACCATGAAGAAGAGCAGCCGGACTTCTCTGTCGGTTTCGGGTCTGGAGGCGAACACGACCTATTACTACAAGGTGGTGGCGTATGACAAGGCCGGCAATGAGAGCGCGGTGGGTCAGACGGCCAGTTTCTATGTGAAGGATCTGACGGCTCCGAGCGGCAAGATGAAGGTTGTTGCGGAGGCGAAAGTGGAGAACGGTCAGCAGGTTGTGGATCTCCGCTGGAATGCGGCGGAGGATAACATCGGCGTGACGAAGTATCTGGTGGAGTACGGCACCGGCCGGAATCTGATTGCGTATGAGACAACGGAGACGGGTTTCCGTCTTCCGGGGACGGTTGCAGGCAAGCTGACCGTTCAGATTCGGGCGTATGATGCGGCCGGCAATGAGAGCCGGATCAGCAAGAGCACCGTGACGATCGCGGATAAGATTGCCCCGGATGTGGTTCAGAATCTGAACTGTGTGCAGGAGGAGTCGAAGTACAAGGCGACTCTGACCTGGGATGAGTCGCTGGACAACGGCGGTACGTCGAAGGCATCCGGCTACTATGTGACGTATGCGACGAATGCGGACTTCTCGGATGCCGTCACGAAGAAAACGAGCAAGACGACGCTTACCCTTTCGAAACTTCAGGCCGGAACGACCTATTATTACAAGGTGACGGCGTATGACAAGGCGAAAAATGAGAGCGCATCCAGCGCAATTTCGAGCTTCTATGTGAAGGATGTGACCTCCCCGTCGAAACCGTCCATGCAGGTGAAGGAGGTTTCGGACAACGTGTATCTGGTGACCTGGAAGACTCCGAAGGACAACGTCGGAATCGCCGGATACGAGGTTCTCTGTGAGAACGCCGCCGGAGAAACGGTTCATTCCTGGCAGACTGCGGAAAGTTCCGTGAATCTGACATTGCCGAATGCCGGCAGTTACACGTTCCGTCTGAGCGCGTATGATGCTTCCGGCAATGTTTCATCCGAGGCCGTGAAGAAGATCAATGTGAAGAACGATCTGCTGCTGAGCTACTCTTCGGCATCCGATCTGAACTTGAACTTCGGGCGTGAAACGGAACGTTCCCTTGGTCTTGCCGCCGTGTAGGATAGAACGATTGACCCCAACCCGCCCGGGAATGCGTGATGGACTCCTCCCCTCGTGTTCCCGGGTGTCTTTTTCTGCAAAGACGGAGAACTTCTGCGGGAGAATCCGGTGTCCGGCCTTGTTTTCCGGCGCTTTCCCGGAATAAGAAAAACGCCTTCCCGTTTCCGACGAGAGGGAAGGCGCTTTGAGTTTTCTGGAAAAGGACGGGAATTTTTTTATTCTGTCTGGGGATATTCCAGTTTCGAAAGATCGAATCCCCACTCCCGGATCTGCCGGAGAGCCTGATCCAGTTCAGCTTTGGGGATGGTTCTGGTGCGGGCGAGAATCCAGAGATAATCGCGTGTTCCCGAGGTCACGATGGCACGGGAGTAGTCCGGCGAAAGGGCAATGATCCGGTAGTCTCCGTAGAAGGGGCGGAAGAAGGAGACCCTCAGCGCACCGACGGAGGAGTCGCCTTTGAAATGCGCGACTCCACGGACGGAGCGGGATTTCCCGTTTTTCTCTCCGGAGTTGACCACTTGAATGGTCCCGTCCTTCCGGAGAGTGTAGACCGCGGAAACATTTGTCATTCCTCGTTCAAAGGAGTGCGGCAATCTTGCAATTTCATACCAGGTGCCCAGAAAGCGTTCCAGTTGAAAGCCCTGAACGGATGGAATGTGGTCCGTGGATTGTGCCGTCCGGCATCCTCCTGCCAGAAAGAGGCCCGGAATCAGTGCGAGAAGATGAGTCAGTTTCATGTCGGATCCCCCTGAAAAATTTTGGTTGATGTACTATATCACATGGTTCTGCGAAAGGCAAACGGCGATTTTTTCTCTCCGGTTTCTCTTGCGGGAATTTCCTGAGGAATATCCCGGAGAAAATGTTGAAAAACAGGGAAGGGCGTGTATAGTACATTTCCGACTACTGTAAGCATACCACAGGAAAGGATACAGCCAAATGCCCAAGCGCACGGACATCAAGAAAGTATTAATCATCGGTTCAGGTCCGATCATTATCGGTCAGGCCTGCGAGTTCGACTATTCCGGAACCCAGGCGTGCAAAGCGCTGCGCAAGGAGGGGTACGAGATTGTTCTAGTGAACTCCAACCCTGCGACCATTATGACCGATCCGGGGATGGCGGACCATACTTATATTGAGCCCCTGACCGTTCCCAGTCTGGAAAAAATCATCGAAAAGGAGCGTCCCGACGCCCTGCTTCCGAACCTCGGGGGACAGACGGCATTGAATCTTGCCATCAGTTTGGAGGAGGCCGGAATCCTGAAAAAATACAAGGTGCAGGTGATCGGTGTCGATCTCAACGCGATCAAGCGCGGCGAGGACCGCATCATCTTCAAGGAGACCATGCAGAAGATCGGGGTCCCGATGGCGAAGTCCGAGCCCTGCTATTCGCTGGAGGAGGCGGAGAAGATCGCTTCCCATTTCGGCTATCCGGTGGTTCTGCGGCCCGCGTATACGATGGGCGGAACAGGCGGCGGAATTGTCTACAATGTCGAAGAGCTGCGGGAAGTCGCAACCCGTGGACTGGATGCCAGTTTGATCCATCAGGTTCTCGTGGAGGAGTGCGTGATCGGCTGGGAGGAACTGGAACTGGAAGTGGTGCGCGATGCCTCCGGAAAGAAAATCACGGTCTGCTTCATTGAAAATGTCGATCCGATGGGCGTGCATACCGGGGACAGTTTCTGCGTGGCACCGATGCTGACCGTTCCGCAATCCCTTCAGAAGCGTCTTCAGGAGTATGCCTACGCGATCATCGACGAGATCGGCATCATCGGCGGCTGCAATGTGCAGTTTGCCCATGACCGCGTTTCCGACCGGGTGATCATCATTGAAATCAATCCGCGAACCTCCCGTTCCAGCGCGCTGGCGTCGAAGGCGACCGGCTTCCCGATTGCGAGCGTTTCCACCCAGCTTGCCGCAGGACTGACACTGAAGGAGATCCCCTACTGGCGCGACGGATCCCTGGATCTTTATACTCCCGGTGGAGACTACGTTGTCGTGAAGTTCGCCCGCTGGGCGTTTGAGAAGTTCCCGCAGGCAAAGGATTGCCTCGGCACTCAGATGAAGGCGGTCGGCGAGGTTATGAGCATCGGCAAGACCTTCAAGGAGGCCATGCAGAAGGCGATCCGTTCCCTGGAGATCGGGCGCCATGGACTCGGATGTGTCAAGAAAATCGAGAAGCTCTCCGTCAGCGAACTGCGCGGGAAACTGGTGATGCCTTCCAGCGAGCGCTATTTCCTGATTTACGAGGCGTTCAAACGCGGAATTACGGTCGATGAAATTGAAAAAACGACCAGAATCACCCGCTATTTCCTGGAACAGATTGCCGAGCTTGCGGCTCTGGAACTGGAACTTCAGAAACAGAACTTCATTTCTCTTCCGGATGAACTTCTGATCAAGGCGAAACGCGACGGATTTTCCGATAAATATCTGGCAAAACTCTTCAAGGTCGACGAAAAGACCGTTCGTGACCGCCGCACTGCGCTCGGTGTGAAAGCCGCCTACTGCAAGGTGCACGTTTCGGGCGTCGAACATGCCGATTACTACTACTCCACCTATGCGGAAGGAGTGAAGGACGAGGTTCCGGTCAGCGATCACAGAAAGATCATGATTCTCGGCGGCGGTCCGAACCGGATCGGTCAGGGAATCGAATTTGACTATACCTGTGTTCATGCGGCATTCGCCCTGCGCGATGCCGGATACGAATCCATCATGATCAACTGCAATCCGGAGACGGTCTCCACGGATTATGACACCAGCAACAAGCTCTATTTCGAGCCGCTGACGGTGGAGGATGTGATTTCCATCTATCAAAAGGAGAAGCCCGATGGAGCGATTGTTCAGTTCGGCGGACAGACACCGCTGAATATTGCGCAGCAGCTCAAGGATGCCGGAGTGAACATTCTGGGCACTCAGCCCGAAGGAATCCGTCTGGCGGAGGACCGGGAATATTTCCGGGAGCGGATGATTGCGCTTCAGATTCCTCAGCCGGAAAGCGGAACGGCACGTTCTCTGGATGAAGCGGTGGCTCTCGGCCGGAAGATCGGATATCCGGTGATGGTTCGTCCGTCCTTTGTTCTCGGCGGACGGGGGATGGCGGTGATTTATGAGGAGGAGTCGCTGAAACGCTATGCGGTGGATGCCATTCAGGTGAGTCCGGAATATCCGATGCTGATCGACCGCTTCCTCGACAATGCCATTGAATGCGAAGTGGATGCGCTCTCCGACGGCAAGGAAACGTTTGTCGCCACGGTGATGGAGCACATTGAACTTGCGGGCATTCACTCCGGAGATTCCGCCTGTGTCATTCCGCCGGTGACGATTCCGCAGAAGCATCTGGACACCATTGAACGGTATGCCGCGGCGATTGCCCGGGATTTCAAGGTGGATGGCATTCTGAATGTTCAGTTTGCGGTCTGTCATGATGTCGTGTACATCATTGAAGCCAATCCGCGGGCGTCCCGCACGGTTCCGCTGGTTGCGAAGATTACGGGGGTTCCGCTTGCGAGAATTGCAACGGGACTGATGCTGGGCAATCCGCTTTCCTCGTTTGCTCCGCTGCTCAAACGCAAATGCAAAGGGTATTACGGAGTGAAGGAGGCGGTATTCCCCTTCAACATGTTCCCGGAAGTCGATCCCATTCTTGGTCCGGAGATGCGTGCGACCGGAGAGGTCATGGGCATTGCGGACAATTTCGGACTGGCTTATTTCAAGAGTCAGGAAGCGGCGAATTCCAGATTGCCGCTGGAAGGGACCGCGCTGATTTCCGTGAACCGCCGGGAGCGTGAATTCCTGCGGCCGGTGGTTCAGGGGCTCCATGAACTCGGGTTTAAACTGCTTGCCACCAAAGGGACCGCAAAGTATCTGACGGAGTGCGGGATTCCGAATACGGTGGTGAACAAGCTCAGCGAAGGCCGTCCGAACATCAGCGATCTGATTAAGAACCATCAGATTCAGCTGATTATCAATACTCCGAAGGATCGGAACGAGAAGCTGGACGACAGCTACATCCGCATGATGGCCATCCAGAACAAGATTGCCTATATGACGACGATTGCCGCCGCGAAGGCCACGGTTGCCGGTATTACCGCTGCGCGGCATGATGCGATTCTGCCGAAGTCTCTTCAGGAGTACCAGGCCGGGAAATAAGTTGCGTTCCCTCTTTAATGAAGAAACCTCCGATCCCCTTTCCGGGAACCGGAGGTTTTTTCGTTTTGTATGGACAGAAAAATTCCCGTCCGGAGAATCCCCTGGAAGACGCGGGAAGGTATTTTTTTCAGCAGCGGACAGTCGCCGAGACGGCAAAGAAGGAATCCGATTCGCAGAATGGAGATTCCTCTTCGAGCCGGTATGATCGACAAAGATTATTGTTGAAACGGCGAAGATGCTTCGCCAGAATCAAAACCTTTCGGAAGTCATGATTCCTCCTGTTGGGAGAGTTCCAAGAGCCGTTCCGTATGATTCGGCAGGATTTTCTTTGAGAGGAGAGGATCGCGGAGATCCGGGTCTCTGGAAAATGGGAGATCATCGACATATCTGGAGTTTATTTACGGTGCCTTCGCAAATTTCGCCGTCCGGCAATCCCGTCTGCGATGGAACAGACACGAAATCACGGAACTGGCCGCAGTCCCTTGATGCGGATGGTTTTTCAAATAAGGAAGTAAAAGGAGCCGTTCCCGGAATCTTTCCCGTGACTTTCCATGGGTGGTTCGGGGTGGTCATTCCCAGAGAAGAAGCGCTGGATAAAGACGGGGTTTGTTGTAACAGTCTTTTCCGGGAACAGTCGCATTAGAGCGGGCATTCCGTCTGCGCTTCGGATAGGAAAGGGCGGGATCGTCCGCATTGTTCGCCGTGAGTCCGAACCCGAGGACGGTGCCTTTCCTCATGAGCGCGGGAAGAAGGTATTTTCCCGGGAAAAAGATTCGGTAAACATAGCCGTCGGAAGAGCGAAGAAATTCGGTCGGGATGTCTTTTGCGGTAGTGAGATCCTTCGGGGCGTTGATTCCGAGAGTGAGCTGCTGGTCTGCGGAGCGGTTGCGCCAGACGGTGCATGTCTTTCCCGAAGCATCTGGATAGATGCCGTAATCATAGTCATCGGTATCATAGCCGTCGGTCATGCTGGCGCGTGCATTGGCGAGAGTATCGAAGTAGACTTGGAGGGAATCATTGTCCCACCGTTTCTGCTGATCGGCAAACTCCCGGTGGGTGAAATGAGCATCCCTGACCGAAACTTCCAGAAAGAGACCGCGCGAATTCCAGCCGATGCGGTAAAATGCCCGGAACGCATCATTCTTTTTCAGACATTCATTTGTCAGTTCAAGGCGGGGCAGAGCATTCCAGTCCAGCGATTTCAGCGTGACGCCGTCCGGGACTTTCCTGGCGTAAAACGCATGGAAATCCAGTCCGTTCAGCCGCCATGACGCTCCATCTTCCGATCGGATGGTCAGCGGGAAGACGCATGACAGAATCCGGTCGGCGGCAAGAGGAGGACGGAAGGGCAGTTTGATTTTCTCCTTTGCATGGCCCGGAATCCGGATGCGTTGTCCCGCGACGGATCCCCGGAACTCGCTGGAAAGAGCGTTTTCCAGAGAGAGAAGTCCGAACTCCGGCGTCGCCGGATTCAGCGAGAGATGGAACGGCGAAAGGGGGCTTCCTCCTTGCAGACGGGCGTGTTCGAACGCCGAGATCATTTGCCGAAGAGTCCCGGGACGTCCGCGGAAGAAAAGCGGGGCGCTCATGACAGGAAAATCCATGCGTCCGGTCCGGAAGCTCCGTTCCTGATTCATGAGATCGACAACCGCTTCCAGGCAGTTCCCGAAGTCCGCCGATGCAACCGGCGGTTTGTCGATTCCGGAATCGACACTCTCTTTGTGGCACCAGACAGCGGCGACCGGACGCTTCTGCGCATCTTCGAAAATCCATGCCCGGATATACGGAGCAAAACGGATATCCTTGTGGAAAACCGCGTTTCCGAGGAGATTCGCCAGCGTGTTGGATACCAGCTGCGATGCTCGCGGAGTCTGATAGACGTCAATGGAAAAATTGTTGGTGTTTCCTGAATTTGCCGTGATGATGCGGTCGGCATATTTCAAGGCTACGAGCCAGGTCCGGGCTCTCCATGCGGCGCTCAGATATTCGGTCTTCCCAATATCGTAGGAAATCGTTGTGTTGCCGATCCAGGTGATTGGCGATCCCCGCCACGATGCGGATTTGGTTCCCCACTGGGGAATCTCATAAGGGCCCCAGTGCATCATTTCGCCCCAGTAGAGCGGAGTTGTGTCGGAATAGCCGTTTTTTTTCAGCATGGCGAAGACGCGCTGGACATCCGCGTCAAGATCGGGATTTTCGGGTGTCGATCGGTATGGATGGAAGCCGATGATGTCGAATTTGACGCCAAGTTTATTGCATTCGGCAAGAAGACGGTCGGTGTCCGCGATTCCTCCGTTCGGCGACATGTTGCACGGACTGCCCTGCATGATCTTTGCTCCCGGATGGGCTTCCCGGACCGCTTCCGCAAACGCTTTCTGAATCAGCGCGAGTTTCTGTGCGGCTTCCTGAGGATCGTTTTTCTCACTCCACCACTCATAGGGATACGCCGCGAAAATCTCGTTGCCGAAGCGCCAGGTCCGGATGAACGGGGCGTTCGCGACCCGGATTTTGATCGCCTCTTTGAGTTTCGCCAGCCATTCCGGAGTTATGATTCCTCCCGCATCCAGTTTGTAATCGCGGATCAGAAGGTTTTCCCTGTCTGTTACGAGAACCGGCTGCCGGTACGCCAGTTTCCGGGGAATTCCGAAGCCGGCATTTTTCCGGGACCCTGTTTCACGCAGGGACGTGAAAATCGTCCCGTCGATGGGTTCGATTCCGCCGGAACGGTATTTTTCCCAGAGAAACGGTTCTTGGAGAAGAAGATGCGATTCGGCTCCAAAACCGACTTTGCGGGATCGTTCCAGCCGTGCCGGAAAATCGAAGGAAGCGAACTCCTCCCATCCGGCATAGACTTTGGAAAAAATCCGTTTCAGACGATGGCTCCCGTCCAGAAAGTCCGCTACGGCGAAACGATGCTGGTCGTAGCACTGTTCTCCGGATTCCAGAAGGTAGTCGGTTCGGAGCAGAAAGAGCCCTTTGCCCAGTTTGCCGTCAAACGGAAGTTTCAGAACAGCGTGACCGGAGGTGTCCGCCTGGAAATCAAGGTCGCAGCGGAAGCGTTCCTCCTTGTAGAAATCCGTGACGGAAAGAGTCGCTTTGCCGCGGACGGAGGGTTTTGTAGTCAGATGCAGTTCGGCGTTGATCTTCTGTTTCGTGGATAGAAAGTTGTCGGCTGCGGAGGTTTTCAGATTCCCTTCCACGAGTTTGGTTTTGAACGGCGTCGGGGTTGTTCCGACTTCCAGCTGGATGGCATCCACCCAGACAACTCCGCATTTTTCAGGGGAAACGGCATTCAAATGGATCCCGGTTGGCTTGGAAAGCGAGACGTCGAAAGCAAAGGAATATCGTTTCCATTCCGTATCGGGACGGACCTGTATGCGTCCGATCCATCCGCTGCGGGAACCGGAACGGAAGCGGTTGAACCAGACATTGAGAATCCGTCCGGGCGCGTCCGCCTTCGCATAGAAACTGCAGACATATTTCCCCGGTGACAGAACGACATTCGAACTTCCCAGATTCGGCGCGGTTTGAAGCGAGCGGAAGTCCCGGTCCGGCTTGGAGTAGATCCGGATTCGGAGAGAACGTTTTCCGGCGACGGAGGTTGTATCGTCAATCGCAAAGGGTTTCCAGTTCCATTTTTCGGGAAAAACGCGGAATCCGATGTGGCTGATCCAGTATTCGTGGAACTCCTGTTCAAACGAGGGATTCCGCAGGAGATTTCCGGAGGAGCGGTCCGGCATCGTGAGATTTTCCACCTGGCCGAAATCCACTCCCGCGACAATCTCATTGGAAACGTTCTTCGCCACCCCTTTGCGGAGATCTATTTCGAATGCAACGGTTCGTTTTCCCTGTGCGGGAGCCGTCAGGGAGATGCGGATATCTTTTCCCACAGGTAGACAGGAGATTCGTCCGAAATCGCGTCCCGTGAATCCGGAAAGAATGAAGGTCCGGGATGGGGCGTCACTGTTCACGGTCAGTGCGGGAGCCGTTTCCTTTCCGCTGGCAAGAAAACTCTTCGAGCTATCGGGTGTAATCCGGACCTTTCTTCCGGATAATTCAAATTCATGTCCATCCGCCATTGCACGGGGAACGAGTATCCAGAAGGAGTGCAGTTCCAGTTCGCAGCGCGGATCCGGAGAAGGAAAATAGCTGCATTCCACGCGAATCCGTCCGGATGGCAGAAGTGTTGTCTTCTGAACGAACTGCTTCCAGGAAAGTGTTCCGATTTTCAAAAATCCTTCGTAGCGGAATTCGTTCCCGTTCCGGTGAAATTTCGAAGCGGCTGCGGAATAGTGATGGGGATTGCCGACTTTGATCCAGAGCGTTTTTCCAGTTTGTTTATCGCGTCCTTTGAAGAAACAGGAGAAGGCGGCGAGCTTTTGACCGTCGGCATTCAGAACCAGGGTGCCGTCGGAATTCAGATCGAGCGTTTTATTGCCGGCGGAGATGGAATTCCCGTTCAGCCGGACCGGAAATTCCCCGACGGACCGTTCAGGGCGGCTTTCCTTTTGCCTGCTGCCGAATCGTTCTCCCGAGGGAAGGGGAAAAAGCGGGGAGGCCCCGTGTCCGCAGACGGAAAATGCAATCATGACAAAGATCGGAACAGAGATTTTCATCGTTGTTTTATCCTTTCCTGAGTTTACTGCAGCGGAGCCCAAGTCATCGAATCCACACGGAAAGAGGTGGCTTTTATGGAGGACACATGTCCGTCGACAAACAGAAAGTTCGCGCTCAGCAAATGACGCGAGAACATGGCATAGTATCCCTTTCTGCTCACATCGTTCACCGCGGTGAGGTAATTGTTCGAATAATAAGCGACTCCTCCGAATTTTGCTGTGACAATCCCCTCTTCCGCGTTCCAGAGAATCAGTCCTTTTTCCATGATGGTGATGGAGCGGGGATGCAGATCGCTGTACTTCCGTGTGATATAGGAGGAGTTTCCTTCGCTTCTGTAGTAGATTCCGCCTTTGTTTTTGCCTGTAATGTTATCTTCTCCTCTGGAGAACTGATAGGCGCTCCGATAGAATGTCCCGGTTGCTTCTCCAACGGCGGAAGGGCACATCCAGGAACCGCCGGGAGAGGTTCTGTCGACTCCGTCAATTTTCTTTTTGGAGGATGGCTTCCCGACCAGAAGACTTGGAAACGAGCGTTCCGCCACTCCATTTTTCACGTTGTCGTCATAAGGGCACCAGTCATGATTGTCCTGCACATACTGTACCATCAGAATTCCTGCCTGTTTGAGATTGGAAACGCAGTATGCCGAACGACCTTTGTTCATAACGGAATTCAGTGCCGGAAGAAGCAGTCCGGCCAGAATCATGATGATTGCGACGATGAGCAGCAATTCTATGAGAGTGAAGTTGGCAGATCGCCTGTCCATTTTGTTTTCCTCCGTCGATCCCTTGAAAGTTGCTTCCCCTTTGCGTATATTATAGCATAGCTGGTTCTTATTGAGAATGGATCTTCTGTTGAAACACATGTACTTTTTGTCAAGGAAAGAATCTCCATGCATCAAAATAATGCGGTCCGTTATCTTTATGATTGGAAGATTTTCAGCGGGAATCTGGATGTGGAATGTCTGATTGCCGGAAAGGTGGAAGAACGTCTGGTATGGACACACCGGTCCCGGTTTTCGGGCGATCCCTACTTCCGCTTTTATCTGCCTCTGAAAGGAAAGTTCGAGTTGGTTTACGACTCGGAAAAGACGGTTGAGGTACATCCGGGAGAATGGTATCTGATTCCTCCGGAAACGCCGTTCCGCTTCAGGGGAATTGTTCCTTCCGTTCATTTCTGGCTTCATTTTTTTTCCCGGGAATTGACAAAAATTCCCCGGTTGCTGGCTCCTTGTTCCGCTCCGGTCGAGGATCCGGAAGAGGCGGAGAAAGAGTTTCAGGAGTTGATCCGGCTAATCCGGAACTGTCACTCCCTGGAGGATGCGGAAGAGGTTCGCCACCGGATCGTGAGGATGATTCTTCCCGTGGTCAAACGGGCGCTGGAACAGGTGGAATACAAGACGGTTCAGGGAGGCCGTTTTGCCAAGATCCTTGAATACATCGACCGGAATCTTCATCGGGAGATCCGTGTGGAGGAACTGGAGCGCTTCCTGACGCTTCCCCGGTCGAAGTTTTCTGCGGAATTTCATCAGGCATTCGGCCTTCCTCCGAAGCAGTACATTACGCTGCGGAGAATCGGGCGGGCAAAATATCTGCTGATCCGGACACAACTGTCCATCAAGGAGATTGCGCTGGAGTCCGGTTTCGCCAATGAATTCTTTTTTTCCAAGGTCTTCAAAAAATATACGAACCATGCGCCCAGTGAGTACCGTACCGTTATGGATTGCGGAAATTCCCCTTTCTGAATTTTTTTGAATTCCGGACATCCTGTTTTCAGGAGCCATTTGCAAAAAGGAAAAATTGTAGTATTGTACAGGTTCGAGCGGTTTTGGTGACCGCTCCTAAACCATGTACCACGAAAGCAGGTAAAAATGAAAACAAAGAACAGATACGACCGTTATGTTGAGGTTCTTGACACCACGTTGCGCGACGGCGAACAGACTCCCGGCGTCGCTTACACTCCCGCGGAAAAATTCGAGATCGCCCGTCTTTTCATTTCCCACCTGCATATCGACCGGCTCGAAATCGGCTCCGCACGGGTCTCCGACGGGGAGAAAACCGGACTGTCCGCCATCCTCAAATGGGCGGAACATAAAGGGTGTCTCGACCGAATGGAAATCCTCGGATTCGTCGACGGGGGAAAATCCGCAAACTGGATTCATGAATGCGGCGGAACCGTATTCAATCTCCTGGCGAAGGGGTCTGAAAATCATTGCCGCATCCAGCTCAAAAAAGAGCCTAGACAGCATTTCGACGATGTCTGCAGAGAAATCGAAAATGCCGGAAAAATCGGTTTGAAAGTCAATGTCTATCTGGAAGACTGGTCCAACGGAATGCTGCATTCCTTCGGATATTTGTACGAATTCCTGAAGGCGCTCTCCTCCATGAATGTCGAACGCATCATGCTCCCGGATACGCTCGGAATCTTTACTCCGGATCAGGTCGCAAAATATCTCGACTGGGTCTATTCCGTCGTGCCCGACGCCTTCCTGGATTTCCATGGACACAATGATTACGGTCTCGTGACCGCCAACAGCCTCGCCGCTGTCAAAGCCGGCGTCGGAGGCGTTCATGTCACCGTAAACGGACTCGGGGAACGAACCGGAAACCAGTCCCTCGCTCAGTTCGTCGTGGCCGTCAACGACCATACCGATCGGACAACTCGCGTCGTGGAAAAAGAACTCCAGCACGCTTCCGTGATGATTCAGACCATCTCCGGAAAACGCTACGCATGGAACGCTCCCGTCGTCGGAAGCGATGTCTTCACTCAGACCTGCGGAGTCCACGCCGACGGCGATAAAAAAGGAAACCTCTACGCAAATCGACTCCTCCCCGAACGCTTCGGAAGAAAACGCGACTACGCCCTCGGAAAACTCTCCGGAAAGGCTTCCCTCGATCAAAACCTCCAGGCAATCGGCATGGCTGAACTCGATCCCGAGGTCCGTGCAAAAGTCCTGCAGGAAATCGTAAGACTCGGCGATAAGAAAAAACAGGTCTCCCCCGCCGACCTGCCTTTCATCATCGCCAGCGTCCTCCGTACACCGATCAGCGGAAGAGTCCATGTCACCGATTACCAGATCGAAACCCGTATGAAGGCCCTCCCAAAAGCTACCGTCTCCATCGAACTCGATGGAATCCCTCTCTCCGAAACCGCAGCCGGAGACGGCGGTTACGACGCTTTCGTCAAGGCCCTTCGAAAACTGCTCAAAAAACAGGGAATCACTTTCCCAAAACTCGCCGACTACGAAGTCCGTATCCCACCAGGAGGTAAAACCGACGCTCTCGTCGAAACAACAATCAGCTGGGATATGCCCGAAAATAAAAAACTCACGACTACCGGCGTCGACAGCGATCAGCTCGCCGCCGCTATCGTCGCAACAGAAAAAATGCTGAATCTCGTCATTCACTGATTTCTGTTCTTGATCGTGCTCTTCTGTTTTTCGGTATCCTGCTTCGGTGGGTTGGGGTTGGTGGCTTCTCGCCCCCAACACCCCTCGGCAGGACCGAAGGCCCTGCACCCGTCGCAAAAATTCAATTTTTGCTCCTGAGAGTGTTTCGACACCTGTCGACCAGGGGGCCAACCAAAGGTTTTC
>CALXRL010000047.1 GCA_944390735.1 uncultured Victivallales bacterium | reverse complement strand
CCGAACATGGCTCCGGCCGCCGTGACCAGCGCCGCCGATTTGAGAAAATCACGTCGATTCATACTGTCACCTCTCAATGAATGGAAAATGCGCCGTCCACCAGCAGAGCGTGTCCGTCCACGAAACTGGCCTGAGGGCTGCAGAGCCATAATACGGCATCGGCAATTTCTTCGGGTTTCCCCAGCCGACCGGCGGGGATATCGCGAATCAACTCCTTTTCCAGGTCTGGATTACGGTTCATCAGTTCCCTGGCCATCGGCGTGAGGATCACGCCCGGACAGACGGCGTTGATCCGGATGTTTTGAGCCGCATAATCAATTGCGGCGGTACGGGTCAGACCGATCACGGCGTGTTTGCAGGCGATATAAGCCGCCTGTCCCGGGAATCCGGTCACGCCGCCCTGCGAGGATGTGTTCACGATTGCGCCTCCGCCCTGTTTCTGCATCTGAAGAATCTCATAACGCATGCAGTTCCAGACTCCTTTGAAATCAACGGCAACGGTCCGGTCAAATTCTTCATCGGTGATCTCCGCCATCGGACGCTGCGGAGTCTGGATTCCGGCATTGTTCAACGCCGCATCCAGACGGCCATATTCTGCAGCGATCCATTCCATCATCTCTCTGACAGCATTGACATCGGACACATCGCATGCATACGCAACCGCCTGATATCCTTCGGCGATCAATTTTCCTGCCTGTTCCTCCGGTTTTCTGATGTCCGCCATCACGGTGACGGCTCCGGCTTTTGCGAAGGCTTCGGCACAGGCAAGCCCGATCCCCATCGCGGAACCGGTGACCAGTGCGACTTTTCCCTGAAAATATTCGTTCATGGTATTGCTCCTTTCCATTAAAATTCCGGTTACGATCAGAGTCCGACCTGCCGCTGCTGTTCTGCATTGTAACGGTCGCCGACAATGGGAATCGCGGCAACGCGGCGTTCCAGTTTCTGCCATTCCGACGGCGAGCAGGCGAAGTCAAGTGTATGAAGATTTTCTTCCAGATGCGCAAGTTTGGTGGTCCCCGGAATCGGCACGATCCACGGGGCCTTCTGCAACAGCCACCCCAGCGCGACCTGCGCGGAAGTCATGCCGCGTGTCCGTCCGAAATCCTGCAGAATGTTGACGATCCGGGTGTTGGCGCGGATTGCCTCCGGTGTGAATCGCGGCAGCGTCTGGCGGTTGTCGTTGTCGGGATCGAACTGCGTGTATTCATTGATGTCACCGCCGAGAAATCCCCGGTTAAGCGGACTGTACGGAACGAAACCGATACCAAGTTCACGGCAGGTTTCAAGTACACCGTTCTTTTCCACCTCGCGATGCATGAGGTGGTATTCACTCTGAATCGCGGTCAGCGGGCAGACCGCATGGGCCTTGCGGATGGTTTCAGCGCTCACCTCGCACATCCCCCAGCGTAGCACCTTGCCTTCGCGGATCAGTTCCCTGATGGTCCCTGCGACTTCTTCCGCCGGCACATTCCGGTCAAACCGATGCTGATAGAACATCGGGAGCGCATCCAGATGCAGACGTTTCAGCGATTCCTCGCAGTAACGGCGGATTGTGGCGGGACGGCTGTCCTGGCGTCCGGTTGCCTTGCCGTTGATGACTTCATGACCAAATTTGGTGGTTACGCTGATCTTATCCTTAAACAATGACAACGCTTCCCCCGCCAGCTGTTCATTGGTGAGCGGGCCGTAGATGATGGCGGTATCAAAAAGCGTTATGCCGCGTTCCACCGCCTCGTGAAGCAGACGAATACATTGCTTTTTATCCGGGTGACTGCTGCGATTGTAAGTCATCCCCATCACACCGAAGCCGAGTGCGGAAACGTCAAGGGCCGCCTTGCCGCTGCCGAGAGTGCGATGAAGAAGTCCTGTCCCTCCGGTCTGATGACCGGGGTCGACCGCCGCGTTGACGTTCATCTGTTTCGCCGTGCATCCTCCAAGAGCAGACGGCAAGCTCAGTGCGGCGCTGAAAATTGCGGTTGATTTGAGAAAATCACGTCGATTCATGTCATTGCCTCCGTTTCATTTGTCAAGTCCGATCAGGTGTGCGGGATTGATCCGCACCAGAAGATCAAGATCTCTTTGTGGAATTTCTGCCCCGGACAGCTCCCGGATGCACGTCCGCATTCCGTCAATCGGATTCGGATTGCCCTGCTGCCCGAGATCGGTCGAAATAAAACTGCGCTCCGGAATCGTCCGCACATAACGCAGGAACTCCTCACGACTCTGCCGTTCGTACTGCGGATTCCCACTTCCCGGCCCCCAGAGACGCGGCAGATAACAGTATTCCACATATGCGCCGAGATCGACCGCCCGAAGGATCTGGTCGCGCGTCATTTTCCAGATCAGCGAATTGACGTGGGTGACGACAAATTTCTTCACTCCGATCTCCTTTGCCTTCCGCGCCAGAATCAGGCTTTCCTGCGGCGAACTGTGTCCGGATGCAAAGATGATGTCCGCTTCGGCGCAGAGTTCCATCACCCGGACGACCTCTGGAAGAATGCTTCCCTGAGGATCGAGAACCGGAATGCCCGGCCCCGGGAGTTTGTCGCACCGGTGCTGATAGGCGGCGGAGAGCGTCGGCATCCAGATGCAGCGACAGAGGGAGCCGGTGGTTTTGATCGCCTGTTCCGCGGCAAAGACGTTGACCTTGTCGCCATGAACGCGGTTCATGCAGAGGCTTCCGAACACCTCGAAGTCCGGCAGAGCCTGCCGGATCAGATACGCGCGGTCGTGACAGCTCCAGTCGTTGGATTTGTACATCAGCGCCCGGTATCCGGCCTCTTTCGCCTGACGGGCAAGGGTCAGCTCGTCGATGCAGCGCGCCCGGGTGTCCGGCAGACAATGAATGTGAATGTCACAGACACCGGCAAGCAGAGGATCGGGTCGATCCCCTCCCTTCACATCCGCACCGCTCCGGACAGAAGCCGCGGAGGAACTCCCCAGAAGAGCGGCGCCTCCCGCGATCCCGAGCGTTCTGATAAAATCCCGCCGGTCCATGGTCAAACACTCTTTCCCAGCCGATATGCCTGTTCCGGATATTTTGTATGATTGACCGCGCCGACCGGCCAGACTCCCGGTGCAATCACCCGTCCGACATCCTTCCAGCCGAGATAATCCAGCAGAACCTCGTAATGGTCGGTAATCGCTTTCTCCTTGCGTTTGCTGTTGTCCGCATAGGTCATCAGAAGCGCGGCCTTCTTTGGTACATGGATTGAGCCGTTGATCGCATAGAAACGGTCGATCACCGCCTTGATCTGCGCGGAGATGCCGAAGTAATACATCGGCGTGGCAAAGACCACCATTCCCGCGTCAAGGATATGTTTCCGGACAAATTCAAAATCGTCCTTGAACACGCACTCGCCGTTCATACCGCATTTGTTGCAGGCGATGCAGGGATGAACCTTCCCGAACGCCGCATCAAAACGGACGATTTCGTATCCGGCCTCTTGTGCGCCGCGGATGAAATGATCCGCAAGCGTATTGGAATTTCCATTTTTCCGGGGACTACCTGTAATGACCAGGATCTTCATGTTTCCTCCTTTCCCACGGACGGAATCTGCCGTGGCGCCTCTCAAGGTTTCACTGAAAAATGATGTTCCGACGACCGCGGCGGCCGCCAGCGAAGTTTTCAGAAAATCACGTCTGTTCATAATACACTCTCCTCAAGGATCATGATGATAATGTGCAAAAAGTCAACCGGCGCCTTCTTTCATTTTCATTTCCGGAACAAGCGGATTCTGGTCGAGCAGTTCCAGCTTTCTGACCATTTTCAGCGTTCCCTGCTTGTACTTCTGAAAATGCGGCGTTTGAATATGATGCTCGTAGGCGGCACGGTCCGCGTAAATCTCCAGAATCGAAATCCGTTCCGGATGCGCCTTCTCCTGCATCGAATACATCAGATAGACGCCCGGCTCCTTCGCCATCGACTCGCGTCCGCATTCGGTCACGAGAGTGAGATATTCCGAAAGCTGTGCGGGATCGACTTCGATCCGCGAGATCCGGACAATGCTCTCCGGCGTAATAACCTGTTTCATCGAATTCTCCTTTCTGTTCAAAAAATTCACGGCAAGACACAGCCCTTCCTGATACGCTTGTTCCATTCCCGGATAGGTCATGAACGCATGAATCGTTCCGGAAAGCGTCCGGTGCGTCACCGGAACACCGTTCTTTTTCAGAAGTTCCGCAAACGCCTTGCCCTGATCGTGCAGGACATCGCATTCCGCCGCGACAATCAGCGTTTCGGGATAGTGAGCGCACTCTTTTGCCAGCAGGGGAGAGACCGCCGGATCATTCGCGAGAGCGCCCGGC
Source organism: uncultured Victivallales bacterium (assembly GCA_944390735.1). Lineage (GTDB taxonomy): Bacteria > Verrucomicrobiota > Lentisphaeria > Victivallales > UBA1829 > UBA1829. The sequence continues at coordinate 10,973 of CALXRL010000047.1, read as the reverse complement.
GCATACGATTCATTGAACGCCTCCATCAAAGAGCCATCCAGCCCGAATCCCGTTCCATATTTCCGCCAGGACTCCGAACGGTCATTCTTCGCAAGCACAACCGGATAGTAGAGGATCACGCCCGCAATGGCGGAACGCTCTTTCCCTGCGGCGGAGGCGGCGAGATTGCCGCCCGCGCTGTCGCCGGCAAGATAAATCCGCCGGTATCCGCGTTCCCGGAGCATCCGGACTGCCGCAAGCACATCCTCCAGCGCCGCGGAAGCGCGATGTTCCGGAGCCAGGCGATAGTCAAGCGTCGCCACATCGAGCCCGGAAACCTTCGCAAGATCGCCGCAGAACCGGGCGCTCCCCTCCAATCCTCCGAGCGTCCACCCGCCGCCGTGAAGATACAGCACGATCGCCTTCCCCGACACGACCCCGGGAAAATAGAACCGGATTCTCCGATCGGCCACCCGTGTGTTCTCCACGCGCACTCCTGACGGCGGTTCCGCATCCTGAAGCATTCCAGAACGAACCCGGTTCAGCAGGGAAAAGTTCCCCTGAAGCGCCGAGCGCACCGCAAAGGTCATCCGTTCCTGCGCATCCGCATCCCGCGCGGCAAGAAACGCCTTCGACTCCTTCGAAAGTTCCTGCGACATCAGGGGAACACCCCAGATTCCCGTCAGCAGAACAATCCGCAAACACCATTTCAAAACAACGTTCATCGCCTCCATCTCCTGTTTTCTTTTCCAAGCGGTTTCGGGACCCGGTCGAAAACCGATTGCCTGTTCCAGCGAAATTGGAGTCCCCGTCCGCGTCTCCTCCGGAAATCCGATCCGCATTTTCCGTCCGGTCCGCCGGGCCATCCGCGGGGAAGCGGATTCCCGGAGTTCTGTTTTTATTGTAATCGCATTTTAAAAAATAACAAATACTTATTTATTATATAAATTAATGCTTTTAAAGCATCAAACAAAAAAGAATGGGATCTTCCATCAGCGGAATGGGAGGGCAGAAAAAAGCATATGGCATGAAGCAGATTCCAGTCCGAGGCCTTCTCTTCCGGAAGCGGAAGGAGCGGAACGCGCCATCCGAAAATCCGGACAAAAAAAAATCCCGCACCGGGAAAGGCACGGGATTTTGTTTCCGTCCGAAGAAACGGCTGTTATCTTGCGTAGTACTCGACAACGCGCATCGCTTCGACCTGAACAGGAATCTCTTCGATCATGGGTTCGCGGAGAACCGTGACCTTGAGCTGCTCCTTGTCGGTCTCGAAATACGGCGGAACCGTGGAGTTCACATCGCGGGCGATCTCCGCAATCTTCGGAGACTTCTCCGCATTGATCGTGAGCACCTGGCCCGGTTTCAGACGATAGGAAGGACGGTCGACGATCTTTCCGTCAACCAGAATGTGTCTGTGCGAAACAAACTGCTTCGACGCAAAAATGGTGGGAGCAAATCCGGAATGATAAACCGCCGCATCAAGTCTCAGCTCGATATGCTGCATCAGAATCTCATTGGTTCTTCCTTCTTTGCGCTTGGCAACCAGGAAGATGTTGCGCAGCTGACTTTCCGTCAGAGCGTAATGCGCTTTGAGTTTCTGCTTCTCCTGCATCATGACGCCGTAGGTGGAGAGTTTTTTCTTTTTGGCGTTTTTGCCCTGAAGTCCGGCCGCGTAAGGTCTCTTCACGCTCGGGCACTTCGGCATGTTCCACACGCAGTAGCCGAGGCGTCTGCACAGTTTGTGTTTGGCTTGAGCTTGTTTCATCCCGTTTCCTTTCGATTTTTCTGTTCATTGGATCTTCCGCGTTCCGCCGCGTCAAGCAGTCAGGGGCGGACGAAACGCTTTCTCAACACGATGAGAATTATGAAATATAGCACAGATCCGGATTTTGTCAAATACACGCTCCGCTTTTCCCCTCTTTTGCGCAGGGAGGAAAAAAATTTGAATTTTATTTTGCGTTTTCTTGCATTTCCGACTTGAATCGTGCGTATTCTCGTCTATACTTCTGACAGCAAAACGAACCGGGGTCACGTCGAACCGGTTTGAGAGAGGGCGGAGCCGCCGGAACCTTACAGGCGAAATTTCCGCCAAACCCTTAATAAGGAAGGAGATGCTACTATGGATATCATCGTAAGCGCCCGTCATTTTGATCTGAGTGAAGCTCTCAAAGTCGCTGCGGAGAATGCAACGCATGCGGCTTTGGACGATCTGTCTCTGAAAATATCAAGCGTCAGAATCGTTCTCGACATTCAGAAAAACGTTCATAAAGCCGATGTTGTGGTCGCCATCAAAAACTATCTGGTTTCCGCCTCCGCCGACACCCTTGGCGATATGAACAAGTCCATCGTCGACGCTCTGGACAAAGCCGGCGTACAGGCCCGCAAATACCTCGAGAAAAAACAGGATCATCGCGACCGCGAAAACATTCGCACCGAAGAAGCGGCGGAAGAACAGAACTCCTGATTGCCGCCTTCCGGCAAGGAAACACGGGGAAAGAGCAGAAAAAACTCTTTCCCCGTTTTTTTCTCCGGGAAAAACATTTTCCGTTTTCTCCCGGGCTCTCTTTTCAGGCAGTCCTGATTCCCTTCCGCGGAACCATCGCTCATCAGCCCTGCAGGACATCGTAAAACAAATGAACCCGAAAGCCATGCCCGATTCCAAGGATGCTCCAAAACAACGATGGAAGCGTTTTCTGCTTCCGGCGGGAGGACTCGTCTTCTTCGGAATTGTTCTGTGGCTGCTGGCGGAAGCGTTTCTCTTCGGCCCGTCCCGTCTGATTCTTGTGCGGGAAACGGTTCGGATCCCGAATCTGCCGCAGGAGTGGAACGGCTTGAAAATCCTTCTGATGAGCGATTTTCATGCCAGCAATCACAAAGAGGATCGGAACCTCATTCAAAGAGCGGTCGATCTGGCCAGACGCGGAAATCCCGATCTGATCCTTCTTCTCGGCGATTTTCTGAACGGCCGGCGGGAGTCCGATGCCATGCCGATGGAGGAATTCTTCCCCATGCTCCGGCATCTGCACGCCCGATACGGTGTCTACGCCGTGCTCGGGAACCATGACCGCTGGATCAACTCGCCGAAGATCATCCGGCATCTGAACGAGGCGGGAATCCGCGTTCTGGAGAACAGCGCCGTCACTCTGGAACGCGACGGAAAACGACTGCATCTTGCGGGACTGGCCGAATCGGAGCCCCGGACGGACCTGCGGTTTGTCCGACGGACGCCGGAGGAACCGCTGATTGTCATGATGCACTATCCGGATCTCTATCTGCGCATTGCCCCCGGTCCCATTCTGCTGCTTGCCGGACACACCCATGGGGGACAGGTGAAACTTCCGCTGCTCGGACGTCCGGGCATTCCATCCCGTCACGGGCAGCGGTTCGCCTACGGATTCATCGAGGAGATTCCCGGCAAGAAGATGTTCGTCACCTCCGGACTCGGAACCAGCATGCTGCGCGTCCGGTTCCGGTGTCCGCCGGAAATCGTGCTCCTGACCCTGGTGCGGGAAACGTCATCCCCGCGTCCGGAAGAGCTCCGCAAGCCACTGATTCCGTGAATCCGACACTCCGAACAGCACCTCCGCCTTCTTCATGGAGGCACTGACGGGAGAGAATCCCATGGTCAGCGTATGCCGCCCTGCTTCCAGTTCCAGATCGCAGATCTGGTTGAGCTGGGCCCGGTGGAAAGCGGGAACCATCGGTCCGCCTTCGCGTCCGAACCGGAACTCGTTGTCCAGCCACACGCGCATGTTCGCAGGAGTGTTCACCAGCAGACGCACCTTCCGGGCGGAATCCAGCGTAAATTCCGTCTCCATCATCAGCAAGGAATCGACGGGCAGATCCGAAAAATCCACTTCGAACAGATTTCCCGGGACCGAAATCTCCTCAATTGGCGCCGCCATTGCCGGCCGGAATTTGCGGAAATCCCCGGCAAACCACGGCGAAAACACCGATTTCCGGAACGGAATCCGGAACCGGGAGAGATCCACCGGAGCATCCGCCCGGCCGGAAAGGAACACCCGGTCCTTCAGGGCGATCACCAGATCCGTAAACTCATCCAGCGTTGCAGGCGGCGTGATCTTGTGAATCTCCGGACTGAGCACCAGCGTCCGTCCGATCGGCGCCAGCCAGTGTTCCGACACGGAATCCGGATTCAGAATGCCCAGCACGGCCCCCACGGTCGCTCCGGTGCAGTCGGTATCCTGTCCGAAGTTGACCGCCATACAGACCGATCTGCCAAAATCCCCCTTTCCCAGAAGAAGCGCCGCCACCATAAAGGGAAGATTCATTTTGACATCCGTGAAATTCGCGCTTCCGTACCGTTCCAGAATGCAGGAGCGGATCGTCAGGAAATCGGAGGTTTCCGAACACCATTTCATCGTATCGCGAATGGCCTTCGCGAGCAGGGAATCCGCGGGAATCACCGAAAGACCCGCCTGAATCACGTTGTCCAGGGAGGAATCCGCAAAGGCAAGACTCTCCATGGCGGCAAGGAACTGTTCGGCATAAATGCCGTTTCCGTCATGATCGACGCAGGCGTCCTCGAACGCATACTTCGCCGCCAGTTCCGGATTTCCGGGCGCCAGACACGCCCAGAGTTCACTGCGGATCGCCGCCCCGAGACCATCCGTGAACCAGTTGTCATACCGTCCCGACTGCGGAGCCGGAATTCCCAGCTTCAGATTCCGGATCGCCACCCCGTATTCGTCGAACGGGAAATCAACACATTCGAGCCAGGTCTCGCCGAAGAGCTTCCGGGAGATCTCGCCGTTCCATCGGCCGGCCAGCCGGCAGGCCCAGAGAATCTGAAGATCCAGATCATCGTTCGGCATCATCGTTTTCGGCACGGGATCGTAATAGGTGAGCGCAAGAGGACCGCTGCTCCCCTCCCATGGCTGCCCCAGCGTCCCTCCTACGGCTTTTCCGAGCCATGCGCCCAGAACCTTTTTCCGAAACAATTCCTGATCCATCTTCCGCATTCTCCTCCGTGACTTGATCTTCCGTTTCGCAACCGCAGGGAAACAATACACTGCAACAGTTGCATTCAGAAGATAGAATACTCTTTCCCGCTTGAAAAGTCAACCGGGAGAATGTAAATTCCCGGGAAAAAAAGAACAGAAACGCTCAGCGGTCGGAAAAACAGGCGGCTCCCTCCCCGTTCCGGAGGCGGGAAACAACCAGCGGCCCCGAACCACAGTTGTCACAGGTCACAATCGAATGCGGGAATCGGTCAACATACGGAAAATAGCGGAACTTGCGCAGTGTTCGCCCTCGACGGTCTCGCGGGTGCTGGCGGGCCGGAGCGGCTCCATCCGCATCAGCGACGCCACCCGGGAACGGATCCGGCGGGTCTGCGCGGAGCTGGATTATCAGCCGAGCATCCATGCGTCGCGTCTGTTTTCGGGCCGGGCGGGCACGATCGGTTTCCTGACCGCGGGAGAGTTCATGCTGGAGGATGACAATCTGGCGAAATCGTTTTTCCATGTCTGCCGGGCGCTGTTCCGCCGCGGCTGCCGCTGTCTGCCGCTGATGGACGATCCGCAGTTCCGCGAACGCAGGGAGTATCTCGCGCTCTTCAAACGAAACGAAATCGACGGACTCCTCATCTGGGGCGCAGGGGAAAACGAATGGTTTCTCGAAGATCTGCGCCGGGCGGGATATCCGTTTCTGCTTCTGACCAACCGGGTGGAGGGCTATCCCTCCGTTTACGCGGAACAGAAGAAGGCGGTCGCCGAGCTGACCGGCGAGTGCATCCGGCTCGGAGCGGGACGTCTGGCGGGACTCATGTCGTCCGACGGCTTCAGCTACCGCCAGCGGAAAGAGGGCTTTCTGGAAGCCGCGCAGCACTGCGACGCCGCGCTCTTTCCTCTTGCCGCGGGTCCGGGAAATGTGCTGGAAAACGCATACCGCATCGCGCCGGAGATCCTGGCATGGTCCCCCGACGCGATTCTCTGCGCCAATGACGAGGCAGCCGTGGGCGTTGAAAAATACTGTCTGGAACACGGAATCCGCATTCCGGAGGATCTGCTGCTCACCGGAGGAGACAACATCAAACTCTCGGAATACTGTCAGATTCCCCTCACCACGTTCGATCAGATGGCGCCGGAATGCGCGGCCGGCGCCGTCGATCTTCTGATGAACCATCTGGAACATGGCGCTCCGCTGCGGGACCTGAAACAGGAGGTGCGCATTCTCCGGAGACGCTCCACGGAGCGGATCAGCGGGAACTCTCGCGGGGAATGAAGCGGGTCGGGAACATCCGCCGGACCGGCTCCTCGGGATTCCGTTCGATAATCTCCAGAATCGTCGAATTGATTTCGGAAACCGGATGGGCAACCGTGCTCAGAGAGGGAATGGACATGCGGGCGACAATATCATCGTCGAATCCGACCACAGCCATCCGGCGGGGAATCTCGATCCCGTGTTCAGCGGCATATTTCAGGAAACCGGCCGCCATCCGGTCCGTGTCGAAGAACACGGCATCGGCTCCGGAATCCAGGATGCGCGGCCCCGCTCCGTATCCGTCCTCGAATTCTCCGTGACGTTCCAGATACAGCGCCTCCGCCCGGCCCGCGCAGGAATCCGGAAGACGGGCGAACGCCTTGCGGATCCCCTCCTTCCGGGAGGCCAGACAGCCGCAGTGCAGAATCCTCCGTCTGCCGCTCTCCAGAAGACTGGTGACGGCGTCGCAGACTCCGGACGCCCGGTCGATCAGCAGCGTATGCGCATTCTCCGTTCCGGGCTGATCCACAAAGATGAAGCGCAGCGGCAGCCGTCTTCCCGCAAGCTCGTTCAGACACTCCACCGCCTGTTCCGGCACACTGTTCATCACAACGACATATCCGGCGATTCCCGCCCAGTCGCTGAGCATTCTCTCCAGATCCGCCGGCGACCGGTCAAGATGCCCCAGCACCGGATAATAGCCGGCACTGGAGAGCCGCAGCTCCAGATCGTTGATCTTCTGAACAAACACCTCGGTTCCGAAATCCCGGCAGAGAATCCCGACAAAACTTCTCTTCCGAAGCCGCAAATTCCGGGCCGCCATGTTGGGCACATAGTGATACTGTTCCGCCAGCCTCAGAACCGTCTCCCGTTTTTCCGGCACCACATTTGCCTGGTTCTTCAGGACCCGGCTGACCGTCCGGACCGAAAGGCCGGAAAGCTCCGCCAGCTGTTTCAAGGTTATCTGCGCCATACCTCTCCTCCGCGACCGCGTTTTTCGTCCCAGTACATTAGTTTTTCAAATGGAAAAATCAACCTTCTCCATGGAAAAACTTCCGGTGGAGAAGCCGTTTTTCCGGGAAGATTTTCCTGTTTTCCCCTTGAAAAGCATCCCGAACCCTGATATGTTACTCAGGTTGTCGCCCGGCGGAAACGGCGGCTCCCCCCCGATGGAAAAACACTGTCATCTGCAGGTTCCGGAATGCCGAAAAAAGAGAGCATCAAAACCAATGAACTGGACGCGACCCTGGTTCTGACGGGAACCAGTCGGAGCGATCCGGATATTCTGTCGAAACTGGAACAGGAACAGGCCAATGCGCCGGATTTTGCAAGCCGCTTCCAGTTCATCTGCCATTACGCGGCAGGAGGAGTGGGGGTGGTCTCCAAGGCGAAGGATGTCGCATTCGACCGCGTCGTCGCGGTGAAAACCCTGAACGACAAGCTCAAGGACGACCCCGGAGCCATCAATGCGTTTCTGTATGAAAGCCGGCTGAACGCGAATCTGGATCACCCCTCCATCGTGCCGGTCTACGCGCTCGGCAGAGGACGCGACGGACGATGGGAATGCGTCACAAAATTCATTCACGGATCCTCTCTCAACGAATTCATCGACAAAATCCGGGAGAAATACGACGCCGGCAGAATCACCGCTGTTCAGGAGCACCACGCCCTGATCACCCGCCTGGAATACGTTCTGAAGATCTGCGAAGCGGTCGAATACTGCCACAGCATGAAAATTGTCCACGGGGATCTCAAACCCGACAACATCCTCATGGGGAAGTTCGGCGAAGTCTACCTCATGGACTGGGGCTGCGCCAAGGAGATCGGCTCCCGCCCGGAACGGATCAGCGGAACCCCCAACTATCTCCCGCCCGAATATCTGCGTGAAAAGATGGTAACGCCCCGGATCGACATCTTCGCCCTCGGCATGATCCTGTTTGAAATGACAACGCTCCGCCGGGGGAAACAGGCCTGTTCCGGCGATCAGAGCGGCGACTGCACCTGCGGTCTTGTCTTCGATCCGAAACCCTATGTTCACTATCAGGCGGATTTGAAGATCAGTCCGAGAATCAGCGCGATCATCCGCAAGGCGGTTGCGCCCGATCCGGAAGAGCGCTACCGGACGGTCGGAGAACTCTCCGCCGACCTCCGGCATTTCATTTACGACGAGGAGGTTTCCGCTCTGCCGGACAATTTCTTCCAGAAACTCTTCCGCAAGATCTACCGCAACCGGATGAAAACTCTTCTGATCGCCGGCTCCCTCTTTCTTCTTCTGTGCGGCGGATGGTTCTACTCATACTACCGGGCGAACGCGGCCGAGAAACACCACTCCGCCGACATGATGCGCCGTCTGAAGCTGCAGGCCTATACCGACATCCTCGCGAACAATGTGGAAAAGCGCTTCCTCATGACCCAGGCCCAGCTGCTTCTCTTCGCGGACAATCTGCTGGAGGACACTTTGGAGAACAATCCGAGGACCTCCCGCTTCTACGATTCCGCCCTGTACCGGGATCCGAAGACCTCGCCGCCGGGAATGATCCGCTCCGGATTCTATCCGAACCCGATCAATCTTTCGCACATGGTCCGGACCATCCCGGAAGGACAGAAGAAACCGGGCATGAAACTGCGCGATCCCAAAGAGTACGTGTATATCTGCAACAAGATTCTCCTCTACGATCTCTTCAGTCACAACACGAACGACAGCAGGGAGATCCATAACGAGATCCTCTCCTCCCGAAACATGATCCAGCGTCTCTACATCAAATGGGCGGACGGCACCCGATACAGTTATCCGGGCACCTATGACGATCCCGCGACAGAGGCCTACAAGCGCTGCTGGGATCAGGAGATCAACTTCGGCATCAACCGGAAGATTTTCTGGTCGGCCCCGTACCGCGGCGTAACCGGTTCCCACCGCATTGCCTGCCGGTATCCCCTGTTCACGCCCCGCAACGAGTTCCTCGGACTGGCGGGAATCGAAACGCGGCTGGAAAAAATGCTGGAACCCCTGATTCAGGCTAATCTGGCCGATCCGATTCACGAGCTGTACATTCTGACCAGACAGGGCACGGCTCTCTTCCTCTCCGGAGGCAAGGTGGAACTGATTGATGAACAGAACAAGCCGGCCAACACCCTCACGCTCGCAGAACTCGGCGAACTTCATGCGAAGCTGAAAGCGAACAACATGCAGCAGATCGAAGTGCCGGTCCGCGGAGAACCCTATTACATCTCCGGAATTCACATGCCGACCATGGACGCCTGTCTGCTGCAGATGATCCGCGTTTCCGCCATGGAACACCACAATCACGAACTGCAGTACTGATAAAATCCGGCGCAAAACCTCCGGAATCCGGACACAAAAAAAACCGGGATGCTGAGTCCCGGTCTAAATCTGAAAATCAGGTTTAAGGAATAAGAAGACTTATTCCCGTCGGAATAACAGAACTTATTCCTGTGTGATGGCTTCCGCGGGGCAGGTCCCGACGCAGGCGCCGCAGTCCACGCAGGTATCCGCATTGACCTGGGCTTTTCCATCATTCATTGAGATGGCTTCCACGGGGCAGGCTCCCACGCAGGATTCGCATCCGACACATTTCTCAGAATCAACTTTCGCAGCCATTTCTTTCTCCTTATATTCGTTGGATTGTTTCATCGAAAACCGTCCCGGAAGTGGGACGGACTCCCGATAATGTACATGGGAAAAGGGAAAAGTCAAATCCCGCCGTTCCGCAAAAAACCATTATTTCAAAAGCAGGCGCATCCCGATGCCGCGGAACAGAAGCCAGAGCAGCGCTCCCGCCGCAAGAAACGGCCCGTAGGCGAACTTCCGACGGAGCCGGCCGCGCTTCACCGCGTCGCACAGGAGCCAGAGCAGCGCAAGCAGACTGCCGGTCAGAATCGCCACCAGCGCTCCGAAAACACTTGTGAATCCGGCAATGGCCATCAGGAACTTCACATCCCCCCGCCCGAGCGCCTCCCTGTGGAACAGCAGTTTTCCCGCGTACCACGCCGAATAGCCGAACAATCCCACCGCGGCGATCTGCGCGAATGTATATGTCAGGGCAAACAGCGGCGTCATGTTCGACGGCATCTTCGTCGAGGGAAACAGAAAGGCGCACAGCAGTGCCAGAATCATGCCGGAACAGGTGAATTTGTCCGGAATGATCCTCAGTTCACAGTCCGTGCATGCCGAACCGATGCAGAGCACAATCAGGCACCAGGCGGGAATCACGCTCAGGGGCAGACGGCAGAGTACGGCCGAATACGCCGTGACGGTAAACAGAAGCGCTGTGGCAAGTTCGATCAGCACATAGCGCGGAGAGATCGGCAGACCGCATCCCTTGCAGCGGCCGCGGAGCAGAAGCCAGCCGAGAATCGGAATGTTCTCCGACGCCCCCAGACGATGCCCGCATTTCGGACACGAGGAGGGCGGCCAGACAATTGAGATTCCCCGCGGAATCCTCCAGACGCACGCCGTCGTGAAACTTCCGAAACAGGCTCCCAGCACAAAACTCCAGAAGCACCAGAGCACAACCGCCGTGCTTCCGTACAAATCCAGCCACTCCAGAATCCGTCCGTTCCAAAAATCCAGCATACTCAGCACCCGATCTTCCGCAGATTTCGTTTTTTGATTGTTTCCGCTCCCCGTTCCGTACTATATTACACTTTGCGCGAAATAAAAGTTGCTATGGTAAAAGAAAGCAGGTGTAAATTGTAAAAAAAGATGGCTGAACCTAAAAAAGTGTGCTACTGAGAATAAGGCGACGACG
>CALXRL010000046.1 GCA_944390735.1 uncultured Victivallales bacterium | reverse complement strand
ACGATCCTTCTCCTCCGCCAGACCGGAAAGAAGAGCAAAGAGATTGGCGTGCCGGGTATACTCCTCACTTCCATCGAGTCCCGCCCGGAAGAGTCCCCTCTCCTCTGAAAAACACGTTTCATACACCTGATGCTTCAGCCGATCGGCGAACTCATCCCAGCGCCGGGCATCGGCCTCCGCGTTCAGCCGCCGCCCCAGCCGAGACGCCGACCGCAGCGAATGGTAAAACAAAATCTGAAGCGCCGAAAGTTTATTTCCCGGCGCCCAGTCGATGAACACCCATTTCAAATCCCGAGCCAGGAAACCGCTGGAATCGCAGCGGTCAATCAGAGAATCCACCCGCGCACGAATGCTCTGCCAGGAACGCGCAAGGTAATCCCGATCCCCGAAATATTGCTGATAAAGTTCGTGACAGACGGTCAGCCAGCAGGAGAAATCGACGCATCCGTTGACATCCCCGAATTCCGGACCGCTGCATCCCAGCACAGTCAAGGTCCGACGGATGATCGCAGAGTCGGCAAAGGAATACGCGTTCGAAAGCAGACTGAGAGAAAGATCCCCCGCCCACGGCATCCGGTCGCGTTTGATTCCATCAAGCAGAAAGTTGTACATGCAGAGCCGCAGCGTATAAGCCGAACGCATCCACAGCGGCGAAAGCCTCCCCTCCCCCGCGAACGCCCCCCAATACCGGACCGGATGAAACAGAAGACGGCAGCGGACCTTCTCCGGCTGCGCTCCCTTGAAGCGGAAATACCGGAACGCGATCGGACTGCGGGATCGGATTTTCCCATCGCCCAGCTCCATCATGTCGAGATCCTGTTCGGATTGTTCGGGATTTTCATTGGCCGCTTCATAACGGGACTCTCCGGCACAGAGGAGAGGAAGCTCCGTGGCATCCGCCTCGATCCAGCCGAACACCTCCCGTCCCGCATCGTAAAGGCCATCCGGCAGTCTCACCGGAGAGAGAATGAGCTCCGGAACCTCTTCCCGGTGTGGAGGCCGTCCCGATTTCATCCGCGGCAGACGTTCCGCGGAAGTCCCCTCACGGTTTTCATCGGAGATTTCCCATTCCAGAAGGGAGCCGAGCGTCGGAATCTCTTTGCTCTCCACGGTAATATGGACCCTTCCGGCAGAGGGAATTTCACAGAAGAGGGAACCGTCCTCCCGGGCAAGCGCCTTCAGGGGCACTCCGTTTTGAACCACGGAACAAGTTCCGGAAGAGAGAAATTCGATCGAAGCGGGAGCGTCAAACATCCGGTGGAAAACGACTTTCGATGCAATCGGACGAAATTTCCCATACCAGCCCACATGGCGTTTTTCCCGAAGGAAGCTCAGTCTCATTTTTTCAAGGAGATACAATTCCAGATCCCCCGGAGCGTAATGCCAGAAGGGTTTTTCATCGGCGAACACCGAAGGCGGAGAGAGTTGCTCCGCGGAATAGGATGGATCAACGACAGCGGACTGCGACAAACGATGTGCTTCAGAAATCATGGGAAATCCTTTCATGGAATGTTTTCAAATACTATAATTCCTCCTGAGCGGAACATCAACTGCTTCGCTTGAAAAAAGAGCATACCATATTGAACTTGTCCACGCTCTTTTGTCTCCATTCGCAAAAAAAACGGCGGGAGAGCAAACTCCCGCCGCTTTTTCGGTTCCGGCTCCGGAACTGAAATTGTCATTCCCATTCAATCGTTCCAGGAGGCTTCGACGTAATGTCATACACCACGCGGTTGACCCCCTCGACTTCCCGGATGATCCGCTCCGTCATCGTCTCCAGCAGTTCCCACGGAAGACGAACCACCTGCGCAGTCACCGCATCCACACTGTTGATCGAGCGGATGGCTATGACATAATCATACGTGCGCTTGTGATTCTTCATCCCCACCGTTTTCACGGGAACAAAGATGGCAAAAGTCTGCCACGTCTTGTGATACCAGCCGGATTTCAGCAGCTCCTCCGTGACAATCGCATCCGCCTCCCGAAGAATCCGAAGCGTGCTGCGGTCGATCGCCCCCAGATGCCGAACGCCAAGCGACGGACCCGGAAACGGATGGCGGTCAATAAGTTCCGACGGAAGCCCCAGCAGACGTCCCACCACTCGCACCTCATCCTTGAACAGCCGCTCCACCGGTTCCACCAGCTTGAATTTCATATCCTTCGGAAGACCGCCGACATTGTGATGACTCTTAATCACTCCGGCAGGATTCCCGTCCAGCGGAATACTCTCCAGAATATCCGGATAGATCGTTCCCTGTCCCAGGAAAGGCGCGTTAATTTTCGCCGCCGCCTCCGCAAACACGTCGATAAACTCCTTGCCGATGATCTTGCGCTTCTGCTCCGGATCCTTGACACCCTGCAATTTGTCCAGAAAACGATCGGAGGCGTCAATGTAGCAGAGATTCATATCGAAGTTTCTGGCAAACACCTTCTGCACCATTTCCGGTTCATTCTTCCGCAGCAGACCGTGATTGACAAACACGCAGGTGAGCTGCTTGCCGATCGCCTTGTGAATCAGGGCCGCAACAACCGAGGAGTCCACTCCGCCGGAAAGCCCCAGCACCACCTTCTGATCCCCGACCTGCTCGCGAATATCACGAATCGCCTCGTCAATGAATTTCTCCATTGTCCAGGAGCCCGTGCAGCCGCATTCCTTCCGGCAGAAATCGACCGCATTGTCCACCTGGCTTTTCGGATCGGCATTCTTTTCCACCGTGATATGGAACATGGGCAGTCCGAGCACGGTGAATTTTTTCAGTTCCTCCTCATGCGCGGGAGCATCGGCGTCGGCGCAGACAATCAGGCCGACCGGCTTCTCCTGCATGAGCCGTTCCGTACTGACCGTGTACGGCATGACCATCGTATAAATGTGACGGTCGCGGATGGCTCGCGCAATTTTCTGAATGTCGTCACAGACAAAATTCAGAAGCACGACAGTTTCCGGGGTTTGTTTCATAGACCTCTCCCATTTTCAATTTTCAGACAAGCTGATGGCAAAATACACCGTCCGGTCCGAATCGTCAAACCCGGGAAGAGAAATTTTTCGGAAAAAAACTCGGTTTCCCCTCCTCTTTTCAGAGAGGGGGAAAGCGGAAATACCGCAAATCAGTCAATAAACAGATCGCGGCTGGCAAATTTTGCGTCGCATGTGAGGTTGATTCCCAGTTTCCGGAGTCCCGCCTCGTCGCCCGGCGTCGGAAGATGGGAAATGTGCATCTCGCATCCGGCCAGTTTCCGAAGATGACTCAGCGCCAGCTTCGCCGTCGGATTGCTGTTCGCGCTCACGCTCAGGGCAATCAGCGTCTCATCCAGATCCAGACTCACACGCCGGCTCCGGAAAATGTTCTTTTTCAGCAACCGGACCGAATCAATCACTCCGGGAGCAATCAGCTGAAGTTCATCCGGCAGTTTCGCCACCTTCTTGACCGCGTTCAGAATACAGCTGGAGGCCGCGTGCATCAGCGGAGAATTCGTCCCGGAGACAAGGGTTCCATCCGGCAGTTCCAGTGCGGCGCCGCAGAAGAAGCCGTCATTCCCCTTCCCTTTCGTCTGAGAGGCGCGGAGAGCCGCCGCTCGCGCAGGCTCCACCACCTTCCGATCCGTATCCTTCAACCCCAGATTGTCCATCAGAACCTTGACGCGATCCACCGTTTTGCGTTCGGCCCCGCCCAGCGCATATTCGCACTGATAGCGGAAATAGCGGCGGATGATCTCCTGTTTCGACGCCTCGCGCACGACCTCGTCGTCGGTAATTGCAAACCCGACGCGGTTCACGCCCATGTCCGTCGGAGAGTTGTAACACTGCTCCGGCTTCATGATCCGTTCACAGATGCGGCGGACCACCGGGAAAATTTCAATGTCCCGATTGTAGTTCACCGCCATCTCATGATAGTGCTCCAGATGGAAGGGGTCCACCATGTTGATGTCCCCGATGTCGGCGGTGGCGGCCTCGTATGCAATGTTCACCGGATGATTCAGCGGAAGATTCCACACGGGAAAGGTTTCAAATTTCGCATATCCGGCGGGAATGCCGCGTCTGTGCTCGTGGTACACCTGCGACAGACAGGTGGCCATTTTGCCGCTGCTGGGTCCCGGACCGGTGACAATGACAATCGGCTTTTCGCTTTCAATATACTCATTGGCGCCGTAGCCGCTGTCGCTTACAATCAGATCGACGTCGGCCGGATATCCTTTGATGGCGCGGTGCTTGTAAACCCGGATGCCCCGCCGCTCCAGACGGTTGATGAAATGGTTGACCGCGGGATGATCGTCGTAACGCGTCACCACCACCGCCTTCACGGAAATCCCCCACTGGCGGAGATTGTCGATAATCAGCAGCGTGTCCGCGTCGTAGGCGATTCCGAAATCCGCACGGATCTTTTTTCGTTCAATGTCGCCGGAATAGATGCAGATGACCACGTCAATCTCATCCTTGAGGCGCTGCAGAAGCTGAAGTTTCACGTTCGGATCGAATCCCGGAAGGATGCGCGCCGCATGAAAATCATACGCGAGTTTCCCCCCGAATTCCAGATAGAGTTTGTTCCCGAAGGAGCGGGCCCGTTTCAGAATCTCCTCGGACTGCTCCTGAAGATATAAAGCATTGTCAAAACCTGTTTTCATGTTTCTGCCGCCGGATAAACCATTTCCTGTGTCGAAAAATTAAAATTTAAATAATTTATCCCGCTCCGGAACCAAAAACAAGTCGGGGATGGAAAAAAGTCGGAGCCGGAACCCGACTTTTTCCCTTCTCTTCCATCACCGTTTCCGGAACGCGAGACGGAGAATCCCGTCCGGCGGAAACGCAATTTTCAGGAGCGTGGAATAGCCCGCACCCCTGGCGGGAATCATCTCGGAGCGAAGAGCGGAGGAGAAGCCGACTTCCGTTTTCCCTCCGTTCCGCTCGCAGAGCACTCCCCCGGGAACGAAAGTCAGACGAGTCCCCGTCTCCGACCGGAACGGAAGAAGAAGAAACGGAGTTTTCAGATTCGTTTCCGTCAGCGAAACGGTCAGGATCGTCTCCCGCTCCGCCAGACGGTAGGTCCAGAGGAGCGTTCCGCATCCTTCAGGGAGATGCCCCGAAATCTCGATGCCCCCGTCAGAAGCGCGAAGCGTGTTCCGCTCCCTTCCCGAGACAAACAGCGACCCGTCCTTCCGATAGCCTCCGATGCAGCTCCATGTGACATCGGAAATCTCCGAAACGGCGTTTTTCTTCGGACTTCGCAGTCCGCAGAGAAACCATCCGGCCTCCGCGCTCCAGATTCCGAGGGGTCCTCCCGAGGTAATGCCGGGAAGACGCCATTTTGCCCCCGTGACATCCGCAAAGACAATCCCGTAAAGCCCAGCGTTCTTCCAGGCGGCAAATCCGGGCAGCGTCCAGACATTCTTCAGTGCCTCATACGGAAGTTTGACTTTTTTCGCCTTCAGCGGCCGCGAATACGCATCATAGAGCTCCCTCGACCAATGCGTTCCCAGTCCGCTCCACCGTTTGCCCTTCTGGGCGAGATCCCAGTTGATCAGCCGCCGCGCCCACTCCTCGGAATTGACGTGATGGGCAAATGTTCCGGCGCTTCCCACGCCTTTTTCCGGCATTTTCTTCATCTGAAAATGGGTCCAGGCCAGATCGAAATCGTTTCGCGCCATATAATCCCCCGGCCAGCTGGGGGAACTGAGCCGTCCCCAGGTCCGGTTGTTCAGCGCGGTGGGAGAGCCCTCCTCCGGAACCCAGAAGAACTTTTTGAATTCCAGATTCTTCTGAATCCCGCGCTTCAGCTTCTCCGAAAGAATGGGATCGGCATCTTTCAGCGCGGAATAGTGGTGCCAGATGGACACCACGGAGAAGAGATTCAGATGGTCGTAATTGCCGTCGGGACCGCCCTCCTCCAGAAAGTATCCGGCGGGATGCTGCCCGTGCTTCGAGGCCGGCGTGAACAGATTGTCCAGATACGCGGCCATCTGAAGCTCAAAATACCTGCGGAACCGCACCTCCCCCGTCGCAAGATGGACATAAAGATGACCGGAAATCATATCCGCCCACTGATTCGACTCATAAGCCATGTAGGAGGCGCACTTGTCGCCGATCGCCGTCACAGCCTCGCGCCAGATCTCCCGCGACTCCGGATCCAGAAGATCCTGAAGATAATACAGACTTTTCGCAAGCGCGTCATAGGCGAAAAAGGCATGGGTGATCGGATAATTCGTCGTGCGGAAATCGCCCTCCCGGAGCAGATCATCCCCCTGCATGAGAACAAAATTCGAGAACGCGGCCAGAATCGCCCGGTGAATCAGTCCGCGATTGTGATAGGCGAAATTCATTCTGGCGGGAATCGTGATGGCGCCGGCGAGTCCGGCTGCGTCGAAATACGCCCCCAGACGGTTCCGGAGAAAGTTGCGCCGATTGCTCAGATCCCCGCGTTTCTCCGGCGGAATCCGGCAGCCGGCCTGAAGTTTCGACGGATCCGTCAGCTGATCCCCGCACCCGCGGATCAGCATGCCGAGACTCCCGTATTTTCCAAACAGCAGACACTCCGTCTGCCAATTGCCCAGATTCTCCGGAGCCCGGGCGGGATACTTCAAATCCACGGCAAAATCCTTCGCCTGGAATTGAAGGACCCGGCGTCTTGCCCGCGCCTGAAGCGGTCCGCAGAGCAGCGAGCCCTCCACCTCCAGCAATCCCCCTTTGAGCTTGTCCGCCGCTTCCGGAGTCGGACACAGCAGTCCGGGCATGCCGTCGATCGCAACGCCGCCTCCGTTCGCCAGCACGGAGGTGTCAAGCGCAAGCACTTTGCCCGCCGGAAGCTCTCCGATCACCGTGAAAAAGCGCCGTTTGTTCGGCTGCTTCGAATAATCGGCCAGATCCTTCTCTCCGAACAGAACGGGAAGACGGATTTTCCGGTAGAAGGGAAACACCTCCACGATCAGCTTTTCCGCCGTTTCAGGCACATAGAGATACATCTTCTTCGGGAAGCGCTTTCCAATTCCAAGCGCCATCTCCCCCCGAACTCCCCAGACCTCCGTCCGGGGAAACGAGAGGCGGTATTGATCGTCCGATCCGTTGGAGACGGAGATCCGCCAGACTCCGGCCCGTCCCGCCGGAACCTTCAAAACATATTCCTGCACCTGTTTTCTCTGCAATCCCAGATCGACATATGCCGTCAGGCGGCCGTCCGGATCGAACACGCGGAGAAGCGCAATGTTCGGCCAGCCCACCCTGTACCCCGGTCTGGAAGCGAACTCTTTCGAATCACGGACAAGACGAATCTCCCTCGGACCGCCTTCCGGATACTCCGCAAGCACTCCGAAGCCGCGGACGTTTCCTCCCAGCGGAATAATCCGCGTCTCCAGCGCAATCCACTCCGGCGCACCGGAAACGGAAAGAATCAGACAGAAAAAAAGCAGAATCAGCAGGTTTCTTTTCATTGTTTTTCTCCCGGCTCAATGCTATAGGCAAATTTGACGATTTCACCCTGTTTCAGTTTTGCGGGGAAACGCATCACGAACGATCCGCCGGAAGAGGCAATTGTCCGATAGCGGAAAGGCGCCAGAAGACGGAACTCATACGGCCGGTCGAACACAATCCGCAGGGTGGCCCCTCCGACATCCTTCAGAAGAATCCGATCCGCCCGGAACGGAGGCTGGTTCCAGCGGACCGTCTCCAGCGAACGGGTCGGCGCCTTGGGACGGGTCGGAGTGTCCACCGGTTTCGGCAGAACCAGAGGCGTCTCCCGGGAGCCGAGAACAATCGAAACCCGTTTCCCGTCGGAAGCAAACGGAATGGAGTGATTCAGCTCCCGTCCGTCGAAATCCGCCAGGGCCCGGATCTCTCCGCGGACATGGATCTTCTCCCCGTCAAACCGGAGAGTTCTCGTCACCTCCAGCGGAACAAGCGGAATCTTCTCGCCGATGACATAGCGTTTCTCCTTCTCATGAAAGGAAATCTCCGGCTGGGCGTAGCAGGAGGCGAAGACCTCGGGATTCACATCCGCCTTGCGCCAGACTCGGAACAGCGGTTTGCGGGCGCGACCCCAGACGGTGTTGGAATCGCCCGCAGTATGGTTCTGTCCGAGAATCGCCACTCCGTATCCCTGAATGTAAACCCCCGAAAGAGCGCCGGGCTTGGCGGCTCGGTCATATCCGCCATACCCCATCGCGGCGGGTCCGTCAAAATCCAGGGAGTTCGTTCCGCGCAAAACGATCTCCGACCAGTCGCACCAGGGCTGCGGACGCGGTCCCGTATACAGGATGGAGTACGTGCGCCCCGATTTGACAAACAAATATTTCTCCGCAATGTTCCGGACAAAATCCCCCGGTTCCAGACAGGGCCACGGCTTCGCGGGAACGGACCCTCTCTCCCCCTTCCAGAGATCCAGATAGGTGACGCGCCCGATCATCTCCGCGGGCTGGCCGTTCTTATGGGTCATGTAGCGCGTCCGGAAATTCAGGTCCGTGGGAGAACAGGTATGGGAAAAGGTGTTGAAATTTTTTTCCTGTCCATCCCGTTTCAGCATGGTCAGATGGGTTTTGAGAATATTGAAGCGGTCGAACCAGCGGACCGTTTCCTCGCAGGGGAACTGTTTCCAGATGTCGCCCCAGAGCCAAGTCTGTTCGCAGGTGTATTCGCCGTCGAACCCGAACTGTTCGGGCATGTATCCGGCGTCGGTGAGTCCGGCGTCGGTGTCGAGCCGGCCGATCCGCTCGTCAAACGAGGTGCGGTCCGGTTCGATTCGTCCGTAAAGATTCGGAGAGGCGACCAGACGCTGGGCCCGCTGAATCTCCTCCTTCAGATCCGCATCGCCGAGCCAGTTGTAAATGCGGAGCATCGAACTCATGTTGTACCCCCACTGATTGGCAACTTCGGCGGCATGCATGTTTTTGCGTCCGGCAGCCCAGAGACGGTACACCTGTTTCCAGGAGTTCCGAACCTCCGCGGGGAACTGGTCAAGAAGTCCGCCGAGCCCGGAGGGAATCGAGACATGCCAGGGATCGAGTCCCAGTCCGTACCAGTTGGAACGCGTGCTGACATCCCAGAACTCCTTCACTTCGGAAGGTCGTGTGAACGGCATGTCGGCGCCGTCGAACCGGTAGACGGGGGACATCCGGTTCATCAGCGGAACCGCCGCAAGAAGACAGCGGTTCACCAGCGCCCGATTCCCGTAATAGGGATTGCCCGGAACATTCAGCAACGCGGCGGCGGTCAAGACCTCCAGATAACGCGGACCGCGCGGAAAGCGCCCCTCCAAACTGCCGAACTTCGGAGATGCCGGATCCAGATTCTGTTTTTTCAGTGCCTCGGCGACCTGCTTCAGCGTGAATTTTGTTTTCTGGAATTCCAGCGTTTTTCTGTGACGTCCGGGCGCGACCTTCACTTCCAGGTCAGCCGGGGTCAGCTGATCGCTCCAGCCGCGGAAGACCCGAGTGAAGTGATGCAGAGACGTTCTCCCTTTTTCATCCTTTTCCAGTCCGCCGCGAATGGCCTTCGCCGTGGCGGCATCCGGAGCAAACACAAACGGAAAACCGCGTCCGTGCAGACAGGTTCCCGGCTTTGCCCCGGAAATTTCCAGCTGATACACGGCTCCTTTGCGGATCTTCCGCGGCATGAGAAACGTGCAGAACCCTTTTGCCTTCGCCGAATCCACAACCTTTCCCGATTCGTCGCGGAGGGTCATCTCCACGGAATAAGGCAGTTCCTCCTCCGTTACGGAGATCACCAGATCCTTCGCATCTTCCGGGACATAGAACCAGCTTTTTTCCAGATTCTTTCCGACGACGGCAAGCGGTCCCGTTCCGGGATGAAGAGCCGTCTGGATCGGCCGGTCCGCCGTCATGGAGACGAAATGATCCCAGCGCCCGGTGACCAGCACCCGGTAAAGCCCCTTTCCTCCCGCCGGAACCTCCAGATCCACCACGCGGAACGGAAGTTTTTCCGGATTCCGGAGATAAGGCGATCGACTCTTCCCGGGAGGCATTCCGCCCGGCGTGTTCGCCCGGTGATACTGGCGATAACGGAAATCGGCAAACGGATCATAAATCCCATCCTGATGCGCGAAGTTTCCCCCGGTAATTCCATCATCCTCCAGACGCGCCGAAACAAGGATGCGGTCATCCGGTCCGACGACCTGGAAAAGAATCGGCGCGGGCGCATGCACGTACGTATTCATGTCCCGAACCGTGAAACGAAGAGAAAATCCGCTTCCCAGCTCATCCTTCATATGGAACAGCAGATTCTCTCTGGGGCGCCAGAGCACATCCTCTCCCAGATAAGCGCTTCCGGCGGATTTTCCTTTCCAGTCGGGAGCCGGAGTTTTTGTTTTTTCCGGAGCAACGCATCCAGCCGCACCCAGAAGAAGCGCGGCCGCACCGGCAGATATCATTTGTTTCAACATAACGATTCCTCTCTCCAAAGTTGTTCAATCAAACACTTCACCACAGGCATAACGATATCCCGGAGGCAGAGGCACCGTAATCGAAGCACTCGGCAAAGCAGATACATGACCGTCGCAAAGCAGAATGCTGGAGGTCGCATTGGCCGGATGGACTCCTCCGCCGCCGGAAGTCAAAGCACTGCCGCCATGATAGGAAAAAGAAGTGCTGCCCAGAAGTCCGGTATAGATCGTCGGCGGCGTTTTGGAACCGCTCCAGAGAGCGGTATTGGCTTCATAGCGCAGCAGTGTTGCAGAAGGCTGCTTGACGCGATCCAGTCTTGCCGTCTTATTCGGGAATCCGGTGATATTGGCGGAATTCGAATGGGTAAACAGCATGATGGGATACCCGTAGGAAGAATACTGACCGAAAGCTCCTCTCCATTCATTTGGAGTTCCCGGACAGAAGAAAGCACTTTTTTTGTAATTGGGTTTCCCGCTTTCCACATTCAGATACCTGGTAAACGTGGAATCTGAAATAAAACGGCTTCTTGCCACAGTAGCGGACCGGGTATAGTCATAACGCATCACTCCATTGTCGGAGGAATAGCAGATCTCCGCATAATAGACCTGTTTTATATTGCTTCTGCAGCCGGCCTCCAGAGCCTTCCTTCTCGCCGTGGCCAATGCGGGAAGAAGCACACATACCAGAATGGCAATGATTGCAATCACAATTAGGAGCTCTATCAATGTGAAATTCTTTTTCGCAAACGCTCCCGGGAGAATCCGGAAATGAATCGTCTTCATGGACATGGTCACCTTTCTGTTTTCTGTTGAGGTTCAATCAGTTTCGGCATATACTTTCGGAGCATCGGCGGACCGCTGAAGCCGTTGATCCGGCGGATCAGCAGACGCGCCGCCTCCGTTGCAATCTCTTTCCGGCAGAGCTCAAACGTGGCCGGACGCGCCTGCGGAAGAAACGAACGCAGTTTCGGATCGTTGTTGCAGGAAATCAGATGCACGTCGCGTCCGGGCAGAAGCCCCTTTTCATAGAAATATCCGGTTGCCAGAGAGGCCTCGTCATCCGTCCCGCAGAAGATCCCGGACGGAAATCCGGATCCCTTCCCGAGAGCCTCCAGCTGGGCAATCGTGAACTCCGGCGAAAAGGTCTCGGATATTTCCGGATGCGTCAGAAGACATTCCGCCCCCGCTTTCCGCACCGTTTCCGCGAACACATCGCAGCGGACACGGAAAAGTCCGGGTTTCCGATACCCCACATACGCCAGAGTCCGAAGTCCCTTTTTCAGCAGATATTCCGCCGCCAGACGGCCGATCGCCGCATTCTCATACGTAATATGATCGAACCGTTTTTCCCCCATGTTCATGCCCAGAACTCGCACGCACGGCTTCCCGTAAAACTGTTTCGGACGCAGAAACTCATGTCCCACAATCATAATCATCCCGTCGATCCGCTTTGCCAGAGCGGCCAGCGCCGTATCGGATTTGCCGTAGATGTTTTCATAGATCATGAAACAGTTCGACTCCGCAAGAATCTTCTGAATCGCTCCCACCACCGGGGCGAAAAACGGAGCCTCCATGAAATTCGCATCCGGATCGTGATACGCAAACAGAATGTTCTTCTGCTGCCGCACATACGTCCCCTTGCGCGGAATGCGGTAAACCAGATTCTCCTCTTCCAGACGGTTGATCGCCTTGTTGACCGTCATGAAATTCACATCGTATTCCAGCGCCAGCTGTTTCACTCCGGGAAGAGTTCCCGTCCATTCCCCGCAGAGAATCCGTTCCCGGATTTTCTGCTGAACCACATCATATTTATTCGGAATCGACCCCATGACTTCTCCCCAGTCCTGATTCGGATGTCGCTTATAGCTATATTACATTATACAACAGAACTTCAGAAATGACAACCCCCGCTTTTCAAAAAAAAGAGATTTTCTTCCTCTTTCCGACCGGATTCTCCGGAGGAAAAAAGAATGCGGCGGAAGTTTGCAAGACTTCCGCCGCCATTTTCCGATTGAAAGGATTCCGCCTTCCGGTGCTATTCGGCAAGGATCATCAGCGGCCAGAGATGCGGCTTGCCGTCGCAATGGGCCCCGGGATCCGTTGCCAGACTCAGACCTTTGTTTCCCATGGTCCCGTCGTCCATGCGGTCATGGAGATAGAGTCCGAATCCGGCGATCGTCCCCTTCTGAAGGCGCATCGGCTCCAGATAACGCTGCGGAAAGGTGATGGTGTAGACATATTTTGTTTTGGAAACGCGCTGGAACTCGCAGCGGATCCGTTTTGCGGCCTCCTCGCGGGAGGGCATGTTCGGTCCTCCGGCATACTCCTGAAAGACTTCACGGAGACGACAGACCAGTCCGGGACCGCTGCCGCCCTTCCGGTTGCCCGTGCAGAAATCGTACCGGTAGTCATCCAGATCGAATCCGCTTTTGCGGAGTCTGCCGTTGGCGCCGCAGTCGAAATAGACCTCCAGACAGCCGTCCAGACGGTAGAGATGACGGCTCCTGGCTTCGTCGGAACTCCAGAACGCCGGATCATCCACCTGGAAGATATCGTCCTCCGCCTCGACTCTCAGATAGAAATTCTCCTTGTCCCATGCCGTTTTGAACAGCGCGGAAAGATCGCCGGGATGTCCGCCGGCAGTCCGTTTCAGATTGACCTCCGGCCGATACAGATTCGTCATCCGGATCCCGGGGATTTTTGTCCAGTCCGGCGTTCCGTTCACTTTCGGGACATAAAAATAATCCATCTTCCACTCCCCCGCGATCTCAGGCGCGCCGATCTGCACCAGACGGTAGGAGAACGCCTTCCGGAAAATCTCTCCGAACCGCGGCGGAACGGAATCCGAAAGAGGAAGCGTCTGTTTCCGGTTCGCATCGACCCGGAAGGGGTGCGCAGCCGAACCGAGAAACACCCTTCCGCTTTGCGTCCGACCGGTCAGATTCGTAATATCCGCGGAGATCTTCCCGGAAAGATCCGGCCGGAAGGAGATCTGCACGCTGGCTCCGGCCCCCAGCACTTCCGCATTCTTCAGCGCGGAGACCAGACGCTCCGAATTCCGGGACCGCAGGAAGAGCGGCGCAGGCGTGAGACGGAACTCCGTCCAGCCGTCCTTGCCGGATTTCACAGGATACGATCTTCCGGTCAGATCGAAAAGTTCCGGGAGAGCGTCTGTGAACTTCACCCGCATGACGGGACCGCGGATCACACCGCGTTCAACATCGTCGTTGGTGCACCAGAGAGCGGCAACCCCGTTTCCGCGCTCGTCCCGGAACGCATAGCCTCTCATTCCGGAAGCCGGACGGATATCGGCAAGGAATTCGGGCTTTGCCAGAAGATGTCCCAGTGTGTTGATGCCGAACAGAAAAGAACTCGGAGTCAGATTCAGGTCCAGCAGGGTGCGGTGATCCGTCTGCCACGTGTTGTAGTGCGGAATCCGGGGCCAGTATTTCAGGCAGATGATATACTGGCGCGCCAGAAGGGACGCATGGAGAAACTCGTGAAGTCCCTGATCGTAGGAGGGCTGCCCGCCGGAATAGGAGTAGTCGGGACCGTCGCCCCAGAGACAGGGACCGCCTCCGCCGCCTTCATTCAGAAGCAGCGGCGTTTCCGGACCGTAGCCGAATTTGGCAACGCTGGTGATAAGCTGCCGGATGGCTTCGTCGAGATCCTCGTTTCCCTGCGTTCCGTCGACAGAGCCGTAGGGATGAATCGCGATGGCGTCCCATTTGATGTCCGGTGTCGCCTTCAGATATCCTTCGACAGCATCCTTTCCCCGGATTTTTCCGTATCCGGAGGTTCCGCCGGAGGGCATCACCAGCGCCTTCGGATTGCCCCGTTTGACGCCGCGGTAGACCGCGCGCTGAATCTTGGCGAATTCCGCATAATCGCGCCGCTTCACAATGCACGGCATCAGGATCTCCTCCTCGGTGCCAAACGACCAGACCCGGACATACGGATGCTCCTTCGCGGAACGGTACGCCAGATCCTCCACCCGTTTGACAATCTCATCGGAATAGGTCTCCAGGATCGGGCCGATTTCCTTTGCCTGCGCGGGCGTCCGCCAAATTCGGGAATCCAGCTGCATCATGAGCCGGTAATCGGGGTTCTGCGTCCGGAGATTCCAGTTCTTCGAACTCAGCGAGAGAACAGAGACCACACAGTGCGTGTAATCGGTGACATGATACTTTTCGCGCAGTTCATAGCCGAGCGGATCACGGACCCGTCCGGCGCCGTAACTGGTGGAGCCGCCGAAGCCGAAACGCTGCATCAGATCCAGACGATCCTCGGTCCGGAACATCGTGGTGATGAACAAAGCTCCGTACAGATCTTTTGTCGCATGGGCCCCCTTCAGCGAACGGATCAGGGAGAATCGGTAAAAATCGTAATACGGCTTCGTTCCGGGAACCGTGTAGCGGACGCGGAGAATGCCGGGGCCCGGCGCAAGTCCGAGTGAATCGAACGGCAGGTCAACGGTTTTTCCGGCCTGAACAGGAAGCGTTTTCTTCCAGAGGACCTTTTTGT
>CALXRL010000045.1 GCA_944390735.1 uncultured Victivallales bacterium | reverse complement strand
GCCAGCTTTTTTCTCCTGTGTGAAAGTGGCCAAATTCGCCACTTTTGAGCTCAAATCTTCCTGATCGGAAACAATTTGAGGCGCGAAAAAATCTTCGGACGTTCCAGCTGCCGGAGCCATTTTTTTGTCTCAGATTCCTCCAGAAATGTGCCATCAGGCATTCCATCGTATTTATGCAGAGTAGAAAGAGAAAGAACTGCATTGGAAAAACAGGATCCAGCTGCTTTGCAAAATCGAATAGCAAACCATTTCCCATAAAATTCCGAAGCGGTCAGAACGGAAGCTGATCCTCTTCCATCAGCAGCCGTTCCCATTCATAAAAGAATCGGGGATAGGCGTTGAAAAGAGGAGCAATCTCAAAATACATCCGTCGATGGCCAAGATGATTCGGATGCACCGGATTTCCCATCAACATGCACAAGTCTCCATGACAACTGGATTTCATGGACTCTGTCCAGAGTTTGTAATGGTCGACAAGGAGAGCCTTTTCCTCGTCGGCGACTTCCGTGATCCGTCCGGCGAATTCGCGCCGGAGTTCCGCCGTGTTTCCGGGGGAAACCTCCTCCAGCTCCAGTCCGTTCAGCAAATTGATCATGGGCGGCGGAGTCCGGAGAATGATGACGCACTGCGCCAGACGCTCCCGGATTCTCCGAACCAGCAGCCGGAGCTGTTCCTTGAATTCCGCGGATGTGATGTTCCTGCTGACATCATTGGAGCCGTAGCCGATGATGACGACATCCGGTTCAAAACGCAGAACATCGTGATCCAGTCGATCGAGCGCCTCCATCACGGCTTCCCCGCTTCGTCCGGAATTGATGAGGGTCCGCCGGGGAAAAACGCTTGTCAATCCCATTTGAAGCAGACCGAACCAGTTGCAGTGTCCATAGGTCCAGTGATTCTGTTCCGTGTTGGAATCGCCGAACGCGACGATGGTGACATGTTTTCCGTTCAGGTGCCGGAACGCTTCCGGCAGTTCCTTTGGCATGGTATTCATTGCAGAAATCTCCTTTTTCAACTTTATGAACTTCGCGGAAGGAATTGAAAGGCTTCCGGACCGCATTTCAAATCTGCGTCCGCTCTTCCCTTCCCCGCTCCAGTTCTATGACGATATGGTGATGATCTCCCGTCTCCGCCTTTCCGGCGGGAATTTCCGGATTTTCCATTCTGACTCCGTCAAGGAAAACGGCGGCGGGATGTCTTCCCTCTCCCCGGAATTCCATGGTAAGCAGCGCCTTTCCGAAACGCAGATTCCTCCATATCCATCCGCCGACGGGACGGGCGGGCTCCCGGAACACAATTTTCTCCGCCTGGAACTCCACCCCGCAAAGAATCTCCGGGATCATGGCGTAATAGGCGGCAACGGAGTACATCTGCTTCTTGCCGGGACGATCCGGCGTGATGCGCATATTGACGGCCTCGCAGCTGGTGGCCTCCGCGATCTGAAGCATCCCCCATTCGCTTTCAATCAGCGCAAGCAGAGTATCCTCCACCGACAGGAAACGCAGAAGCCTCCGGTAGAACCGCTCGGTCGCCGGACAGTAGAATCCGAGCTGATTGCCATCCGAATAAAAGATTCCATCGCGGCGGGCAAACATGGAAACACCGTACCGCTGGGTCAGATTTTCAAAATAATAAGCGCCGACTTCCCGTTCCACCCCTTCCGCCAGTTCCGACGCATACGGCGTCAGAGCAAGCACCGCGTAGACCGGATAGAATCTGCGCGCTTCCAGAGTCTCCGCGGAAATGGAATCGAAAAAGGCATGTTTTTCCGGATCATAGAGATATCTCCGGAATCCGGAGCGGAGCGCATCGGCCTTCCGCGACCAGCGGGAGGCGTCTTCTTCGCACCCGATCCGGCGCGCCAGCTCCTCCATGCACCGGAACGCCTGAAACAGAATGGAATTGTTGAAACTGCTGATGTCGCACCCGTCCTGCCCCAGATCCTCCGGGAAATCCGGATAGAGTCCGCGCCCGCGGTAAAGACCGGTCGAACCGACGACATCCGTCTCGACCCTCTCCAGCAGCGATGCTGCAAACGGATAGAACTCCCGCACAACCTCCGGATCCCGGCTGAACAGCCAGTACTGAAACAGCATGATGCAGTAGAATGTCTGCGCGGGAGGCGCCATCACGGCAAGAACAGCGCCACGGGGATCAATCGCATGAAAAATTCCGTGCTCCGGATCCGCGGTGTCGCGGTAAAAGGCGAGACGGGATCGAATGTTCTCCCACTCTCCGGAAAGCATGATTCCATCCGCGTGCACCATTCCATCCCATCCCCAGACCCAGTAACCGGTATTCGAAGCGGTATAGGCTCCGGGAAGATCCTTCACGGCAAACGATCTCAGAATTTCCGGCGTATTGGCAACGAACGAATCCAGCACGGGATTTCCGCTTTCGAGCCGTGCCGATCGCGAGAGCGATTCGCGATAGTGCCTCCTCTCCCCTGCCGCCGACGCCCCGATCGCGCCCCTGATCTCCCGGAGACGGGACGCCGCCTCCGCCTCCCCCGCGCCAAAAACAAGAGCAAGCGCCGCAAATCCCTCTTCCGCCGGAACCGAAAGATAGTCCTTCTGAATATCATGACAGGTCCCGGTATACCGAATCGGACCGGAGGCTCCCGCGATCAGACAGGTCTGAATGGCGATCCCGTCGTGCGTATCGGTAAAGGAGGCGGTTGCAAATCCGGTTTCGGCGTGGAACTCGAACCGCTTCCAGACCCGGCCGGGTTTGCGAATCGGCGCCGCCGCTCCGGTCAGGCCGAGCTTCAGGGAAAAGGGACGTTCGCGGGAATCGGTTTCCAGCTCAAACAGAAGCGCATCGTTCAGCACGGTAAGACGATGACGGAAACGAATCCCGTGAAACACGCATTCGCTGTCGTAGCCGAAGGGGTAAAAGAAGGTGTTTTCAAATTCCAGAAAATACTGATCGCCGCACCCGAAATCCGCATAGGGACGGAACAGCTGACAGAAAGAGGAAAGCGGATCCGCACGAAACAGCGCCGCATCCCCGATTCTCTGATTTCCAAAATAGCGGATTTCCGTCAAACCGCCGTGAAAGGCGAGATCCACGGAAAGACGTCCGCCGCTGAAAACGGTCAGAGGAAGCGGGATCCCGCGTTCCGCTCCCGGCGGACTGGAATGAAAATTCAACATGCTTTTTCTCCTTGTTTTCCCGGAAGAGGGATTGTTGTTGCGAGTCTTGCGGAAGAGAGGGGGGCGAAAGCTCCGCCCTCCCCTGTGCAGCACCTCCGTCCCCCGGAGGAAGAATGCGTCTCCGGAACTTATTTCACAGTGTCCAGAGAGAGTTCATACCGTCCCCAGACATTGGAATTCTGGGAGTTGTTGAAAATTCCGTCGAGCGCCATGGCGGACTTCCGAAGCCATTTCACCTCATCCCTGTCGGCATCGTCCACCAGGAAATCCATGCGGAACTGGGATCCTGCCCGAACCTGGAACGCGCTTTTCTTCGTCGGAATGATTTTTCCTTCCAGCAGCCATCCACCGGCGGTCCGCCGCCCGACGCATTCGATCCGGATATGCGCACGCTCCTTTCGCGCGAACCAGAGGTCGCAGGCCGACGGTTCCCGGCTACCGCGCGGAATGATGATCGCCTGATCCGCCCCGTCGCTGAGAACACTTCCCTGCCGTTTCACACTCCGGCTGTCGAAAAAGAGTTCCAGGCAGTCATAGCGGAACGCAAGCCCCGCCTTCTCCTCCGGAGCCGGCAGCAGCACATCATCGGTCACGTTCAGCAGGAAATAAATGGCGTCGTTTTTCCGCCAGACGCATTGAAGCGAAAAGGAGAGATCCTGTTTTCCCAGCCACTGGGGGACCCAGATTTCCGCATAATTCGGTTTTCCGTGAACAACGCTGTCCACGGAATCGCAGACCATTGCGGGGACATTTTTCCATTTTTCAACGGACCCGTCCAGAGGCATTTCACGGAGGATTCTCGGAATCATGCGGATCACCCCCGGCGACTGCGCCTGCCGGGAAGCGGAGGCAATCACAGTTCCCTCCTGATTTTTCAGAAGGACGGAGAAGGTGTACATCTGCCGTTTCAGATTTTTCCCGGTGATGGCGATCTCCACCTTTCCGGACGCGCCGGGAGCCAGTTCAATCCGCTTTTCCGAAAGGACGATCTCCGCGCCGTGCACCGGGACCGCCTCCAGAGTTCCGTGAAGCGAACCGCCGCGGAAGGGATTGGCAATGGTGACCGTTCCCTTGAGCACGCCCCGCTCCGGAAGGGAAGCCGGAAGCTCCATGGTCAGCGGAGTCACTTCGGAGATGCTCTCCGGCACCGAAAAGAGATACTGCGGCTGCGAAGAGCTCCGGATGGCCAGAATGCCTTCCCGATCACTTTTCCGCCGCGAAACATTGCCCAGCATGTCCATGATCCGGTATTCCGTATCCGGCTTGAGGCGAAGGAGAAGACGATCCTCTTTGCGGCTGAACACAGCGGCGGTGGCGGAACCGTCGGCCTGCGAAATGAGAAGACAGACATTGTCGAGCCGGGCCAGCGGCAGACGCCGGACCCCGGTCTGCCGGTTCAGAATCTGACCGGCCAGAACGGTCATGGCCAGTCCCCGCAGACTGGGATCCCCGTTCTGATTCGGCGACTGGCAGATCGTATAGATCCGATACCCCTGCGCAAGACAGACCAGGGCATGCTGAACCTGCCGTGCGGCGGCTTCCCTCTCCTCCAGCATGGTGATGAACCCGAGGAATGCTCCGTCGCGTCCGGGCATCCGCGCCGCATGAGCGTCAGCCGCGCTCATCGGACGGTATTTGATCCGGGGAAGCGCATTGATCCCGCTTTCCGTATTCCAGAGAATGAATTTCCTGCCGGGATACTCCGCCATCACCGCATGAAGACGGTTCAGGGAGTCGTCCGAATTCAGCGCCTCGATCGGCTTCACGGTATAGGGATGATACGAAATGCCGTCCATGTACTGATCGCCTCCCGCCTTGAGAATATCGGAGATCATCGGAATGGAGGGCGGTGCGCCGCCGGGAGGAATCATCGGCTGACGCAGTCCTGCTTCCGTAAAGATTTTTCTGGCGTCGGCAAGATGCTGAACATACCATTTCGGATCAATATTGTGCGGTTCGCTTGTCATTTCAAAAGCGATGATCTTTTTCCCCCGGAACCGTTCAGCCGCTTCGGTAAAGAGTTTCCGGTTCTGTTCGCGTCCGGCGTTCCAGCCCTCCTTCGGCGGCTGGGCATTGAGGGAATAAAACCAGAGATAGGCTCGGAAATCGGGAATCCGCGCGGCATATGCTGCGTAAAGATCTTCAAAATGCCGGCCGTCTCCGTGATACTGCATCCGCCGGAGGGAGGAATCGAAATGAAAATGGTCATACCAGTCCGCCCAGTAGGCGATCGGATTGCGTTCCGAAAGTTTCGCCGGAGCGGGAGGAGCGATGGCAATGCCGTATTTGTACGGAAGACGTTTCAGAACGGAACCGTCGGAAGCAAGAAGCTTCATATCCATCCAGTAGACGTTGCATTCCGGGAAATCCAGAGGGACGGTAACGGTCTGTCCGGCGGAAACGTTTTGTTCCTTCGTCCAGATTATCTTTCCTTCCAGGGTTTCCAGTTCGAAAACCGCTTTGGAGGCGGTTTTGACTTCCTCGGGCACATGGATGGTCGCCGGAATGGAGGCTCCGAGCCGGAAATATCCGTCGGTATCGTCGGGAATAGTCATGCGGATCTGATCGTGGAGCTGTTCCGCCTTCCGCAGCGCCGCGTAGCCGGATCTCTGAACGGCATCGTTCTCCGCGGGTTGTCCGGACTCATACAGAGATCGGATCTCCGTCTCCGAAAGCGGACGCTTGTAGATGGCCAGTTCATCCCAGTCGATCGTCGGCGCGGGACGCTGATTCTCCGGACGCGGATTGGCGGAAATCAGCAGAGGTTCCAGTGTAGTGCCGTTCCCGGAAAAATTCTCGAAGAACGGACGCAACGAAGGCAGATCATTCACAATTCCCGGCGGAATCGTCCCGGTGAACTCTTTCTCCGCGGCAGGCGTTCCGTTGAGAAACAGCCGGACCTTTCCGTTCCCGACCGTGATGACAAAATGGACCCAGATTCCCGGCAGAACGGATGGCGCGGAAAGAATGGTTTTGCCTTTGTTACCGATCCGGAATTCGAATCGGCCCGGTTTCTCCGGAGAATTCCGGGTGTGGGAAAAGCGGAACCCCCGGTTCCAGGCATCCGCAAGCTGCAGCAGATTGCTTCGCCCGATTTCGCTGCCGGTCCGAATCCAGCCGGCCAGCGTCATTCCGTTTTTGAATTCATGTCCCGTGATGCCGGATCGGAAGAATCCCAGCGGAATTCCCCCGCTGCGGAGCGCGGCTTTTCCGGGAAAACGACCGCTTGTCCACCGGGGATTCCGGTCGGTCGGCATGCGGTCCGCATAGGTCCGGCCGTATTTGATTACGGAGTACGGCGAGGCCTGATTGATGGTCAGCGAACCGAGCGGCCCGCCCGTCAGGGCAATCCGCCCCGGCTCCAGAATCACATGGTTGGCGACCTCCTCTCCGGCCCCTTCCTCAAACGTGTAATACCGGATCAGGGAAGGTTCCTGAAGCGTTTTTTTCCTGTACGCGTCAAAGGGTCCGGCCAGACAGGAAACGGCGAACAATGCGGAAGCGATCAGAATCATGTTTTTTTTCATATGGCAAACTCCTTGAAACAGATTACAGTCCGACGGCTCCGGGCAGATACAGCGGATCCGGCCCGACTTCAATGCGGCCTTTGCCGATCCTCTCTCCGAAGAGTCCGATGCCGTCCACCGGCGACGAAATCACCGTCTTTCCCCGCGGAGCAAAGACGATGAGTCCGGAACTCCGGTCGGCATTCTCATAGCGGATGACCGTCACATTCTCTTTCGAGGAAAGACGCTGAAATTTCGCGTTTTTCCCGATCAGGGAGTGAAAGACTCCCCATGCGACCCCTTTCCATCCGGGTCTTCCGTCCGCGGTGTTCGGAAACGGGAGATATTCGTCGGGACCGGAGGAGGCGATCCAGCGTTCCGCTCCGTTTGCCAGCGCCAGAACCGCCGAACGGATCTCCGACGCGGCGGAACCTTTTTCCTCCTTCACCCATTTGACCGGGGGAACACCCGGAATCTGCTGGGAACAGCCGCCGGAAGTGATCCAGACCGGTTTCCTCTCCGGATTCCGGCTGAGCTGTTCAATCGTCCGTGATCCCGGATTGTCCGAAGCGAAGTCCGCGGAAATGATATCGTAGGAGTCCGGGATTTCCTTCAGAAGTTTCGAATACCCGTCGCATCCGGGCTGATAACGGCCTGCCAGAATCCGGATGCTTTCATCCTCCTCCTTAGCGGCGGATTTGGCTGCGGGGAGAAGCTGTTTGTAAACGGTCGGATCGCAATGCGTCCAGCGGGGCGCGGTGGCGTTCCAGACCTCCGCATACTTCAGATCGTAGCGGGCGAAAATCAATCGCCAGAGTTTCCGATACTGTTCCAGATCGCGCGGAATTTTCGCCCATCCGGGAATTCCGGTCAGACAGAAAATCGTCTCCACGCCGTTCTCCTGATTCCATTTCATGATCCGGTCGGCGAGTTCCCAGTTGTATTCTCCTTTTT
>CALXRL010000044.1 GCA_944390735.1 uncultured Victivallales bacterium | reverse complement strand
TTCTTCTCGACAAGCGTAGCCCGGAATCGGCGCTTCTCTGGAAATTCAATGTCCCGCGCGACGGCATTTACTATCTGTTCGGTCTCTGGCAGACGGACGGAATCGAACGCAATCTGTTCGAATTCTCCGTGGACGGCGATAAAGCGGATGTTCACCGGAATCCGATGATGGGCGGCAACAGCATCCGCAAGTGGCGCCATATCCGTCGCGGAGTTCCCGGAAAAGACAAGTATTTTGAGCTGTTCCGATTGAAAAAAGGAGTCCATGAACTTCGCATGAATCCGAAGCGTCCGATGCGTCTGGAACGGCTCGGCATTACGGATACTCCCGGCGTTTATTTCCGTTGAATTCCGGGGAGGGGAAACGACGCTATCTGCCAAGACGTTTCCGTTCCTGGGAATCGAGAATGTTCTGCATGGCGCGGGAGGCCTCGCGGATCATCTGTTCGTCGGAAGGGACATACGGAGCGGCATTCCCCGGGAAGAGCGCCTTCCGGATGCGGTGGAGGAGCGGATTTTCCTTTTTCCGGAGCCGGTCGAGTTCTTCGCGTACCGTCATCAGGTTCTGCGGCGGACTCCGTCTCTCCCCGATATTCAAGGCCGCCTTGTAGTGATACCGCGCTTTCGAGTACTCCTTCAGGGCAAAAAAGGAGCGCGCAAGATAGACCCGGTAGAGAATGTTGTCGGGAGCAAGGACCACCAGTTTGAGGAAAAGGCGCGATGCGATTCGGAAACGGCGCTCGGCATAGTAGGTGCGCGCTTCGCGCCAGGTGATGAAGACAACAGTGCGTTCCAGATCCCGGAAGAGAGTCATCAGCGTGGCGTCCTCGGGCGGGGAGTTTCCGACAATCAGCTCTTCGAGGGTGTCGTCGGCATCCGTATCCAGAATGCTTTCCGGAGAAAGATTCGAAGAGCGCACCCGGGCCCGGAGACGCAGCGATTCGTCGTATTTCGCCCGCCGCTCGGGATCGGAGAGAATGTTGAACGCCTCCACCAGACGCCGAAAGGCCTCCGTCTTTTCCGGAGAATTGGAAAACAGATCCGGATGGCACTGTTTCGCCTTCGCGTAATAGGCCCGTTTCAGCGTGGCGAAGTCGCAGTCGGTTTGAATGTTCAGCAGCTCGTAATGGTTCATGACAGAAAAAAAAGCGGCCTCCCTGTGCGGGAAGCCGCAGTATGCTGAGAATTTCCGGATCGGAAATTACTTCAGGGTCTTCGGATCAAGCGTCTGGCGCTCCTTGACGGACGCAACTTTGATCTGGCCGTTCACCGAGTAGACGACTTCCAGCGTCTTGCCTTCGCCGCGCGCGGGATCGCCGAAGCGGTTGTTCGCCGCGAAGGTCTGACCCTTTTTCATGGCTTCCACAAACTGCTTGGTCAGGTCTTTCTGCTTGGCTTTTGTTCCGTAGGCGACCTTCAGGATCTTGAATTCCTTGGTGGCCTTCATTCCCTTGGTGTCGACAAGTTGCGTTTTGACGGGATCAGCCGCGTTCACGACGGCCGTCGCGCAGAATGCCGCGAGAGCGATCATCAGTGCGAATTTCATGTTTTCTTTCTCCTTTCTATTTTGTTTTCCCTGAGGAAAAACTGTTTTTTATTATAGGCGGGATACCCGGAAAAGTCAACGCCCTTTTCTTCCGGACCATCCTTTTTTTTGAAAAAAACAGCGGACCGTTTATTTTTTTACCTGAGGGAAGGTGTCCACCGCCTCCTGAGCGATCTTCCGGAGGAATGCCGCGTCGGAGTTGCCGATGGTGTCCGGAACAAAGGTGATTTCATCGGTTCTGTGTCCGTAGAGGAAAGTGAACCAGACGCATGCCTGCAGATATTGTCCGCGGAGATTCAGGTGAATGGTGTCCCGTCCGAGTTTCAGTTCCCCGGTGGTTTTGTCCTTAGTCCACCAGATGTTTCCGACAAGATCCCCGGCCTGCGGCGGCAGATCCGGCCAGTGCAGGGTGTTCATCAGTTCCGGATCATAGTTCTGAAAATGATACGGCTGTTTTCTGCGGGCAAGCTGAACGGCGAATCCGGTCGGAATGATGCGGAGATTCAGTTCCCGGGCGACTTTTGTATAGGCTTCGGTCAGCGCATTGTACATATCGGTCTGGCTGATGTGCCATGGACCGGGCTCCACGGTGGCGCCGAGCTCCTTCCATCTGGCGATTGCGGCGTCATCGAACTTCCATTCGCCGCCGGGACGGATGCGCGGATCGTCTTCCCGGTACGCCCAGGTCTGCTGGATCACGACCTCCGCCTGCGGCGCGTGCTGTTTCACATAGTTGTAAAGATTTGTGGCAAACGGCTGATAGGATTCCGCCCGCCAGCTCAGGTGACTCCCCTGCTGAATGGTCACAACATCCCACGGTTCCTTTGCGAGCACCTCCCGCATGGAAAGACGGCGGTCCTGATACATCTTGTAGACTCCGTCCTTTTCCTCGTTTTCGATATAGCTCCAGTGGCGGTGCAGTTCGCAGCCCCCGTGATTGGCCCGTTCAAAATGAAGGGTGCATCCGGGAACGGATTCCACAACATCCTTGAAGTAAAGGGTGAGACTGTCCGTAAAGCTGTTTCCGATCGTCAGAATCTTCAGATTTTCTCTGCTCATTTGGTTGGCGAGCTCCTTTCCGAATTATGCTGAAAGTCGATTGCAGGCGGTCCGGGAATTTCCCTGTTCCGGCTGTGCCGTTTTCCGTCATTTCCGGTTTTCACCTGCTGCCCCCCGCTCCCCGCGGGAGACTCCGTAAATCTACCATGAAAAAAG
This sequence comes from uncultured Victivallales bacterium, assembly GCA_944390735.1. Lineage (GTDB taxonomy): Bacteria > Verrucomicrobiota > Lentisphaeria > Victivallales > UBA1829 > UBA1829. The sequence continues at coordinate 229,394 of CALXRL010000044.1, read as the reverse complement.
AGCGGATTCAAGCATTTCCCGGGAAATAAATTGATTTTCTCATCGGACGAAATTATATTACTGTTTTTCACAGGGAAGGAGAGTGTTGGTATGACGGCGGTGACTTCTTTTTGCGGATTGTGTCTGCTTCTGATTCTCGGAAAAATTCTGAGGATGCGATTTTCCATGTTTCAGCGGCTCTATCTGCCGTCATCGGTGATCGGGGGGATCGCCGGACTGATTCTGGTTTCCTGTTTCGGGAAGCAGATTCCCTCGAACTGGTATGCCGGCTGGGGCGGGATTCCGTCGTTTCTGATCAACATTGTGTTTGCGGCGCTGTTTCTCGGGGTTACGACGCCGGGGTTCCGGAAGATCTGGCGAGTCTGCGCGCCGCAGCTCTGCTACGGTCAGATCATCGCCTGGGGCCAGTATGTGGTGGGGATTCTTCTGGTGCTTCTGGTGCTGCATCCGCTGTTCGGGGTGGGACCCGCGTTTGCGGCGCTGATCGAGGTCGGATTCGAAGGCGGACACGGAACCGTCGCGGGACTGGCCGACACCTTCCGGGAGCTCGGCTGGGCTCAGGGGAAGGATCTGGGGTTCACGGTCGCGACGGTCGGGATGATCAGCGGAGTCGTGCTGGGCATGTGGCTGATTAATCTTGCGGTCAAACTCGGATGGGTGAAGAATATCCGTTCCTTTGCGGATCAGTCGGTGCAGGAGCGGATGGGAATTTACCCCGGCGACGCTCAGCCGCCGGCGGGAAGACTGACGGTCTCTTCCGATTCCATTGATTCGCTGGCTCTGCATGTGGCGATCATCGGACTGGCCGTCACGGTCGGTTATGCGATCAAAGAGGGGTTCCGGCTGGTGAACATGATCTCGCCCGAGTGCATTCAGAATCTGAAGTTTCTGGAGAGTTTTCCGCTGTTTCCTCTCTGCATGATCGGCGGACTGCTGGTGCAGAATCTGTTTCGTCTTTTCCGTCTGGAATATCTGATCGACCACGGGCTGATGCAGCGTCTTGCGGGGACCTCGCTGGATTTTCTGGTGGTGGCGGCGGTGGCGTCGATCCGTCTGGATTTTGTGGCGGCGCACTGGATGCCGCTGGCTCTGCTCTGTCTGGCGGGAATTCTCTGGAACGTGGGGGGCGTGCTCTTCCTGGCTCCGCGGATTTTGAAACACGCCTGGTTTGAACGCGCCATCGCCGAATTCGGGCAGTCCACCGGCGTGACGGCGACCGGACTGCTTCTTCTCCGGACCGTCGATCCGGAAAACAAAACGGTTGCCGCCGAGGCGTTCGGATACAAACAGCTCCTGCATGAGCCTGTCATGGGCGGGGGCATCTGGACCTCGCTGGCGGTGCCCCTGCTGCTGACACAGGGATATTCGGTGGTCTTTCTGACCAGTTCTGTGATGATTCTTTTCTGGCTGCTTTTCTGGTGGTTCGTGCTGCGGCGCGGCAATTACATCTGACGGTCGGGCTTCCCTGTCATGCGGATTTCGGCGAATGCCTTGCAGAACCACTCTCTTCCATGGTCCGCCGGGGGATGAACCTTCTTCCGGCGCGGAGCATCCATGTCCGCCGGGAGACTGTGCTGTTTCCGGTATTTCTCCATGGTCTGCCGGGAGATGAACCCTCTTCCGCCGCAGAGCCGGAGGGGGAAAACAGAGAAAAGAAAATCAGGCGGCGGTCAGACGCGCGGTGATCTCCAGTCCGATCCCCATGAAAACCATTCCGGAGAGCACTCCCGCAAGGGCGATGTGATGTTCCCCGTACGTTTCCGCCATCGGCAGCAGTTCGTCAAAGGAGATGTAGACCATGATTCCGGAGATCAGCGCAAAGACCACGGCAAGCACCGCCGGCGTCAGAAACGGCGCCAGAATCAGGAATCCGATCAGGGCGCCCGCCGGTTCCGCCAGTCCGGAAAGCAGGGCGTACAGGAAGGCTTTTTTCCGGCTGCCGGTCGCATAGAGAATCGGAACGCCGATGGCGACTCCTTCGGGAATGTTGTGCAGCGCAATGGCAATGGCGATCGGGATTCCGATCCGCATGCCGGAAAGTCCGCCGGCAAAGGTGGCGATTCCCTCCGGAAAATTGTGAATGCCGATGAGCACGGCAAAGAGAATGCCGGCCCGGCCGAGTTTCGCCCGATCCTCCGCGGTTGCATGTACCGCCTCTTCGACCTCCGCCTGTTTCCGGACGTGGTGCGGATTTTCGATCTCCGGAACCAGTTTGTCGATCAGCAGAGTAATCAGCAGTCCGGCGAGAAACGCAAGCATGGCAAAGAGTCCGCCCTGGAAATCTCCGCACGCCTTGCGAAGTCCTCCGGACGCCTCCGCCATCAGCTCCACCAGCGAAATATAGATCATCACGCCTGCGGAGAACCCCAGCGACGCGGAAAGGAAGCGGCCGGAATCCCGTCCCTCCTTCCGATGAAAAAACGCCACCGCTCCGCCGATTGCGGTGGCAAGCCCTGCAAACAGCGTAAGAGCAAAGACTTCCGGAAGCTGTGAAAAGTCAAGTTCCGGCATCGGGACCTTCCTTTATTTGACGGATTTCGCAGGGGCGGAACCGGTTTTTCCGCCGGAAACATTCTGTTTTGTCGCCGGTTTTTTGTTTGCCGTTGTTTTTTTGTTTGCCGCCGGCTTTTTGTTTGCCGCCGGCTTTGCGCTGTTCGGATTGTCGAGGAGACGGAGTTTTCGTTTGAGCAGTTCGAATTCGTCTTTGGAGATGCCCTCGCGGAGGGCGCCGGCGAGTTGAAGATAGGTCGGATGCGAATACTCCAGGGATTTCACGGAGCCGTCGGCAAAAAGAATGTTGACAAATCCCCTGTGATTGCCGATCCGCTCAATTGCCACGGGCACCTTGGGACTGACCGGTTCGCGGTATCCGCCGATCCAGAGAAACGGATAGCGCTGTTTCTGGTTGGACTGGCAGATGAAATAGTTGATGCGCTTGTCATAGGAGGCGAGTTTTTCAAAGTCTTTGGCCGCTTCCAGATTCGGATAGCGCCCGGAGTGATCCAGCGCGTACATCTGCATGGCCATTCCCAGCGTGTTCAGATTGCCCGCGCAGTTGAGCCGTTCGGTGTTCTCATGGGAGAGCCAGATGGCGGGAATCAGTTTCACGCAGATCAGCGTCAGCAGAATCACGCCGGGAATGACAAAGTCGACGATGACCGGGAGCCAGAATCCGAGTCCCGGGTGATCGTCCTTCATCTGCACATCCAACGCATCCGATTCGACCGTGAAGACATCGAACATCGCCCAGACGAACGGAATCAGCAGCAGGACCAGCGCCGGAACCAGCAGAAACGTGATGGAAAGGACCCAGGAGAGAAGCAGAATCAGCAGACCGCAGATCCCCGGAAGAAACTGGAACAGAGCCTTGATTTTATTTCCCGTATAATAGCTGTGGACTCCGAGGAAACCCAGAAAAGCCGCAAGAACCACAAATACAAGTCTGTTTTTCTCTTTCATTTTTCCATCCTGTGTTGATAAACCGTTCGATGATCCGTCCATGCCTTTTTCCGCGGCGGGGCCGCGCATTGAAAAAAGTTTTTGGGCGTCCCGGCCCGATTTTTCGCGGTGCCGACCGGGAATCCGGTAAAATAGCATCGTTTTTCCGTCTTTTCAATCCCGGGGATGGATTTCCCTGGAAAATCCGGAAACGGTGCTGGTGCGCGGGAGGGGACTTGAACCCCTACGGATTGCTCCACTGGAACCTAAATCCAGCGCGTCTGCCATTTCGCCACCCGCGCGTGTCGTAAAGGAACTTAATCTTTCAGAGCCGCAATCGCGGATTCCTTGTCCTTGCAGATTTTGAAGACGGAGGAAAACCCGCTGATGTCGAAAATGTCGCGCACATTCTCCTGAAGGGCGTAAAGAATGATTTTCCCGCCTTTCTGCTGCACCCGTTTGGCCGCAAGGAGAAGAATGCGCAGACCCGCGCTGCTGATGTAGCGCAGGGCGGAAAGATCCACCAGCAGATGATTCTGCAGTTCCACGGTCTGAGCGAAGACCGCGTCCACTTTCACTGCGGTGTCCGTGTCCAGTTTGCCGGACAGCTGGATGACGGAGTAGCCGTCTTCCGGGATGATATTGGTCTGCATTGCCAAGTTCCTCTTCTGTTTCTGACTTTTCGTTTCGGAGTGTTCCGCCGTGTTCCGGCCTGTTCCCCGCATGTTTCACTTCCCCTCCTTATACCATTGGACACCGGAAAAAAGGGGAATGTTCCTCCGGCCGGAATCCGTTTGTTCCGTTTTCCGCGGATTCTTCCGTCGATTCCCGCGGGAAGCGGCGGCCGGGGCCGTCTCGCGCAGGATCTGTCCATTGCCGTTTTGTGTTTTCGGAAAACGGCGTCTGTTTTCCGCAAACACCATTCCCGGCGGGAGCGGGAGAGCTTCCGTTTCAGGCTTTCCGTTCCGTCACCAGGCGCAGAGCTTCGCCCAGATCGCGGGTGACGGGACACTCCTGATCCAGTTTCGCCAGCTTGATTTCGTCGATCACGAAGGGCTGCGGATTGTAGAGCACAAGGACATGTCCTTTCGCGCCCAGTTCCCGGGCGCAGGCGAAAAAGGTTCTCAGCCCGAGCGAAGAGATAAAACCAACCTCTGTCATATCAATGAGCGCTGGCAGATTGCGTTCCGTCACGTTGTGCTTGAACTCTTCAAAAATCTCCGCAACGCCCTCGCAATCGAAATTGCCGGACAACGCCACATGAGTGTAGGCGTCGTTATTGTTTATGATTTTCAGCTGCATACAGAAACTCCCATCTCTCCCTGCCGTAATTTACATGCACTTTCGGGAAATGTCAATTCCTCTTTTCGGATCGTGGAAATCTCGGGCGCGTCTGCTTTCTTCTGAGTTTCCCCGGTTCGGAGTTTCCGGAGAAGAACGCGAAGACCTGTTTCCCCTGTTTCGCAATTCTTTGCCCTCCCGTCGATTTGCAATTCGGGCGCTTTCGGGATATTGTAACGGAACTCAACATAAGGATGTGCAAGGATGGATGAGATTCTTTACTGCTGCAGTTTTCCCGATTTTTCCGAAAACGCCGAGACGGTTCCGGAGCTTCTTTCCGCGATGGACTACGAGTTCAGTTCCTGGCGGGATGCCGAAACGGGGAAGCGAACCCATACCCTTTATTTCAAAACCGCGGAGGAGGCCGCCGATGCCGGAGCCCGGATCCGGTCCCTGCGCGATGTCTGGCGCGGCATGGAGGTGGAAATCGGAGATCCCGTCCTTGCCGATCTGAAAAAGGAGGACTGGGCGGAATCATGGAAAATTCATTTCAAGCCCATCGAGATCTCCCCGCGTCTTGCGATCACGCCCTCCTGGATCGAGTATCCGTCGGCTCCGGGGCGTCATGTGATAACGCTGGATCCGGGCATGAGTTTCGGTACGGGGCAGCATGCGACCACAAAATTCTGTCTGACGCAGCTGGATCTGTTTGCGGCGCGTCAGGATGTTTCCGCACTTTCCATGCTGGACGCCGGATGCGGTTCCGGAATCCTCGCGATTGCCGCGGAAAAACTCGGATTCCGGGAGATCTGCGCATTCGACATTGATCCGGATGCGACGCGGATCGCCGCGGAGAACGCCGGAATCAACGGCTGCTCCCGCATCCGGTTCGCCACGGCTTCGCTGATTGAATACAATGCGGAGGGGAAAACGTTTGATGTCATTGCGGCAAACATTCTCTCCTCGGCGCTGCTGGCGGGGAAGGAGAAGCTCCTTTCGCTGCTCAAACCCGGCGGCTGCCTGATTCTGGCCGGGATTCTGGACCGGGAATATCCGCTGGTCCGGGAGGCGTTTGAGCAATCGGGCTGCCGTCAGTTCGCCTCGACCGAGGAGAACAAGTGGCGCGGCGGCGCGTTTCTCCGGGAGAACGGAATCTGAAATCCCGGGGCCTTTGTGCCGCAGTTCCGCTGCCGGGAAAGGGGCCGGAAGCGGGGGACGGATCCCGCGAGGCGGCCGTTGGGAAACCGGTTCGGAATTCCGGAGCGGACCGCGCGTGTCTTCCATCCTGTTTTTCCGGTCAGACCCCTTCCGCGTCGGGACCCCAGATGAGCTTGTGGAGCTGGAGATTCAGCCGGGCGGGAAGATGATCCCTGCGCATCCATTCCACGAGCGTTTCAGGCCGGATGCTGCCGAAGACCGGAGCGAACAGAACCGTTGCGCGGGAGGCCATGTCGAATTTGCGCATTGTCCGGACCGAGGCTTCATAATCGTTGCGGTCGGCGATTACAAATTTCACCTCGTCATGTTTCCGGAGATTCCGGTAGTTGGATTCGAGCATCCGGTCCGATTCCCCGGAGGAGGGGGTTTTCCAGTCGATGATGCGTTTGACCTCGGCGGGCAGCGTTGAGAGATCCACGCTGCCGTTGGTTTCCATGAGGACCTCGAATCCGGCGTTGAGGAGACGGCGGCAGAGTTCGGGAGTCGGCGTCTGAAGCATCGGTTCTCCTCCGGTGATCTCGACCAGGCGCAGTCCCGATTCTTCCGCCTCCTTCACCAGGAAGTCGATGGTGCGCTTCGTTCCGCTTCCGATCGGCTGTGCCTTCTTTGTGTCGCAGTAGGAGCAGCGCAGATTGCATCCGGTCAGACGGATGAAAAAGCAGAGCCGTCCGGCATGAGTGGATTCCCCCTGAATGCCGGCAAATGTTTCGTAAATGAGAAGTTCAGGTTCCTGCATGGTTCCGTTTCCTTGCGATGATGATTTGCTGGGTAAGAAAATTGCACCAGATGATCTCCCGGTGCAGAATGACGCTTCCCGCGGGAAGATCCGATTCCACTTCGGAAAGCCGGAGCGGACGCTCGTCGTGGAAAATCCAGAGCCGCAGCAGTTCCGAGAGGGAGCGGGTCGCCCGGTAGAGCAGAGTCGGAGTCGGAAAGAAGAGAATCACCACTCCGCCCTCCCGGACGAGCTGAAAGTGCGCTTCCACCATTTTCCGCGTGAGTTCCGGCGGAAAATGTTCGATGAGTCCGACGCTGAACACCACATCGAATTCCGGTTGCTGTTCCGGATTCAGATGGAGCAGATCGCAGGTTCTGGCGGAGACTCCGGGACGTCCGGCGGTGCGCTCCTCGAATTTCCGCACGCCGAGCGCGTTGTTGTCGTAGATGACGTACCGTGCCGGATGAACGGTCGTTTCGATGCGTTCAAAGAAACAGCTGTTTCCGCCGCCGAGTTCCGCGATCTCCGGATGGGGAAGCGGCTGGAAACGGCGCAGAAGATTCAGTAGTTTTCTTCCGACGATGCGCCGGGCATAGCCAGCGGTTTTATACGGCGAGGCATAGTAGCGGTCCCAGTCGGTGGGCGCCGGCGGCTCCGGCAGTTCCGCCGGGGAGAAAATGAAGTCGCGCTGAATCACGAAGTTCGCCAGATACAGAAGCAGTTCCGCCACCGGTTTCCCCAGTCTGGGATCCAGATGAAAATACTCCTGCATATAGGTGACCATCGCTGCGGAAATGAATCCGGATACGCACACCAGAAGAAGATAGCCCGGAAAGGTCCGCAGAATCTTCTGCCGGGATCCGAACACCATGTTCTTGACCAGCGCATAATTCAGACAGACCGCCGCGCCCCGGGACAGATAGGTGGAGACCAGAACATTCCCGCCCGTCAGCGGAAACACCAGCAGAAACACGAGAAAATCGAAAAGCGCGGTCACCACCGAGGAAAGGATGTAGCGGAACAGCACAAAATAGATCTTGAACGAGTCCAGAAGCGGATTGAAATGCGAACCGGCGTTGCCGTCAAGATAGATGGTGCGGATTCCTGTTTCGCGCAGAGGAATGCCCGCGCGACGGCAGAGAATCAGCATCTCCAGTTCGAATTCATAGCGGTTGGAAGTGATCTCGAGCAGTTCGGGAATCAGTTTGCGCGGGATGGCCCGCAGGCCCGTCTGGGTGTCGGAGACGGCCAGTCCGAGGAAAAGACGCATCAGAAGACGCGTTGTCTTGTTCCCGATCCGGCTGCGGAACGGGACGTTTTCCCCGTCGAAACTGCGGACGCCGAGGATCAGACTGTCCGGATGGTTCTCCGCTTCCCGGGCGATCCGTTCGATGTCTACGGGCGTGTGCTGGCCGTCCGCATCGGCGGTGACAACGGCGGGACAGTCGGGAAAGCGGGTGTAGAGATCGTCGAGTCCCAGTTTGAGCGCCGCTCCCTTTCCCGTGTTGACCGCGTGGGAGAGCACGGTGCAGAGATTCTCTTCCCGAAGTGTCCGGAAGACATCGTCCGAAACGTGTCCGCTTCCGTCGTCGACCACGACGATCCGCCGGAAGCCCCTGCGGGAAAGCTCCCGGACAAGAGCACACAGACGCCGGTCCGGATGGTAGGCCGGAATCAGAACTGCTGTCTGAAAATAACTCACCTTTCACCTGTCTTCTGATAGAGGGTATATCCGTAAGCCGAAAAAAGTAGCCTGATTTCGCGATTTTTCAAGCGGTCGTTCACATCCTTCTTCCATTCTTCCGCCGCATAGCGGGGAAGCAGCAGGCAGCGGACCTCCGGATTCCGGAGCGCCTCCTCATGTTCTTTGCCGGCGTCCGGCATGGAGTATTCCACAAAGAAGAGTTTCTCCTTGCCCCCCGGCAGAAAGCGGAGAAACTGGTAGTCCGTGGCGATTCGTCCCGGCTGCTTCAGATACGGAAGCAGAATGCGGTTCAGCCGGAGGTCGCCGATCCCGAGCCGCAGGGAGTCGTGATAGTTCCGGAGCCGGCGTTCCGGAAAGAAAATCAGAAGTCCAGCCAGAAGCAGTCCGGCGGAGAGCAGAAGAAGACGCCGGAACCATCGTCTCTCCGCCAGCGTCAGAAATCCCAGCGCCAGACCCGACGCATACAGCGGAAGAAACGGCATCAGATTGCGCAGATCATAACAGAAGAGAAGACTCCACACCAGAATATACGGAAGCACGATTCCCCAGACGATCCCCCGCCAGAGAGCCGTCTTCTTCAGCGCCGTCAGACAGAGCACATTCAGAATCAGAACCGCCAGCGCGGGCCAGAACTGCCAGCCGTAGAACTGCAGGATCCCGTGGAGGATTCCCCTGTCGAACCGGACATCCGCCCGTTTCGGCGTCGGAACGTCTCGCTCCATGTCGAGCTGAAGTTTGCAGAGAAACTGTTTCGAGGCCGCCGTGAACAGCTCTCCCCGTCCCCGTCCTCCGTAGATTTTTTTTGTGACGTGCGTATAATTGCTCCGGTCGCTTCCCTGCGACGCCCGGAGCGCAAAACGCAGATAATACGGTCCGGCGAAGAGCAGCGCCAGCAGAAGATAACAGACCGTCCCCCGCAGCAGTTCTCTGCCCCGCAGAAGACCGAACGAGTACGCCAGCACCGGAAGCAGAAACAGAATCACAAGACCCGACTGCTTGGCGCAGCCCGCGGCAATCGCCGTCAGCGCCGCCAGCAGAAGATTGGAATTCCTGTCGCTTCTCCGCGCCAGGAACAGCAGATGAAACACGGCGCAGGTGTAAAAGGAGGCGATCAGGTCCGCTTCGGCACCTGTTCCGGCCGGATCCAGATTCCGCAGAAACCAGGCGTTCAGGACAACCGCTCCGAACAGGGCCCCCTTCCGGAGCGCGAATGCCAGATCAAACAGCATCAGCGAAACGAAAAACGGACAGAGCATTGCCGTGCCTTTCGGCACAAAATTCAGCACCTCCCCGGAAATCTGATACGCCATGGCCCACATACATGGAATCAGCTGGGGATAGCCGTAGGTTTTCCGGGTTCCGATCGTGCCGGAGAACCAGTCGACGGCCCATTCGTTCCACGACAGAACCGAATCCCATGCGGAAAAAATCTGACCGAATCCGCGCAGCGCCTCCGCTCCCTGAATTCCGAGCGCCGCGACTGCCAGATAGAAGAGAAGCTGCGAAATCCTCCGGACTCCCCCTTCCTCCGAAGCGAAGAATTCATCGACGGCGGTCAGGGAGAATGTCGTTTTCGTCACCTGACCGCCCGTGAAGAACAGCAGAAGCATCTCCAGCAAAACCAGCAGAAGAACAACTCCCTGCGTGAAGAGTCCCGCCGCCGAAAGCAGAAGCACCAGTGCGTAATTGAAGAGTCCGCTCAGGGCAAAGGCGTGCAGAACCGTTCGCAGAAAAGTCCGCCGCAGCTTCAGAAGACGCAGAAACAGCAGTCCCGGAAGAAAAAACTGAAGCAGTGCGATCCATTGAAGAAAAAGTCCCATTTCCGTTTTCCCGCCGCGTTGAATTTGTTCAAGGGTTCCCGTGTCTGGAAATGTACCCCGCAAGCCGGTGAAAAGCAACCGGAGAAGCGCTTTTCCGGAAATTTTCTTTTTTTTTCGGATTCCGGGGGGTTGACTTCTGGGATATTCTGGGATATAATGAAAAGGAAAAGCGGAAAAAGTCATTCGGGAAGGAGATCGCCGATGAGGAAAACATGTTTGCTTCTGACGTTGTGTGCCGCGGGCGTTTTTCTAAGCGCCGGAACGAAACTGCTGGACAGTGATTTCGCAAAAACAGGGGGAATGCGGACAAATGACCGCCGCACCGCGAAGTTCGGATTCTTTCAGGGGGTCCTGCCGCTGAAATGGAACGAAAATTTCGCGGATTGGACAAAATCTTCCGCGCGGACCGTCCGTGAAAAGGATTCGCAGGGGGGATATCTGCGTTTTCAGGTGTTGAAAGTGGCGTCGGGCGCGCCTCAGTTCTACTGTGCTCTTCCGGAACTGCTTCCGGGAAAGAGGTATTGTCTGAAGGTGGAGGCGCGCAATCAGTCGGAGAATGCGGCGTCGCTGATTCTGCGGATGATTCCTCCGCCGTACACAACGCTGCGGACGTTGAAAATCGCTGTTTCCCCGGAGTGGAAGAGTGTTTCGCAGTCGTTTTCCCTGGAGCAGAAGTCCCCGCATCCGCTCGGTCTGTTTCTGATTCCCGACGGGGAGGGAAATCTGGATATTCGCAGGATCTCCCTGGAGGAGCTTGGCGCGGAGGAGTCCGGGCGGCGCGTTCTGCTTGAGACCCGTTTTGTGGAGGCGCTCCGCGACTGCTCCCGGAGCGGAAGCGGCGTTTTCCGCGGCGTTCTGCCCGCACCGTGGAATCAGGATTTCACCCATTTCATGAAGGCGGAAGCCTCCGCAAAGATCGTGAATCTGGGTCCGGAACATTTCCTGCAGATTGACGTGCGGAAAGGCGCTCCGCAGTTTTCCGCTCCGGTTTCGGGAGTCAAGGCGGGAAAGAGCTATCGCCTGACGGCCTATGTCCGCAACCGGACCGGAGGACCTGTGAAAATGAGCCTTCGGATTCTGCCCAAACCCTATACGACTCTTTCCGCCGGCTCCCTTCTGCCCGGCCGGGACTGGAGTCGGCAGACTCTGTATTTCAAGGTGCCGGAGAATCTCCCCGATCTCCCGGTAGCGCTGATGATGAATTTTGAGGAAAAGGGAACTCTTGATGTTGTCAGCATGAAACTGGAGGAGAGCGAAGGAGGTTCGGAAATGATCCGCCGTCCGTCGACCGCTCAGCGGAACTACCTGCGGAACACGCGGTTTCCGCTTGGACTTCAGAGCGGCTGGACTCTGCATCGCGACAGTCACTACGGTGTCATTGCGCCCGATCCCTCCTGCAAGGGTCCTTCCGGGGAAGCGGCATTGAAGCTGGAGTCTCTTCCGGGAAAGCAGATCGGTTTTTGCAGCGAACCGTTCCAGGTGGCGGATCCGAACGAGAGGAATGCGATTTCGTTTGCCTATCGCGGCGAGGGAAATTTCACGGCTGCGGTCTGGTCGGAAAACCGGCGTCTTTCCGCTGTTTCGCTTCCTCCCTCCGGAACCTGGAAACGGATCTCGGTGCCCTTCAAGGCTCCCGCGGATTCCTGGGCGTTCACGCTGCGCCTGACGGGAACGGGAACCTGTTTTGTGGATTCCTTCCGGGCCGCTCCGGAGAACCGGAAAGGCTATGAAACGGATGGCGAGTGCGAAGTGGCGCTTGCCGTACCGGAATCGGAAGTCAGTGCATCCCGGATTCAGTTTGCGGAGGAGAAGGCCACTGTCCGGTATTACGTGTCCGGAAAGGCCGACAGCGTGACGTTGAAATTCAAAGTGACCAATCTGTATGGAGAGAGCCGGGAGCTTCCTGCGCTTGCGGTGTCCGGAGCAGAACGGTCCGGCACGCTGAACTATCTGGTTTTCCCGGACAGGCCGCTTGGACAGTTCCGGATCGAGGGTCAGGCTTTCCGCGGGGGAAAGCCTGTCTCTCCGGTGAATGAGATCGTGGTGACGCGTCTGGAGCGTCCGCTCTACTGGGGAAAGGATGCGCCGGATTCTCCGTTCGGCGTGCATGTCCTTTCCGCGGATGGATCGCTGAAGGCGGTCAAGGCCGCCGGAGTCAACTGGGCGCGTCTGCATGACGCCGGCGCCGATTACATCGGCTGGTACTGGCTGGAGCCCGAAAAAGGAAAATGGATCTTCCGCGATGACGATATCATGGCTTACCGAAGGAATCAGATCAAAGTGTTCGGTCAGTTCGGAACCGCGCCGAAATGGGCGAGCTGGCTCTCCCGAGTCGATACGGGAAGACCGTATATCGCCTATCACGACCGCTATTTCCGGCCGGTTGACATGAAGGACTTTGAAAATTATGTTTCGAAGGTCGCCGCCCGTTATCAGGGGGTGATTGATGACTGGTTTGTCTGGAACGAGCCCTGGATTGTCGCATGGTGGGCGGTCGGGTTCGACAGGAATTCCATCGAAAACAACGGCTATGTCACAAGCCGGAACCCGCAGGCGGATTTCGCCGCCATGATGAAATCGGCATACCGTGCGGCGAAAAAAACCAACCCGAACGCGAAGATCTCGGGATTCAACACCACTGGAGGCACCACCGGGGAGCGCTGGACGAAAGGGGTCTATGACGCGGGCGGACTCGCCTTCTGCGATACGGTTGACTTCCATTTCTACACGCCGCGCGTCACCGGGTATCCGGAGGATGCGTGCGAGGAGGCGTTCCACGACGCGGTCGATTATATCCGCAAACGGAACGGAAGGATTGGAAAGCCCGTCTATATGTCCGAGGGACAGGGGGCGAGCGGAGGCGGCGTCAGCGGCGACAACAGCATGCGCTATGCCGGACTGTACAAACACACCCTTCCCTGGGAGAACAAAGAGGATTACACTTCCATGGCGGACCGGAATGTGCGGTATCTGCTGTCCATGCTTCGTCTTGGTGTTCAGAAGGTCTTCCTCTATTCCGCGCACTGCTACACCGATTTTTCGACGGCTCCGAATTTTCTGGTTCTGTTCTGTGCGGACGGGTCTCCGCATCCGATGCTTGTTGCGCATTCGGCCATGGCGCGCCGTCTGGAGACGATGAAATTTGTGCGGATCAAAAAGCTGCGTGACGATCTCTGGGCCTGTCTCTTCTCCAACGGGAAAAAATCGGTGGCGGTGATTTCCGGTCGTTACAGCGCCGGGAATACCAGGGTCGACTGTTCTTTGAAACAGGGGAAGGCGGTGGATCTGTACGGCAATGCGCTCTCTCTTCCGACGGTCTGCAGCAAGACGCTGTTCTATCTGGAAGCGCCTGTTTCCGCGGAGGAACTGGCCCGTTCGGTGAGCGCGAAACCCGGAGCATGAAAATCATTCCGGAAGGCGGACGCGGATCGTATGAAAATCAAATATGAAACGCACTCGGATCAGGTGGCGGCGGAGATGGAACGGGGAATCCGTTCGGGCATTTTTCCTCCGGGATCGCGTCTTCCGAGCATCCGGGAGCTGGCGGATGTTTTTCAGGTCAGCACGCAGGTGATCAAATCGGCGTTCAAGCTTCTGATGGAGCGCGGTCTGCTGATCTCCCGTTCGAGAATCGGGGTCTTTGTCAACGTCGACGTTCTTTTTCCCGGCATGAAAAAACTCATTCTGCTCAACGGCGTGCAGGGCCCTTACGATTTGAATTATATGGAACGGGTGTTCGGTCTTTCGGAAAACATTATGGCCTGTCAGGGATTCCATGTTCAGATGCGCTCCATTCCGACCGGACCCCTGCAGCTGGCCGCGCTGCGCTATGAAATGCACCAGATTGAAATGGAGCGGCCGGATTGTCTGATCGTCAACGCCGGAATGGTGCCTCCGGAGGAGATCGGAACCATCAGGAAGTGCGAATTTCCCGTCGTGTTTCTGGGGGATTTCGCCAGCGGGGATGTTTCGTCGCTGCGCTATGATCTGATCCGGGAGCGGACCGAGGAACGCGGAATCGCCTATGTCGACGCCGCACGCAGACTCGGCTGCCGGAACATCTGTCTGTTTGGCGGAAGTCGCTGTGTCGAGTATGTCCGGCGGCTGGTGAACGCCGTCCGGGAGGAGGGACGGCGCTATGGAATGAACGTGCACGTTTCCGGCGGTCACCCCGGCGAACATGTGGATGCCGAAATTGTCAAAAGCTGGAAACATCATATCCGAAGCGTTCGGAAGAAGTTCCGGCCCGATGCGTTCCTTGTCGACGGATTCGGCCACATGGAGCTGTTTCAGCAGGCTCTCCGGGAACTCGGATTCCGGCCGGGCGGTGATGTGCAGGTCTTCTGCGACAGCGATCCGACCCCCGGGGCGGTTCTGATCCGTTCCGACTACACGGAATTCATCCGTTCCGTCGCCGCCGTGATCCGGCGGATGATCGACGAGCCCGAATACCATTGCGGCATTCTGGAAATTGCCGGGAAGATCCGGCGCGTTCCCTTCCGAATCGATTCCCTTTGAGTGCTCCGGGACCCTCAAAGGATTCCCTGCCGTCCGGCCGGGCTTCCGGAAAACGCATTCCCGGCGAAGTGCTCTTCCGCGAGTTCCCGGAGGAGGGGGATCAAACCGGTTCGTACAGAGTGTCCTCCATTTCCGGATATCGGCTGATGACGACTTCGTTTCGGAGTCCCCCGGCGCCGGGCGGCAGGTGCTTTTTCAAGCGGTAGAGAAATTTGGCCGCCAGAAGATTCCGGGAATTGTATCCGTTGTGAATCGTATAGACCAGTTTCAGGCGCCGGCTGCTTCGGACCGCGTTGCTGGTGATGCCCGACTTCCCGCAGAGCAGAATGTCGCAGCAGCTCAGCATGAGAGAATCCAGAAGCGCCTCCTTCCCGAGCAGATGGCGGTGAAGCGGCCGCGGATTCAGATTGTACGCGTTGACTTTCGATACGCGGAAGAAGGAAAGGAAAAGCAGCCGTTTCCCGTATCGTTTCACAAACAGATCCAGATAATCCTTTTCCTCGGAGGAGAAAAAGATCTTCTCCACCGGATGATTCTCCAGAATCCGATCGGTCCAGGTTGTCATCTGGCGGACGGTCGGAGCGAAGGGGTGCCCGGGTGTTGTGTTCATCTCCTTGCCCCGGAAATGAATCCCCAGCACGAAGGTGTTCTCCAGCATTTTCCGGAATTCGGAAAACTCCTCCGCGACGGAATCCTGAAGATGGATGTATCGTTTCAGAATCGACCGGTACTCCCGGTTGCTCCGGCAGGGAAACGGCGGACAGGCGGTTCCGTCGGCGAACAGAACGTTCCTGCTGGAATAGACCTCCTCCAGCGAATACGGCGAGAGCGGCTTGAAATAGTATTCCCACGCATTGGCTGTTCCGTTGACGGGACTCCTTTCCTGATAGATCGTCCGGAAATTCTGATAATCCACAACGGGGATCCAGCCGTGATTCTCCGCCAGAATCAGATGCGAAATCACCTGGGTCAGATTGGAAAAGAATCCGGATCCCAGCCGGTCCCGCCAGATCACATAGAAAGTCCGGTCCGGGTTCCGCTCCCCGAAGCGGCGCACATACACCTTCGGAAGATTCGGCAGTCCGAATGGAAGAGACAACGGCGGGGAATCCTGAAGCATTTCCGGAAAGAAACAGCGTTTGACCATCCGTCTGATCCCCCTTCTGACGGTCTGTTTGACCGACTGCCTGACCGGTTCCGAATACGGCATGGAAACGTTGCTCATCTTTCTAAACCCTTGCCTGTGATTGATTTGATCCGGCAATACTATACTCCGCCCTCTTTTTTTTGCAAGGGGAAAAGAAAAAAACGGACCGGAGATCGTTTCCGGTCCGTGGAGAGGCGGAAAGAGGGAATCGTCCCGAGGAAAAGAACGGAATCAGAAGCCGTGATGCCAGTAGGGATCGTCGGCGCGCCCGACCGGATGCAGATATCCGTTTTTCAGGAGCTCCTTCCGGTTCTGCTCCTCCGAGCGGAAGAGCAGGCGTACCGGTGCCGAGATTCCGCCGCTTCCGTTGAAATCGCGGAGAAGAATTTCGATCCGGTTGATTCCGCTTTTCAGCAGTCCGGGAGGAATCGGATAGCGGCGTTCCGCCCGCCAGTAGTCGGAGGGATTGGTTTTCCGGGTGGTCCGTCCGATCTCCCTGCCGTTGAGGTAGACGATATCCTCGTCATCGACGGCTCCGATTCGGAGCGAGGGCGATGCGTCCGCTCCCGGCATGGCCGGAAGCTGGATCTCCCTGCAAATCCGGAACCAGCCGGATTTGCCGCTCCACTCCGGAAGACAGGTCTGAAGCGTGACCGGAAGTCGCACCGGAATACTTTTTTCCACCTGCCAGGGATCCGAAGGACCGGTCACTTTCTGTGCGCGCCAGCCCTCGTTCTCCGTCAGATCCAGAACCGGGGGAAGCGGTGTTTTTCCTCCGCTGGAGAAAAGGTGGAATTCAAACGGGAACAGCAGATCTCCGGTGCTGCCGCGGAGTCCGAGAGAGGCATCCGTTTCATAATCCACGCGGATCAGAATTTCATTGGTTCCGTCCCGCAGCGTTCCCGGAGGCACCGGATAATCGCGCGGGATCGTGGCGACGGCGTTGACATCCGTTTCCGAATCGGTGACTCCGATCAGTTTCCCGTTGATCCAGAGGCGGTTCTCTCCGCTGATTCCTGCGATTTTCAGCTGGATTCTCTGTTTTCCGGCGTTCCACGGGAAGCGTTTCCGGTACCAGAAACGACCGTGGCGATCCGCCTGGTCCGGCATGGCTTTTGCGAGGTTGCAGGGGAGCGTCACGCTTCTCCAGAGCGCGGACTGTTCCGGTGGAGGAGTCTCGTTTTCAAGGCTCCCCTTGGCGACGCTCCAGGCTCCGTCCATTGCAATGCTGCGTTCAAACGTCTCCGTTCCTCCCGGCGGGTTCAGAAAGGCGGGGGCGGCCAGTCGGCCATGAAGATTGCTCAGCAGCAGTGCGATGGTCCGTTCCGTCCGCCGTTCGGAAGGGAGAAGCCAGTGGTCCATCCCGGTGTCGCCGAAGGCCTCGGGAGAGATCTGACAGAAGACATACCGGCCTTTCCCGCAGGGAATGTCGGCAAGAATTCCATCCGCTGCGAGAAATCCGTTTTTCGGAATGGACTCGATCCGGTGAATTTGCAGATTCCCTTTCCAGAAGAAATCCGCATTGGAGAGTCCGCGCAGAAGCGGGTGTTTCCCCTCTTTGATCCGACCCTGGTTCATCATGCGCGGTGTTGCCGAAATGGGGAAGGGCAGATTCAGCTCTTTCAGTTCCGCTTCCGTTTTCGGAAGGGAGAAGACCGTTCCTCCGCGCAGGACAAAGTCGTGAAGTCCGGCGGGGGCGCGTTTCCCGAGGAGGAACAGATGCTTCCCGGGATCCGGCCGGTCGGTCCGTTCAAACGGAATGTTCAGTCTCCGGAGCAGCTGCTCCGCATCGTCTCCGGCGCAGACGATGTCGCGGAACGGTTCCGGCGACGCGGTGTGTCGGAGAAGATTGCGGAAAAACCGTTCCGCGGCGGGATCGCTTTCCGTGCGTCCGCAGACATCAAGCTGATTGAAGACGATGCGTCCTCTTCCGTACTCCAGTTCCCAGGCTGCGGCATAGTTGAGCGCGTATTCGCAGTCGACGAGCGTCCGGAAGTTCCCCGTATCGGGCTTGATGACCGTGACCGTTGCCACATTGTGCGTATTGCCCCATTTCATCGGGCGCGGATGCCGTTCCCCGTCGTTCCAGAGATAGTTCCACGTTCCGCCGTTGCCGAAGTGTTCGTCGGGGCGGGGAGTTCCTTTCTCCCGGGCGGGAGCATACCCATCGGTGAGTGTGGCGGACCCGCGCCAGTGATTCAGTACGCGGTCGGGAAGTCCGTCCAGAAGCGCCGATCCGCTTCCGAGACGCCCGAACACACTGCGGGAGGAGCTGTATTCGGTGCGGAATCCGAACCGCGTGCGCAATGTGGATTCCTCCTGTTCCATGACCAGAATTTTCTTTCCGCTGCGCAGCAGGTCCCCGAGATTGCGTCCGGCGGGAAGAAGGCCGGTTTCATAGCGGAAGGCGCGGCGTCCGAAAATGATCAGATCGAATCCGGAGAAATCCTCGTCGAACATCAGAAAGCGATAGGGAATGCCGAGTTTGTCCAGAAGTCTTGCGGTCTGGAGTTCCGGGTCGACCAGGGCAATGCGGCATGACAGGGGGGAGGTTTCCTTTGCCAGAATGTCAATCGGACAGGTGTCCGTGCGCAGAAGTTTTCCATTCCGCAGAAACTCGACCGTGAGGAGTCCCTGCCTGTCCCGTGTCCCGGAAGGAAGAGAACAGGTTAGCGGAACGGAAACCGTCTCTCCCGGCGGGATGGTGCGTTCCTCCTTTCCGTGTTTCAGAACGCGGCCGTCCAGTTCCAGTTTCCACCGGCATGTCAGCTTTTCGGCCCGCGCGGTATTGTTCAGGAGAATCGCAATCCGATCAAACTGCTCGCCGGGCCGGAAGATATGATTCTGAGCCGTTTTGCTTTCGGACGTTCCTGCCAGAAATCCGGTCACGGGCGCCTGGACTTCCGCAATCAGAGCGTTTCTGCCGGGAAACCGGGGGATATACTGGAAATTCAGAAGACCGAGGTGGTCCGCACGCCAGAAGAACACCTGCGCACGTGTCCGATCCGCAGTGATCTTTTCCGCACGGGCATGATTCAGTCCGTTTGTGCCGATCGAGGAGGTCATGCGGATCCGCATCCGTCCGGCCCGGTCCTTTTCCGGGAGTTTTTCCCGCCGGGTCCGGACAGACTGTTCCAATGCGGCAAGCTGCCGGTTGTCGTCTGCGCTGCGGATCATGGCATCGTCTCCATCCGTGATCGCCGCCCATTCATGGAAACAGGGAACGCCGTTCCAGCCTTTTCCCTGTGCACAGGCGTCGGTCCAGTTCGCCTGAAACGGTGCGGCCTCCTCGGAGATGAAAAACGGTTTGGAGGAGACTTTCCGCCAGAATGAGCCGATCTCGATCATCTCCTGAAGCGCTTGAAATCCGCGGTATTCGGTAATCATCATGGTGTCGTTCAGACTTCCGGAATCCTGCGCCACGATCAGGCGCTGCGGATCGTTCTTCCGCACCAGCGAATAGATTCTTCTTGCGGCGGAAATCATGGAAACATACGGTTCTTTTCCCTCGTTCCGGTTGTACCAGGTTCCGTTCTGGAACAGCGGGTTGTACGCTCCTCCGTTGCGGGCCATTCCGCCGCCCATCGGACCGTAGTGGAAAAAAATTGCCGGATGATTTTCACGCCTCCGGACCTGATGGCGGATCACTTGTTCCGCCGTGCGCCAGAAGCGCGCATCGTCGGCCTTTCCCGCGGACGCCAGCTGAGAGGCCACCCGCGAGGCCGGAAGAAATGCGGAGTCCCGTCCGCTGCTGAGGCCTGCCTCGTCCAGAGCTCTGGCGTTCCGGGCTCCCGGATAGTGGTAGAAACTGGTGAAGCCGAAGGATTCCTGAAGAAGAACCGATTCCGGAACCGCGGGGAGAGTGCCGTTGTCGTCGAACAGCGTCAGTTTTCTTCCGTTGAGATAGAGAAGGGAATTTTCCGTCCAGACTTCCCGGAATCCGAAACGCTGCGGCCAGAGTGTGTCGGAAACGGAGCCGTCCGCGTTCAGAAGGGCGCCGTTCAGATCATAGAGGTACGGGCTCCCCAGCTCCCAGAGAACGGGATCGTTCCAGTCGCAGGAGAGGAAATGCGTTTCGTTCTCCTTTTGGGCAAGGAATGTCTTCTGCGGGAAGTTCCGGACCGTTTTTCCAGCGGAGGAGACTGCGCAGCGGAGGGTGTAGCGTTTTCCCGGCGTCAGGTTGGCGCAGTCGAAGACGGCGTCGAGCCGTTTCTTCCGGACCGAGGGCCGGATGGAGACGTGTTCCAGAGAAGCGCTCCGCGATTCGGGGAAAAGCACCACATCCCCCGGCAGTCCGCGCCAGGCGGGCAGCAGTGGGCGGAAACTGCTCCCCAGAATCTCCCGTGCCGCCTTGTAATACCCATGAAGCGGATTCGCCTGTACATGAATGGCAATCTCATTTTCTTCCCCCGGACGGACGGCTTCGGTGACATCCAGAACTCCGCCCGGCCACTCCAGTGTGCCGGATTTGCGGCCGTTGAAGAAGAGTGTTGCGATCGTCTGCGGATCGTCGATCAGGATCCGGACCCGTTTCCCCTTCCACTCGCGGGGAAGAGGTGTTCTCTGCCGATACCATCCCGCATACCAGCTCTGTCCGATCTTAAAATGATCTGTCAGGTTCATCCATTCTCCGCGTATTGATTTTGCGGAGTTCCAGTCTGCCGGGACATGCTCCGGTATCCGGAAAATCCCTTTTTCCGGCTCCTGAAGGGTCAGAGGATGGATGCGGGGATTGAACGAGCCCAGCGGAAGGAATTCCCAGCAGGCGTCCGAAAGACGGATCGGTGCCTCTGCCGCGGAATTCCGGAAGGCGGGATTCAGAAATTGAAGATCCATGCTGCGGCGCGTGACTTCCGGAGCCTCTCCTTTCCGTCCGGTGCGGGTCTCCAGAGTATAGAGGCCCGAACGCGGAGGCGTTTCCAGAGTCATGTTCCATACCCCGTTTCGCAGAGCCGGGATTCCGCTGGTGGTCCGGACCGTTTCCGAACGGCCGTTCAGCAGATTCAGCGTTATGATCTCTCCCGCTTCCAGTTTGCGTCCGGCCTTGAGGGGAACGGTCAGTTTTTCCCCGGGCTTCAGGAGAACGGAGCCGTAGCGGTTGGACGGAAAAATTGCGGCGACGGCGCCGGGACGGAAGGTGTTGTCGGAATCCGCGCGGAATTCGTCATAGAACGGGAATCCGCTGCATCCGATGGAATGGAGCCGGTCGTAGGGTTCATAGGTCCGGACGATTTCATGCCCGTCCAGGGCAATGATCCAGTTTGCCTTTCCGGTCCCGCATCTTACGATATCCACCCGGAGCCAGCCTCCGTGAGACGGCGCTTCGGTCAGACGGAAAAAACGTCGGATTCCGTTCGCTTCCGTATACCGCAGCTGCCAGCCGGACTTCGCTTTGATCAGCTGCCAGCGGGAGATCCGCTCCTTGCTGTTGTCGGTTCCGGCAAACTGGAACTGAAGCGTGTTCAATTCTGTTTTCCGTGCGGAAAACGTATCGTCGTAAATAAAAAATGAGACTTTGGAAATTTTCTCTTCCGGCCGGAACGTGCGCGAAAGACCGGAGGCTTTCAGCGATCCTGCGCCCGCGGCCTTCTTCCCGGATTCAAAATATGCTTCCGGATTCTTCCGTTTCAGAAAGTCCGCAATCTCCCCGGGCGAGTCAAAATGGCAGACCTGAGCGCCGAAAACGGTGTATGAGGAACACAGAAGAGCCATGACACCCATCATGCTGATGTTCAACCAAGACATAGTTTTCTCCTTTACTGTTTCTGAAGTCCCTGAACAAGGGCCCTTGAATAACGGTTGGTTCCCGGATAGAGCGGGGGTTCCGGAAGGAAATACAGGGAGTCGGCGGTTCGGAAAGCGGTATGACCGTCGAAATAGAGGATCGTGGCGGTGCCCTTCGGGAACATTCCCGGCGGCATGCTGTCATCCCCGAGACTCTTCGCGCTCATTTCGCGCGAATCCCCGACTCCGTGCCGATAGTTGAAATAGGAAATGGTGGAGACCGCGTCCCGACATGGATTGACCTCAATAGCCCCGTTTTTGTAGAGCAGTCCGATATCGCCGAAACTGATTGTGCTGCCCGGCTGAAGAGAGAAACTGCTTTTCCGGAACTTCGTTCTCATTTCCGTCCACTCCTCCTCGCTGGACGGGATCAGGTGGGCATGCAGATTGGTGTTGGCGCCGTAGTGACCATGAGGCCAGACCCCGACGGGACCGAAGTTCGGTTCCCGTTTTTCCGCCGGACATTTATAAGTTCCACCCTTTCCGATTCCAGACTGAAAATAAACTCCGTAGGGTCCTGCTGATCTCCGATCTCCGATTCCACCATTCAACGCATTGGTGAACGGGACCTCCGGGGAAACGCTTCCATTTTCCCGCGGTTTGTAATTGTATGGAACGACATAGTCGAAATCTCCGAGATACATGTGCTCCGCGCTCCCGATTGACTTCATGTTGGATGCACAGCTGATGGCCAGCGCTTTCCGTACGGAGGAATTCAGGGAAGGAAGAAGAAGGGAAGAAAGAATTGCAATAACTGCAATCACGATCAGAAGTTCTATTAATGTAAAACTTGGATCCGGCTGTCTCATTTTCTTTCCACCTCTCTTTTTTTCAAAATGTCTTTTAATCGGAGCGCGGTTTTTGTTCCGACGTCCCGTGCGCGGCTGCAGATAAGCGAGTCGAGATCCCCGGTCAGAATGCGCAGATCGGGATTCTGGTTGATCAGCGATCTTTCCGTGATGCCCGGATCAATCTGGATGAGGATTTTCCGCGGATCGGGAAGGGCCCGGACCGCCTGTATTACGGTTTGATAGAGGGAAATTCCGCCAAAGGAAAAGATGGCATCAATCGTTTCGTTCCGGAGGATAGTCTGCAGGGAAGAGAGGGGTCCATCGGAAGTAAAGACATTTTCCGCCAGGGGAGTTTTGCGGAACTCCTTTTCCAGCAGACGGATGGAGAGAGGACTTCCGCCGCAGATCAGGAGATTGCGGCAGTGGTTCTGAGCCAGGAGTTCCGCGCGTTTTCTGGCCGCCCCCTGATACTCCACAAAAATATAGTGTTCGGAATCCTCATGATAGGCGTCGGAATAGAGAAACGGTACAGCGACGATGGGATATCCCTGTCCGATCAGATTGCGGATCAGCGGCGCATACTCCTCGGGGGGATGGAACCATGCCAGAGCGTCCATTTCCAGCGAGAGGAGGGTTTCCTGCGTGATTTTGTTCATTCTGGGAATACAGACATTGGAGTTGTCGGACAGACTCAATTCATCCAGAAAACCGGAAATCATCGCCATGTCCCACTGCGGTACCACGAAGAAGTCCTGACAGCCATACAGGAGTGCGATCATTCTGCTCTTTTCCGAAATGCGGCTGTTTCCGGGAACCGAAAAAAGTCCGCGGCGTTTGGGAAGACGCGTGGTGTATCCCAGACGGATCGTCTCTTCGATTGCCTGACGTACCGTTCCTCGGGAGACGCCGAATTTTCTGCACAGTTCCATCTCCTCCATCAGACGGAGTTGTTCCTTTCCCGCTTTTATTGCGCTTTGGATCAAGAACTGTTTGACGGGCTCTGTCCGCAGGATCTGTTTTTTCTCTCCCATCGCCGCTCTTCTGTTTTTAAGATTAATGTCTAAAAAATTATACATTATTTTAAATAATAGCAGATTTCCTGATTTTGTCAACCCCCTGAACTGGACTCTTCGGGAAAAAATCCGCTCCGGAAAAGGAGCGTGTCAGGAGACTCTTCGGATTTCCGGTGCTGGAGGGAGAAGGCATCGTTTCATGAAATAGGAAGAGGGCGTTTTGTCTCCTGGCCGGTCTGCCGCAGGATCGGTGCAGACATCTGATCCGCTTGCTGAGCTGGAAATTTTCCAGTTTTTCGAAGACAGGGGGTTGACAAAAATCGCTGTGTATGTTATAATGTAATTAGTATTAACACAGGAGTTGTTTTTGAAATGCCAGAAGAGCTTCCAAAATGGAAACAGGTGGTGCGTGCCGTAAAGGATCAGATTGTTTCGGGGGCGTGGAAAGCGGGGGAGAAACTTCCCACATATGATGAACTTGAGATCCGTTTCCGGGTAAGCCGTCTGACTCTTCAGCAGGTGATGCGGGCACTGAAAACGGAGGGGTTTGTGCTGGCCCGTGAACGGCAGGGGATCTTTGTCAATCCGCGTCATCCGTTTCTCTGCCGGATCGGCATCCTGTTTCCATATGAAGAGGGGTTCTGTACGCGGTTCTGGCAGGGACTGCTGGATGCGGCCCGGCAGATCTGTTGTGCGCAGGGGAGGGAGCTGGCGGTCTATTGGAATCTCTCGAAATCATCGGAGGAGCTGTCGCGTCTGATCTCCGATATTGAAGAGTCGCGCCTTGCGGGGCTGATTCTTCCCGTGAGCCCGGATTTCGGCGATTTGCAGAACATTCTGAAGGGGCATCCGGAACTGCCGCTGGTTTCCGCGGGGGAGTTTTTCCCCCGTCTTGCCTGGGAGTGCCGGATTGTTCTGGATAACCGTGCTCTTGTCTGTCGCGCCCTGGATTTCATGCAGAAACGTTCCTGCCGGAAAATCCCGGTGATGCTGAACGGGCGGGATTCCGAAATTGCTCAGACGTTCCGGGAGGAGGTGCGGAAGCGGGGACTCTATTCTCCGCCCGCCTGGAACTTCGTCTTCCGGATGGAGGTGGCGGAGCTGGCCGAGCAGATTACGGCGCTGCTCCTTTCCCTGCCGGAAAAGGAGAGGCCCGACGGCATCTTCATCGGAGACGACAACCTGACAAGCCATGTCGTGCGGGGCGCCGTCGAAAAAGGGGTGCGTCTCCCCGGAGAATTCACGATCGTCTCTCATTACAACTGGCTCCCGCAGGCGGTGGATTCCCTGCCGGTCTGCAATATCGGATACGACATCCGCGACATTGTGGAACGTGCCGTCCGGAAGATCGATGAATTCCGCGTTTCCGGCAGAATGGAGCCTCAAATTTATGTCTCTCCGCTTTTCCGGGAGGAGCTGGCGGATTCGGATCCGCAGAAACGGGAAAGAAAATATGCGTAAAAGAAACATTCCATTTCCTGTTGCGGGAAAAAACGAAATTGACGCCTTCTCTCCGGAGAAAGACGAGGTCCCGTCCGATGTGCGGTACGCATCGGGTGCCGGGAGGTTTCCAGGTGTTCCTTCTGTTTCGCCGCAGCCCGGAACGAAGGCTGCTTTGCATAGCGGGAATTTCAAAGGAAAGGATTTTTTCGGATGAAACATTTTACATTGATAGAGCTGTTGGTGGTGATTGCAATCATTTCAATTCTTTCAGCGATTCTGCTTCCGTCTCTGAGCCGGGCGCGGGAGACGGCGAACACGGCAGCCTGCATTTCGAACTTGCGTCAGCTTGGCCAGGCATCTTCCAGCTACATGGGGGATTTCAACGATTATCTGCCGACTCCGACCTACATTTCCTCCCTGAACCCATGTCTGGACTTCGGCAGCGAAACCTATGAGACGGTTCCTTTTCCGATCCTGATTTACAGCAAATACATTCCGGGACCGATGAGAAATTCTCCGGTGCGCGAGCGCGATCAGAAAAGTCCGGCCATCTGCTCCGTGATGCTGAACAGAAAGCGCTTTTCGTCCGGGGAGGCATATCCCTGGAGCAATAACATCTGGCGGCGGGGAGGAACCTACGGATACAACGTCCATGTCGACCGTTCCCTGCGCGATCCCGACTCAGCGAATCCCCTGCATATCAAACGGATGAATTCGCTGAAACGTCCTTCTTCGCGTTTTCTGTTCGGGGAATCGGAACACGAGCGGGGATTGATCGGGCGTCCCGAACCCGAATCCTATTCCCAGTTCATGGCATGGGTTCACAACGGCGGAATGACCTCTCCTCTGCTGTTTGTCGATTTTCACGCGGAGACCAGAAAACGTGGAACGGTTCCGGAAACCAATGATCTCTGGGGCGGTTCCACGCCGCTCGGAGAAGACACGCCCCATCCGGCTCCCTGGTGAACCGGGTCGTCGGCAGACCGGAAAACGGGACTGTTCCGCATAAAACGAGAAAGGATGAATAAGATGAGATCAGAGTGGCTGGCCGTTGTGCTTCTGTCTGTTGCCGGATTTGTTCTGCCGGGAGCGGAAAAGGCGCGGATGACTCCGCTGCCGCAGCTGGGACGGGCGGAGATGTGGCGATCGTCGAATCCGGCGCTCCTGCCCGTTTCCGGACAGGACGGGTCCGTTGTGTTTCAGCTGGAGGTGACTCGTGAGAGTTCTCCGCAGCGGATTCTCCTGAAAAATCCGCTCCCCGTTCCTGCCGGAAGTGAACTTTTTTTCGATGCCCTGCTGACGGACATCTATCCGACGCTGCTCCATCTGATTGCCGAGGATTCCGCCGGCAACACCTTCCGCTATCCGACGGATTCCTTCGGCACCATTCGGAACGGAAATTTTCTCGGCGGAGTGTTCCGGGGCGGACTCTGGGGGATCGGCGAGGTCCGCACTCGCGTCCCCGGGATGCAGGACCAGAGACGCGGCACCTGGGAGCCGATCCTCCGGACCCATGCGAAACCGCTTCCTCCTTTGAAAGTGCTCGGTTTTGAACTGAGTCCGGAAGCCGCGAAAACCAAACATGCGAAACTGTATCTGCGCAACTTCCGTCTTTCCGATGCCAATCACAAGAACGAGCCGTTTTATTATCTCTTCAAAGGACGTGAATTCTACGGGACGGCCGACGGGGATTCGCTCCTCTACGCCACGGACGTTCTTCACGGATGGGGCGGCACCTATCATCTGGACTGGGAACTGCGCGACCGCTACGAGGGGCAGCCCTTTCTCACCGGAAGCCGGACCTGGAAGGTGGATCCTTCCAGCTCCTCCATTCCGCTCCGCGTCCAGCTTCGGCGCGACCCGATCCGCATTCCGGTCCGGAACGAGGGAACTTATTTTCTGCGTGCCAAAATGCGTTCCAGTTTCCGGGAGGGGGGCCCAAGCGCAACAAAGGAACTGGAATTCCGGTATACCGTTCTGAAAGGAGAACCGCCGCAAAAGCACTCCCCGATCCCCCCCTCGGACCGGATTGGAAAGAGCCAGATCCGCATCGCGTATGACAGACCCGGACTCATCTGGAAACCGGAGGAACCCTGGATTCTCCGCTTCCGCGTCTTCGACGGGAGCGGCATGACCGCGGTTCTGACCGTGAAACGCCAGAGCGGAAAGACGCTTCTTCAGAAGGAATATCCGGTACAGGGGACTCCCGCATCCTTTGAGGTGGATCTGAACGCGCTTCCCCCCGGTGCGTATCTCGCGGTGGTGGAACTCCGGGAAGGTCGATGGACCCGGGACCGGCTCGAACGGATGATCGGACGGGAGTTCCGGGAGGAGACCGCTCCGATGCGTCTTCCTCCGGGAGTGCCGTCCGCACTGGAGGTCCGCGACGGGAAAAGACCTCTCGCTCTCTTTGCCCCGATGATTCACGACAAGGCCCGCACCGTCTATTACTACACGCGCCTGATGGATGAAATGGTTCGGGCGGGAAATACCCGGGAGTTTGAAATTCAGACCTCCTGGCCGATGCTCGAACCTCTGCCCGGAATCTATGATTTTTCCGTGATTGATGAGATTCTCGACGAGGCGGCAAAGCGCGGACTTCGCGCCTTCGTGACCATGGCTCCTTTTTTCACACCCGAGTGGATGCCGGCGTTCTATACGCAGAATGCGGAGGGAAAACGTTTCGGGCACAGTGTCTATCTTTTTCACGGAGGACGGCAGAACATCTTTCAGGTCCCGTACCTGAAGGAGCGCGCCCTGAAGTTTTTGCGCGCCATGACGCTGCATGTGCGCAATCATCCTGCCCTGCTCGGCTACTTCTACATCAGCGAACATTCGGGGGAGGCCCCCTGGGCGGACTGGTACGAGGGGTTCGACTCCTGGACCAGACGGAACTTCCGCGCCGCCGCAGAAAAACAGTATCGGACCATCGAAAACGCGAACCGTGCGTGGCGGACCGCATTTTCCTCTTTTTCCGCGCTGGAGCCGCCTGTGGTCGGCAAACCCGCCTCCCTGGTTTTCCGTCGGGACTGGCTGCTCTTCCGTCGAAGCGCGATTCATGATTTCATCGCGGAGTGCGTGAGGAGCATCCGGGAGGCGGATCCTCACCGGATCATCATGATCTACGGAGACGGATTGATTCTGAACCGTCTTCCGGAACTGACCCGGTATCATCTGATTTCCGCGAACGGCGGCTGCGCGGTTCCCTCGCGCGGATACGCCATGACAATCTGGGCGGATGTGAAGATCCCGCAGCGTGCGGAGGAGATCACCTGCTCCTTCTGGGAGGGGAGGGAGTTCCCGACCCGGCTGGATGTCTCCCTCTTCAACATGATGGCGGGAGGGGGAGCCAATTCCCATTGCAAGATGTTCATCGGTCAGGGGGCCCGGTTCGAGGAGATCCGGAAGCCGCCGCAGGGACTGGAGCGGTTTGAACGCTTCCTGCCGATCTGGCGGGAGCTTCGCGGGGCCGTTTCCGCCTGCCGGGAGGTTGCGGGATATGCCGATTTCGAGGGGTCGCTCACCCGGGGGCAGACGGTCAACTGCGGCGGGATGCAGTTCGGCGAGTGGTATACTCTTTTCCTGATGCAGTCGCAGGTTCCCTTCTTCTCCAACGTGACGGAGGAGTGGAAACAGGCAAAACTGACGGTCGCCTCCCCCTCCATGAAGCTGCTGGCGGAAAAGGACTGCCGCGCGCTGCTGGAGTATGCGCGAAACGGAGGAACGCTGTTCATGACCGCCGATACAGGACGCCATGTCATTGAAAAGGAAGGCGAAGACTGGGTTCTGCTTCGCATGGCCGGCTTTCCTGTACCGCGCGGAGAACTGCCCCGAAGCTGGTACGCCTCGATGGATGCGGAACCCGGCAGCCGCTGGGGAAAATCGGTCGGGAAAATGAAAACCCGTGTCCGCACTCCGTTTATGGCGCCCGACGACTGCGGCGAGGTCCTGATGCGGATGACGGATCTGCGCAAAACTCCGGCTTTGAGTGTGAAATCTTTCGGAAAGGGAAAAATCTACGTCCTCTGGCTCGGGGAATACATCCCGCTCGGATTCCAGCATCCGGAGAGCGAATCGTTCCTTCGGAAAATTGCTCTGGAGGCGGGAGCCGGACTGCCCCTCGAAGCGGACAACAGACGGGTGCTGACCCATTTCCTGCGCAAGGGCGAGGTCTGGTACCTTCTGGCGATGAATGACGGAAAAAAAGAGAATCTGCGCTCCCGGATCCGTCTCAGCTCCCTGCCGGAGGGCCGCTACCGGATCCGGGAACTCATCGGGGGAAAGAAGGAAGACGCACGGTTCACGGCTGCGAGCCTGCGGAAGGAAGGACTCGTCTTCCTTTTGAATCCGCGGCAGGTTGTTGTCTACCGGATTGAGAAAATCAAGGAAAACTAACCAAGGAGTTTTTTATGTTGAGAAAAGTTTGGATGGCTTTCTGCGGCCTTCTGCTGTTCTGCGCGGAACTGCCGGCGGAATCGCCGCTTCCCCTTTCAAAGTGGAAAACGGTCTCCGGAGAGAAGGCCTCTCTGAGTCCGGTGGAGCAGGACGGCGTTCTGCGTCTTGATTTCGACATCGTTCCCGGAGAACTCACACTCAGCGGGCATCAGGTGTTCTATCTGGGATTCGCGGATCTGCTGCTGAAGGAGCCGATCCGGCTTTCCCCGGAGACGGAACGGGTGCTGCATGAGAGTATTCTTCTGCTTCAAAAACCGACAGCGGAAATCAAACTCCGCCCGCTGATCCGTGACGCAGAGGGGGAGTTGTTTCTGTATCAGACGCTTCCGTTTCCGCATCTGAATTCCGGAGGACGCTCCGGATGGGGACGCTATATGACTCCCGGATTTTTCGCGGGAGAGGCAGGCGCGGCGACCAAGGATGTGTTTGACGTCGTCGGAACCCCGAAGAATTTCCGTCCGGATGGATCCCTGGAGTTCCTCGGATTCCGGTTGACGCTGCGGCGATACACCGCGAACAATCCGGCGGCGGAGAAGAAACTTCCGGTCAGGGGGTCGATCGCGCTCGGAGACTTCTCTTTTCCCGGTAGAAAAATCGCCTATGCTTCTCCTTTTGCCTATGCGGACAGCTTTCTGAAGGAGAAAGGGGAGTTCCTGTTCTCATTGCAGGTTCAAAACCGCTTTCAGGGAAGGCCTCTTTCCGAGCTCAGCCGCCGCTTGCGGTTCGATCCGGAAAATCTGGCCAGCCGGAAGCAGAAAATCGAGTTCACGCTCGGGCCCGACGACAACTACTGGATGGAATATCAGATCGTGCGTTCCGACGGGACGATCGCGGGCGGCGGCTCCATGCGGCAGCAGGTTCGGAACAATCCGGACCGGACCCCTGTGCGGTATGTGGATACGAAACGGGCGCCCGGAATCGGTCATCTCCGGATCAATCCCGATCATCGGACATGCGGCGTCTACACGCGTCCGGAACCGGCGGAAGTGGAACTGAGGGTCTTTCCGCGCGGCAAAAAGAGTCTTGTTGTCGACTGGAAACTTCTGGCATATGAGTACCCCGATCTGCTTGACAAGGGCTCGATTCCTCTGACCTTTGAAAACGACGCCTTCCATTCGCTGAAGATTGTTCCGAAGACTTCGGCGCAGCGCGATATCTATCGGCTTCAGCTTGAGGTCCGCGATGGAAAGCGGATTGTCGATTCCCGGATCTATTATTTCGGCTTCAAAACCGATTTTTCCCGCGGACATGACCGCGTCGGGAGCCTGCCGGACCGGCGGGAAGTCAAAAAACGTCCCTATCACCGCACCACCTATATCCCGAGGGGGGTGAGGACGGAACGCGAGGCTCTGGCGCATTTCCGGGAGTATCTGGCCGAATCCAGTTCGCTGACGCCGCATGTGACCGTCATGATGGATCTGGTGGATTTCGAGGTCCTTCCCGGCGTGTTCCATTTTACGCTGCTGGATCATTTTATGGATGCCGCGGCGGACGCCGGATGCAAGATCACGGTCCGCTTCGCTCATGCGGACAAGCACGGGGCCAATTTGTACCGCTGGCCCAAATATTCCCGTCAGTACGGATATGACGGCATGATCGCGCCGGGACATCCCTTTTACGGCGCTTATGCGGTGACCGATCCCGGAACACAGAAGCTCTGGCTGGATGCCTATCGGGCGTTGTATCTCCGCTACCGGAATCATACCGCGTTCGAGGGGTATTACATCATGCAGCCGGGCGGCGAATGGACTGTGGTCGATCAGCCCTGGAACGGAACGCTGACCGGATACGATTCCGCCTCTGAACAGGGATTCCGGGAGTGGCTGAAGGAACGCTGGTCTCTCGCGGAACTCAACCGGAGATGGAAACGGAACTTCCGGAGCTGGAACGAGATTTTTCCCCCCATGCCGGATTTCCGTAGCGGTATGCGGCCCGATCTCCGGATGGAATGGGTGGATTTTCAGAGCTTCAAGGCCTCGCTCAACGGTCTCTGGATGAAACGGGCGGTCGACTCCATCCGTTCCTACGACGATCAGCGCGTGACGATCGCCTATGGTTCGCCCGCCGTGTTCGCAAGGGAGCTCGGGAGCCGTCTGGATTACGCCCACAACGGCGGCAATCATTATGCCCACGATCTCGGGGCCTATCTCGACGCATGGAACAAGGATCGGGTCGGCTGGATTACGGAGCCGCATCATCCGCACAACTGGGCCGCCTATGGGGATCCCGCGAAAAAAGGATGGGTGCTCGACTGGTCGGTCTGGGTGATGACCGCTCAGGCCGCGGGCGGAGGAGCCAATCTGCATATCTATTACATGCCGTATAAAACGCTGAAACTGACTGATTTCTACGGCGGATTCCGCGCCTTCGACGCCATGGAGAAATTCAAGCCGATTCTGAACGAGGTCTATGAAATGGAACTCTGCTCCCCGGAAAAGGAGATTGCCGTGTATCAGGATCCGGCCACGCTTTATACCAAGCACCGGACTACCTTTCACGCAAGGCTGGATGATTTGAAACGGTGGTTCGAACTGCTGGAGGCCGATTCCGTTCCCCATGAAACCCTGGTGCCGGAGAAACTGGCAAATTACAAGCTGATTGTTCCCAATCTCCTGGATGAGGTTCTCCGGCTGGAGACGCTCGAACTGTACAGTCGCGCGGTGCGCGGCGGCGCCAGAATGATCCTCTCGGCCAACACGGGAAAATTTGTTCCGGAACTGGGAGACGAGCCCTTTCAGCTCTTGAAGAAATTCGGAATCCGTCCGCCGGAGAGCGCTTACCAGCGGAGCGGATTGCGGGTTACGGCCCGTGCCGAAGCCGGAAATCCGCTCTTCGCTGAAGGTTCGGAAATCCGGTTCCAGACGGGCGATTCCTTCCACGCTCAGCTGAACAGCCGAGCCGTTCTGCGCGAATTCTGGAAATATCCCTACCGCTGGATTCCTGAAACCGACTATTTCGGCTTCTATCCCGGGGTGAAACCCAATGGAACGGTGCTGGCCCGTTTCGCGGACGGGGGAGCGGCTCTTTCGCTCCATCGTGTCGGGAAAGGGGAAGTCCTGGTCTTCTGGGGAACTCCCGATATGAGTTCCGGACGTCTCTCCGGCATGATGGATCGGGCAGCGGAGTGGGCGGGCGCTGCAAATCCCTGGAAGAAAAATCCTCTCCGTTATTTTCTGGAGGGACGCAACCGCCGCTTGAATCGTCACTATGTCATGGTCTACAATGAGAAACCCGGAACGTTTACCCTTCCCGTTCCGAATCTTCCAAATGGAAAATGGTTCCTTGACGATCCCGTCAGTTCCATGCGTCTCGGCTGCTATGACGGGGAGTATGTTCGCAGAAACGGACTCGAACTGACCTGGTGCGAAGGCTTCTCCCCTTTGAAATTCATTCGCATGATTCCCGCAAACGAGGCGCATGCCGACTGGAGAGACAAATACAGAATCGTTCCTCCGCAGAGGAAAGACGCAAACAAGTGACAGGAGAATCTCGAGAGCGCCTCCCCTCCGATGGCGTGTTCTCCGTTTGCCGAAGCGGAAAGATCCGGATTCGTCCGGAGCTTTCCCGGTTTTTGCGTCCGTTCCGGGGGAGTCCGCCGGAACGCGGACCGGGGAGATTGTTCGGAGTTTTTTGCCTTCCGGATTTGACTTTCCCTCCTTCCAATGTAAATTACAGGAGAATTTGCATCAGGAGTGACATCAGAATGGTGTCTGTCAACCGAGGTCGAGTACCCACGGTGAACTTGTCCGGGCAGGGTTGTCCGGACGGATGCGGCTTGAAAAAGCAAAAAAATTACTCGGATGGTCCGTGCGGCCGTCATTGCCTCTTGATGCGTCTATCCTATGGAAAGGTTGACGTAACATGATCTGTACACCGAATGTTCCCCCCGCTGTCCGCAATTGGGCCGTCTGTGAGCGCCGGATTGCCTGGATGTCCGGCAAACTCCATTCACTCGAAAGGGGCGAGCCGCAAGGGTTTGTGGAGGCCTTGCGGCTGAGGGCCGCGGGTCGTCCGGGATATTCTCCGGAAGAGACCGAGGAAAAACGAAGACGCCTGACTTGCAGAATCAGACATTATTCCGCATTGCGCAGCCGGATCGAAAACACCCTGCCGCGGAAGCCCTCCTCCTATCTTTTCCGGGAAGAGCAGCTGCCGGAACTGGTCGGCTCAACCCTGAAATGGCGGAAGCACAAGTTCCGCGGGAACGCAATTTTTGAAACCATCACTCATGTCGCCCCGGATGGAAAAGGCATTTGCAGCGTGCTGACGGAGAGGAGTCATCCGCTGACTCCGCTGGATCTCCTTTGCCGCGGATTCGGCGTGACCGCTTGAACCCGGGGATTCCCCGCGACATGATGCGCCTCTGAAAAGTGCGGATTTCCTTTGAACAGGTTTTCCTACGGGAAGAGCGATCAATATCTTTCCTGCATTTTCAAGTGCATGAAACCGCCCCGGCAGCCGGATGTTCTTTCCCGACCCGGTCTGCCGGAATGCCGGTTCTTTGCTTTGTCAGATCCGCGCCGATTATTCAGTTTCATGGCGGGCAGCCGATGCGGAGAGCTGTATTCCTCTGCTTTCTGTGTTTCAATGACGGTTTCGGCGCGGAAAGGCATCATCCGCTTGATCCATTCGGGGATCCCGACCGCCTTTGCCGGACTTCGGGAACTCCGGCAAAGGAGAGGTGGGTTGTGGACGGAGGGAAAAGAACAGCTTCCCTTCTCCGATCGGATGCGGACATCGTTTCCGCGGATGGAACATTGATTTTCCCTCTCTTGCCGATGAATGCCGGGGGACGGATCATGCCGGCGGGTCTAATCCGTTTCTTCGGGAAATCCAGCGTCCCGGGAGAAGAAGTCGCGGTATTCGAACGGCGACGGCTGCATCTTCTTTCCCGGAGATCGGAGCGGGCATAAGGAGATTGTCCCCTCCAATCCGGCTGGAATTGCTCCGCGGCGGCATTGAGAATTGCGGCTGCTGCACGCAGCTGAAGCTGTTGTTCCGGAAAATCGACGAGCCGGAAGTTTTTTTGCTTTATTCCTGAAAATTCCTGTTTTTGTTTCTCTTCCGGAGACGTTTGTGAACGCGGGACGAATCCGCATTCCCCGCAATGACTCATGAAACAAAGGTGGCTTTCTCCGCCGTCAACGCCATCCCGAGATTCCTTCCCGCTTTCCGACAGAACTTTTTCTTCAGAAAATACTTGAAAAATCCGAATTCGTAGTTATATTAAAATCCGAATTCGTAAATTAAGAAAGGCGAGGATTTCCGATGCGTTCGAAAATCAAAATGCTGGTGGATGCGACCAACCGCATCGATCATACCTATCTGGTGAAAGGCCGCTCGATGGCGGTCAAGCCGAATATTGTCATTCTGCTGTATGCGCTTGCCAATGAGGAGAACCTTTCCCAGAGCAAACTGCACAATGAGTGGCTGCTTCCGCTTTCGACGATCAACACCATTGTCTCCGAATGCCGGAGTGCCGGATATATCACATTGGAGCCGATTCCGGGAAAACGGCGCGAATGCCGTCTTCGCTTCACACCGAAAGGACGAGAGTTCGCCCGCCTGATTCTGGCGGAAATCCATGCAGCGGAGGAGAAGGCCATGGCGGAAACAATCGCCCGCTTTTCCCCGGATTTCGTGGAGGCGCTCGACTTTTATGCCCGGACGTTTCACCGGGCGCTGAATCCGGGAGACGGCAATGAGGAAACATGATCTTTTTCTCTTCTGGAAGTATGTGGCACCATCCGTGTTCGGGGCGGTGATCGGAGGATCGTTCTCCATTGTCGACGCCATTTTCATCGGGCTTTCGGGCGGGGAAAACGCGCTGGCGGCAACCGCGGTCACCTGGCCGCTGGTGATGCTGCTTCAGGCGTTCGGTTTTCTGGTCGGTTCTGGAGGCGCCGTGCTGATTGCGCAGAGTCACGGGGCGAAAAACGAAAAGCTCGGACAGCGCTTTTTTGCACAGACCCTGTTTCTGGTGATGGCCTGGAGTCTGCTGCTGACGGCTTTGACGTTTCCGTTCCTTCGGCCCATTCTGAGCGTTCTCGGAGCCACCGAGGAGCTGATGCCGGTTTCCCTCAACTATTCCCGGATTCTGACGGGAGGGGTGTTCGTATCCATCTTCATGTCCATGTGCCTTGAGGTGATCCGCAACGACGGACACCCGACCCTGTCCATGATCCTGATGGTGACCGGACTGCTTGGAAATATTCTTCTGGACTGGGTGTTCGTGTTTCTTTTCGGATACGGCGCGGTCGGAGCGGCCATTGCCACCGTGGTGAGTCAGACGGCGGCATCGCTGCTCGGCGTGCTCTATTTTCTGTCGCCCCTGACGAAACTTCGCTTCTCCGCCGGCGCGCTGAAACCGGATCTCCGCATGATCCGGGACATTCTTCTGACCGGCCTTCCGATTTTCGGCAATATGCTCTCCATCATTGCGATGCTGTACATGCACAATGCGCAGTCGCTCCGCTATGCGGGCATCGACGGTCTTGCGGCGTATACGGTTCTCTCATCTCTGGAGGCGCTCGGGTCCATGTTCATGACCGGCATCGCGGGAGGAGTCCAGCCGCTTTCCGCCGCCATGTATGGGGCCGGGGACCGGAACCGGCAGAACCGATTCGGCAGGTACGGCTACTGGTTCGCCTTTGCTTCCGGCATTGTTCTGATGTTCTTTTCCTTTGCCATGCACAAGGTCATCCCCGGCTGGATGGGGGTCGTTTCCGGCGAGGCACGGACGCTTGCTCAGGAGGGAATTCTGATTTCCGCACCGGCATTCCTGCTTCTGGGAGTCGTCCGGGTCGCCGCGTTCTACTATCAGGCGACGGGGAACATCGGAAAAGCCTCATGGCTGATTTACGGAGACTCCTTTCTGGCTTTGCCGCTCTGCATTTTCACTCTGCCGCTCTGGTTCGGGATGAACGGCGTCTGGATGGCAATGCCTCTGTCCAGAGTGCTGCTGATGGGGCTGCTGCTCTATTTCTGGTTCGGGTCCGGACGGAATCGAACCGGGGAAGTGCGGTCTGTCTGAAAAACGGACCGCTTTTCTTCTCATCGAAGCGTTTCTCCTTTCCCTTTCCCTTCTGGTTCCCCTCCTCTCTGTTCCGGAGCGGATTCTCCCTTTCCGCGTCTCCCTTCCGGAAAAACGGGAAACCGCGCTCATGCGCCGCAGACCCCTTTTTCTCTCTTTTTCCCATTTTCCCTCTTGACATCTACTACATTTTTTAATATAGTATATAGTGTAATAGGAAAAAGAGAAAACCTCCGGGGGACAGCGCAAGTGGTCTTCCTGAGAAATAAAAAACAGGGACGCGATCCGGTCGGATTTTTGCTTTTTTCCCGGTTTTTTTCACTTTCCCGTCTTGACAATTCGGATGGGATATGGTAAAATTTAAACAGATATAACGTTTTATCTAAAAATTTCGGATTGGGACAGATGGTAAAGAAGGTGTCATTAAAAGAGATCGCGCGGGAGTGCGGATTTTCCGTATCGCTGGTTTCCGCGGTGCTTTCCGGAAAGAACCGGGTGAACCGGTGCAGCGGCGAGACCTCCGAAAAGATCAAGGCCTGCGCGAAACGGCTTGGATATACCCCGAATCTGCTGGCCCAGGCGGTTGTGACCGGAAAGTCGCCGATTATTCTTCTCTCTCTCCGGGAGGAGGCCCCGGGAGAACCGGAGGTCCTGAATTTCTATCTGAACGACCTGCTGATTGACGGTTCCCGTCATCTGGCCGAACAGGGCTTTTATATGCTTTACATGCCTTACAGGACGGAATATGAACAGGTGGAGCAGGTTCGGAAGCTGGCGGGATCGGGCATCATCAGCGGTGTGATCGCCAATATTTTTTCCATGACCAGGGAGATTCCGCTGTATTCGTATCTGGAGGAGACGCAGCTTCCGGCGGTGATTCTGGGATTCCCGAAAACGGATCGTCTGGTTTCCGTCGGGATCGACAATTCGCCGATTGACCGCTGGATTCAGCAGTATGCCGTCGGTCTGGGATATGCCCGCGGCGCGCAGGTGATGCCCTTTCTCAACAGCGACAGATTCTGCTACCGGGATCAGACCCCCTTTTCCGGAGAGGACATCCGGCGGAAGGACACGTTGTTTTTCGCTCCCGGTTTTTCCAGTTACCGGAAACTGACCGCCCGTTTCCCGGAAATTCTCTCTTCGCTTGTTCTTCTGGAGGATACCCGGTTCCATTTTCAGATCAGCGGTCCGGCCGTTCTTCTTCCTTCGGCAAATCCGCTGGCGATGAAGCGTGCCTGCGAGCTTCTGGTCCCGTGGTGCAGGGACGGCAGAAAACCGGAACAGAAAACGCATATCATTCAAAGATCCCTGGAACAGATACAGATGATTCAACCATGACAAGAAGGAAAGGAAACTGCGGCATGAGGACTTCGTCCGGACGGAAATCGGAAGGGAAATTTTTCACATTGATAGAGCTCCTGGTCGTAATCGCCATTCTGGCTATTTTGACCGGGATGCTTCTACCGGCGCTGAACAAGGCCAGAGAGGCGGCCAATTCGATCTCCTGCGTCAACAAACTGAAACAGGTCGGCACGGCCTGCTCGCTCTACACCGGCGACAATGCGGACGCGCTCCTGCCGTGGAAAACCACGAACGGGGAATTTTTCCGCGCCCCGGAGCTTCTTCCGCACTACCTGAAGGAAAGCCAGATCAAGAAAAGAGGCGGCATTCTGCACTGTCCCTCCGACCGGAAATGGATTCATGCGGATGCGACGAACTCCATGAAGGAGTATTATGTCTCCTATGAGATCAACCGGAAACTGTTCAACGGGTTTGCCACGGCGGAGCAGGAATCGAATCATCCGCTTCGTTTTCTGCGTCAGCTGAAGATGCCCTCCCGGGGGGCCAATCTTCTGGATCATGACGAGAGCGGACGCGACAGCTTCCCCAACTATGCCGTGGATCCGCCCGCCTACAAACATACCGGCAGACTCAATTGTCTCTATTTTGACGGACATGTGGAAAGCAATGCCCGTGCCTTCATTCAGTCGCTTGGCGCTTCCGCGACGAAGCGGAATCTGTTTGAGTACGGTTGTCCCGATCAGCCCCAGACCCCGGACTGACACAGAATTTTCAACAGAGAAAGGAACTGTTTTGATGAGAAGGAAAACGCTTCTGATTTCCGTTCTGACGGTGATGGCCGCCGCTTTGAATGCGGAGAACATCACGGTCGGCTGGCCGCTCTATCCGGTTGCCCGGAAACTGCTCGATCAATATGAAAAGATGACGGGGAAACCGGCGCCTGAACTGAAAGTTTCCAACAATCAGGGAGCCTCCGCGAACATGCGGGATCCCGACGGGAAGGAGACGCTCGGATATCTGACGATGGCGCCGGAACGGCCGCTGCCGGGGATGAGTCTGGTTCCGGTCTGCTCCCGCGGCTTCTTCCTGTACGCGAATACGGGAAATCCCTTTCTGGAGCGTCTGGACAGGACGGAAATCACGCCGGAGACCATGCGGAAACTCTGGCGCGGAGAGCTCTCATGGGAGGAGCTCTCCGGAAGTTCCGGAACGGGCAGAACTCCGGTGACGGCCATTGTCCCTTCGCCTCAGATTCCGCTTCTCTTCGGGATCAAGGCCGGGGAGAAAAGCAGAGCCGTCCGCATGGATGAACAGTCGGCCTTGAAAGCGGTTTCCTCGAACCGGTTCGCGATCAGCGCCTGCGGCTTTGAGCGGATTGCCGACAAGGTGATCGCCGGCATGAGATCCCTCGGGGACCGGATTGAACCGCTGCGTTTCCGGGTGCTGCCGAACGGGAATTACCGTCTGATCCGGTTCGGGACCTCCGGTGGACAGGGGGAACGGCTTTCCCGCAACCAGTTCGGCGGGATTCTGGTCGATGGAGATTTCCTGCGCTGGAATCTGGTGTTTCAGACGAAAAAGGAGTCCGGAAGGCTCCTGGCCTCCGAACTGGCCAGGGCCGGAAATCAGCTGGGCATGGAGGAACTGATTTCTCTTGCCGTCTATCCGCTGAAGGTGGAGTTCCGTCAGAAGAAACCGAACGACCGGAAATTTGTTTTTACGCATGCGATGCAGTGTTTTCTGCTGGGGGGAATTCCGACCGGATTTGCGGATTCCTATCTTCCGGGAACGAAAACGGAGGATTTCGCAAACTGGCCGCCGCAGATGGAAAAGGTGCGGACCTGGTGGTCCGAACGGCTGATGCCGTATGTGAATGTGCAGACCGTTGATTCAGCTCGTCGGGATCTTGACTGTGCGGAAGCCGGCGGTCTTGACGCGCTCGGACTGCTGATCTATCCGGGGTGTCTTTCCGCGAACAATCCCTGGAACAAGGGGCTCCGGCTGATGATGCAGGCGGCACAGACTCACAAGGTGAAGGTGCTCTTTGATCTGTGGGGGACCTTCCCCGGGGACTGGCAGAAGGAGGCACGGGATCTTTTCACGGCGGAACATGGAAGACGGCTTCGGATGTGGATGGAGGAATTCCCCGACGCCTTCCTGAAGGTGAATGGGAAAACGGCTCTCTGCTTCGGAGCGGATATGTCAAAATATCCTCTGCTTGCAAAGGAGTACGAGCCCTTTTTCAAGGCGCTCGGAGGACGGGAGAACTACTATCTGATCTGTTCCCTGACGGACAGCCGTGCGCACAATGTGTTCGGCGGCTGGGAGAGTCTCGGCGACATCAGCACCCTCTGGTTTGTGCACTGCGGCTGGGGCGACAGGCTTCTGCGGAACATTCTGCTTCCGCTGAAGGCGCGCGGCGAGCGTCTCTGCTGGGGTGTCTCCCCCGGATACTACCGCGCGAACTTCGGACGGAACCTCAATGCGGGAAACATTACGGAGGGGTATGGCGCCTGCAAGCTTCTGGATGACTGGCGCGATGCGATCCGATACCAGTCGGGCGCGGTCTATGTGCAGTCCTGGAACGACATGGGCGAGGATCATCATCTTCTGGAGTCGAACTTCCGCGGGGATACGTTCCTTCAGCTCAACCGCTATTTTGCCGACACGTTCCGGAACGGCAGGGAACCGGAGATCCGGAAAGAGAAAATCTTTCTCTTCCATCGGAGACATCTGAAGGACGCCGCCCTGGAACGCAAGGAGTTCCGTCTTGCTTCGAATCCGAGCTGGACCTCCGCGCCGGTGACCGATTATGTCCATGTGGTGACCCTGCTGAAGCAGCCCGGCGATGTGCGGGTGCGGCTCGGCGGTCAGGAGTTCGTCTGGAACAACGTCCAGCCCGGTCTTCGCGAATGGCTCCTTCTGGTTCCCGTGAAAAAGGATCATCATGGGAACCATCCGTTCTGGAACGCGGGCTCGTATGATGTGACCCATCCGGTCAACACGGAATACCGGAAAGTCACGGAGCTGAAAAAACTGGAGGCGTGCGTGCCGGAAGCCGAGGTCCTGCGCGGGGGAAAACAGGTGCTGAAGGTCGTTTCCCGGACCGGACTGCCGGATCGCTTCCGCTTCCAGACGCTCAATGTCGTCGGAAGTCAATCCAAATGAGAACAAAGAGGAGAATGAAATGAACTGGAAATTTGTATGCTGCTCCCTTGCCGCGGCCGCCGTTTCCTGCGCCGCTGCCGACTCGAATCTTTTTCTTCCGGGAGATTTTGAAGAGTGGGCCCCCTATCCGCGGAACGATGCGGACAAAATGACAATCACCGGAGGACTTGCTCCGAAAAACTGGAAATGCTCCGGATCCAAAACCGTGCTCTCCCGGGATGAGAACGTGAAATATTCGGGAAAATCCTCGGTGAAGCTGGTGTTTTCTCCGGGATCGGCGAGCGAACTTCTTTATCAGCCGTTTCCGGTGAAGCCGGGAACGAAATATCGGATCTCCTTCCGGATCAAGGGAGAGAATCTTTCCTTTACCAGCAGAACGCAGGCGCCGTGGGGTGGTCTTCAGGCGTCGCCCTCGGCCGAAAAACCCTGGATCGACAAAAAGGGGGAGCTGATCTTCACACGGAAAAGCGGCACCTTCGACTGGACGCTGTTTCAGAAGGAGTTCACCACCCGTCCGACCGACCGCGGGGGGATGATCCGATTCAATCTTCCGGATGGCAGCGGGACGCTCTGGCTGGACGATTTCCGCATTGAGGAAGCGGGAACCGTTCCGAATGCCGGAAAGAGAGCTGCAAGCTCCGCGGAGTATTCGTTCCGCACCTCGCTGAACCGGGAGAACGCGATTTTCCGGAGCGGGGAGACGGTTGTCTGCTCCTTTGCTCTGCTTTCGAAGGGAAAGCCGGCAGCCGGGCCGGAGTTTGACGTGGAGGTGTTCCGGGGCCCGGAACGGATCCGTCGGGAAACGGTCCGTTCCTCCGGCAGGGCGTATTCGGTTTCCGTCCCGGTGACGGCTCCCGGACAGCTTCTGTTCCGCGCCGTCGTGAAAGATCCGGGCACGGGCCGGCAGGTGCAGTCTCTGACCGGTGCGCTGATTGATCCGGAGAAGCTGAAGACGAACATTCCGGAGCCCGCCGATTTCGACCGTTTCTGGGAGAGCAGAAAACAGCTGCTGCGCGCAGACAAAATGCGGATTGTTTCCAGGGAGATCCCCTCCGGACGGGCCGGCTTTCTCTGTCGGGATGTGGAGGTCTCCTGTCCCGGAACGAATCCGCTGCGCGGCTATCTGACCATGCCCGCGGGAGCGAAGGCGAAGCAGTATCCGGTTCTGCTGAATCTGCATGGGGCGGGGAACAAGAGTTCGCTCATCCGGCCGCGGAAGGGGCTGATCGTTTTCGACTTCAATGTGCACGGCATCCGGAACGGACAGCCGGATTCCTATTACCGGAATCTGTTCAACACGACGCTGAAAGACTATCAGCATCAGGGGCGGACCAGCCGTGAGAGCTGTTATTTTCTGGGGATTCATCAGCGTCTTCTGCGCGCGCTGGAGTATGTGAAGAGTCTGCCTGAGTGGAACGGAAAGGATCTGATTGTCTACGGGTACAGCATGGGGGGAGGACAGGCGCTGGCGGCGGCGGGACTGGATCCGGATGTCACGCTCTGTGTTGCGAACGATCCCGCGCTTTCCGATCACGGGGGGATTCTGGACAAGCCTGCGCGTCAGCCGGGATGGCCGCGTCTGATCGACCCCTCCAATCCGGCGACGATTCGGACGGCGGGGTATTTCGATTCCATC
Source organism: uncultured Victivallales bacterium (assembly GCA_944390735.1). Taxonomy (GTDB): domain Bacteria; phylum Verrucomicrobiota; class Lentisphaeria; order Victivallales; family UBA1829; genus UBA1829. Next base: position 186,924 of record CALXRL010000044.1, on the reverse strand, counting down.
TATTTTGCGCGGCGCATCGGCTGTGAAACGCATCTGACAAGCGGACTGACCGATACGGCGTGCCCGTCGACCGGTGTCTGCATCGTCTACAATTCTCTGAAGGGGAAAAAGAATATTCTTTACTCGCAGAAGGGGCACTGCGGCACCAGAAACACCACAGGGGAAAAACGCATTGAGGAGATCATCCGGGATGCGGCAGACCGGTTTGGAGAGAGAAAATGAGTATTCTTCAGGAGGCGGAGATCCGCCGCAGACGGGAGCTGTTTTTCCGTGAAACCAGAAAAGCGATCCGCCGGTATGTCCGTCCCGACGGTTCCGCAACGATTCCGCAGTTCAATCCGCCGTGGCGGGAGGTGTTCTGGATTGCTCCCGCGCTCTATACGGGGGAGAAGGAGGACATTGCGCTGGCCAACCGGATGATCGGACGTTTCTTCTCCTGCGGCAAGGCGTTTTCCACCGAGATCGGGAAGGAGACCGACGGCAGACTTTTCAACGTTTTTCTATCCAATACCGCGGCGGGACTCTATGCCGAATACGACGACCGTCTCACACCGGAGGCCCGGGAGGTTCTCCGCTGGCACACGGAACAGGTGTTCCGCACCTATGCCGGAGCCGCTCAGCCCGATTTGAAGTTCCACGGTTGCAACGACAACATGCCCATGATGTCCACCAAGGGGCTGATTCTGGGGGGACAGAAAATGAAGCACGAGCGTGCGGTCCGGCAGGGAATCTGGAATCTGAATGAATTCCGAAGACTGCTGTCGCGTTCGGCGTGGGCGAGCGAGTTCAATTCATCGACCTATTCCGCGATCACGCTTTCCAACGTGGCGAAGATTGCGGAACGGGCAGAGGAGGAGTCGGTCCGGACGCTGGCGCGGGAATGCGAGGAACGGCTCTGGGCGGAACTGCTTCTGCATTTTCATCCGGGAACCCGGCGGTCCGCGGGTCCCAGCTGCCGATCCTATTCCGCCGACTGGGCGGGACATGCTCATGCGACGCAGGCGCTCTTCTGGCTGGTCTTCGGAACGGAAATTTCCGGTTATGACATTCCCGATCTCTTCTTCCATCCGGAGAAGCATCCCCGGCATGTGATGCACTATCTGGGCAACGCGTTGCAGAACATTGCGGAATTTTCCGACTTTTTCGACACGGAGTATCATCTTCCGGACTCGCTGGCGGAGCTGGCCGTGAAGCGGCGGTATCCAGCCGTTCTGCGCGGCCGGTCCGAATCCATGAGCCGTTACAACGGCTGTGCGGGGGTGTATCATACGGAGACTTATATGGAGGAGTCGTTCTCGCTGGGAACGGTGGATACGCCCCTCTGTTCCGGCGATCAGACCGCTCAGCTCTATGCCACATACAGGCGCAAGCCGGTGGTGACGGATTTCCGCGATTCCGCCGCCGTTTTCTACCGCTACTTCCAGGAGAACATGTCTCTCAGCCGTTTGGAACACTCCTATGACGGTCATTTTGAGGGCGAGCCGTTTACCCGGAGTCATGCGTGGGCCTATGCGATGCAGAAGAACAATGTCGCGCTTCTGCTGACGATACCGAATCTTCAGGAGGCGCCCGTGCTGACGGATGTCTTGCGGCTGGATGTGATCTTTCCGTCCCATTACGGCGGCATCCGGCGATCCGTGATCGGCGATGGCGCGGTGCTCGACGGCGCGCAGGGGTGCGGGGAGGAGGTCGTGCCGGTTTCCGTGGAGACCGGGGAGGTGTATCTGCATATTGATCCGCTCATTCCGACGTCGCTTCCGCGCAGGCACGCGGTCCGTTTCGAGACGGAGGACCGGTACGAGCGCCTTGCGCTCTTCAATTACGAGGGCCGGAAATTTCCGTTCCGGCGTGAGCTGCTGGAGAATGTTCAGAACGGATTTGTTCTCACGATCGACGCGCGCTCGAAATGGCGCAGTCTGGAGGAGTTTCACCGGGAGCATTCGCGCCGCCGGATTCTGGACTACACGCTGGCAGGCCGCCGTTTTTTCCGCTATCAGCGGTTCGATGTCCAGTTTGAGCTCTGCTACACGCCTGCGGAGTTCGGCGTGCAGACGCGCGCGATTGACGGACGGAATGCGCCGGAGCCGGTGTTTGAATCGAATCAGCTGGATGTTTCGACTCTTCCGTTCCTGAGCGGCGATGTTGCGCCGGATGTTCCCTTCTTTCCGTGGGGGGAGAGTCTGGAAATGCACAACTATCCGCAGGGTTCGTGGATGATCGGTTCGCGGGGACTGCCGGAAGAGCAGCCCTATTCCCGCAGGAACGTCGACTGGAAGCTGGTGCCCTGATGATCCCCGCCCTGCGGATCTTTCCGTTTCGGGACCTGCGTTCCGGGGGAGAGGGAGCGACAGGAGGATCCGCACGGTTTTCCGCGTTTTCCGGAGAGGGAGCGCTCCACCTCCGGGGAAGGAGGGATTTTGCAGAAGAAAATTGCGCTCCGGCATTGAATCAGGACGCGGAGAGGTTATATTGCAGAAAACCAGGGAGCGCGTCATGCCGGATCAACAGCTTTTTGAGAAGGTTCAGCAAGTCAGACAGCAGCTGAATACCGTAATCCGAGGGAAGGAGGAGGTGCTGAAGCTGCTCTTTGCGGCACTGTTTGCCGAGGGGCATATTCTGATGGAGGATGTTCCCGGGACAGGGAAGACCACGCTGGCCAAGGCGCTGGCGCTCTCTGTTTCGGCGGAGTTCAGCCGGATTCAGTTCACTCCGGACCTGCTTCCGGCGGATATTCTGGGATCGTCGATCTATTCGCCGAAGGACGGGACGTTCTTTTTCCGCCGGGGGCCTGTTTTTACGAATCTTCTGCTGGCGGATGAAATCAACCGGGCGTCTCCGCGGACGCAGTCCGCGCTGCTGGAAGCGATGAATGAGCGGCAGGTCTCCATCGAAGGCCGGGAAATTGCGCTTGCAACCCCCTTTCTTGTGATAGCGACCCAGAATCCGATTGAGTATTACGGGACCTATCCCCTGCCGGAAGCGCAGCTGGACCGGTTTGCGGTGCGCCTTTCGCTGGGATATCCGGACGAGGCGTCGGAACTGCAGCTTCTGCGCGACCGGAAGAGAACCGATCCGCTGGACGCGGTCCGGCCGATTCTGACCTGCGAAGAGATCCGCCGGATTCAGGAGGAGGTCCGCGCAATTGAACTGGAGAATTCGCTGGCGGAATATATGATGACGCTGATTCGAGCCACGCGTGAAGCTCCGGAGATCCGTCTGGGAGCCAGTCCCCGGGCGCTTCTGATGCTCTCCCGCTGCGCGCAGGCTTCGGCCTGGCTGAACAATCGTTCGTATCTGAAACCGGATGACATTCTTCCGCTGATTCAGCCGGTTCTGGCCCATCGTCTGATCCTGACGCTGGAAAGTCGACACTCCGGGATTTCGTCCGCGTCGGTGCTGGAGGGGATCATGAAACGGATCCGTGTTCCGGTCTGATCGCATGATGAAACGGATTCTGGAGACATTCCGGCGTTTCAGACGGGGGTTTCGGGAGGGGCCTTCCTGGTTTCCCGTGCCGGGATCGCGGAAGAATCGCCGGACCCCGTTTCCGATTCTGCTGCTGCTCTGGGGATATGCGCTGCTGGACCGGGTCCTGACGCCGCAGGGCAGGATGTTCCTGGCGATTTATCTGGCCATTGCCTGCTATTCGCTGATTTTGTCCCGGAGTCCGGCGGTTCTTCTGTTTTTTGTGCTGTCCGGGGTGCTCTTTTTTGATATTGCGGCGGGGCTGCTTTTCCGTCCGCGGATCCGTTTCCGGCGGATGGTGCCGGAAAGAGTCGCCCGTGGAGCCGTCTTCCGGATCCGCTATACGGTGGAAAATCATTCGCACCTGCCGTGTTTTGATCTGATCGCGGATGCCTCGCTGATGATGAGGCATCTGGCGGGAACGGATCCGGCTCTTCCGCGTCTGTCGCTGGGAGGGGGGGAGACGGGAACTGTCACGCGGGAGTTTCGTCTTCAGAAGCGCGGAATTCATCTTCTTCCCCGGGCGCTGATGGAAACGGGGTTTCCGTTTCAGATTTTCAAGCTGAGCTGCGCGTCGGGAAGTCGGCAGAAGATCATCTGCCATCCGGAGTGGATACCGCTTCGTTCGCTTCGTCTTCCGGAGGGGAACGCGGGCAGCAGCGAGAGCGTCAGCAGTGCCGCCTCGGTCGGCGGAAGCATGGATTTCTACGGCTGCCGTGAATACCGGACCGGGGATGATCCCCGCAAGATTCACTGGGTTGCCAGCGCAAAACATGCCCAGTTTGTGGTCAAGGAGTTTCAGGAGGAGAAGCTTTCCCGAGCCGCGCTGATTCTGGACAACTCCCTTGCCGCGGAGCGCTTTTCGTTCCGCACTCTTTTCCGGAATCTGTTCCAGCTGAAAGTGGGGACGGGAGGGTATGACGATGCGCCGTTTGAAGCGGCGGTTTCTCTCTGCGCCTCTCTTGCCGCGTCGCTCTCCTCGGGTGATTTTGTGGTGGATCTGTTTGCCGCGGGGTCCGAGATTCATCGATTTCGCACGGGGGGACGGTATATGACGCAGGAGGCGTTTCTGGATCTTCTTGCCGCGCTGGAGCCCTCCGGGAAGAGGGATCGTTTCGGGAAGATTACGCCGGAAGACATCCGCACCATCGCCTCTTCGGGGGCGGTTTTCCTTCTTCTGCTGCGGGTGGATCCGGAATCCTCGAAGCTGTACCGGGCGCTGGTGGAGACCGGGGTTCCGGTTCGGGCGTTTCTCATCGGAGCCTCTTCCGGGCCCGGATGGGTCGAGCCTCTCCGGACCGGGGATATTCTCGGGGGAAGGGAGATGGATTTATGAGTGGTTTTCCGCGTTTCCGTCTTTTTCCGCGAGGGGCCCTTTCGGTCTTTTTCCGGAATGCGCTTCTGATTCTTCCTCCGGCGTTTCTGTATGCCATGAAGGTGGACATGCCGCATATTTTTCTGATTCCCGCGGTGCTGCTCGGGATCGGTCTGTTCCGGAAGCGGGCGCTGTCCTATACGGACCGTCCGATCATCTACTGTGCAACGGCTGCGCTGGTTCTGGCGGTGATTCCCGATATGATTGTGACGGTGGATGAAGCCCGGTTCGGTCTGTTTGATCTGATGCTGCGATCAAGTCTGGTGGTTCCGCTGCTGCTGTACACGGCGGCGCTGAGCTGTTTTTTTTCGCCGAATTCCTATCGGATCGGAGTGACGGCCGCTCTGACGCTTGCCGCCATGCTGGTCTGCGGCGACATGTTCCAGTCGCGGGATCTTTCCAACACGGTTCTTTTCTTTCTGGACGAGCCGCTGCGCCGGTACCGCGAGTCCTATGCGGTTGCGGCGCTGATCCAGGCGATGACGCTTCCCGGATATTTTCTTCTTTTCAGCCGCTCCGTCCGTTTGGAGACGGGGCGGAGGAGAACCGCTGTCCTGCGGATGTGTCTTCTGATCCTGTGTACGCTTCTGATTCCGGTTTTTGCATTCAGCGCATCGAGATTTTATGATGCGAATACGCGCTTGTTCCGTCATCTGGAACTCTATTTTCTGCGGGTGGGAATGCGTCAGAATCAGGGGCGGGAGATGATGCTTCTCTCCTCATCGGTGAATTTGCGGGCGACGCTGCATCCGCGTCTTCACGGGGATCCGGCGAAGGTTCTTCTCCGGGCCCGTTCGGAGAGTGCGCCCGGCTATCTGCGCGGAGGGGTCTACACGTCGTATCAGAATGGGAGATGGAGCGGGAAAAACACGGTTTCGGAGCTGCAGGCGATCCGCCGCGCGACCGTTCTTTCCGACAGCACCTTTTTCATCCGATCCTATCCCGGTGCGCCGGATTCGGTCCCGGACAATCCCCGCGATCCCCCGAAACCGCCGCTGCGGCGGATGGATCTTTATTTTGACGGACTTCTCACACGCGGAACGATTCCCGCTCCCGGGAACACCTATCGTCTGGACGCTGTCGCCGACGGGGCGGAGCTGACCGGCCACGGGATCTTCCAGCTCAAACAGTGGAAACGCGACGGCGGATGCACCCTTTTTACCACGACGAGTTCCCCGTTTCCGGCCTATTACGGTCCGGAGATGGATGCTGCGCTGTTCCGGGAGCTGACTCATCTTCCCGATTCGGTGTCCGGGCCGCTTCGGAAGATGGCTTCACGCCTTGTCGCGGTCCGGTCGTTTGGGAGTCCGCGGGAAAAAATAGAGTTTCTTACCGCGTTTCTGAATCGCCGCTGCCGCTATTCGCTGGATTTTTCTCCTCCCCGGGATGGGCGCGATCCGGTTCTTTTCTTCCTGGAGAGCGGCCGGAAGGGACACTGTGAGCTGTTTGCCTCGTCCGCGGCGCTTCTCCTGCGCGCGATGGGGATTCCGACACGCTATGTGACCGGTTTGATCTGTGAAGAGCGTCATCCCTATTCCGGCTACTATCTGTCGCGCGCCGCGGACGCGCACGCATGGTGCGAGGCCTGGCTTTCGGATGAGAAACGATGGATCGCTGTGGAAGCGACGCCGTTTTCTGCGGATATTCCGATGGCGCGGGATCGTCGGAAACCGGAGGCGCTCTCCTCGGTTCTGGATCTTCTGAAACAGACCGTTCAGCAGGCCTTCGCCGATATTCGGCGCGGCTATTTTGCCGACGCGGTTCTGACCGTTCTGGAAACGGCGGTTCTTTTTCTTCATCGGATTTTCCGGAATCCGGCGGTGCTTCTGCTTCTGGCTCTTTGCGTGTTCTGGATTCTGTACCGGCGTTTCAGGCGGAGGCGGCGCCGGGATGAGTGGGAAATTCCCCGGGAGACCCGGCAGCTTGCCGCGATGTTCGCAAGATTTGAACGCCGCGTGGCGAAGAGAACGGGGTTGAAGCGTCCGTCCGGGAGCACGCTTCAGGCGTTTTACGGGGATTTCCCGGAGGAGATTCGTTCGGTTGTATCGGAGTATGAGTCGCTTCGGTATCGGGAGTCCCCGCCGGACCGGGAACGGATCCGGGCATGGGAGCGGAAGAGCGGGGAGGTGCTGTCGCATCTGAAACGGGGTTGCGGATCGTTCCGGAACGGCGTCTGAACCGGATCGCTCCGCAGGGGGACAATATCAGGGCGTGTCTCAGACACAGGAGGAACGCACCGGAATCCGACGCTGTGGAGATTCTTGCGGCAATGGAACTTTTGATCTGCTTCTTTCATTCATGTGCAGAAAAATGGAGAAGAGGTTCTGAAATCGGTAAATGGGGCCTGGGTGCGCCGCGAATGCCTCTTTATCGGAACTTCGCGTGCACCCAGGCGGGAACGGAGCGGGGAGCGTTCAGAACCCTGCGCGCGTGTTCCGGATACGGATAATAACGCTTCACCAGATTCCAGAACCGGATGGAATGGTTCATTTCCGTCAAATGGCAGCCCTCGTGAATAATGACATACCGGGCGATCTCCTTCGGGAAGAAGAGCAGCGCGGAATTCAGGCTGATGACCCGTCGGGAGGAGCACGTTCCCCAGACTCTTCGCTGAAGGCCGATCTTGAAACCCGCCAGCTCAAAGCCCAGTTCGGAGCAGACATCCGCCGCAAAGGGACGAAGCTCCACGACCGCTTTCCGTTTCAGCCAGTTCCGAAGCGCCAGAATGCAGATCTCATCCGTCTGAATGTTGCCCGAGACGGAAAGCCGCGTCGGGCCTCGATACCGTACCCCGGTCCAGACCACATCCTGCGAAAGATATTCAATGTCAAGGCTTTCCCCGGTAAACGCCAGATCCAGATGGTCGGGTCGTTGCGTTTTTTCCGGTCGAACTGTGCGGAGCATGCGCTCCAGCCATGCCCCTTGCGACTCCGCAAAGATCAGCGCCTGTTCGCGGTTCGCCAGACGCGGAAGCACCAGTTCCGGTCCGTTTTCCGTCATTCGAAGCAGAATCCGCCTGGCGCGGTCCGATCTCCGCAGAGGAATTTCCAGAATCTTTCCGGAGGGTAATTTCAGAGAATACGATTCCATTCCAAAAAAAAAGGACAGCCTTTTCAGGCTGTCCTTCGCACGTGTTTCAAATGATCCGGGCCTTATTTTGCAAAGAGATTGGAATATTTCTTCGCAATGACGTCGACATTCTGCGGAGTGATGAGCAGATATCTGGCTTCGAACGCTTTTTTCAGATTGCTCGGGGCGTTCTTTTCGAAATCTTCCTGTTTCAGGTCGGGACGCATGACGACCGCGGCCGCCACCACGCCGTTCTTGATCTCATTGTAAAGATAATGAACGTCGGCATTGATGAGAACCAGTTTCTGGCCGTCCTTCTTGCCCCAGAGTTTGATTTTCGCGGCCTGAGCCGGATCAAACGGAAGACTGATGGTCAGAATGAACAGATCGGTATCCTTGTTGTTGTCGAAGAGCTGATTGAAATATTTGGCATTCATATACTCTTCGCCCATTCCGGGATCGTTCTGCGGGGGATCATAGGGCAGGCCCTTGATTTCGGCATTGACGCCGGTCAGATACTTCTTGACATAGCCGGCCAGCTTGTTCGGCTGCTTTTCAAACGCGTTTCCGCCGGATGCGACAATGATCGCCTTTTTGCCTGCGAACTTCTGGGAGACAAACTCACCCGCGGCCTGGGCGGATGCTTCGCTGAACCGTTCATAGCTGGCAAGCGCCTCCTTCATTTCCCGGGACATGCCGCCGAGAGCACCGGAATCAATCAGGAACTTGCCCGCGCAGATGACGACCACGATCAGGCACAGAATCGCGAATGTCTTTGCATTCGGATTCGTTTTCTGCTTTTTCGCACAGATGATCATGCCGATAAACGCTGCGATCATGATTACGATTGTTAATACGCCCATCTCTTTTACCTCTCTGATTTGGTTGCTATTTTGAAATAAAAAAAACTGTCCTCTTTCCCCGAATATAACGCCGGATTCAAACAATTCAATCGAAAATTGTCCGGGAATCAGCAAAAATACGAATTTTTCTTGTATAAAAGACTGAAAATGCGGCATTTCCCCTGTTTTTTCTCGAAAATCAGAGGGACTTTTTCCATTCTGCGGCAGAGCAGCTGATTCCGGAAAGAGTCCAGCCAGAGCCGTTCCGCTTTTTCCTCCGGCAGTTCTTCCGCAAGCAGTTCCGTTTCCGGCGGCATCGGCGCCGGTTCATACCACAGGGTGTGACGGTATTCGCGACAGCCCTCGATATGGCTGAACTTAGAATTCCCGGAAAGAATCTGCGGTTTCCGCCGGTTTTCCCACTCCTTTTCCACCCGCCGGTCGGCGCGTCGGCAGAGATCGTGCACAAAGTCTTCCGTTCCGGAACGGAGAAGACCGGAGAGGCGCAGACGATCTGCCAGCTCCTCCTCCGAGAGATCCAGACGCAGGGGCGGCAGCCATGCAAGCAGGGCGCGCAGTTCCGCGTTTCCGCCGCAGGCCGTCCGGCGGATCCCATACGGGTCGATCAGGGTCGGCTGCTGACTCTTCGGATCCAGCATCACGTTCGCCGCATGGAAATCCGGATGGGTCAGATGATGCTCCCGGAATCGGACCGCCAGCTGAAAAAAGAGATTCAGCCACCGCTCTTTCCGCTTGTCGTCGAATCTGGCTTTCGCATACCAGAACTCCATTGCGGAGATCTCCCGGTCGAGCGCCCGGGAAACCAGAATGGAACCGCCATGTCCATTGTATCCCCACGCCGGATACTCCGCACAGGCAATTCCGCAGGCCTGAAGCAGATGCGCGGAACGGCATTCCGATTCCGCCTTCGAGAAAAAACGGCTGCGGAGATGCGGAAGAAGTCCGCTTTTTTCCTCCACCTTGACGAAATAGCCGCGTCCGGCCTCGTCGGTTGTCCGGAAGATGGATCGCACGCCGTTGCGTTTGACGGGGTGTCGGATCAGCTCGGGAATCCGGTCCGCCCAGGAGTCCAGAATGGAGGGATCCTCCAGGTGCCAGGTCCAGCCGCCGCGCCGCAGTTTCATTGACGCTGCGGCTCGTTTTCGATTGCGGTTTTCCGGCCCGGCAGAATGACGCCGCCGCTGACGATCAGGGTCATCGCCTCCGCCACACTCATCTTCAGAATGACGCACTCCCGTTTGGGGATGAACATGAGAAATCCGCTGGTCGGGTTCGGCGTGGTGGGCATGAAAATGCTGTAGACTTCTTCGTGCAGGTGTTCGTTGACTTCAAAGGTCTCCTCGTTGCAGTTCGTGACAAAGCCGATGGCGTAACAGCCTTTCCGGGGATACTCGAACATGGCAACCTGTTTGAACAGTCCTCCCTGCGAGGATTTGACCGTCTCTCCGATCTGTTCGCAGGTGGAATAGACAATCCGGAGAATCGGCAGTTTGAGCAGCAGCATCTGCGTCCAGCGGATGAAGTTGCGCCCGAGCGTGATCTTGGCGATCTGCCCGACGCTGAAAATGCCGCAGAGAATCACCGCAATCGTTCCGATGCGGATGGCGACCGGCCAGCCGGGAAACTCCCGGAAGCGCGAATTGGCATACATCTCCACCGCCCAGTCCGTCATGGCGGAGATCCCCCAGTAGGCGATCCAGAGCGTAATGAAAATGGGAACGACAATGAAGAGACCGGCAATCATTGTGTTGCGGAGTTTCGCCGTGAATTTCGGCGGCGCGGGCGGCGGGGACGGCATGGATGACACGGGAGTCTGTTCTGCGTTATTCATCTTCGAGATCCGGGACGGTGAGTTTCAGTTTCTGGATTTTTCGCTTGTCGGCCTTCACGACGACGGCGTCAAAAAGGCCCGGCGCGGAGAAGGTTTCCCCCTCCTCGGGAATTCGTCCGAGTTCGGCGCAGATATAGCCTCCGATGGTGTCCGCGTGTTCCGAATCGGGAATTTCGATGTCGAGAATTTCATTGACGTCGGAAACGGGGGTTCTGGCTTCCAGCAGCACGGAGCCGTCCGGCATGAGCTGGGGTTTTTCCGTGGCGTCCTCCGCCGTGTCGTATTCGTCGCGGACGTCGCCGACAATCTCTTCAATGATGTCTTCGAATGTCACGATTCCGCTGGTTCCCCCGTATTCGTCGATGATGACGGCAAAATGGTTCCGGGAGCGTTTGATCTCCTCCAGCAGTTCATCAACCGCCTTGGTTTCCGGAATGAAGATCGGCGTATGGATCATGCCCGCCAGACTTTTCTTGTCCGCGGAAACCGAAAGAAAGTCTTTTGCGTAGATGATTCCGCGGATTTCGTCGATGCTCCTTCCGTAGACCGGAATGCGGCTGTGTCCGGTGGAGACAATCACTTTCTTGGCATCCTCCAGACTGGAGGAAAGCGGAATGGCCACCACATCCACTCGCGGCGTCATGATCTCCTTGACCGACATGTCGGAGAGATCGAAAATGCCGCGGATCATGCGTTTTTCCCCCTCTTCGAGTTCGCCGTCCGGTTCATCCTCCATCATATCGAGAATTTCGTCCTCGAGGCTTGCCTTGTCCTCCGGCTTGGCGTCTTCGACCAGCGCCTCCACCTTGTTGTTCAGCAGCTTCAGAAGCGGACTCAGCGGCGCCAGAATGATTTCCGTGAAAATCAGAAGTCCGGGCATCGTATGCCGGATGAAGGCCAGATCGAAGCGCGGCAGCAGCAGTTTCGCCAGAAGATCGCTCGCCGAACTGAGCAGAATGATTCCCACCGCAACCACAATCGCCTGCACATAGGGAATGGAGAGTCCCAGCGCTCCGTTGATCCCCCCCGCGGCAAAATAGACGCTGATGGAGAAAATCGCCGCAAAGACAAACAGCAGCAGTTTGCAGACCATGCGGATGCGGTCGCTTTTTTCCAGCCAGGCATCCAGTTTTTCCGCCAGTTCCGGATTCTTCTCTTCGATTTTCCGGACGCGTCCGCCGGAGAGATCTTCGAACGCATCGAAGACGCAGGAGATCAGCGCATAAAAAACAACGCTTACGGGGATCAGTACAGCTAGAATATCGTTCATATTTTTTTCAACAGACTTTCTCGTTCCTTTACAATCTATAACCGGAAAGTGTCAATGTCAAGCACTCTTTCAAAAAATCCCGTCCGGAACGCGCGCCGCTTCCGGATGCGCTACGGTCCGAACACGGATTCGAATTGGAATTCCTTTTCCAGAATGGCGAGAAGCTGTTTCTCGCGTCTGCGCATTCTGCGTTTTTTCGCGGGGACGAGGTCGTCCTCGCCCGCGGCGTGCAGAAGGCCGTGGACGACGTAGAGAACCACCTCCCGGGCGTAAGGAAGAGCGCGTTTTTCCGCCTCTCTGCGGGCAACGTCGGGACAGACATAGATTTCCACATCCGCGTCAAACTCCTCCCCCTTCGGCATCCGCGGTTCGGATGCGCGCAGGTCGAAGCAGATCACATCGGTCGGCCCCTGATGGTTCAGCGAACTTTCATTGAGTTCCGCCATGGCGCGATCGGGCAGAAAGACCAGGGAGAGATCCGTCTCCTCCGGCAGTCCCGCCGCCCGGGCGGCCCGGCAGACCAGCGTTTCAAGAATTTTTAGCTTCGGCCGCTTTTCGCGCTGCCGCGTCCACGAACAAATCGTCCTCATCCTGCACCACTTCCTTCGGGTATGCGACTCTTGCATGAAGCATTGAGGTCAATGTCTTCACAAAACTGTTTTTTATGATTGAGAGTTCCTTGAATGTCAAATTGGCGGAATCCAGCTGACCGTCGCGCAGACGCTTCTGAATGATTTCGGAGACCAGCTCGTCGATTTTTCCATGGGAAGGTTTCTGAAGGGAGCGCGAGGCCGCCTCGCAGGCGTCCGCCAGCGACAGAATGGCGATTTCCTTGCTCTGCGGATTCGGTCCCTGATAGCGGAAATCGTGTTCGTCGATGCACTCGCCGGAATCCTTGGCACGCTTGTAGAAGAAATAGACCAGATCCGTGCCGTGGTGCTGCTGAATGGCGTCGCGCATCAGTTTTTTCAGCTTGTATTTGCGGGCGAGTTCGAGTCCCTCCTTGACATGGTTCAGAATGATGAGGGCGCTGATTTTCGGGGTCAGTTCCTTGTGCTTGTCTTCTCCGCCGCTGTTTTCCGTGAAGTATTCGGGATGCGAGAGTTTGCCCACGTCGTGGAAGAGCGCGCAGACCCGCGCCTTGATCGGATTGGCGCCGATCTCCTGCGCGGCCGCCTCCGCCAGCGTCGAAACCACAAGACTGTGATGATACGTGCCCGGCGCTTCAAACTGAAGACGTTTCAGCAGCGGATGGTTGTAGTCGGAATAGAGAAGAAGCGACATGTTGGTGGTGGCGTCGAATCCCACTTCGAGAATGTACAGCATGATCTGCGTTGCCATGGTGGTCAGAAGCCCGTTGGCAAAGGGAAGAATGAACACCCAGGGATAGATGCCGCGTCCGGTGTTCATGTCGCGCCAGACCAGAAGCAGCCCGACCAGCAGCGTCGTCAGCGAGACCGCCAGAAAACCTGAGATGAAAAAGTTGCGGTAGTTGACCGACCGCCGGACCGCGAACGCGGAAATGCCGCTGATCATCAGTCCGGTCAGAATCACATTGAAGGAGTCGTTGTCCGTCAGAGCCGCGATGACCGTGACGAAGAGTCCGGTGAACAGCGCGCAGCGCATGCCGTACACCGACGAAAGAACCATCGGCGCAAACGCCAGCGGCAATGCCAGATACGAGAGCCACGGCGGAATGGACTCCAGCTCGCCAAACACCAGGAAAACATGCGATGCCAGCATGTTGAACAGAATCGCCGCAATGGTGATGAAGCCGAGCATTCGGATGATCGCGTTGCTCTGCAGCACCGCCTTGTGAATGTGATACATGTAGATGCCGCTGAAAAGAAGGATCAGCAGACAGAGCGCCGTGCTTTTCAGGATCCGCATGACCAGAGAGGTCGTGTTCAGTTCCTGCACCCGTTCCCGGGCGGCTTTCGCGTAGGCGTCGAGGATCAGAATGTTGTCTTCGGTGACCAGTTTGTCCTTTGTGACGATCGGCTGTCCCTTCAGGATCTCCGCCATGGTCGGCTGGACGGTGGCGAGAATTTCCTTTTCGCGTTTTTCCGTCTCCTCCCGGTCGGACTTCATCTGTCCCTGGGGCAGAAGCTGGCGCAGGGCATTGATGAGGCAGCGGGCGACTTCGCGTTTTTCGGGGGAGGTGTAGGTTTCCAGGGCGTCGCGGGTGATCTGGACGGCCGCTTCGGCGACAGTCGGAATGTTTTTCAGCTGTTTGGATTCCCGGATCCGGTTGTAGGTGTCGATGATCCGGACCTGTTTGGTCCAGGGGATGTTCTCCTTGTCATAGGAGGGGATCATGCCGTTGTCGACCGCGGTGGCCGCCAGCTGGGTGATTTTGTGCACAACGGGGGGAAGCACCGCGATCGCGGCAAGCGTCTGAAGCTCTTCGGGGGAGAGCGACCGGGCCACTCTTCCCGCCTCCGTGTTCGGCAGGAGATAGGGCAGGTTCTGTTTCTGGGCTTTTTTCCGGTTTTCCACCTCCTTGAAAAAGGCGGTGACGGAGGTCATTACGCTGGATGCCGCGGTGTCGCTGACCTTGTAGAAAAGGGGCAGAGCCGCAATGGCCGTTGCGCGCGCCTTGTCGGTGCGGTCCTTGTCCTCGTAGGAAAAATCGAAGGCCGCGTAGACGGTATAGGCGGCGGTCTGATCCTTGACCAGATGCGGGATGACCGGCATCCGGTCCCTGCTGATCATGGAATAGACGCTTGCCGCCAGAATCAGAAGCAGCACCACCACGCGGCAGAGCGGCTTGCTTTTCCAGAGGCGCACCGGGAAGGAGTCTTTGCGGTTGACCTTCCGGGAGCTGTGGTTGACCATGCCCGCCATTTTCCTGCGGGAGGGATTCAGAAAGGAGAAAATTCCCATGTCATTCCTCCTTCTTCTCCCGGACTGCCGGGGAGGCGGCTGCGGTGCGCTCCTTCTGTTCCGCGTTCTCGTAGGCGTTGACGATCCGTTCGACCAGGGAGTGGCGCATGACGTCGTTGCGGTCGAAACGGCACATGCGGATCCCTTCGATTCCGGAGAGAAGGCGGATGGCGCGGATCAGTCCGCTGCTCCGTCGCGAGGGCAGGTCGGTCTGGGAGGGATCCCCTGCGACCACGCACTGCGAGTTGAAGCCGAGACGGGTCAGGAACATCAGCATCTGATCGTCCGTGGTATTCTGCGCCTCGTCCAGAATAATGAAGGAGTTGTTCAAAGTTCTGCCCCGCATGAATGCCAGCGGTGCCAGTTCGATCATGCCGCGTTCGGTCAGAGTGGCCAGTTCCTGCGGTTCAATCATTTCCCGGAGCGCGTCATGAAGAGGGCGGAGATACGGATTGATCTTGTCCTCCAGCTTGCCGGGCAGAAAACCGAGATTTTCGCCCGCTTCCACCGCGGGACGCGCCAGAATGATGCGGTCGCGTTTTCCGGTCATCAGCGCATTGACCGCCATGGCGACCGCAAGATACGTTTTGCCGGTTCCCGCCGGACCCAGCGCGAATACGATATCATTTTTCCCCATGGCTTCCACATAGGCAAGCTGGTTGCGAGTCCGCGGAACAATCTCCTGACGTTTGCGCGACACTTTGATTTTCGAGGCGAAAAAGTTGCTCAGCTCTCCGGGTTCGCTTCCGGAATAGGCTTTCAGCGCCAGATCAAAATCCATCTGGCGAAGCGGTCTGCCGCTTTCCTGACGGAGCCGGAGAAGATGTTCGATCAGCGATTTGACGTTTTTGAACGCCTGCTCATTCCGACTTTCTATTTTGATCCAGCTGTCGCGCGCGGTCAGCGAGACGGCAAACGCATCCTCGATCCGTTTCAGATTTTCCGGCAGATTGCCTGCGAAGGTCGCATCAATTTCCTGTCCTCCGGTGCATTCAATATAACCGGATGCGGGAGCGGACGCCGGGGCAGGATCCTGTTTGCCGTCAATGGAATTCATACGATTATTTTGTCGCGGGAGCCGGAGCTGCCGGAGTTCCCGCGGGGGCCGTCGGATGATTCGCCGGAGCTGCCACTTTTGCCGGTGCCGCGGGATTTGCCGCCGGAGCTGTCACATTGGCCGGAGCCGCTGGAGCCGGGGCTGGAGCGGCCGTTGGATTTGCCGCCGGAGCCGCCGGTTTTGCAGGAGCCGGGACTGCCGCCGGAGCCGCAGGCGCTGCAGGAATCGGCGGAAGTTCCGCCGGTTTTTTCTCCTGTGCGGGAGCGGTTTTCTGTTTCAAAAGAGGAATGACAAGCTTCATGCCGGGACGAATCGAATCCGGTTTCCCCTTCAGAAGCTCCTTGTTGGCATGGGAAATGATTCCCCACCGATAGCCGCTTCCATACTCCCCGGCCGCAATGGACCAGAGGCTTTCCCCCTGTTTCACAACGTGAATTCTGGTTTCCCCGGAAAGGAGAGAGTCCGTCTTTTCGGTCTTTCCCGACTCATTTTCAGCAATTGACGGATCTTTGACGGAAGAATCGTCTTTTTTGACGGAAGAATCTTCCGGAGCTTTTGCCGCATCGGTCTGCTCCTTTGCCGGGAGTGCGGTTTCGGAGGGATCAATTGTGGAAACAATTCCCGCATCTTTCTCCTTGGAGGAATCCGGAGTCTGCTGTTCCTGCGGCAGAACGGATTCCGAATCCTCGGGATTCGGAGCCGGAGGCGGAAGCGGAAGGGATTCCCCTTTCCAGCCGTAAATGGAACGGAGACGCTCCTCCGTTGTCTGATTGCCGTCGCTCCGGCATGCGGTGAACGCAACGCCGAGAGAGAGAATCATCCATGCGAGAATTGCTTTCTTCATTTTCGTTACCTCAAACTTTTTTGACAATGATTGCGGCGTTGTGTCCGCCGAATCCGAGGTTGGTATTGAGGGCGACATCGACCTTGCGTTCCCGCGCCGTGTTCGGCGTGCAGTCCAGATCGCATTCCGGATCCGGCGTTTCGTAATTGATCGTCGGAGGAATGATGCCGGTTTCCATCGTCTTGAGACAGACGATGGTTTCCAGTCCTCCGGCCGCGCCCAGCGAGTGCCCCATGCAGCCCTTTGTGCTGCTCATTGCAATTCCGCGGGCGGCATTGCCGAATGCCGTTTTGATCGCCATCGTTTCAAACTTGTCATTGAGCTGGGTGCTTGTTCCGTGCGCGTTGATGTAGTCGACGTCTTCCGGATTGAGACCCGCGTTGCGAAGCGCCATCGTAAGGGCCCGTGCTCCGCCTTCTCCTCCCGGCGCGGGAGAGGTGATGTGATAGGCGTCTCCCGTGGCTCCGTAACCGACGATCTCTCCGTAGATCTTGGCTCCGCGCGCCTTCGCATGCTCATATTCCTCAAGCACGAGAATTCCGGCGCCTTCGGACATGACGAATCCATCGCGGTTCTTGTCGAACGGACGGCTCGCACGGGTCGGATCATCGTTTCTCTGGCTCAGCGCCTTCATGGAGCAGAATCCGGCAAAACCGAGCTGGGAGACCGACGCCTCTGTTCCTCCGGTAATCATGATGTCCGCATCATTGCGCTTGACCATCCAGTAGGATTCCCCGATGGAGTTGCTCGCGGTCGCACAGGCGGTCACCACCGACATGTTCGGTCCTTTTGCGCCGTAGCGCATCGAGAGGGAACCCGACGCCATGTCAATAATCATCATCGGGATCAGGAACGGACTGATTCTGGAAGGTCCGCGCTCAATCAGCAGCTTGCACTGCTCTTCCATGGTACGCATTCCGCCGATGCCGCTCCCGACGCAGACACCGACCCGGTTCGGATCAATTCCGGCGCATTCTTCGAGTTTAATGCCGAGTCCGGCGTCCTTCATGGCCTCGTCGCCCGCAGCAATGGCATACAGACAGAAATCATCAAGCCGTCTGGCCTCTTTTTCGGTCATGTATCTGGTTGGATCGAAATTTCTGACTTCGCCCGCAATATGACTGCGATAGGCACTGGTGTCAAATCTGGTTACGGGGCCGATGCCGCTTCTGCCTTCGATCAGGGCTTTCCATGTTTCTTCAACGCTGTGTCCAAGACAGGAAATCGCGCCGATTCCGGTAACTACTACTCGCCTGGAATTCATTCAGTCCTCCTTTGCAAAAAAAATGGGTCATAACCCTTGCGAGGTTGAATGACCCATCGTATACTTCTTAAGACTGATCAGCCTTTGTTCTGCTTGCTTTCAACGTACTTGATGGCATCACCAACGGTTGTAAGCTTTTCGGCATCTTCGTCGGGAATTTCCGCTCCGAAGGACTCTTCCAGAGCCATGACCAGTTCCACCTGATCGAGAGAATCGGCGCCGAGGTCCTCAATGAATTTGGCATCTTCCGTAACCTGATCCTCGTTCACTCCGAGCTGCTCGACAACGATCTTTTTCACTTTATCCGCAATTTCCGACATTTCAAACCCTTTCTGTGAAGTTCTTAATCGTGTTTTTTCTCTTGTTTTTCCGTCGAATTCTATTTAATCTATACCGAAACTGCAAAAAGTCAAGGTGTTTCCCCGATTTTTTTTCGTTCCGCAGTTCCGGGTCCTTCCGACCGGAAGACTCCTTACATCAGGAAGCCGCCGTCGCAGTTGATGACCTGACCGGTCACGTAGTCCGCCTCCGGAGAGCAGAAGAAGTAGACCACGCCCGCAACATCGGAGGGCTTGCCCGCCCGTT
The DNA here is from genome assembly GCA_944390735.1 of uncultured Victivallales bacterium. Classification (GTDB taxonomy): domain Bacteria; phylum Verrucomicrobiota; class Lentisphaeria; order Victivallales; family UBA1829; genus UBA1829. The sequence continues at coordinate 168,415 of CALXRL010000044.1, read as the reverse complement.
TCAGCGGAATGTTCACCAGAAACGCGTCGCGCGCTTCCTGCGGCAGTTTCTCCGTCATGTCCGTGGCGATGTAGCCCGGGCAGACCGCGTTCGCCGTGATGTTCCGGGAGGCAAATTCCCGCGCCGTGGTTTTCGTCAGTCCCAGCACGCCGGCTTTCGACGCCGCGTAGTTGGCCTGGCCCACATTGCCCATCCGGCCGACCACCGAGGAGATGTTGACAATCCGGCCGTAGCGGTTTTTCATCATCGGACGCACCACCGCCTTCGTCATGTTGAAGACGCCTTTCAGATTGACGGCAATGACCGCGTCCCAGTCCTGTTCCGTCATCTTGAGCATCAGCGTATCCCGCGTGATGCCCGCGCAGTTGACGAGAATATCCACTTTCCCGTATTTTTCCACTACCGCCTTCACCGCGTTTTCCGCATCTTCGAATTTCGCAACGTTGGCCGCCACGGCAAACGCCTCGTGACCGTTCGCTCTGAATTCCGACGCCGTTTTCTCGGCCACATCGAGCATGATATCGACCATTGCCACGGTTGCTCCCTCACTGGCGAGCTTTTCGCAGATCGCTCTGCCGATCCCGCGTGCACCGCCGGTTACCAGCGCGACTTTTCCTTCGAGGTTCCTGCCCATTTTGTTTCCTTTCCAAAAGAGATGTTGTTTACACTAGGAACCGCGGACTTTCCGGTCATTTTTGCTTGTTTCCTGCCTGCCGGACCGCCCTTCGGTTCAGAAATTTCAGTCCGTGATCCGCCCCGAGACGTTCCGCAGCACCTTGCCCGGATCAATCTTCTTCACAAATCCGGTCAGAACGGAGCCGGGACCGAATTCGACAAACTTCTCCGCGCCAAGCCCGATCAGGGTCCGCACGCACTCCTCCCACCGGACGCTTCCGGCCACCTGGCCCACCAGATTTTCCTTGATCCGGTCCAGATTCGTTTCCGTCGCTCCGGTCAGATTCTGGACAACCGGAAGTTCCAGTTCGGATACATAGGTGCCGGCAAGGGCGCTCCGCAGCTGCTGTCCCGCCTCCGCCATCAGGCGCGAGTGGTAGGCCCCCGCCACGTTCAGCGGAAGGGCTCGCTTGACCCCCTTCTCCTTGAGAATTCCGCAGGCTTTCAGCACCCCTTCCTTCTCACCGCTGATGACAATCTGTCCCGGGCAGTTGTAGTTTGCCACGTCAATGCCGCACTCCCGGCAGACCTCGCGGATCACATCGGGATCTCCCGCGATGATGGCCGCCATTCCTCCGGCTGTTTTCCGACAGGCCTCATCCATCAGTTCCGCGCGGCGTGCCACCAGTTTGAGTCCGTTGGCAAAGGAGAAGAATCCGGCGCAGGCGAGCGCGGCGTATTCCCCGAGACTCAGACCGGCACAGCCGACCACTTCATCCGGATCCCCTTCGTATTTTTCCCGGTAGGCTGCCAGACAGGCCATGCTTGTCGTATAGATCGCCGGCTGACAGTATCTGCTTTCCGTAAGTTTTTCCGCGGGACCGTTGAAGCAGATGTCGGAAATGCTCCATCCGAGAACGGAATCCGCTTCGTTGTAAATCGCCGCTGCGGCGTTGCTGCTTTCATAAAGATCCTTGCCCATTCCGACGGTCTGTGCGCCCTGACCGGAAAAAATATATGCTGCTTTCATTCTTTCAGCTCTCCTGATGGTTTAGATGGAAAATAATGTAACTCATTTTTATGAAAAATCAAATTTCACAGTCCGCCGCGCGCCGTTTCCGGATGCGGTGCAGATAATACTGTGTAAGAATCAGATCCGTTGCAACCATCAGCGTATTGAACACATACAGCCACAAAACGTGGTCATAGTGCCCGATGCCGGGAATCTTGTTCAGAATCCCGCTGAAATAGCCGATCAGAATCAGATACATGAAGATCACGCTTTTTCCCGTCGGATTCTTCACCCGGATCGTCTTCAGAAGCGACATCGGCCAGCTTGCCCCGAAGCAGACAAGCATCACCGCCTCGTACCAGTTGAAATGACTCATACTGCCTTGCCCGGGAGATCAGTTCATGGTTCTGGAGTGAAAGTTTTCCGGGTGTTTCGCGGCAAAATCCGCCGCCAGCTTCTCCATGCAGACGGTCAGTTCCCGGAATTCCCCTTCTCCGATCAGTGTGGCCATCTCCTCCGCCAGCGAGGAAAACGAGGATTCGAATTCCCGGATCTTGCCGATGCTGTAATCCGACAGCGTGATGTTGACGCTTCTGCGGTTGCTCTCGCATCTCGCCCGGGACAGAAGTCCTTTCTGCACCATGCTTTCCACCATGCCGCAGACGGCGGCCGAGGTCACGTTCAGCGTCTCCGCGATCGTTTTCAGCATGACCCCTTCCGGCGATGTGGTTTTCGTTTTCCAGTAGACCACTCTGAGCAGGCGCATTTGCTGGATGGTGAGGTTCCAGTCTTCCGAACTTCCCACCGCGGCTGTCGCGGTATCGCGCATGTTGTCCGCCAGATTGAACAGGGACCGCCAGAAACGCATCGACACCTCTTCGGAATCTTTCATCATTGCATGCTCCAAAATAAAATTAAAGTTTGCGGATTGTTTAACCAGACTAAATATAACGGATTCGGAATATTTTTCAATCTCTTTTTTGCCGAAAACACTGGTTTTCAGCAATTTCCCGCTCTTCCGGGCGTACTCCCGAAGATTTCCCCGGGAACTTCCCGGATTCTCTCCCCCTCTCCGCGGTTACTCTTCATACTGGAGAATGATTTCGCCCTCTTTGCAGAGGTTGTATTTTTCCCTGGCCACTTTTTCCGCGGCGGAAGGTTTGTGCTCCAGATCGTGAACCTCCCGGTTCAGCGTGACGCTCTCGTTGATTTTCATCTGAAGCTCCCGGTTCAGCGCCGCCAGATCGTTCTGCATTCCGACGTACCGCTTGTAGGCCGGCCAGAACAGCGTGAGTGAAAAAATGAAAATGACAAAAAGAAGAATATAGAGCATGATCGAAAAAGCCTGCTGTATTCTTACATTCATTTTTTCTCTTCCCGGTTCCGGTCTGTTCCGTTTCGCATCGTCATAATATAGTTCCATTTGATGCAAAAGCAAAAGGAGAGTTTTGAAAAACAAAACTTCTCGTTGTGCCGCGTGTTTTCTCCGGTCTGCCGCGGCTGGTGGGCCCGGTTCCTTTTCGAAAACACTCCGTCGAAGATTCCCGCTCTCTTTCTGTTCCGTTCCGGAAGCCCCTGTCCGGTTGCGAAGAGCCGGCATAAAATCTGTCGAGAGGTTTTGTGCCGGAGTTTCTCCTCTTTTCCGTTTTCCATGAGATGGCAATCCCGCTCGGAGAGGTCGTTCCTCTGCGAGTTCGGCCTGGTATCTTCCGCCTTCTTTTTCCGCACCCGCTCCCGGGAAAGACACACGATCTTTCTGGCGGAACCTGTTTCAAAATCCCGTCCGGGAAATCTGAATTTCAGCAGGGCCCTCTTTTTTCCTTAATTCTGAGATTTCCCGCTTGACAATTTTTGATATTTAATTATATTATGAAATAATGAAAGGAGATCCGCCATGGCAAATCAGGAAACGCGGGAGCTGAGCAATCTTGCGGAGGTCTTCAAAGCGCTGGGCCATCCCACCCGGCTCTGGATTGCAAAACATCTGGAAGGACGGGAGTGCTGTGTCTGCGATTTTGTCAGCGGGACCGGCGAGGAGTTCTCCTCCATCAGCCAGCATCTGAATGTGCTGAAAAAAGCCCGTGTTGTGGAATGTGAAAAACGAGGAAAGCATGTTTTTTACCGCCTTGTGTATCCCTGCATTCCCTGGCTGGTCGACTGCATGGAGGCCCGCGACACCTTTGCCGCCGCCGCTCCCGCGGAACGGAAGCGGATTTTTGACGAACAGAAACAGAAACTGCTGGATCATCTGATCCGCCAGAATGTTTGATTTTTTTTTGAGCGCAAACATTTTATGATTCAATGAAATAATGAAGCGAAAAAAGGAGGCTGCTGTGAAATTTCAGGAAATCAGGAGTGCGACGGCAATCATCACATACGGGGGTGTGCGTTTTCTGCTGGATCCCTGGCTGGGGGAGAAGGGATCGGTTCCGCCGCTTCCGGGATCTCCGAATCCGGATCTGCGGTGTCCGCTAAGTGATCTTCCATTGCCGATTGAGAGGATTCTGGAGGTGGATGCGGTGATTGTGACCCATCTTCATTTCGATCATTTTGATTCCCGTGCCGGAGAAACCGTTCCGGCGGACATGCCGGTTTTTGTTCAGGATGAGACGGATGCGAAAGAGCTGCGCGCCGGCGGATTCCGGGATGTCCGGATTCTGCGGTATGGCGGGGTGGAGTTCCGCGGCGTCATGCTGTTCAAGACCGACTGTCTTCACGGACAGCCCGGAACCATCGGTCTGCTCTATGAAAAGGCGGGAATGCGTTCGGCCGCCTGCGGTGTCGTAATGAGACATCCGGAGGAGAAAACCCTGTATCTTGCGGGGGACACCATCTGGTGCGATTTCGTGAAAGCGGCTCTGGACACCTGGAAGCCCGAAGTGATCGTTCTCAATGCGGCCGCGGCGGCAATCACCGGATTCGGCAGGATCATTATGAATCTGGAGGATGTCCGGATGGTGCTGGACCATGCGCCGCAGGCGGTGGTGATTGCAAGCCATATGGACAATGTCGGTCACGAGACGCTCTGGCGCAGCGATCTGCGCGCCTATCGGGACAAACATCATCTGCAGACACGTCTTCTCGTGCCCGAAGACGGCGAAATCTGCGCCTTCTGATTCGGGAGCCGGGCAGAAAAAAAGGAGGATACGTTATGTCGGAACAGGAACAACATTTTCATCATCACCATCATCATGAGGTGTCCGGGGAGGCGCTCAAGGGGCGCGCCTTTCTGTTTGGAATTCTTCTGAACACGCTGTTTGTGATCGGAGAGTTCACCGCGGGATTTTTTTTCCATTCGATGGGACTTCTGGCGGATGCGGGGCACAATCTCGGCGATGTCAGCGGACTTCTGATTTCTCTGGGAGCCTTTCTGCTTGCCCGGAACGAGCATTGCAGAAACTATACGTACGGGTTCCGGAAGAGCACGATCTGGGCATCGCTGCTGAATGCCGCGATTCTGCTGCTCGCGGTGGGGGCGATCATGACGGAATGCGTCCGGAAATTTCTGGCCCCCGAGCCGGTCGGCGGATGGCCGATCATTCTCACGGCCGGAATCGGTATTCTGGTCAATGGCGCGACGGTTCTGTTTTTCCGGAAGGAAAAGGAGCATGATTTGAATGTGAAGGGGGCGTATCTGCACATGCTGGCGGATACCCTGGTTTCGGTCGGTGTGGTGCTTTCCGGCGTGCTGATCCTGTGGACGGGATGGGTGCTGATTGATCCGATTGTGGGGCTCTGCATTGCGCTGGTGATTCTGATGTCGACCTGGGGACTTCTGAAGGAGAGTGTGCGTCTGGCAATGGACGGAGTCCCGGAGGGTATTCAGGTGGATGCCATTCGAGCCCGTCTGCTTGAGGATCCCAATGTGAAATCGGTCCACCATCTTCATATCTGGCCGATCAGCACGACGGAAAATGCGCTGACGGCGCACATTGTTCTCCGGGATCCGGGGAAAATGGGGGAAACGGGGAAGCGTCTTCATGAGCGTCTGAGCGAAGAGGAGATCGGGCACGCCACCCTGGAATTCGAGGAGCCGGACAGCAGCTGTCCGGATCAGTGCAAGGAGTGACGGGGCTCTGCGTCTGCGAGGATCGTTCCTTTTTCCGGAAAAGCAGAGGGCGGGGCTCTTTGACGGTCGGATCGAATGGAATCCGTGCGGAAAAATAGCGTTCGCAAGCCTCGTCCCCGGATGAAGCAGACTCGTTTTGCAGAGGCAAAAGACTCTGTCCGGCGATCAGTCGCAGATACATTTCACTTGTTCCTTCAAGACAGAATAGAAAATTCCGGTGGGAATAGAACAGGGAATTTGAAGCGGAGAAATACGGTCGAACACTTTTTTTGCGAATCAGGCGTTTCTGTAAACTTCTCACTCGCTATGACAAGTTGGATGTTATATTCTCGGGATTCCTTTTATTTGCCGTGATTATTGATGCAATAGTGTGAACAGAATCCGGGAGGGATTCTGCCGAAGTCCGGTTCGGGAGTCGTTGGCAGAACGGGTCCCGGGGGATTGCGGGGGCCGGAAGATTGGAAAGGGTGTGTTTTTGAATGGAGATTTTGCTGTTGTTCAAAAGCGGTTCCGGAATGTTTGGGTGGTCTCCGTTTTTTTTCTTTTTGTGATGGAGATTTCGCCCTCCGGGCGACCAGCTTGTTCAGCTGGACCGAAGCAGGTCACGGACCTGCACCTTCGTCGCTGTCGCGACTCTCTTTTTTTTACGCTGACGCGTGCTTGTTGGGATGCTGACGCATGATTCACGCTGACGCGCGGTTGTTTGGATGATGCATTTTTTATGGAGGTGGAATCAGAGTCTGCGGTCAAGGGAACGATAGTTGATCGCTTCAAAAATATGTTCGGAAGAGATGTCCGCTGCCCCATCAAGATCCGCCACCGTTCTGGCAACCCGGAGAATCCGGTCATACGCCCGCGCACTCAACCCGAATTCCAGAATCGTATGACGCAGCTGAACCTTGGCATCCATTGTGATTTTGCAGTATTTGTTGATGTCGGCCGGTTCCATTCGCGCATTGCATTTGACTTTCGGGGTCTGCTTGAATCGCTCATTCTGAATCTCACGCGCTCGAATCACCCGCTCCCGAATGGTTGCACTGTTCTCCCCGTCGGGCGCACTGAGAAGCTCCCTCTCCGTCAGCGAGGAAACCTCCACATGCAGATCAATCCGATCCAGCAGCGGCCCTGAAATCTTCGCCCGGTAATCCTGAATCCGCTTCTGCCCGCAGCGGCACGTGTGAAGCCGATCCCCGTAATGCCCGCACGGACATGGATTCATCGCCGCAAGAAGAATGAATTCACAGGGAAATTCAAAACTTCCCGCCGCACGACTCACCGTCACCACTCCCGACTCAATCGGCTGCCGCAGCGTCTCCAGAACCGATCGCTTGAACTCCGGAAGCTCATCCAGAAACAAGACCCCGTTGTGGGCAAGACTGATCTCTCCCGGCTGCGGATTCGTCCCTCCCCCCAGCAGCCCCGCATCACTTACCGTGTGATGCGGCGAACGAAACGGACGCCGTCTCATCAGCGGATGACGGGAATCCAGAAGACCGAGAACACTGTAAATCCGACTCGTATCCAGCGTTTCCTCCTCCGTCATCGGCGGAAGAATCCCCGGCAGACGCTTCGCCAGCATGGATTTCCCCGTCCCCGGCGGTCCAATAAAAAGAACATTGTGTCCTCCCGCCGCCGCAATCTCCAGTGCACGTTTCGCCATGAACTGCCCCTTCACATCCGCAAAATCCGGGATCCCCTCCCAGTCCGGTTCGGAAAACACCCGGAGCGAATCATGCGACAGCGGAAGACTCTCCCCCCGCACCGCGGAAACCGCCTCCGCAAGCGATGACACCGCAAAAACCGGAATCCTGTCTCCCGCAACCGCCCCTTCCGGCGCATTCTCCATCGGAAGAATCAGTTTCCGGATCCGATTCCCCATCTTCCGTGCCAGAAGGGCCACCGGAAGACAGCCTTTCACCGGACGCACCGTCCCGTTCAGCGCCAGCTCCCCCACCACCAGACATTGGCTCAGCTCCTCCCGGGGAAGAAGACCGTTTGCCGCAATCAGCGACAGCGCAATCGGCAGATCAAAGGACGATCCCTCTTTCCGCATGTCCGCAGGCGCCAGATTCACCAGCGTACTGCCTTTCGGATGTCCGTAGCCGCAGGACTGCAGCGCCGAGCGGATCCGGTCGCGGCTCTCCTTGATGGCCGCATCCGGAAGTCCCACAATGGATACGTTCGACTCATCGCCGCGTCCTGTCGCATTGACTTCCACTTCCACCGGCAGCGCATCCACTCCCGCTACGGCGGCGGAATATGTTTTGGTCAGCATGATTTCAAATCCCCGGTTGTCTTCTGTCTGATTCGTTCAGATGGTTATATTACAGGCGCTTTCTGTGAATTACAAATTCGTTTCTGTTTTTTCCCGGTTTTCTGCTTCCTTCGTTCCCGGAGCCTGAACCCTTTCGGACTCCGGCAGGACCTATGCTTCCCGGCGCTTCAGAATCAGAAGCAGAAGAAAGCCGACCGCGATGCAGACCAGCAGAATGCTCAGCGGAAGCCAGCGGCTGCGCGTTTCCGGAACGGCGGATGCGGCGGGTTGTTCCGTTTTTTCGGCCGTCGCGATTGTTTGTCCGGACCCTTGCGTCGATTTCCCCTCGGCGGATGCCTGTGACGCATCCGGAATGTTCCAGCGCAGGAAAACCCGGTTTCCCGGACGATGGATGCCAAGAGCAAAGCGTCCGGTTCGATACCATTCATCGGGACGCAGAAGGGAGAAGAGTCCGCCCGGCAGAAATTCATATCGTGTGAGGAACGGCGCGGAGGCCGGACCTCTGAATGGGATCAGGTCCGGACTGCTCTGCTTCACTTCGGTCAGGAATTCGTCCATTTTACGGGGCGGAAGACAGAAGGAGCTCAGCGCATCCCAGTGCGTTCCGTTCCGGACCAGATGAAAATAGGGACGGACCGGCGACTCCTTTTCGCAGAAGGAGAAGAACTCCGAAAGCGGTTTTGTCTTCCGATGATACAGAACTGCGCAGGCCGGATGGTTTTTCTCCCTGCGCTCCAGAGTCCTTTTTGCCAGAAGACAGCCGAGATACACGCCCAGACAAAACGCCGGCAGAAAAAGCAGAATCCATTTCTTCATACATTCCCTCCTTGACTACGAAGAATGTAGCGCTTTTTTCCGGAGATTCAAAAAAGATCTCCTCTCTTCTTGCAAAAAAAAATCGGGAGGATACATTTCCTTCCATGGATTGTTCGATATGCAATCCTGGAATCGGGAGGTTTGGGTATGAAGAATTTTGTGTGGGGCGCCGCCACCGCGGCGTATCAGATTGAAGGCGGACGCGGATACTCCATTTGGGACGCCTTCTGCCGGATCCCCGGGCGCGTCCACGCCATGGCGAACGGGGATGTCGCCTGCGACAGTTACCATCGTGTGGAAGAGGATGTCCGGATGCTGAAGCTGCTTGGCGTCAATGCCTATCGCTTTTCCATCGCCTGGCCGCGCATTCAGCCGGGGGGCAGGGGCGCTCCGAATCCGGAAGGAATCGCCTATTACAACAAACTGATTGATCTGCTTCTGGCAAACGGCATCACTCCGTTTGTTACGCTGTATCACTGGGATCTGCCGCTGGATCTCCAGATGGCGCACGACGGCTGGCTCAATCGGGAGATCGTCGATGACTTCACCGCTTATGCGACTCTCTGCTTCGATGCGTTCGGTGACCGCGTCAAACACTGGATCACGCTCAATGAACCCTGGTGCTGCGCCGTTCTCGGTCATGGACTTGGCGTTTTTCCGCCGGGCAGGACCGATCCGGACGAGCCCTATCTTGTGGCGCATCACATGCTTCTTGCCCACGCCGGCGCGGTCAGAGCCTTCCGGGAGCGCGGATCGGACGGTGTGATCGGCATCACCAACAACTGCGACTGGCGGGAACCGCTTACGCAGAAGCCGGAGGACAGGGAAGCCGCCGAACGTGCCGTGGAGTTCTTCTATGCCTGGTTTGCCGATCCGGTCGTCTTCGGAGAATATCCGGAGGTGATGCGGAAACGTCTCGGAGCAAGGCTCCCGGAATTCACAGAGGAGCAGAAGACGCTGATGAAGGGAAGTGCCGATTTCCTCGGACTCAACCACTATTCCACGCTGTACGCCTCCGCGGAAAAACCGGAGGTCGACGCCGGAATCGGTCCCAACGGAAACGGCGGAATGAGTGACGATCAGGAGGTCTTCCTCAGCGCCGATCCCGCCTGGGAACGGACCGATATGCAGTGGAACATTCTTCCCTGGGGCTTCCGGAAACTCCTGAACTGGATTGCGGACCGATATCCCGGATATCCGATCTATGTCACCGAGAACGGCTGCGCCTGTCGGGAGCCCGATGCCGTCAGCGCTCTCGACGACGATCAGAGATGCCGTTTCCTCAAAAGCTACACGGATGCGATGTTCGAGGCCGTCCGGACCGACGGCGTCGATGTGCGCGGGTACTTCTGCTGGAGTCTGATGGACAATTTCGAATGGGCGCAGGGCTATACGAAGCGTCTGGGGCTGATCCGCTGTTCGCCGGACAATCTTGAGCGCGTTCCCAAGCGGTCCTTTTTCACCTATCGGGAGATCATCCGGAAGAATCCATCTGTACTGCCTGCTTCCGCCGGAGCGCGGAGCGCGGAGCATTCCGCTGCCGGCACCGGAAATCCGACGGCGCGGAATCCGGAGAAAGGCGAGGGCCGGTAAGATGCGGCTTGTGAAGGTTCTGACCGTGGGGGCGGGGGCCGTCGGCGCTTATTTTACGGGGCGTCTTGCTCAGACGGGGAAGGCGGAGGTCTCGGTGGTGGTCCGCTCGGATTATGACGCCGTCAAACAGGACGGATTTCATATTCAAAGCGAGTGCGGGGATTTCGTGTTTCATCCGGCGGGAGTCTACCGTTCCGCGGAGGAGTATCCCGACGAGCCCGATTATCTGGTTCTGAGCTCCAAGGCGCTGCCGGATATCGACGAGCCCGCCCTGATCCGCGGAGCCGTGAAGAGCCCCGGGACAACCATTGTTCTGATTCAGAACGGAATCGGAATTGAGGAGCCTCTCGCACAGGCGTTCCCGGAAAATGAGATTCTCAGCACGGTGGCCTATATCGGCGCAACCAGAACGGCTCCGGGAGTGGTGCGGCAGAAGGGATCGTCCGAACTGAAGTTCGGGCGGTTCGGCGGAGGGGACTCTGCTGCCGGGCGACGTCTGGAGGAGCTCTACCGGGGAACCAGCGTGAAGGCTTCGTTCGTGGAGAATATCGCCTATTACCGCTGGGTGAAGCTGCTCTGGAATCTGCCTTACAATCCGGTCTCGGTGCTGGGAGGCGGACTCGATACAAAGGAGATGTCCGACCGCGGTCCGGTGGAAAATCTCTGCCGGGAACTGATGGAGGAGGTGAGGCTTGTCGCATCCTCCTGCGGGGTCGATCTCCCGCAGGAACTGGTGGAGCGGAACATCGAATACACTCGGAATTTCCCCCCCTACAAGACCAGCATGCTGGTCGATTTCGAGGCCGGACGGCAGATCGAAGTGGAAGCCATTCTCGGCAATGTCTGCCGGCTTGCCGATCGCTCCGGCATTTCCGTTCCCCGAATGAAAACCTGTTATGCGCTTCTTGCCGCTCTCGACCGGAAGCATCGGGAGAAGTCGCGCTGAGGGGGGTCCTTTTCCTCTTCCCGGCGGCGGAGGAAAAGGAAAAACGATTCCCGGCCGCCGCAGAAAGCAGTGTCCCCGGAAGGATGCTGCTTTTTTTGTTTCCGCCTCCGGAAACTCTTCCGACCAAGGCGGAAATCGGCCCCCTTTTTGCTTATTTATGCAAAAATATCGGATTCCTGCTGTAAAAATGCTCCGGGAAGATGTATATTAATCAGGTAATCTAAAACTTAAACCAATGTGAATGAATGAGGACACTATGTTCAAGCCAGTTTCCGGACAGGCAAACTTCGCGGCGATGGAGGAAGAGACGCTGAAGTTTTGGGAAGAGAACCATACATTTGAAAAGTCCAAGGAAAACCGCAGGGGCGCGCCCGAGTTTATTTTTTACGACGGCCCTCCGTTTGCCACCGGACTTCCCCATTACGGACATCTTCTCGCCGGAACCATCAAGGATGTTGTTCCCCGCTATCAGACCATGCGCGGGAAGTTCTGCGACCGGACCTTCGGGTGGGACTGTCACGGCCTCCCTGTCGAATACGAGATGGAAAAGGAGCTCAAACTCTCCGGCAAGAAGGAGATTGAACACTACGGGATCGACAAGTTCAACGAAGCGTGCCGCGGAATCGTCCTCCGCTATACGGCCGAATGGGAGACCATTGTCAAGCGCATGGGCCGCTGGGTCGATTTCCGGAACGGATACCGCACCATGGACCGCAACTACATGGAATCCATCTGGTGGGTCTTCAAACAGCTCTGGGATGCGGGACTGATCTACGAAGGGTATAAAATCCTTCCCTACTGCCCGCGCTGCTCCACGCCGCTTTCCAACTTCGAGGCGAATCAGGGGTATATGGAGGTGGACGATCCCGCCATCACGATCCGCTTCAAGGCCGATGGACTGGAGAACACCTATTTCCTGGCGTGGACGACAACTCCCTGGACTCTGCCTTCCAACATGGCGCTTGCCGCGGGACCGGACATCGACTATGTCAAGGTCAAGGACGGCGACGATTTCTACATCATGGCGGAAGCTCGTCTTTCCGCCTACTACAAGAAGAATCTTCCGGAAATCGTGGAGCGCTGCAAAGGGTCCGACCTCAAGGGCATGACCTATGAGCCGCTGTTCGACTATTTCGCACAGAAAAAGGCGCAGGGAGCCTTCCGCGTCATCACGGCCGACTATGTCAGCACGGAGGACGGAACCGGCATCGTTCACATTGCGCCGGGATTCGGCGAGGATGACGCCATCGCGGGAAAGGCCAACAACATTCCCGATGTCTGCCCGATCGACGACGAGTGCAAATTCACCGCCGAGGTGCCCGATTACACCGGAATCTATGTCAAGGATGCCGACAAGGAGATCATCCGCCGTCTGAAAGAGGAGGGCAAACTGATTCACCGTGGCACCATCAAGCACAACTATCCGCACTGCTGGCGCGATGATTCCCCGCTGATCTACAAGGCCGTTTCTACCTGGTTCGTCCGGATCGACCGGATCAAGGAGCGGATGCTGAAATCCAATGAGCAGATGTCCTGGGTTCCGGAACACATCAAGGAAGGACGCTTCGGAAAGTGGCTGGAGAATGCGCGTGACTGGGCGATCAGCCGCAACCGCTACTGGGGCTGCCCGCTGCCGATCTGGCGCAGCAAGGAGACCGGGGAAGCGGTCTGCGTCGGTTCCGTGGCGGAACTGGAGAAACTCACCGGACGCAAATTCGAGGATATTCACAAGCACTATGTCGACAAGGTGGAGATCCTGTCGGAAAAGGGCACCGTTCTGAGGCGTGTTCCCGAGGTGCTGGACTGCTGGTTCGAAAGCGGGTCCATGCCGTATGCGCAGAAACACTATCCGTTTGAAAACAAGGAGCGGTTCGAGAGGAACTTCCCGGCCGACTTCATCGCGGAGGGACAGGATCAGACCCGCGGCTGGTTCTATACGCTGACGGTTCTCTCCTCCGCACTCTTCGGCCAGCCGCCTGCCAAACACGTGGTGGTGAACGGAATGATTCTGGCCGAGGACGGTCAGAAGATGTCCAAGCGCAAGAAGAACTATCCGGATCCGATGTATGTGGTGAACACCTACGGAGCCGATGCGCTCCGGCTGTTCCTGCTCGGTTCTCCCGTGGTCCGCGCCGAGGATCTGCGTTTTTCGGAGGAGGGGATCAAGGAGGTGCTGCGCGGGGTGATGCTGCCGATCTGGAACTCGTACAGCTTCTTCACCACCTATGCGAACGTGGACAACTGGGAGCCGCCGAAAGGGGGACTCAAAGCGCCGGAGCATCCGTCGAATCCGCTGGACCGCTGGATTCTCTCCTCTCTGGCGGACATGGTCACGGAGATCCGCGAGGCGATGGACACCTATCATCTTCAGAAGGCGGCAAACCGCTTTGAGAAATTTGTCGAGGATCTGACCAACTGGTACATCCGCCGGAGCCGCAGACGCTTCTGGAAGAGTCAGAACGACACCGACAAGCTGGATGCCTATTCCACGCTCTACTATGTGCTGATCACCTTTACAAAATGTGCGGCGCCGTTCATTCCGTATATCACCGAGGAGATCTATCGCGGACTCCGCACGGCGGAGATGCCCGAATCGGTTCATCTCTGCGACTATCCGGAGTCGGACACTCACCGTCGCGATCCCTACCTCGACAAACAGATGGAAAGCACCATGAACGCGGTTTCGCTGGGACGGTTCCTGCGGACGCAGAAGAATCTGAAGATCCGGCAGCCGCTGGCGAAGGCGATTCTCGTTGCGGCCGATCCGGAGGTGCGGAAAATGCTCACGGAAACCTCCGACATCATCTCCGAGGAGCTGAATGTGAAGCAGATCGTGGTTCAGGAGTCCGACGACGGACTTGTGGAGCTCTCCGCCAAGGCCAACTTCAAGGTGCTCGGCCCGAAACTCGGCGCGCGGATGAAACAGGCCGCGGCGCGGATCGCCGAACTCACTCCGGCGGAAATCCGGACGATGGAGCAGGGCGGAACGGTCGAACTGGAGCTGCCGGACGGCAAAATCGCCCTGACCGTGCAGGATCTCAACGTGAACCGCGCGGAGAAGGAGGGCGTCACCGTTGCAACGGAGCATGGAATCACCCTGGCGCTGGATACCGCATTGACGCATGAACTGGTCCTGGAGGGACTGGCGCGGGAATTCGTCAGCAAAGTGCAGAACATGCGCAAGGAGGCGAATCTGGAAGTCTCCGACAGGATCCTTCTTCACGAAATTTCCGATCCGGAGGTGGAGGAGGCGTTGAACACCTTCCGCTCCTACGTCTGTTCGGAAACGCTGGCGGAGACGGTGGAAAATGGCGGAATCGAGGGGGCTCTGCTTGTGTCGGACTGCGATCTGAACGGGCACGCGTGCCGCATCTTCCTGAAAAAAGCATGAGAACGGAAAGACTGTTTTCCGTTTATTTGTAAGAGGCAATCTAGAAGGATGGCGTTAAGATGAAAAGGATACTTTCGGGAATTCAGCCGTCGGGCATTCCTCACATCGGCAACTATTTCGGGGCGATGAAGCAGTGCATCGATCTTCAGAACGAGGGCGAGGATTATCTGTTCATTGCGGACTATCATTCCCTGACCACCAATCCGAAACCGGAGGATCTCCGGGCGCGGATCCTGCGTCTCGCGGTCGATTTTCTCGCCTGCGGGATCGATCCGGAGAAGACGGTGTTCTTCCGGCAGTCGGATGTGCCGGAGGTCTGCGAGCTCACCTGGATTCTGAACAATCTTGTCGGGCTGGGATTCCTGGAGCGGGCACACAGCTACAAGGATAAGATCGCAAAGGGATTTACGCCCAACAACGGATTGTTTTCCTATCCGGTGCTGATGGCGTCGGATATCCTGATCTATCAGTCGAACCTTGTTCCGGTGGGGAAGGATCAGAAACAGCATCTGGAAATGACGCGTGACATTGCAATCAAGTTCAACCAGACCTATGGAGAGACGTTTGTCATTCCGGAAGAGAAGATCTCCGAAACGGTGGCGGTCATTCCGGGACTCGACGGGCAGAAGATGTCCAAGAGCTACAACAACACCATCGAGATCTTCTTCGAAACCGAGAAGGCGGCACGGAAAAAATTCATGTCCATCAAGACCGATTCCAAAGGCATGGAAGAGCCGAAGGATCCCGAAAGCTGCAGTGTTTTTCAGCTCTACAAACTGTTTGCCACCCCCGCTCAGGTGGAGGAGATGCGCCGGCGGTATCTGGCGGGCAACTATGGATACGGTCAGGCGAAGCAGGCGCTTTTCGAGGCCTATATGGACTTTTTCGCCCCGATGCGCAAACGGAGGGAAGAGCTTCTTGCCGATCCCGGCTATGTGCAGAGCGTCCTGAAAGCCGGTGCGGAAAAAGCGCGTGCGGAAGCAGTGAAAACCATGAAAACGGTCAGAGAACGGGTGGGCCTGGCATAATAGGCGAACCCGTTTTTCCAGGAGCCGGAACAGACTCAACTGTTCCGAGAATTCTTTTCAGCTATTGAGTAACCTTAAACCCGGGAGATAGAAATGAAACTGTCATCGCTTTTGAACCAGAGCCTGATTTTTTTCAGTCTCGAGGGAGCGGATCGCTCCGAACTCTACACCAATCTTCTGACGAAAATGTCGAAGATCGTCAAATTGCCGGTTCCCCCGGCGGAAGCGGCAAAGGAAATGATGGATCGGGAGGATGCCTACGGCATCATCTACGACAGCGGATTTGCCTTTCCGCACATGCGGCATCCTGATCTGCGGGATCTGGACATCGGAATCGGCATTCTGAAGAAGCCGGTCAAGCTCAAGCCGGACGACAAGACTCCGACCAGACTGATTGTCTGCTGCATGATTTCCGAGACCACTTCCGTGATCTACCTGAAATCCCTGGCGGTGTTTTCGAAGTATTTTCTGACGCATCCCGATGCGATGGACCGTCTGGTCGCCTCCGGCAACCCGAAGGATTTCCTGGAGATCCTGATCCGCGACAATGTCGAGGTTAAGCACACGCTGACGGCCGAGGATGTCATGCTGAAGAATCCGCGTTTTGTCCGTCCGGATGATCCGCTGAGCGCCGCGCTCGACGCTCTTTCCGAGGAACAGCGCATGGAGATTCCCGTGCTGGATGAGAACGGCATTCTGAAAGGCGTGATCTCCTGCGGCGACATTGTCCGGCGCGCCATTCCCGAATACATCATGATGCTGGAGAATCTTACGTTTCTGAACCAGTTTGAACCGTTTGAAAATCTCCTGAAGGAGGAGCGCAAGCTCCATGTGAAAGATGTGATGAGCATCCCGAAACATACGGTGACAACCGATGTTCCCCTGTTCCAGCTGACGGTCAACATCGTTAAGAATTCGCTTCCCTCTCTGATGGTTGTCGACAAGCATCAGAAACTCTGCGGAGTCATCACTTATATCGAACTGGTAACCAATGTACTTCGAGGTTAAGCAATTATGTTCAGCCTTACAACTTTTTTTACGCAGCACAATCTGTTTGAAACGCTCTCACCCCTGCTTGCCTCCGCGGACGGCGCGGACTCCACGTTCCGTTTCTGGGCGGCGGCTGTCATTTTCGTCGGTACGTTCGTGATTATCGCAACGGAAAAGATTCACAAGACGGCGGCTGTTCTGGTCGGTTCGGCTCTGATGCTTCTGTTTGTGCTTCCGGTCGGTCATCATGAGGAGTCGGCCCCGCAGACGCCGGATCCTCTGAAAGGGGCGCCCGCCGCCGTCACCATGAAAGTCGAAAAAACGGCGGATTCCTCCGGAAAGGCGGTCAAACTTTCGGAAACGCCGCAGCAGATCAGCAGCGCGGTCCGCGCGGCCGAACTGGAAACCGTGGAAAAGTATGAGAAGCTCGACAGCTATTCCAAGTATGTGAACTTCGATGTGATCTTCACGCTTGCCGGCATGATGGTCATGGTCAACATCCTGAGCAAAACCGGACTGTTCCAGTATATTGCCATCAAATCGGTCAAGTTTGCGAAGGGGCAGCCCGCGCGAACGATGATCCTGCTGGTGCTGGCAACGGCGTTTCTTTCCGCCTTCCTCGACAATGTGACAACGGTTCTGCTGGTGGTGCCCGTCACCTTTGTGGTTTCCACGCAGATGAAGGTGTCGCCGGTTCCGTTCATCCTTGCGGAGACCATGGCGTCGAACATCGGCGGCACGGCGACGCTGATCGGAGATCCGCCGAACCTGCTGATCGGATCCATGGTCGGACTCAACTTCATGGCGTTCCTGATTAATCTGGCTCCGTTCATTGTCGTGCTGCTGCTGGGGTACTGCGCATTCCTCTATTTCCATTACAGCAAGCATATGGTTGTGACGGTGGAGCAGCGGGCCAAGATCATGGAAATGGATGAAAGGACCTCCATCACCGATGCGGTCACGCTGAAAAAGGCGGGAACGATCATGCTTCTGACCATCCTCGGCTTCCTGGTTCACGGAGTATTCGGAATCCAGCCCAGTGTGGTCGCCATGACGGGCGCGGCGCTCTGTCTGGCAATCTGCAAGGTCAATGTGGATCAGATGCTGGAGAAGATCGAGTGGGGAACCCTCTTCTTCTTCATGGGACTCTTTGTCATCGTGCAGGGCGCGGATTACGCGGGAGTCATGGAGAAGCTGGGAAGCTATCTGCACTTTACGGCCTCCTGGCATCCGCTGCTGATTATTCTGACGATGATGTGGATCTGCGGACTGGCGGTCGCCATCATCAACAATGTCTCGTTCACGGCGGTTGCCGTGACGATCATCATGGCGTTCATGAAGACGGTCCCCGTGTTTCAGGGCGACATTCCGCTTCAGCACCTGATGTGGTGGGGTGTGGCGCTGGCTCTCTGCCTCGGCGGAAACTTCACTCTCTTCGGTGCGGCGGCGAACCTGGTGGTGGTGGGACTTGCTGCCCAGCAGGCGGGCGAACAGATCAACTTCAAGCGCTTCGCCATGTACGGAGTTCCCGTCACAATCTATGCGCTTGTGCTCTCCTCCCTGTACATTACCGTCCGTTACTTTGCCCTGTAAGGGATGGGGGATGGAATTCCGCGGACCGTCGGAAACGGTGGTCCGCCGGATTCGACCCGAACGGTTTTTCAGACGGACCGCCGGAAACGGCGGTCCGATTTTTTATTTCGGTTCATGTCCCGCAAAGCGGACGACCATGAAAAGTTCGGCCTTGCTCTCCGACAGCGTTTCGATGGCGTGATCGACATCGCTCTGGAACATGATGAAATCGCCTTTCTCGAGTGTTGCGGAAAGCTCGCCCGCAGAGACTTTCACCCGTCCTTCCAGCAGATTCAGGAACTCTTCGGTTCCCCTGGCATGCGCCTGGGAACGATGGACGCATCCGGGTTCCATTTCCAGACGGTACAGTTCCAGATCCTCGGCCATGGAGCTGGGCGAGAGCACATGGAACACCGCTCCCGAACGATCCGTGGAGAGCGAAATGATGTCCGCTTTGCGCACCACTTCAAATTTCCTCTTTCCGCCGCTTTCCCCGGTGATAAGGGCTTCCAGTTCGATGTTCAGCGCATGGGCGATCTTCCACATCGTGGCAATGGTCGGATTCACCTTGTCGCTTTCGATCTGGGAGAGCATTGCCTTTGAAATTCCGCTGGAGGCCGCCAGCTCGGCAAGGGAGAGCTGCCGGCGTCTCCGCTCCTTGTGCAGATTCGCTCCAATGGCCGGAACATCGGGAATTTTTTCTTTTTTGTTCATTATATCAACCTTTTTGTAAAATATATTTAAAAATCGGCTTGATTTTTCTTTTTCGTGGAGTAATATAATAAACATTGTTCATGATATCAAACCTTTTTTGAAAAAAAACAGGGAAAAGGAACGGAAGGAAGGAGAGTGGCGGATGGAGGTTTTTTTTGTGACGTCGCTGAAGATTCTGATTCTGCTGAATCCGTTTGCGGTGCTGTCGACGTTTCTTTCGCTGACGTCGGGGTGCACGCCGCATCAGCGTCTGGAGGTGGGGCTGAAGAGCGGTTTTGCCGTTCTGATTGCGGGAATTGTGCTGTTTTTCAGCGGGAATGTTCTGTTTTCCCTTCTGGACATCAATCTGGATCTGTTCAAGGTGGGGGGCGGAGTGATTCTGATGATCTGTGCCGTTTCGCTGGTATGGGGGGAGTCGCGTCCGGGGAGGGTGCGGAGCGGTGCGTCCGTTTCCGGCAGCGGGATTGCCGTGGTTCCGATTGCGATTCCGATGGCGGTCGGTCCCGGCACCACGGCGGGCTTGATCGTGATCGGGCTGGAGCGCGGGGATCTCTGGTCGACCGTGAGCAGTCTTTCGGCACTGCTGCTTTCCGTGCTGGCATTGACAGGGCTTCTGCTTCTCGGCGTGCACGCCGAACGCGTCCTGAAAAAGGACGGCATTGCGGTGATTACCAAATTGACCGGACTCTTTCTTTCGGCCATTGCCGCGAAGATGATTCTGGAAGGGATCCGGAACACCCTGGCGTAGAGGCCGTCAGCGGACGGGAGTGTAATCGAGCGTTGCCGCTTACTCTTTCGTCTGCCGGGTTCCGGCGAGAAAGAGGCCGATCAGGAGAAGCAGGGCAAGAATCGACAGATAGCGGATGCCGGATGAGCTGACGCGGCTTTTCTCCCGGATGCTCCGTTCCATCCGGTATCCCCGGACGGGATGAAGATCGGGATTTTTCCGTGTTGCGGTTTCCAGGTCCGGTGCGCGCGGTTCGGGACCACGTCCGGAGGCGGATTCGCGGATCTGGTCAGCGAGAGTGCGTCCGGCGGCGCGCTCGACGGCAAGCTGGAATGCCGCCGCTTTTTCCGGCGTCATCACTCCCGGCACGGAGATCAGATTCATGACCATCTGATGCAGGAGCGGATTGTTGCAGGTGTGGTCGCAGCAGGCGACTCCGTGTTCCAGAACGCTCTGCGCATAGGTTCTGGCAAGATCCGTTTTCACGGATTCCGGAGCCTTCCAGAACTCTTTGCGGATCGCCTCCAGCATGCGCGCGGCAATCGACTGTTCCGCCCAGGCGTTTTCCCGTCGGAAGAACCGGGAGAGTCCGAGCTGATGGCGATCCTGAAGATAGACCTCGTACAGTTCGTTCCACTGGTCGGTTGTGACGTTTTCGGGTGTGACGGACTGCCAGCCCCAGAGGTTGTCCACGGTCCGCGCGATCATTCCGGCGCCCGCGTAGTTTTCCTTCTGCTGTGCGGCGATCCAGTCGGGGTGGAAGGCGCGGGTGCGCAGCTCGGCGGCGAGGAAGCGTTTCAGCGGAGTCACACGGACGCGATCCGCGGTCCGGTTGTCGAGAATCAGCTGCCGCGGCGCGTTTCCGGCGGCCTCCTTCACGGCAAGCGAGAGTCCGCCGAGGTACTGGTACATGTCGTCAATATCGGTGACGCCGTAGAGCGTGGAGCTGCGCGAGTGCAGCACCACGGACGTATGGGATAAATGCAGACGGAACGCCTCCGGAGATTCCGTCAGGGAGCCGTCCGGATCCATTCCGAAACTCATCCGTTTCCGATAGAGATCGGCGATTTCGCTGTTCTTCTTCCATGCTCCGGAGGAGCCTGCCAGATGTTTGACACCGGTTCCGTACGTTCCCGGAGCGGGCGCATAGATTCTGCGTTCGGACTGGCGGAGACGCTCCGCTTCCGGCACTCCCCTCCGGGCAAGATCCTCCTGAATGGCGCGGTTGTGACGCGCAATGAAATTTTCCGTATCGGTCAGACGAGAGGCTTCCCGCTGTGCCCGGTCGAGTTTTTCCATCAATCCGGAGAACTGATCCCGGTAGGCCCCCGAGACGGTGACGATCACATCCAGACGCGGTCTTCCGAGCCGGCCCGCCGGAACTGGTTTGAATCTCCGCACCCGGCCGCTGTCATCCCATTCCGGTTCCATTCCGATGAGATGAAGGAAAATGCTTTCGTTGAGTCCGCCCGTCCGGATGCTTTCGCCCGCCCAGAGAACGATAGCGGTCTGCTCCGGATCGTTCCCGTTGTGCGCGGCGCGGTAATCCGCAATGATTTTTTCCGCGGCGCGGCGTCCGTTGGCAAAGGCCGCGCGAGTCGGAAACTGATCCGGGTCGAAGGCGTAGAAATTGCGCCCGACGGGAAGAACTCCGGTCGACCGGACCGGATCCCCGGAAGGTCCCGGCGCAAGAAAGCGTCCCGAAAGTCCGGCCAGCAGCGCCGCCAGTTCCGCCTTGCCGGAATCCTTGAGTTTTTCCCTGAAATCGTCCGCATCAAAGGAGGCGTCGCCGCCCCGCCGGGCAAGCTCGAGCATCCGGGAGATCTCCTCCGGCTGCGGCGCGATTCCGAAGCTGTGCAGTCCGAACGGAAGGGCGCTCTGCGAGAGATCCTCCAGAAAATGCTGGAGCGAATCCACGGAGGCTTCCGTCAGGACCGGAATCCCGGCGGAGCGCGCAAGAGAGGAGCTTTCCGCCGTCTGCTTCAGCTCTTTCCAGAGATCGGGCTTGGAATGGGGATCGGCACTCTGCCACTGACCGATCAGGGTGCGGAGTTTTTTCGCTTGCGCATCCTCGGCAGCCGCGCCGAGCAGGGGCGTCAGATGGGTGAGAATCACGCTGCCGCCCCGTCGCTTGGCGAGAATGCCCTCCCCGATTCCGTCGGAAATGTAGGGATAGAGACTGGGCATGTCGCCGGCAAGCACCGCCGGGGCGCAGGAGGAGGAAAGCCCCAGTTGTTTGCCGGGCAGCCACTCCAGAGATCCATGCCGCCCCAGATGAATCACGGCATCCGCTTTGAATTCATGGCGGAGATAAAGATAGACCGCCACATACTGATGCGGCGGCGCAAGCGTGCTCGAATGGAGAATCCGTCGGATGTCGCCGGTGTATCCGCGCATCGGTTCCGGCAGAATCGCGAGATTCCCGCGCTTCAGAACCGGAATGATGAGCGCCCCGTTCCGGGTCATGATTTTCGACTGTTCCACCGGCCCCCATTCCCGGATCACCGATTCGCGGAACGGTTCGGGCAGTTCCGCAAACCACCTTTGATACTGCTCCAGCGGAACGGCCGCGTATTCGCCCGCTTTGAGCAGCGCGTCCAGCTCTCCCGGCGCCCAGCTCCCGACATTGCGGACTCCGGAAAGAAGCGTTTCCGTGAGCGTTTTCTCCGTCAGGTTTTCCAGTCCGCCGGACTGGTACCCGTTCGCATGGAGCGCTCCGACGATCCGGACGATTGAGCGCGGAACATTCAGATAGCTGGCGCTGATCGCCTGCTTTCCCCCCTCCGGATGATAAAAGAAGAGCGCGATGCGCTTTTCCTCATTGCGTTTTTTCCGCAGGGCGACCCATTTCGCCGCCCGGTCCGCAAGACGTTCGATGTTTCCGGTCATCGGACACTCCTGAATGCGCCCGTTCCGTTTTTCGCGTCCGTAGAGCAGCACCGGTTCGATCAGCCCCGAGATTTCCGGAGCGGTCATGGCGAACGCCACCGAAAAGGAGTTCATCCCCTGCGGCGACTGTTCCCATTCCGGCGTGGTCTGACGGTAGAGCTTCAACGCGTTGATGACCGGCACGTCCAGCCGGGCGAGCGCCTGTTTCAGCGATTCGCCGAGCCCCGCCTTGAATTTGAACGTGAAGGCAATGACCAGATCAAAGCGCGATGCGCCGTTCCGGTCCAGAAGAAAGCGGCGGATGAGCTGCACTTCGTCGCCGAACGCGATTGTCGTTTCCAGACCGCGCCGTTCGAGCGCGTCCGTGAGCGGAGTCAGCGCCACAATCTCCTCCCGGGAGCTGTTGGCCGCATAGACGGTCACCGCCACGCGGCCCGCGCAGGGCCGTTCCCCCCGGAATGCCCGGTAGGCTTCGTAACTGGAAAATTTCCGTCCGCTTGCCGGATCCGCCAGTCCGATCTGTTCCATGACGCGCGGCGGTTCGTAGGAAACCGTGCCGTCCAGCTCCCGATGGACAAGATACCGGACCAGATTCCGGTAGTTTTCCGCCGACGGCGAACTCCGGTATCGCGCCACCTCCGGATCCATGGGAAAATGAACCTTCCCCCTCAGACGCTCCGGAAGGCGCTTCGCCAGCCGCGCCGAGCCGAGAAGATAAATGCTCGTCTCTCCCAGACGCGCGGAATCGGCCAGCGCATTGCGGAACTCGGGAATCAGACCGTTGGCAATGATGAGATCGGCCTTCCGGATTTCCGTCCGCAGAAGGCGGGAATCCGAGGCGTCGGGAATCAGACGGAACCGGATGTGTCCGGGCAGTTCCAGATTCCGGAACGCGCGGTCCGCCCTCCCGGCATTGGACTCTCCGCTCAGGAAAAGCACCGTTTTTTCGTTCCCCGCAAGCAGAAGCACAGGAAACAGCATCACAAGCAGCAGAAAACGCATCACTCCTCCGGAACGTACACGGTGGTTCCGTCCTCAAGGCGATAGGCGGTGCCGAGCCGGACCCCTTTGCCCTCGGCTTTCTCCTTCGACTGCTTCAGCGACTCAATTTTCCGGCCCTTTTTCGTGAGCAGTTCGACTCGTCCGGCGGCATCGACCCGGAGCTCGGTCCGGCTTTCCGGATCGAAAAGCTCCTTGCCGAACATGGCCATCAGGGCGAACAGAAGCGCGACAATGAAGACCAGCGCCACGTCGAACAGATTGCCGACCGCCGACATCGGATCGTCGTCGAAGAAGTGTTCCTCCTCCTCTCCGGAGCGCAGGAATTTCATCGTGTCATCACCTCCGTGAGATATTCCATCTGGCGGATGTCGGACGCCACCCAGCGGCGTTTGACCGTGTAGATCAGAAACGCCGCGCTCCCGACCGCCAGTCCGACCACGGTTGTCGTAAACGCCACCACCAGCTCGGAGCTGACCTCCGTCAATTCTCCGCTGCTGACTCCCGCCAGCGCGCTTCCCATCGGAATCAGCGTTCCGAGCAGGCCCAGCGCGGGATCCAGACGGATCATCAGACGGTACCGGTCCAGACTTTTCTGCCGCATGGCGATGGTCCGGCGCATCCGATACATCACCGCCGCCTCGTCCTTCCGATCCATGTTCCGCAGCTCCTCGCGGTACCGGCGCACCGGCGCGGGAAAGCGGAATGTTTCCACGGAATCCTTCTGCGGTACAAATCCCGCGCATCGCGATCGTTCCATCCACTCTCCGAGAAAGCGTCCCGCTTCCCAGATCAGCCAGAGGGCCGAAAGCGCCAGCAGAAGCAGTACCGGATAAAGCAGAATGCTCGACACCAGAAAAAGAAACGTTTTGATCCCGTCAAAGAATTCCATTCAACACTCCCTGTTTCCTGTTTTCCATTGAAATGCCAGTCCCGCCAGAAAAAGCACCGGAAGGAACAGAAGTCCCCGGGAATCCATCCGGGGAAATTCACTGGTTCCCGCAACGATCCGGTACATCTCCTCGATCCGTTCAAAATTCGGGATCAGCAGAAGCAGTCCCGCAAAATAGAGTCCCACGAACACCATCATTCTGCCGGCGAGCCGCCGGGGATCCATTCGCCATTTCCCCGCCAGAAGCCGGAGAAGGCCCAGCACCAGAAAGTTCACCAGAAAGAATATGCCGGGAACAAACAGGCGCACCACCCATTTCGACTCCGGCAGCAGCTGTTCCGCGAACGCCGACGTCAGCAGGATCGCTGAAACGCACACCGGACAGGGAAGCGCCAGCAGCCAGCCCCCTCCATGTCCACATCCGCCTCCGCCCGTTCCCTTTCCCAGCAGCAGGATCCCCCAGATGAGAAATCCGGCCGCCACCAGCAGATGCAGAAGCACTCCCGCCTGAAACAGCGAATGGTGCTCCATCAGAAGTCCGTGAATTCCAGGAAAACGGGAAAGCAGAAGGAAGATCAGCAGGAAGACCGCCGCATATGCCGCCGTTGCCGTCAGCAGAAATCCTCTTTTCTGACCCGCGTTTTCCGATGATGCGGTCAGCACATAGAACTCGCCCGTCGCCGTCTTGAATGCGAATACCGCGAGGGAAAACGCCAGACCGGTCAGAAGTCCTGTGGTTTCCGCGGAAAGAGTCATTGCCGTTTCCCTCCTCCGCTCAGAGTCTGTCCTGCGTCCGCATGGGATTGTACAAATCGACATCCGCGGCACCGACATATCCGATCTTGTTGGCAAAGGATTTGGTTTTATTGTTCAGCGTCCCGATGGGTTCTCCGGTCGCGTGCCCATCGCCCCAGGCGACGTTGGTGCGCGTGGCGTGACGGAAATGATTCGTTCCATTGCTTTCCGTGCTGTATGTGCTTCCGCCGGGCTGTTTTTTGCAGTACATCATCGGCGTCTGCGGCTGATATTCATCGCTTCCCGCCTTTCCCGAACTGGCGCAGTCCCCGAACACAATCGTCGAGGAGAGACGCCGGAAGGAGGAGACCTTGTAGGGAAACGGACCCGTCGTTGTGGACCCGCGGGTGGAGGAGTAGCGGCCGAACCACCAGTTGTTGTATCCGTAGCCGCCGCCGTACAGAACACGCGTCGGATCGGTGATCCCTTCGCGCCGGGAGACCGGACAGAGCATCAATCCCGGCGTGTTCCCGTAGTATTTGCCCAGAAGGGGACTGACGGTGATGTCATAGGTGTCGTCCGCGGCGCTCTTCACGCCGAACCAGTAGTCGCCGGGCATGTTGCGTTCGCTGGAGTCGTTGTTGTAGGGAACGGAGTAGTCGTCGCTGTCGCCGATGTACATGGCGTTCGCCGCCGAAATCTGCTTCAGATTGCTCAGACAGGAGATCGCCGCGCTCTTCTCCCGTGCCGCATGCAGCGCGGGCAGAAGCATGCCCGCCAGAATGGCAATGACGGCAATGACCACGAGGAGCTCCACAAGGGTGAAAATCCTGATTGTTCTGTTTGTCGGGCGATCGTCTTTTCTCATGCTTTGCGCATCCTTATTCTCCGGAAATTCATCCCGCCGCATGGGAACAGGCCGTCTGCCGCGGAGACGCGGTGCGGAATCTCCGGAAATCCTCTTCCGCTTGAAACGGATAATATACAGTAAAAATATCCGATTGCAAGACGGAACGCGGAGAGGAAGGATGAGGAATTTTTCATGCCGCGTCTTCCATCGCCCCGCGCGGCAGATTTTCGGACGGAGGCGTCAGAGCGTGACGCCATCCTTGAAAAGGGAGATTTCCTCGCAGGAGTTCCGTTCGTTTTTCGCCTCTTTTCCGGAGGCGGTGTCCAGAACCAGACGGAAGAACGCATCGTCGACCGGGATCTCCCGGAGCAGTTCTCCCGCATCAAAGTCGATCCAGGACCGTTTGTGTTCCGCAAGCGGAGTGTTGGAGGCTATTTTCAGGGTCGGCACCACGCTTCCGAACGGCGTCCCGCGTCCGGTCGTAAACAGAATCAGATGCGCGCCGGACGCCGCCAGCAGCGTGCAGGCGACCATGTCGTTGCCCGGCCCGGTCAGCAGATTCAATCCCTTCACCCGCACGGATTCGCCCGGCGCCAGCACGTCGTTGACCGGGGACGAGCCCGCTTTCTGCGTGCAGCCCAGCGACTTGTCTTCCAGCGTGGAAATCCCGCCCGCCTTGTTGCCCGGAGAGGGATTTTCATAGATGACCTGTCCATAGCGCGTGAAATACCGTTTGAAATCGTTGATCATGTTCACGCATTTGTCGAAGACCTCCCGATTGCGGCAGCGCGCCATCAGAAGGGTTTCCGCACCGAACATTTCCGGCACTTCGGTGAGAATGGTGCTTCCTCCGCGCGCGGTCAGCCAGTCGGAAAAACGGCCGACCAGCGGATTCGCCGTGATGCCGCTGAGTCCGTCGGATCCCCCGCACTTCAGTCCCACGATCAGTTCCGAAACGGGAATTTCCGTGCGGACATCCTGCGATGCGGTCTGCATCAGCTCTTCCAGGAGAGTCATTCCGGCGGCGAGTTCATCGCCCTCCTCCTGCGCCACAAGGAATTTCACTCGCGCAGGATCGAACTCCCCCAGCATCTCCCGGAAGGAGTCGATCGTATTGTTTTCGCATCCGAGTCCGAGAACCAGAACGCCGCCGGCATTCGGATGGCGGACGAATCCGCGGAGAATCGCGCGTGTCATTTCGTGATCCCCGCCGAGCTGGGAGCAGCCGAACGGATGCTCCAGCGCCAGCGCCCGGTCGACACTTCCGCAGGGCAGACGCCGGTTGATCCGTTCCGCCAGCGTCCGCGCCACCCGGTTGACGCACCCGACGGTCGGAACCAGAAAAAGATGGTTTCGCACACCCACTCTTCCGTCGGACCGACGGAAGCCGGAAAACGTCTCGTTCGATTCGGAAATGACGAAATGGTTCGGCAGCGGCTCGTAACGGTAGTCGAGAATCCCTTCCAGATTCGTCTTCATATTGTGCGTGTGGACATGTTCGCCCGCCTGGATGTCGCGCGTCGCCCTGCCGATCGGCAGGCCGTACTTGATGATGTTCTCCCCGGCCCGGATGCCGGTCAGCGCAATCTTGTGGCCGGCCCGGATCTCCGGAGAGAGATCCTCCAGCGCAACTGCAACATTGTCCCGGGGATTGATCCGGATGCTTCGCATGTGTCCTCCTGTTGTTCCCTGCTTCTGAAACGGGGTTTTCGCGTCCGGTTACAGAATGGCTTCCACGGCGTCGCGGATGCCGTCGCCGTCGATCCGTTCAAGGTCCTTTGCGACAAGTTCGGCCAGTCCCGGGATCGTGTTCAGATCCATTCCCCAGAAATCGGTTTTTCCCAGCGCCCGGACGACCGCTTCCTTACCCGTCCGTTCCGCATGTTCCGCAAAAAACGCCAGCACCTCCGGAGAGTCGGAAACCGGATACCGGATTCCGCGGTATGAACCGTATGCCTTGCCCTCTCCATCCATCTCAATTCGGTAGAAGCGCAGCAGCGCCGCCAGCGAAAACGCCAGCACCTGCGGCAGTTCGCCCCGGATCCGGACATAATCCAGAAGACTCGGCAGAACGCGGACCTTCCATTTCGAGACCGAATTCAGTGAGATGGAGAGCAGCCGGTGATGCGCAAACGGATTCCGGAACCGTTCCACAACGGAGTCGGCAAACTCCTTTTTTTCTTTCTCGGGCAGATCGACGGTGTGGAAGATTTCGTCATAGATCGCCTTCCGGATCATTTGCCCGAAGACGGGATCCTCCATCATTTCGTCGACCAGAGTGAGACCTCCGAGAATCGCCGCCGGCACATTTGCCGTATGCGCTCCGTTCAGGAAACGCACCTTCCGCGTGCGGTATGGCGCCTGGTTGTCCGTGACGATCACATTCAAACCGCACTCCGTGAACGGAAGCTCCCGCAGAATGCTTTCCGGCCCCTCGATGACAAAGAGATGAAAGATCTCTCCGCAGTCCAGAAGCCGATCCCGGTATCCGAGTTCCGCCTCGATTTTTTCCGCTTCCCCGCGCGGATACCCCGCGACAATACGGTCCACCAGCGTGTTCACAAACAGACAGGCGCTTTCGAGCCAGGAGGAGAACTCCTCCGGCAGTTTCCAGTCGGCGGCATACTGTTTCATGCACTGTTTCAGCGTTGCTCCGTTCCGGTCGATGAGCTCGCATGGAATCACGACAAGCCCTTTCGCCGGATCGCCGCGGAAGGCCTTCCAGCGTTCAAAGACAAGACTGGTCAGCTTTGCCGGATACGTGGTCGGACATCGGCCCGGTGCATAGGGTTCCGGTTTGTATTCGATTCCCGCCTCCGTCGTGTTGGAGAAGACAAACCGCAGATCGTCGGAAACGGCGCATTCCACAACCGCGTTCCAGTTCTCATACGGATTCAGACAGCCCTTGACGGATTCGATCACTTCCCGTTTTTCCACGACTTTGCCGTCGGCGATTCCGCGCAGGATCAGCGTGTAGAGACCATCCTGCGCGTTGATCGGTTCCGCCATTCCGACGGGAAGGGGCTGAATCAGCTGCGCAAGTCCCTGGAATTTTCCCTGTTTGTTCATCTCATGGAGCATCCAGTCGACGAACGCGCGCAGAAAATTGCCTTCGCCGAACTGAAGGACGCGGACCGGAAGAGTCGCCGGAGTTTTCCGTTTCAGCAGATTCATCTTTTCCATTCCCCCCGGCACGTCAGAACTGAACGAGATCTTTGACCTGAACCGGTTCGCCGGTTTTCATGGAGATGTTTGCGGCGATTCCGGTCAGGATGGATTTGGCACCGTCGATGTAGCCTGCCGCATGTCCCAGGGGATCAGGCTGCGCGCCGGCGAACACGTCGCGGAGAAGACGGACGTCTCCGCCGCCGTGACCGCCCTTGTCGTTCTGCTCGTAGGTGAATGTGACCGGTTTGCCCCACAGCGGCTGGAAGATGATTTCCGGCACCAGGTTCTGCTTGTCCCCCTCCAGCTCGCGCATGCCGGGCTGATTGAAGTCCTCGTGACCGCCGCTGACATAGGATTTTTCCACGACGTTGAATTCAAGACGGCCTTTTGTCCCGTTGAAGCAGACGCGGTATCCCTCCCACGGACTGTGGGCGTAGAGACAGTAGTTCATGACAACGTTGTTCTGGTAGCGAACCATCACATTCATATTGTCCTCGATGGAGATGCCGTCGCTGAAGACGCTGCGGTCGCGCATGTATCCGTCTTCCTTTTCCGCCTCTCCGAAGTAGAGCGCCAGGAGCCGCTGATCCTTTTCCGGATCAATTTTGAGGGCGAAGGGATCCTCCGCCGCGATCGGATTGCCGTAGGCGCGGTCGTAAAAGCGTGTCACTCCGCGTTTTTCGGCGTTCTCCTTGCCGTAGAATTTGAGATCGCCCATGGCGAAGACGGTTTTCGGCGCGGAATCCAGCCACCAGTTCATGAGGTCGAAATGGTGAGTGGCCTTGTGAACAAGCAGTCCGCCGTTGTTGTTTTTGTTGCGGTGCCAGCGGCGGAAGTAATCCGCCCCGTGACTGGTATCCAGAAGCCATTCAAACGTGACGGTCGTGATCGTGCCGGCAATGCCCGACTGCAGAAGCTCCTTGACCCGGGTGTTCCGGGGGGAGTAGCGGTAGTTGAAGGTGACGATGATGTCGCGCCCGGTCCGTTTTTTGGTATCGATGATCTGCTGGCACTTTTCGGCGTCCACGGTCATCGGCTTTTCCGTGACCACGTCGCAGCCGAGTTCCATGGCGCGGCAGATGTAGAGGTGGTGCGTGCGGTCCATGCTTGTCACAATGACCTTGTCCGGTTTCTGTTCCTGAATCATGCGGTCGAATTCGGAGCAGTGATAGGTGGGCAGAGGACCGATTCCGTAGGTGCTCTTCATGTAGTCGCGCCAGTAGTTCATGCGGACATGGTTCGAGTCGCAGAGTGCAAGAATTTCTCCGTATTGACTGAAATCCTTTCCGAGCGCGTCCAGGTACATGGAGCATCTGGAACCGGTTCCCACGAGCACATATTTCTTTCTAGCCATTTTTCATCCCTTTTTCTTTTTCTGTTCTCCGGGGTTTTCTGTCGTTGGGAATATTATAATTGCCATCGTTGGCAAAAGCAAGAGGCAAAAGGAAAAAAAGTGGGATTTTTTCTTTTCCGGCTGCCGGATGCTTTGCGGTCATCAACTTTGTACAGAGGCGTTGACGTTTCCGAGACGGGAGCTGGCAAGAACTTGCCTTTCTCCGCAGACGACGGGGGAAAAGAAGGAGCGCGGCGTCTGCCTCCGGTCATTCAGAGGGGCGTCTGCCGGGAGAAACCGCCCCGAAGCCGGAGGGGGGAGATGTGCCTCTCCCGTTTTTTTTGAAAGCGGAGTTGAAAAACATGCCGTCTGCATGTAAATTATCCGGATTTGTTGTCAGCAACCCAAACTACAATTTTAGGGAGTATGAATCCAAAATGGGAAGACCAATGAATGTAGCTGTCGCCGGGGCCACCGGAGCCGTCGGCGTGGAGATGATCGAGACTCTCGAAAAAAGAAATTTTCCGATCGCTTCTCTGAAACTGCTTGCCTCCGCCCGTTCCGCCGGTAAAAAGAGGAAGTTCAAGGGCGAAGAGATTACCATTGAGGAGATGACGGAAGACTCTTTTAAAGGAGTCGACATTGCTCTGTTCAGCGCGGGTTCGGATGTCTCCAAAAAATTCCGCCGCGCCTGCGTGGACGCCGGTTGCGTCATGATCGACAACTCCAGCGCATTCCGCATGGAGGATGACGTCCCCCTGGTCATTCCCGAAATCAATCCCGAGGATGCGTTCCGGCATCACGGTGTCATTGCCAATCCGAACTGCACAACCGCGATCATGGCGGTGGCGGTTTATCCGCTGCACAAGGCCAAAGGACTCAAACGTCTGATCGCCTCGACCTATCAGGCGGCGTCCGGCGGCGGCGCGCCCGCGATGCAGGAGCTGCTCGATCAGACCCGCGCGGTGCTCAACGGCGAAACCAAAATCGAAGCCAAAGTCATGGCGCAGCGTCTCGCGTTCAATTTGTTCCCGCACATTGACTCCTTCCAGCCGAACGGGTACACCAAGGAGGAGCTCAAGATGGTCAACGAGACGCGCAAGATCATGCACATCCCCGGTCTGATGATCTCCTGCACAAGTGTCCGCGTGCCTGTGATGAGAGCGCATTCCGAATCGCTGAATCTGGAATTCGAACAGGAGATCACGCCGGAAGAGGCGCGCGAAATCCTGTCGAAGGCGCCCGGTGTGATCGTGCGCGACGATCCGGCAAACAAGATCTATCCGATGCCGGTGGATGCAACCGGAAACTATGATGTGATCGTCGGCCGCATCCGTCAGGACATCTCCCGCAAAGACAAGCGCGGACTGGAGATTTTTGTCTCCGGCGACCAGCTTCTGAAAGGCGCGGCTCTGAACGCCGTTCAGATTGCGGAAGTTCTGAACCGGTAACACGGGTATGACGGCGGCGCGGCACGGAGTTCCGTGGTTCCGGTTTTTCTCCGGAGCGCTGGAAACACTGCTGCCGCTGCCGTGTCCGCTCTGCGGAAAGGGGGTTCCGTTCGACGGAACGCCGAACATGTTCTGCGGGGAGTGCATGAAGCGGATGCCGATGATCCGCGGAAAGGTCTGCCGGACCTGCGGCGCGGAAATCGACGGAATTTTCGAATCCTGCAGTGAATGTATGAATCATCCGAAGCCGCCGTGGACGCGTGCCTATGCTCTTTTCCGATACACCGACGAGGTGCTGGACTGCATCCATCTGTTCAAATATCAGGGACGGACGGAACTGGCGAGACCGCTGGGACGGCTCGCCGCGGGACTCGCGGATGCCGAGTCGCTCCGGTACGACTGCATTGTGCCGGTGCCTCTCCACTGGAGACGGTTTCTGAAACGCGGCTACAATCAGTCCGCGCTGTTCGCCAGACAGCTTGGAGGACATCTCGGAATTCCGGTCCGCGGACTTCTCCGCCGCGTCCGGCATACGAAACAGCAGGCTTTTTTAACAAAAAACGAAAGAAATTCAAATATTGCGGGCGCTTTTTCCATTTCGGATTCGACAGTTGCGGAAATGTGTAGTATATTACTGGTGGATGATGTTATGACGACAGGGGCGACCCTGCGTGAAGCCGCCGGCGTCCTGCTTGAAAATGGCGCGGAACGAGTGGATGTGCTGGTCATTGCCAGAAGACAAAGGAATTGAAAATGGCTTTTTTCAAAAAATCAAAATATTCGACATTGAATGCCGAAGCTCAGGCCGAAGGTCCTCAGAAACGCAAGGACATTCCCGAGGGACTCTGGGAAAAATGCAAAAAATGTGATGCGACGATCTTCACCAAACAGAAGGAAAGCAATCTGTTCATCTGTCCGCACTGCGGCTACCACAACCCGATGCCTGCTCCGCAGAGAATCGAGCTGCTGACCGACAAGGGGTCGTTTGTGGAAATCGACGCGGATCTCGAATCCGTGGACACGCTGAAATTCGAGGGGGTCTCCTCCTATACGGAAAAACTGGCGGCGAACAAGAAGAAGACCGGTCTGAAGGATGCGATCGTCTGCGGAGAGGCCACGCTGGATGGAAGACCTCTGGCGCTCGGCGTGATGGATTTCCGCTTTCTCGGCGCCAGCATGGGCGCGGTCGTCGGAGAGAAGGTGACGCGTCTTGTGGAGTATGCGACGGCGAAAGGACTGCCCCTTGTGATCGTGACCGCTTCCGGCGGAGCGCGCATGTACGAGGGAATGGTCAGTCTCATGCAGATGGCGAAAACCAGCGGAGCGCTTCAGAAACATGCCGCGGCCGGACTGCCGTATATCGTGGTGATGACGCATCCGACCACCGCCGGAGTGACCGCCAGTTACGCATCGCTCGGCGATCTGATTCTCGCCGAACCGGAAGCGCTGATCGGCTTTGCCGGCCCGCGTGTGATCAAGGATACGACCCAGGCTCAGCTGCCGGAAGGATTCCAGACTTCCGAGTTCCTGCTGAAGAAGGGACTGATCGACAAAATCGTCGATCGAAAAAATTTGCGTGCGGAATTGTCTCTCTGCCTTGAATATTTCAAAGATGCGAGTATAGTTCCAAACAAGGGCAGGCGGAAAGCCTGACAGACAGTGATTTTGCTGTCGCCGCATTGGACCCCGTGCGCTGAAGTCCCGTGAACGGGTCAGACGGGGAACCGAGCAGCCATAAACGACGAGTTCAGGTGCTGCGGGGGATCTGGTGCGGCGGCGGCTTTTTTTTGAATCGGAAACAGGATCTGGAATCATGAAAAGAATCGACGGAAGACCATTCAATTTTCTGCGCAAAGTCAGGATTACCCCCCATTATCTGTCCCATCCGGCGGGGTCCGTTCTTGTGGAGATGGGGGGAACGAAGGTGATCTGCGCGGTCACGGTGGAGCCGGGCGTGCCGGGCTGGATGCGCGCTCAGGGCGTGCCGGGCGGATGGGTGACGTCCGAATATGGACTCCTTCCCGCTTCCACCAACGCACGGAACCAGCGCGAGGCTGTCCGGGGGAAGCAGAGCGGAAGAACCATGGAGATTCAACGGCTGATCGGCAGAAGTTTCCGGACCGTGGTGGATCTGAAGGCGCTGGGGCCGAACACGGTCTACATCGACTGCGATGTGATGGATGCGGACGGCGGCACGCGCTGCGCCAGCATCACAGGGGCGTCCGTCGCGCTTCAGCTGGCCTTCCGGAAACTGGTGGAGAAAAATGTGCTGCATAAATTCCCGATGAAGGAGAATGTCGCGGCGGTCAGCGTGGGAATGAAGGACGGCGAGGTGATGCTGGATCTCTGCTATGAGGAGGATTCCAGCGCCGATGTCGATATGAACGTGGTGATGACCGAGTCCGGAAAAATCATCGAGGTGCAGGGAACCGCGGAGGAAGTGCCGTTTTCCCGTCAGGAGCTGGACCGGATGCTTGATGTCGCCGGCGTCGGACTGGAACGTCTTTTCGCCTGTCAGCGCGCCGTGCTCGCCCCGCGCGAGGAGAAAAAAAGAGAGCCGCATGTGCCGCTGGGAAACATCGGCGCGGCTCTGGAGGAACTGAACTTGTAACAGGGCGTCCGGAAGCGCGTTCCGGAAAATCGAAGGGAGCCGGATGATGACAGCAGGGATTCCTGTCAGGGAAAAACTCTCCGCCGCGGCAGGCGTTCTCATCGCCTTCGCGTTTCTGATTCTCCTGCGGCTGACTTTTGCCGAGAACGGGGAAAACGAGGTGGACTGCTTTTATCATGTCCGGATCGCCATGGAGGGGTGGAATGTCTTTGCGTCGCAGACCTTTCCCGCCATGACGCTCTCCACCTGGTCGGAGTGCTTTGCCGACAAGGAACTGCTGTTTCATCTTCTTCTTGGCTGGGTGCAGAACACGGTGCTTGCGCTCGGACTGCCGGAGATGCCGTTTCATATTCCGAATCTTTTTTTTCTGCTGCTGGTCCTGCTGGCCTTTGCTCTGGCGGGGATCCGGTACCGGATTCGCGGACTCTGTCTGCTGATTCCGTTTCTGTTCTGTGTGTGTCCGTTTTTCACGTTCCGTTCGATGATGCTGCGGCCGCATCTGCTGGCGATTGCGCTGATGCTCTTCAGCTGTGTGGTCTATCCGTCGATTCGATCGCTGAAGGACTGCTGGAAAGCGCTGCTGCTGGGAATGGTGTTTGCATGGGGATATTCCAATCCGCACTTTCTGCTGCTCAGCGCGGGATCGTTTGCGCTGGCGTCTCTGCGGAAGGACTGGAAACGGGGGGTGCTGCTGTTCGGGGGAACCGTGGTCGGACTTCTGTTCGGTTTTCTGCTGCATCCGCAGTGTCCGAACACTTTCATCAACTGGAAGATTCAGTGTATTGATGTGCCGCTGCTTCTGTTTCTGTCGAAGGATCTGCTTCCGCTGGGGGCGGAACTGACGTATTCGGGATTCTTCATTGTGACGCATACGGTGTTTTTCAGCATTCCGCTTTGCGTGCTTTTCCTGCTCAATCTCGGATTGAGCGTCTGGTTGCTGATCCGGAAAAGAGAGGTGTTCTTCCGACCGGAGATTCTGGCGATGATTCTTCTGGGAGTGCTGACACAGATCGGTTTTCTGTCGGCATTCCGTTTCATTGAATATGCGATGCCGTTCAATCTGCTGCTGTTCGGAGTGCTGTACAGCAGAATTGTGCGGATTCCGCGCCGGCACCGGCGTCTGACCTGTCTGTTGTTCGCGGCTCTGCTGAGTCTGGGAACATGGTATGTATGTGTCTACCTTCAGAACGGGGAGGATACGTTTGTGAACCGTCCCGCGGAGCATCTGGCAAAATGGTTTGCCTCGTTCGGAAACACGGTGCCGAAGAATCTGGTGATCGGAAATCTGAACTGGTCGGATTTTCCCCCGCTCTATTATGCGCTGCCGCAGATGCGCTATCTCTGCGGACTGGATCCGACATTCGGGTACATCTACAAAAAAGACATCACGCTCAAAATGATCAAATTTGCCGACCGGAAGCTGAAGATCAAACCCAACGCTCTTGCGGAACTGATCGGAACGCCGCTCTTTTTCGTCGGTCCCAACGATTACCGCCTGGCAAAACGGATGTATGAATCGGGATTCCGGATGATCTATCTGGGAACCGACGGATGGCTTTTCACTTCGCTGGGGACCTTGAACAGGAAAGCGGGAAAGCCGACGGCGAAGAGCGGAGTTTCACCAGAGAATGACAAGTGATCCGAGCAGGATCAGCGCGCCGCCCGCAAGCACTTTCGGATCGGCCGTCTCATGCAGAAACAGGATGGAAAGAAGGATCGTGAAGGCGACACTGAGCTTGTCGATCGGCGCGACCTTGGAGACCGGTCCCAGATCCAGCGCCTTGAAGTAGCAGAGCCACGAAAGCCCTGTTGCCAGTCCGGAAAGAGCGAGAAACAGCAGATTTTTCCCGCCCAGCTGCGGAATGGTCCGGACGCCTCCCCCGAAAAGCACCACCGCCCAGGCAAGAAAGAGAACGACGGTTGTCCGGATGGCCGTCGCCAGATTGGAATTGATTCCCGTAACTCCGACTTTGGCCAGGATTGCCGTCAGCGCCGCGAAGAACGCGGCA
Source organism: uncultured Victivallales bacterium (assembly GCA_944390735.1). Taxonomy (GTDB): domain Bacteria; phylum Verrucomicrobiota; class Lentisphaeria; order Victivallales; family UBA1829; genus UBA1829. The sequence continues at coordinate 131,730 of CALXRL010000044.1, read as the reverse complement.
AGCAGAGCGTACAGTTTCCACATGGGAATGCCTCTTCCCCGCAGACGTTATTCCTGGATGTCGCGGCGTCCTCTCCGGACGGCGATGACGTCGTTGTTCTCATTGAGGACGAGGACCTTGGGAAGCAGGGTTTCGGCCTCCTCCCTGGAAAAGAGGGCAAATGCCATGATCGTGACGATGTCGCCGACCTGTCCTCTGCGCGCGGCGGCTCCGTTGAGACGGAAGACCTTCGAGCCGGCCTCTCCCGGAATGGCATAGGTTTCGAGGCGTTCGCCGTTGGTGGCGTTCACAACGAGGATCTTCTCATAGGGAAGGATCTCGGCTTTCTTCAGAAGGTCGATGTCGATTTCGAGACTTCCTTCGTAGTCGATGTCGCAGTGGGTCAGCCGGGCGCGATGAATTTTACCTTTGAGCATTTCAAGATGCATTTGCATTCTCCATTTAGTCGGCTGGTAATATATCATGGAAGCGCCGAATAATCAACCCCGGTCCGGGGATTCGCCGGCGGAAGGGCGCTCCCGATGCGATTTTTCGGGAAACGCACCTTTAAAAAGCGGATTTTCCGTGTATATTGTCCCCATGAAATCCATCTAATTCAAGGAGCCGAAAATGATTGAAAGAGACGCACTGTATCCATTGCTTTTCACGCCTGTCTATCACGAGGTCATGTGGGGCGGAAACAACTGGGAGAAGGTCATGCACAGAACTCTTCCGGCGGACCTCAAGGGCCCTGTGGGGGAATCCTGGGAGATCGTCGACCGGGCGGATGCGTCCTCCGTGGTGGAGAACGGTCCTCTGGCGGGTTCCACGCTGACCGAGCTGGTGCGCTATTACGGACAGGATCTGATCGGTTCCTCGTACAGCGGAGGACCGTTTCCTCTTCTGGTGAAAATCATCGACGCGGGCAAGCGCCTCTCCCTTCAGGTGCATCCCGACGAGGCCGCCTGTGCACGCATTCCCGGAATCGAACCCAAAACGGAAATGTGGTATATCATTCATGCCGACCGGGGAGCCAAGATCATCGCGGGGCTCCGGCAGGATACGACCAAAGTTCAGTTTCTTCAGAACATCTCCACGCAGGAGGTGGAACGCACGCTTCAGATCTTTGATTCCGTTCCCGGCGACGCCTATTTCATCAAGGCCGGCAAGGTTCACGCCATCGGCGCGGGCAATGTGCTTCTGGAGATTCAGCAGAACAGCAACACCACCTTCCGCATCAGCGACTGGGGAAGGGTCGACGCGAACGGAAAATCGCGCGAACTTCATCTTGACGCCGCGCGCGAATGCATCGACTTCATGGACCGGACCGTTCCGCGCATCACGGGAGCGTGCGACTCCACCGACCGCAACCGGAAATACCCGATCGTGAAAACCTGTCCGTTCTTCAAGGTGGAGGATCTTCGTCTGGTGGACACCTGGCGCGATACCACGACCTCCACGGGCAGTTTCCATATTCTCACGGCGATCAATCAGCCGATTACGGTCGGGCGCGATGATCGGATGACGGAGGTGAAAGCCGGTTTCTCCTGTCTGATTCCGGCGGCGTTCGGCAGTTACTCCATTCATGTGGAGCCCGGAAAAAACACAACGGTCATCAGGACCACTCTTTAATTTTGACGGAAGGATCCCAGAACAATGAAACTTCGCTGCATCTCCGACTTCTGCACATCCATGCTTCAGAAATATCCGGAAAACAAAACGCGTCCCGGGTGGACGGTGCTTCCCGAGCTTTGTCCGCAGGGAATGGCGGGCGATGTGACGGTCAACTGCTTCCGGTTTGCCGGACAGTTCGGCATGCGTCCCGACGCACTTGCCGCGGAGGCCGTCGCCTTCTTCCGGGCCCATCCCGATGTCGCTTCCGCGGAGGCGGTGAAGGCGTTTGTCAACATCGCGCTGAAACCGGAGGCGCTCTTCCGTGACACGGTCGCCGACATGCCCGCCCTCTTCGAGGAGGGAAAACTGCCGCAGAAGGAGACAAAACGCATTCTGATCGAATACTCCGCGCCGAATACGAACAAGCCGCAGCATCTGGGGCATGTGAGGAACAATACGATCGGCATGTCGCTCAGTTCGCTTCTTTCGCGGGTCGGACATACGGTGATTCCGGTCAATCTGGTGAACGACCGGGGAATCCATATCTGCAAATCCATGCTGGCGTATCAGCGGTACGGCAACGGCGCCACGCCGGAGTCGACGGGAATCAAGGGGGATCATTTCGTCGGCAACTTTTATGTGAAATACAACAGCGTGCTTTCCGAGGAGATCCGGGAGCTTCGCAAAGAGGATCCCTCCCTCGCGGAGCTGTCGGACGAGGATCTCTTCCTCCGGACCGAGATCGGACAGGCCGCGCAGAAGATGCTTCAGGACTGGGAGGCCGGCGACGCGGAGGTCCGCGAACTTTGGAACCGCATGAATTCATGGGTGTTTGCCGGCTTCGCCGAAACCTATGAGCGCATGGGAATCCACTTTGCCAAAACCTATCTGGAAAGCCAGACCTATCTGCTTGGCAAGGATCTGGTTGCAAAAGGTCTGGAGGAGGGGGTCTTTCAGAAGCGTTCCGACGGAGCCGTGGTGGCGGATCTTGGAAAACTCGGGACAAAGGTCGTGCTCCGTTCCGACGGCACCAGCGTCTATATCACGCAGGATATCGGAACCACTATGCTCAAATACCGGGAGCACCATCCCGATGTGCAGATCTGGGTTGTCGGCGATGAGCAGATTCTCCACTTCAAAATGCTTTTTGCGATTCTTTCGAAACTCGGTTTTCCGTGGGCGGCGAATCTTCAGCATCTGGCCTACGGCATGGTGAATCTGCCCTCCGGGAAGATGAAGAGCCGCGAGGGGACCGTGGTCGATGCCGACGACCTCTTTGACGAAATGCACTCGCTGGCGCGTTCGGCGACGCTGGAGCGCCTGAACGGAGCCGAAGCTCCCGCCGATCTGGAGGAGCGGTCGGAGATCATCGGCATGGGGGCATTGAAATTCATGCTCCTGAAGTTCAATCCGAAGACCACGATCATGTTTGATCCGCAGGCGTCGCTGAAATTCGAGGGCGACACAGGTCCGTATGTTCAGTATGCCTGTGCGCGAATCAATTCCATTGAGCGCAAAGCGTCGGATCAGGGGTTCTGCGCGGACTCTCCGGACTGGTCGCTGCTGGAGAAGGAGGAGGAGCGCCGGCTCGCCCTCCTTTGCGCGGCCTATCCCGATGTGCTGAAATCCGCGGCGGAAAAGATGGACTGTTCCATTCTGGTGAATCATCTTCTGGAGGTTGCCAAAGGATTCAACCGGTTCTATCGGGAGTGTCCGGTGCTCGGGGCGGAGAACGCACCGCTTCGTTCCGCGCGTCTGGCGCTCTGCTATGCGGTCCGCGATCTTCTGACCGACGGGCTCCGGACCCTGACCATCGGTGTGCCCGCGGTCATGTAAACGGCCGGAGACGGAGGGTTTGTCATGAAAAAGCTGCCCACTCTGGAGGACATCCGGTACGAATACCCGTTCAAACCGCATTACATGTATGCGGGGAAGCATCGGATTCATTACATTGACGAGGGGGAGGGACCGGCGCTGATCATGCTGCATGCCTGTCCGATGTGGTCGTTTTTCTACCGCCGGTTTGTGAAGGTCTTCTCCCGGCACTTCCGCGTGATTGTTCCGGACGAGGTCGGGTACGGCCTCTCCGACAAGCCGACGGATTACGATTACCGTCTGGAGACCCACATCGACAACCTGGAACGGCTGGTGAACCATCTGAAACTGGAGAAGGTCTCCCTGATTCTTCACGGCTGGGGCGGAACGATCGGAGCCGGATTCACCGTGCGCCATTCCCAGATGGTGGACAAGATCATTCTGATGAATTCCATGGCCTTTTCGGGATATAAGCTGCCGCTGCGGCTTTCATTCTGCAAGCTCTTCCCGTGGATCGGAAGAAAGCTGCTGATTGATTTCAATCTGATGTTTCACGGACTCAACCGGTATTCCGAGGAGATCAAGCTGGGCTACATGTTTCCCTACCTGAAGCCGGAGGACCGGATCGCGATTGTCCGGTTCATCAATGACATTCCCTGCAAGCCGGATGATCCCTCCTATGAGTCGGTCATTGAGGTGGAGCACGGTCTCTGGCTGCTGCGCGAGCATAAGATGTGCATCATCTGGGCGGTGAAGGACTGGCTGTACCCGGAGAAATACCTGCACAAATGGATGAATTACTGTCCCGACGCCAAAGTGCACAGGGTTCGCAACGCCGGACGCTTCATTGCCGAGGATGCGCCCGAGGAGCTGATCGCCATCATGTCGGGCTTTTTCGGAGTCGGGGAATGATGAAAAAGCATGAGGATTCCCCGGAGACGCGTCAGCTGGAGATGAATTTCGAAGGCACGCACGGCAACCGTTTCAAGGAACAGCTCGACAACGCGGTGTTCAATGTGCTCATTGAACTTCGGGTTCCGGGGCGCGATTCCAGAATCGACGCGGTGGTCTCCAAATATTCCGAACTGGAGTCGGTGGTTTCGGCGCAGAAATGGATCCCCTGCGGCCTGGCGTTCCTGGATGATTCGCCCGCGTATCCTTCGCTGAATCTCGGCGAGTTTGCTTCCGCGCTCTGCAAAACGGGCCGCGACCGGCATCTGCTCTATGTTCACGGCCGTGACCGGTCCGCCGAGGAGATCGCCTATGATCTCGGGCTCTACCGCTTTGAAGGATTCCGCAACATTGCGGCGGTTTCGGGCGCGCCCGGCGAAGATCTCGCGGAGACGGGAAAGCACCGCTATCTGGAGAGTGTGAACATTCTCCAATGGAATGCCGCGTCGGAACAGCCGCTCTTTGCCGGATGCGTGGCGAATCCGTTCAAGTACACGCGGACCGACTGCATGGCGCAGATGTTCAAGCTGACGAAGAAAATTGCCGCCGGCGCCTCGTTTGTCGTGACCCAGTGCGGCTGGGACATGCGCAAACTGCTGGAGATGCGCTGGTGCATGTTCCGCCGGATGCAGAATATTCCGACCATTGCGCGGATCATGTTCCTGACGCCCGACAAGGCCGAGGACATCTGTTCGGGGAAATGCCCCGGAATCCACATTTCGGATGATTTCAAACAGGCGATCCGCAAGGAGATGATGCACTCTCTGGCACAGTTCGAGGCCGCTCAGTGGAGACGGCTCCAGATTCATGCCGCGGGAGCGAAATTTCTCGGATACAGCGGCGTGCAGATTGCCGGAGTCGACCGGCCCGAAACGGCTCAGCGTATTTTTGTCCGCATCGAGGAGGCCATGAAGGAGTTTCAGACATACGAGGACTGGCGCATCGCCCATAACGACTACTATTCGCGCATTGAGATGGCGCCGTATCCGTACCGCTATTACATGTTTGAGTCGATGCTTGCCGAGGGGGTCACCTGCGAGAACGCGAAAGTGACGAACGAGCCGCTGCCGGTCTGTTCGACCTCCGAACGTCTGAAATACCGTCTGGGCCGTCTTCTTCTCTCCCATGCGGACCGGATGCCCCCGCGGGAAAAGCGGATTACGAAAAAACTGCTTGCATCCTGCCGGGGCGGATGCGAGGTCTGCCATCTGCCGCAGAATCTTTATGTGTGTTCGATGAACTGTCCGAAACACATGATTCACGGTCCCTGCTGTGAAACGGAGCCTTCCGGAAACTGTCATTTTACGGGAAAAGAGTGTATCCACGCGTCCAAAATCCGCCGCGCGGTGTTTGCCAACGATTATGCTCCGCTGGAGGAGTGGGGTGTCGGACCCGCCGGACGCGGAACTTTGGGAAAAACAGAACAGAAGTAGGGGTCAATATGCTGATAACGAGTGTGAAGAATCCGAAGATCAAGCGCGTATGCGCTCTGCGGGAGCGCCGCGAACGTGACCGGGAAGGATTGACGGTCCTGGAGGGATACCGCGAACTTTCCCGTTCCATGGATGCCGGAATCCAGCTGACGGAGTGCTATCACTGTCCGGAACTCTATCTCGGGGAGCACGAGGGGGAACTGATCGCCCGCGCGGCCGCGCAGGGAGCGGAAATCTATGAGACAACCGCCGATGCTCTCGTGAAAATGGCGTACCGGGATCGTCCCGAGGGGCTGATCGCGCTCGCCCGGATGCGCCACAAGGGACTCGATGAAATGCCGGCGCTTTCCAATGGGCTGTACCTGGTCGCGGAGACCATTGAGAAACCGGGAAATCTCGGGTCGATGCTCCGCAGCGCCGATGCGGTCGGGGCAACCGGCGTCATCATCTGCAACCGCCGGACGGATGTATTCAATCCCAATGTGATCCGCGCAAGCACCGGCGCCATCTTCTCCGTTCCGCTTGCCGAAACCAGCAGCGAGGAGGCGGTGGAGTGGTTCCGCTCGCACAACATCCGGACGGTCGCGGCAAGTCCCCATTCCACTCAGGTCTATACCGATCTGGATATGACGCAGGGAATCGCGCTGGTGGTCGGCGCCGAACAGTACGGACTGACCGACTACTGGATGAAAGGGGCCGATATCAACGTGCAGATCCCGATGCTCGGACGCATGGACTCCCTGAACGTCGCCACCGCCGCCACGATTCTGCTTTATGAGGCGGCGCGTCAGCGCAAATGGAAGCCTTCCTGCGCGTGATCCGTTTCCGCGGAACGGGGGGATCCGGAAGACGGATCAGAGAAGAGAAATTTCCGTTCTCCAGTCGATTTCGGCGAATCCGTGGGCGCGGAGCGCCTCGTTGATCCGGGAGAAGGGACGGCTCCCGAAAAATCCCCGGTATGCGGAAAGCGGAGAGGGGTGTGCCGATTCCAGAACGATGTGCCTGGTCGTATCGATCAGGCGCTTTTTTTTCTGGGCCGGAGCGCCCCAGAGGACAAAGACGACTGGAGAGGTTCGGCTGCCGACCGTGCGGATGACCGCGTCGGTGAACTCCTCCCAGCCGTGTTTTTTGTGGGACGCGGGTTCGTGTGCGCGCACGGTGAGCACCGTGTTCAGAAGCAGAACCCCCTGTTTCGCCCAGGATTCGAGGGACCCGTGGGAGGGAACGGGAATGCCGAGGTCGTCCAGCCGTTCCTGAAAGATGTTCCGCAGAGAGGGGGGAAACCGGACGCCGGGACGCACGGAAAATGCCAGTCCATGCGCCTGTCCGTCGTCATGATAGGGGTCCTGACCGAGGATCAGGACCCGGACCTTGTCCGGCGCGGTGAGACGGAACGCGCTGAAGAGATCCTCCCGAGGGGGAAAGATCCGGCGCGAGGAGTACTCCTCTTCCAGAAAATCCTGAAGTTTCCGGAAGGATTCCGTGCGGAGAGCGGAATCCAGTTCCGCTCTCCAGGAATCGGGCAGCAGTGCGGCAAGATACATGGGGAATTTCGCATCCGTGTTTATTTCACGATATCGCCGAGAATGAAGATGGCGCCGATGTAGGCGTCTTTTCCGGCGTATTTCTGCGGATTCTTGTCGAAGTCGGGCTGATTGTGCTTGAACAGGATTTTGCGTTTGTCGAAGCCCTGGTCAAGAATGCGGATTTTGACGGTGTGAACCTTGTCCGCGGTCAGTCCGAGGAGTCCCATGTTCGCGATCCGGTAGTAGGTGCAGTAGGGATCGAAGAAGCGGATGGTGCGCGGTTTGCCTCCGTCGACGGTCACTTCCGCCAGTCCGCATCCGGGGCCGATCAGGTTGTACAAAGAGGCCATGGTGCCTTTGAACTTGAATTCAATGACAGCGCCGGGCGCCAGTTTCCAGATGCCGGGCATGCGGTTCAGGAAGGAGCGGCCGGGAAGATCCTTGGAGGTCTGTTTCGTGATGGGGCCGCTCAGTTTGATGCCGGGGGCGTCGAGAGAGACGACCTTCGAAAACTCATAGTTGTCCTTCATGACCGGCGCGGGCAGCGGCAGATGGGAACCGGGTTTTCCCGCCTTGGCGATTTCCGGCAGCGCCTTGCGCAGCGCGTTGGTGTAGAGAACGTGTCCGGTGTTTTCATAGGGATGGACGCCGTCTCTGGAGAAGGGAATCTTTCCATCCTTGGTGACCGGCACGTCGGCGCTGATGTTCAGATCTTTTCCGGAGACCTTCATCATGCCCCTGGAATCGGCCTTCATAATCAGTTTGCCTTTCCGGGCGAGTTCAACCGCGCCGAGGCCCATGTGGATGGAGGGGATGTTGTAATAGTCGGCGACGTCCTCCATGACGCTGGTGGAGCGTTTCATCTGTCCCTTCAGCAGGTTCGGGAGATCGTTTGCCGTGAATGTGTAGACAAAGCAGATATCCGTTTCCGGCAGCTCGCGCCAGATATGGCGGACGATTCCTTCCATGGCTCTGCGGATTCCGATCGGTCCCGTTCCCGCGTCGTTGACCGCGAATTCGACAAAGACGAGATCGGGTTTGTGACGGATCACGTCATGTTCGATCCGGAACGCGCCGAGCGCGGAGCCCGTGCCGCCGATGGCCGCATGAATCTGATCGACTTTGGCTTTGGGATAGAGTTTTCGGAAGTAGTCCAGACTCTGCGGTCTCCATCCGTTCTGCGCCGTGATGCTGCCGCCGAAATAGGCAATTTTCACCTGTTTTCCTTCGGCGAGTTTCCTGTAGAAGTTCGGCAGTCCGCCGCGGACGGTGAGCTCCTTGTTCGCGCGGATGACGGCTTTGGCGGGATCCGCCGGTTTTGCCTGCGCCGCGGCGTCGACGGCGCACATTGCGGAAACCGCGATGAGGGTTCCCAGAGTCAGAAATCGGTTCATTGCTTTCTCCTTTTGGTGTTGGATTTTGATGGAAATCTGAAAAATCTGCGATTACGGTTTCAGGAGGAGTTCCCGGATGAACTCCGGCGGACGGGTCGGACGGCCGCTTTTCAGGTCCATGCAGGCGTGCACGGTGTAGCCTTCCACCAGGATTTTCCCCTCGCGGCGGACCTCGCATTCAATTTTGACTTTGACTCCTTTTGCTTCCGCGAAGCGGCCGGTGATCTCCAGCAGATCATCGTATTTTGCGGACGCCTTGTAGCTGCAGACCGCTTCGATGACCGGCATGGCGATGCCATCCTCCTCGAGACGACGGTAGGTGTATCCGGCGTCGCGGAGAAGTTCGTTGCGGAAGCGTTCGAAGTAAACCAGATAGTTTGCATAGTAGACGACACCCATCTGGTCGGTGTCGGCGTAGGGGACGCGGTAGGGCATGACAGTCATTTTTCGTTGAATCCTTTCCAGCATTCGCTGTATGGTTTCCTCCCGGGAGAAGGTGCTGTTGTCGATGAGAACGGCGTCTTCGGCCCTGCGGAGCGGAGAATCGGCGCGGGTGGAATCGGTTTTGTCGCGTGCGGCGATTTCGGCGGCGACCCGTGCGACTTCAGCCGGATCGGGATTGCCGCCATCCTGCAGCAGTCTGCGGCGGGCGCGCACTTCGGGAGAGGCGGTCAGGAAAAATTTGTATTTCGCGTCGGGAAAGACGACCGTTCCGATGTCGCGTCCCTCCATGACGATCATCTGTTCCGCCGCCATGGCCCTCTGGAGTTCCACCAGCTTCCGGCGCACCTCCGGGATGGTGGCGATTGCGGAGGCTCCCGCGGAGACCTCCGGCGTTCGGAGCGCATTTCCGGGCCGTTCGCCGTCCACCTCGAGCTCGCATCCTTCCGGCGTGGAAACAAAGCGCATGCGGATGGTTTCCAGCAGACGGTTCAGACGGTCCCGGTCCGGATGCGCGGGATCCATGCCGTCGCGCATGGCTTTCCACGCCACCGCGCGATACATGGAGCCGGTATTGATGCAGACTGCGCCGGGAATCGCGGCGGCAAGCTCTCTGGCCGCGGTGCTTTTCCCGGATGCCGCCGGGCCGTCGATTGCTATGACATTGACAGACATGGGTCCCTCCTCATGGTTCCGTGATCTGATCCATATAGTTCTGAAAATCCGCCGGGAAGGGGGACTCGAACGAGAGAAGCTCTCCCGTAAGCGGATGGGGAAACGAGAGCTTCCAGGCGTGAAGCATCTGCCGCGGCGCGGGAATGCGGCTGTTGCCTCCGTAGAGGGCGTCGCCGATGACCGGGGAGCCGTAGTGCGACATGTGCACCCGGATCTGATGGGTCCGTCCCGTCAGAATCCGCACTTTCAGAAGCGCGGCGGAGTTCGGTCCGATTTTTCCGCGCCGGACCACGTTGAAAATGGTGACGGCGTCTCGTCCGTCGCTCCGGACCACCGCCATTTTCCTGCGGTTTCCCGGATTCCGGCCGATCTGCGTCTTGATCTCCGCCGCCATCACTCTGGGGGCGGGCGCCACGATCGCCATGTAGATCTTGGAGACCTTGCGGTCGGCAAACGATTTCGCCAGACGGTGCATTGCGTTTCCGTTCTTCGCAATGACCAGACAGCCGGAGGTGTCCTTGTCCAGCCGATGAACGATTCCGGGACGCATGGCATCGGTTTCGTCGAACTCCTCCAGAATCTCCCGGTCGCGTCCGAGCAGGGCGTTGACCACGGTTCCCGTGTAGTTCCCCGCCGCCGGATGCACGACCATGCCCGCTGGTTTGCTGATGACAAGAAGCGACTCGTCTTCAAAAAGAACATCCAGCGGAATCTGTTCGGCTGCGACATTGTCCATGGGAAGATCCTGCGGAGGTCTCAATTCGATCCGGTCCCCCTGCGAGACCGTCTGCCGCTTTGCCGTCTGCGTTTTTCCGTTCCATAGAACGCCGCCGTCGGCGATGACCTTCTGAATCTGCACGCGGGAGAACTCCTTGGCAAGCCGGGAGAGGGCGACATCCAGCCGCTCCCCGTCCAGTTCCGGCGGAACCGTGTAACAAATCTTAGTTTCCATGTTCGAGTTCCTGCTTCGCCTTTCTTCCCGCAAAATAAAAGACAACCGCCGCCACCGGAAGCATCACAAACAGGGCGATGGCCTGCGACGGCGTGAACATTCCGATGTGATCCGTATGATCCCCCCGCATCAGCTCCATGCAGAAGCGCATGACGGCATATGCCGCCAGATAGATCGCCGCCACTCCGCCGGGCCGTCTGATTTTTTTCAGAAGCCAGATCAGCAGCAGTGCAATCAGGAAATTGCAGGCTGCTTCGTAGAGCTGAACGGGAATCAGCGGCAGGGAATCGCAAGCTGTCCGGACTCCCGCATAAAGATCCGCCGGTTCCGCCGGATACCGCAGGGCTGGCGCCGAACCCGCCGGAAACACCGCCGAGGGCCAGGAGGATGTCGGTCTGCCGAAACAGCACCCCTGAAGAAAACAGCCGATGCGTCCCGACGCATGTCCCATGGCAACCGCCGGCGCGAAAATGTCCATCACGCGCAGGAAGGAGATTTTTTTCCACCGGCAGTATCCCCAGACGACCAGAAACGCAAGAAGGAATCCTCCATAAAAGACCAGTCCGCCCTTGTCGATGCGGAAGACTTCCAGCGGTTTGCCCGCGAACTGGTGATGAAACTGAATCACATAGAAGAGACGGGCTCCGAACACTCCACCGAAAACCGCGATCAGTCCGAGATCGAACACATTGTCCGCCGTGATGCCGGCACGCGTGCGTTCCTTCAGCAGAACCAGAATGGCCAGAACGAATCCGAGCGCGACCATGATTCCGTACCAGTGTATTTTCAGACTTCCGATCGTTAAGGCAATTTCATGCATCTTGGATGACTTTCATCGTTTTTTTTCGTTGCGTCATATGGAAAAAACAAAATTATGCTGTACATTACATCAAAGTTTCCCTCCGCGCAAGGAGAAAGAGGCAAAAGGAGCCTTTTTTTCCATGGAGGAGGCCGGGGATCGGACGGCCGGTCCGCTGTTTTCCCGGTTCCGGACCGCTGATTTACGCAACGCAACAACATGGAGAGTTTATGACTGAACAGATCGCTGAACACATCGCCAATGCCGCCCAGTATGCCCATCTCTGGGGGTTCTTTCTGATTTTCTTCTTTATGACCGTGGAAAGCTCCTTCATTCCGTTTCCGAGCGAGGTGGTGATGATTCCGGCGGGATTTCTGGCGTACCGGGGGGAGCTGACGTTTGGAAATGTCTGGATTGACTGTCCGATTGCGATACTGGTCGGAATTGCCGGATCGCTTGCCGGAGCGTTTGTGAACTACTATCTTTCGCTGTATCTGGGGCGCGCGGCGCTGCATAAATACGGCAAATACTTTTTCCTGAAGGAGGAGACGCTTGACCGTGCCGAGGAGGTGTTCCGGGAATATGGGGATCTTGCCACGTTTGTCTGCCGGCTTCTTCCGGCGATCCGCCAGCTGATCTCGATTCCCGCGGGACTTGCCAAAATGAATCTGGGGCGTTTCACGCTGTTCACGGGGCTCGGAGCCGGAATCTGGGTGATTATCCTGACGCTGATCGGGGTGTATTTCGGCCATCTGGCCGGCGACATGACCTATGTGCAGATGGTGCACAAAGGCAAAACGCTTATTGCCGACAACTACATCTGGATTCTGCTTGGTCTGGTTCTGTTCACGGTGGCTTATCTCTGGATTCACAAGCGGATCATGAAGCGCAAAACCGCCTGATCTCGTTCTCCGGAATCAGACAACAGGAAAAGAGCCCGGAAAACTCCGGGCTCTCTTTTTTATTTCCGTATTTTCTTTTTGTGAGTTATTTGCTTTTCACCAGGAAGCGTTCGAATTCAAGAGAGCTGCTTCCGCAGCTTGCATATCCCGGATTCACACTCTGGATGCGCAGGACGAAGACCGTGTTTTTCCCGAAGACGACTTCTCCCTTCCATTTCAGGTCCGATGGATAATTGCGGAACCCCTTCGGACTGTTCAGATTGACCTCTTTCAGCAGGGAGATCGTCTGATCCGAGGTGTCGAGGGTGTAAATCTGCACTCGGGCATGGCCCGCGCTCGGCGCGCTGACTTTGACTTTGCCGGAGATGTCAATTTCATATTTTCCGACGGCATCGGGTTTGAAGAGAATTCCAACCGCTTTCCCGAAGCCGTTTTTCTCCTGGCTGGTTCGAGGCGGAGCGACCAGTTTTTTCCCGGAGGTGTAGAACGCTGTCGGATTTTTCCCGTCGGTCTGTCCGACCCAGACCCAGGTGTAGTTGTAGGCGACACCCGGCTTCATGGGAAGAAAAGGACCGCTCTTTTCCGAATCCAGTTTCTCCTGATGGAAAAGGGTCCAGACCGCCCCCCTGTCGGCGCAGGGGTTTTTCTGATCCCAGGTCCAGTTCGGGATTCCCTGTTTCCATTTGTGCGCGACGTTGCCTTCCACCGGCTTCAGCGACCATTCCGCAGCGAAAGCGGAAAGCGCGGAAGCCAGCATCACTCCGGCAAGAACAAGCTGCTTCATCTTGTATTCTCCTTTATTTGGTTTTCCGATAGAGTTGAATTCTGCCGTACTTTTCCGGATTTTTGGAGGAGACCCCGTCAAAGAAGCGGAGGATCTTTCTGCCATGTCCGGTTCCCGCATCGTTGATCAACAGAGCCATTCCGATGCGGGAGTCCGGGTCAGGCGTACCGGTAGGGCCCAGAAGTTTCCAGGGGAAGAGTGCTTCGTAAATGGTCACTCCGGAGGCTTTGTCGTGACGGACTTTGATGGTATCCATCAGTTCAAAAGCGGGACCGCTTTTCACCCCGTCGGCATACCCGAGGAAGCACCAGCCCTGGGGACGTCCCTTCGAGCGGGCCGCCAGTCCGTATTCGACCACGCGATGTCCGTTGAGTCCGTGTCCGACGTTGTTGGGCTGCCACTCCTTGTCGGCGTCAAGGTCGAATCCGATCTGAATCGAATCCTCCTTCCACATGTCCTGCCAGAGATCGTTCTGAACATGATCCTTGTCGTGCACCCTGAGGAGAAGATGAATTCCATCCGGTGCGGCAAAGAGTTTCAGACCGGCGGAAACGGAGGAAAGTTCACCCGGTTTGTACTCTTCCGCCCGTCCCCAGCGGGTGATGTCCAGTTCCGGAAGGCTCTTCCAGATATCCGGAGAGGTCCTTTCAAAGAGGGGAATTGCCATCGGGGTCGTGTCAAACGGCTGGGCCGCGGTCCAGCGGATCGGACTGCCGCATTGGAGAAGCAGCTCCCCGGTCATGCGTTTCCCGCTGGAGAAGGGGAGGGAGAAAGAGAGTTCCGTCTCTTTTCCGCTTTCCAGAGCAATGCTCCGGGATGCAACCGTTTTTCCGGCGAGTTTCAGTTCCAGTCCGACTTCCGTTTTCCCCGGCAGATGGGAGACGGCCCGGAAGACGAGGATTCCCTTCGCATCGGTTCCGTTCCACTTCCAGTCGCGGAATTCCAGCGTGAACGGCCGAATCAGATGGACCGGCTGCGCATGGAAAAGCCCGTTTTTCCGGAAAAGAATCGTGTATTCTCCCAGCGGAGCCGTGACGGGGAACCGGATCGTATTCGGTTTTTCCAGCGTCAGGAACGGCGGAACGAGGATTTCCTCCGCGTCGAGCGAAATGGCGCTTCCCGGCAGAAGATCGCGGATTTTTCCCACCTTCATTTCCGCAATGGCGGGGTCTGCAAATTCCGCGTAAACGGGACTCGGGGAGAGTTCCGGGACGCGGACCGGCGCAAGGCTTTTCCCCATCATGGAACGTAGGGAAAGCGGCATGGCGGGAAGTGTCAGTCGGATTTTCCGGTTCATGGTCCAGAGTGCGGCAAGCGTTTTTCCATCGCGTTTGAAACCGGTCCAGAAGACGTCGGGCGCAAGTTTGAAATATTGTCCTCCGCCCTTCACGGTTGACATTTCCCGCAGGAAAGTCGAGAAGGAGACGAAGGCCGGCAGCGGTGTGTAGTCCGGTTTTACAATGGAGTAGTTGTATTCATCGGCAGCCTGCGCGTAGCGTGCATTGAAGTAGATCAGCGTGTCGATGTTCCGCGCTGTGCAGAGCAGAAGGGAGCGGACGCAGTAGCGGGCTTTTTCCAGTTCCGTGACAGGTTTCTGCCAGTCTCCGGGATAGCCGGTCCATCCGAATTCGGTCAGGGCGATCGGCAGCCTGGCATATTTCGTGGTCTTCAGGAACTCCTGCATGGCAATGATGTTTTCGATGAATTCCCGTTCCGGCGGAGTCGAATGCACATAGGCGTGCATGACCACGTAATCCATGTTGTTCAGAATCCCTTTTTCCACGTAGCGCTTGAAGTCTTTCATCAGGATCCGGTAGAGGACGGGACCGCCGACCTTCGTGCCGGGACGTCCCTTCTTGATGGCGTCCGTTGTGACGTTGTGGAATTTGATGAACTCCTCTTCCGTTCCGCGCCAGTGGGCATTGGGTTCATTGTAGATGCTGACAACATCCGGCAGATCCGGATTGTCACGTGCCCAGACTTCCACGGCCTCCGCGTATCGTTTCCAGTCGTTCGGAGCAAAAAGATACTGGTTTTTCGCTTTCGGCTGCTGGAGCCATTTCGGAAGAACGCCGTGCATTCCGGCGTGGTAGAGAAAATCGCGTTTTTTCGCGTTCTGCGGCGGTTTCGGAAAGTGACTGACGATTTTTCCATCCGGTCCCGGGGCAACGTTGTCGAGGGTCCAGAATCCCCAGTCGTAATTGGAGCCGATCCGTTTTGCCCAGTCTCCGCTGGCATGAACGCGCATGATTCCGTAGCGGGAGTGTCTGCGGATCTCTTCCGGAATCGGTTTTCCGATCACGCCGACGGTGCAGGTGGAGTCCAGTTTTTTTCCGTCCCGATAGAGTGCGGAAGCGGTGATTTCATAGTAGCCGCGTTCCGGAAGGCGCACTTCCGTCTGCTGCACGCCCGGGCCGACGACGAGGGCTTTGACGGTCTTTTTCTCCTCGTCGATGACATTCAGTTTTGCCTCTTTGATCTGCTCCGGACGGAACCAGCGTACACAGAATTTCCCGGAATCGCCGAAGAAGGTGTTCCATTCCGCCCCGGTCGTGATGCTGTGATTGATGATGGTGATCTCTTTGATTTCCAGTTTTTCAATCAGGAGGGTTCCCTTTCCTCCGCGGGTGTCGATCCGCAGGACCACTCTTGCGGAAGTGGTTCCGTTTCCGATATTGCCGTATTCGGTCCAGAGCCCCCATTTTTTCCATTCCCAGGCTTCGACCATGTCGAGGACGGTATCCCAGTCGCGGCGCGGTCTGACCGCCCCCGCCCAGCGGCCGTTGTTCTGGCGGATGCGGAACTGGACGGCTCCGTTCTCGCACTCCTCCTGCCGCGCCTGAACCGTGAGTTCCAGTCGACGTGTCGATACAAAGACCGGACGCTTCGGCAGCTGAAATTCCGGCCCGTTCACTTCAACGATTCCCCCGGGCTTCAAAATGCGGAAGACCAGCGCGCCCTTTCCTCCCTGTCCGCCCTGCGGAAGATATCCGATCGAGACTGCGGAAGGATTTGTGCTTTCCCATCCCTTCAAAGCCGCCGGTCCCGCCGGCAGGTTGCAGACTGTTTCCGTTTCCGTCCGACCCGCCGCGAAAGCCGCGGCGCCGAGCACTCCTGCCGTCAGAAGCAGAATCAACCATTTTCCTGTGAGGATCATTCTTCTTTCTCCTTTGTCGTTCAGTTCAGGGATGACGCATAGGCTCCGACCGCGATGCCAAACTGATCCCGCCAGGTCCACCCGGAGAGGGATCTTGCTTCGTCCTCCAGCTGGGACCCCCGGATTCCCGCGGCATGCATATCTCCGAACAGCATATTGCCGGTTCCCGCATGGCGTTCGATGAAAATGCCCTTTGCGTTGGAGTTGGTATGGTTGTCATCCATTGTGTTGCATTGTGCGGTTCTTCCCTTCGGGGAGACAACGGAATCTCCGATGAATTTCATGGTCGAGGGAGATTTCCATTCTTTTGCGGCATCATCGGGATGGAAACCAATTGTCCGGATCGGATTGCCGAACTTGAACGCCGCGCTCGGGGTGATGCTGCAGGAGCGCAGACCGTATGACCAGGTGGTCCCATTGCCTGATTCCGTCATGGAACGCGGATCCGGACAGCGCAGGGGAAATGCCGCTTTCCGGTCCCGGTATTCATACGCGGTGGGAATCTTGAAGTAGGGCCCGATGATGTTGATCCAGGGAACTTCCTCGCCGCTTTTCCCCACGATATAGCGACTGTCCGGCGCCACAAAATAACCGTCCTGATCGTTGATGTACTGCGTGGCGAACATCCCGACCTGTTTCAGTCTGGACAGACAGCGCGCCGCATTGGCCTTCTCCCGGGCCGAATTCAAGGCGGGAAGCAGCATTGAGGCAAGAATCGCGATGATTGCAATGACAACAAGCAGTTCAACCAATGTAAAATTATCCCTCTCTTTCATGTTCGGACAGCCCTTTCTTTTATTGTTGAATTTCGTATGACAAGTCTGGGTTCAATTCGGATTTCCACCGGAGTGAGGGTCTCATCCCGGTTCAGGGCGAGGCGGGCAAGCATGCGCCGGGCGGCGGCCTCTGCGATTTTTTCCGGCTGCTGATCAATGGAGGTCAGTTCAAACATGCGAGCCCGTTCCGGTACCATGTCTCCGACTCCGGCAACGGCGAGATCCTCCGGAATTCTCCGTCCCAGTTTCAGAGCCGCACGGCAGACGTCGTAGGCAAAGTAGTCGTAAAACGTGCCGATGGCGGTGATTTCCCTGTGCTTTTTCAGGAATCGGGTCAGCATTTCCTCTTCCGGATCGCAGCCATTGACTTCAGAACCTCGGAGGATTGTCAGGGAAATTTCCGGGTGTTCCCGGCAGAAGTCGGCAAACCCCTGAAGTCGCAGCTGCGCCGGACTGGCATACGGGGGACCCGCGTAATAAGCGATTCTGCGATGCCCGAGCAAGTGGAAATGTTCCGCCATGAGCCGTCCGCAGAGGAGATCGTCGCTGCCGATGTAATCGACGTTCGCCGGCGTTTTCCGGTCGATTGTGATGATCGGAAGTCCGCGCGAGATTACATCCCGGAAATATTCCGTATCGGCGAAATCGTTTCTGGGAACGAGGATTACGCCGTCCACCCGCTGTTCCACCAGGCGCTTCAGCGTTTTCTGATCGTCCTCCTCCGGCTGGGAGCAGAAAATGACAAGATAATCTCTTTTCCGCATTTCCTGCTCAATGGCGCTGGCAATTCGCTGGAAAAAAAGGTTGCTGAAGTCACAGACCAGACCGATGGTCTGCGTGTGGCCGGTCCGTATGCCGTAAATCAGGCGGTTGTCGTGATAGCCGAACTTTTCCGCAATGGCCAGAATTTTCTTCCGGGTCGCCGGGGCGATTTCCCCCTTGTTTTTCAGAACACGGGAGACCGTGGAAACGGAACATCCCGCCGTCTCCGCAATATCCTTCATGCTGGCCATGACATCAACCGACATTGTTCGAACTTCCCTTTTCTGTTCTGCAAAAAATTACCGCAATTATCACCGCAATTATTTGCGGTAAAATAATTATACGCTGTTTCTTCGATTTTGTCAAGGGGGGTACCCGGAGAAATTCCATGTTTTTCCGCGGTATTCCCCTGCGGAGAATCAGAAACTCCGGAGGGATGAGGGCGGTTTTCCGAGCCGTCGCGAGATGACTTTTGTAAAATAGTTCGGATCGCGGAACCCCGTGCATTCCGCAATTTCCTTGATGCTGTATTCCGTGTCGTTCAGCAACCGGAGCGCCTCCTGAAGCCGGAGGGAGAGGAGATATTCCATCGGCGTCATGCCGCAGCAGCGTTTGACCAGCCGGGTCAGCGTCGAGCGGTGGATCCCGAGGGAATCCGCGAGGGTTTCGATTTGCAGTTCCGGATCGTGGAAGGAATCTTCCAGCAGGGTTCGGAAACGGCGGAATCTGCCGTTCTCCTCCGGTTCGGCTCCGCCCATTGCCAGCGAGAGAATCTCGTAGGCGGCGGCTCCGGCGCGGAACTCCCCGCGGACGGCGGGATTCCGAAGTTCCGCGGATAGACGGGCGAAAACCTCCACGGGACAGTTCCCCGCGTGCCGCGGGGAACGCTTCAGACGGAACTGACGGATCAGCAGCCACGGATCCGGTCCGTCGATTGTGAGCCAGTAGTACTCCCAGACCGGAGCGTTGGAACGGAGGTCGTGACAGTCCCCCGGAAAAAGGAAGCAGACTTCGCCGGGATTCAGAATCCATGTCTCGTTTCCGCAACGGAATTCCCCGGTTCCGGCAACGCACCAGAAGAGTTCCAGAAAGTTTTTTTTTCTGGGTTCCTCCGTCCAGCCGGAGGCTACCATATAGTGTCCGGCCGAGCGTGCGTGAAGCGGGGCGGAAATCGAACCTTTTCGGGAAGGACGATAGATGGAATCCTGCATTTTCCGGAATCTCCTTGTTTGATAAGCCGTGCAACAAAATTACCAGTTAGAATACAGGATTCCTCTTGTGATTTCAAATGGAATATGCTAAAATGTTTTCCGGAATCTTCCCAATCAACAGAAAGGAATGCGGAAAATGAAAAAAGGTCCGAAAGTCGCAGTCATAGGAGCCGGAAGTTACTTTTTCGGCAGGCCGGTCATCTACAACATGGTAACCAGTCCTGTTCTGCGGACAGGAACTCTTGCTCTGGTGGATACGAAGCCGGAGGTGCTTGACACCATGATGAAACTTGCGGACCGTGCGCGGAAGCATGCGGGCGCGGAGTTGAACATCATCGGATCGACCGATCGGAAAGAGGTGATGAGGGATGCCGACTTTGTCGTGCTTTCCTTCTCCTTCCGCAACGCGTACTATCGCGAACTGGATACGAGAATCTCAAAAAAATACGGAGTGACGATGTGTTCGAGCGATACCATCGGACCGGGCGGCATTTTCCGTGCGCTCCGGGAGCTGCCGGAGGTGCTGCGGATTGCCGATGATGTCCGCCGTCTCTGTCCGGACGCCTGGCTGATTAACTTTGTCAATCCGACCGCCACGCTTGGAATCGGACTGATGCGCTATGCCCCCGATGTGAAGAGTTTTGCCCTGTGCGACGGCAACCACTCTCCCTATGTCCGAGCAATGTTTCTCCGCCAGGCGGGGATCACGGAAAAGGAGATTCTTCCGATTGATCCGGAAACGGATGCGAAGTTTGATCTTCAGATCGCCGGGGTCAATCACTGCACCTGGGTTCTCAAGTGCGCCTACGATGGGAAAGACCGGATGCCGGATCTTTACCGGTTTGTCGCGGAGGCGGCGGCCCGGGAGTATGATACGCGTCCGAGTGACAAGGCAAAACCGCGTCTGAATATGAATTATGCGCTCCAGTTCATGGATCTTTACGGGGCCTATCCGACCGCGGTCAGCCATACCAAGGAGTATGTTCCGTTCTTTCAGGGCTGCGGAGTCTCTCCCGTGACTCCGGAACCGATTCTCTGTTTCGACGGTTACCACCGGGCCGACGAGATGGCCGCAGCCTGGAGCGTCACTGAAAAATTCGCGAACGGGGAAATCCCGATGGACGAGTTCTTCCGACAGGGGCGCGGCGATCACGCAACCGACATCATCGAATCCATGTGGGGGAATCTGGGCAAGACGTTTTATATCAACGGTCCGAACCGGGGAGCGGTTCCGAATCTGCCTGACGACGCATTCCTCGAACTGCGCTGCGATCTCGATATGAACGGCCCGAAACCGCGTCCCTGTGTGCCGATGCCGCGCGGTCTGCTCGGTCTGACCCAGCAGATTCTTGACACGCACGAGCTGACCGCGGAGGCCGCCGTCTCCTGCGATCGCAACATTCTCTACCGAGCCCTTGCCGGTGATCCGCTCGTCAACAATCTGAACGATGCAAAGCGGATCATGCAGGAACTTCTGGAAGCGGAAAAGGATCATCTTCCCCCGGAATGGTTCCGGATGCAGAGATAAGAAAATCCCCCCGGAACCGATGTCGCATGGTTCCGGGGGGAGGTCTGGAGAGGTTTCTGTTTCAATACGGCTTATTCGTTCTGGAAGATCTGGAATCCGCCGTAGGCTTCCATTCCATGTTCACTGAGGTCCAGACCGCGGATCTGTTCTTCATCGGTTGCCCTCAGACCCCAGAACTTCTTGAGGAGCAGGAAGATGACCAACGCGCAGAGGAACGATGCCGCACCCACCGCAACCACTCCGATGAGCTGCGGGAGAAGCTTGAAGTCCGGACTGAAAATTCCAACGGCAAGCGTTCCGAAGACTCCGTTCACCAGATGGACCGAGAGAGCTCCGACCGGGTCATCCAGGTACAGACGGTCGAACATCATAACCGCAAGCACCACGATCACACCCGCGATTCCGCCGATCACCAGCGAAGAGGTGATGCTGACGCAGTCCGCACCCGCCGTGATCGCAACCAGTCCCGCAAGCGCTCCGTTGAGCATCATGGAGAGGTCGGGCTTCTTCTGGATCGTCCAGGAGGTCATCATCGAGGTGACAATGCCGGCGCAGGATGCAAGAGTCGTTGTCACAAAGATGTACGAGACCAGGTACGGATCCGCACTGAACGCGGAAGCTCCGTTGAATCCGAACCATCCGAGCCAGAGGAGGAACACTCCAATGGTTGCCAGCGGCATGCTGTGCGCAAGAATCGGTTTGGAGATGCCGCCCACATATTTCCCGTACCGCGGACCGAGGACGATCACGCCTGCAAGCGCCGCCCAGCCGCCGACCGAGTGGACAAAGGTCGATCCGGCAAGGTCATGGAAGTTGAGATCCGTGAGCCAGCCGCCGCCCCATCCCCACGAACCGACGATCGGGTAGACCACCGCCGCATACACCACTGCGAAGATCAGATAGGCGCTCAGCTTGATTCGTCCCGCCACCGCTCCGGAGACAATGGTCACACAGGTCGCCGCGAACATGGCCTGGAAGATGAAGTCCGTCCAGTAGGTGTACTTCCCGCCGTTGTAGCCGATCAGTCCCGCGTCACCCGGAGGGCAGTTCAGTCCGAAGCCGGCGAATCCAAGCACTTTTCCCATCAGCCAGTCTCCGCCCGGATACATCAGTCCGAAGCCGACCAGAAGAAAGGTCAGAATGCCGATTGCGGGCGTGACAAAGTTTTTGCACAGGATGTTCACGCAGTTTTTCGCTCGAGTAAGTCCTGTTTCCACAAGAGCGAAGCCCAGGTGCATGACAAACACCAGAAATGTTCCAATGAGCATCCAGAGGTTGTTGACCGTAAAGAGCACTTCCGCCGGGGTCGGTCCCTTTGCAGCCTCCTTCACGGCGACCGCGGCGGTGGTGCCGTCGGCGAACAGGGCCGTGGCCGCAGCCGCAATCAGAATGGTCGAAAACAATTTCATCATGATAAGAACTCCTTTCCGTTATCCGATTGCTGCCGTTCCGGTTTCGCCGGTCCGGATTCTGATGCAGTCGTCGAGTGTTGTTACAAAGATTTTCCCATCGCCGATGGTGCCGGTGCGGGCGCCCGCAATGATGGCTTCAAGCGTCGGTTTCACAAATTCGTCGTTGACCGCGATTTCAATTCTGACCTTTTTCAGAAGATGAACTTCCTGGACAACGCCGCGGTAGGCTTCCATATATCCCTTCTGCTGGCCGCAGCCAAGTGCGTTTGTGACTGACATCTTGTAAATTTCCCTCTTGAACAGTTCCTGCTTGACTGCATTCAACCGTTCCGGTTTGATGTACGCTGTGATCAGTTTCATTGGAACCTCCTTTTGGTTGATCCACGCATTGCCCCTTCTGTTAGCAGACTCCATGCCAAAATCAAAATCAAGACCGTTTGAAACTCATTTTTGTGTATAAAAACAGAATCTTCGGAAATTTTCTGTTTTTTCTTTGTTACAAAAATGTAATTTATTGGAAAACAACATGACAAAAAAAGCAGATATGGAAGAATGCGGAAGCAATCGGCGCTTCCCGCTTCCGGAGGGAATGGCGCGCGGAGGGGAAGGGGAACTTTTTCCGGAGAAGGCGGTCAAACCTCTTTGATTTTCAAAGAAGCCGTGTTATGTTTCCTTCCGTCAGAGAAAGGACTGCCGACATGAACGCTTTGCGATGGGTCTCCATTCTGTTTGTTCTGTTTCTCTTTGCTCCGCTGCTTCTTCCGGCGCAGAGTATCCGCTGCACTCTGTGCGGAAAAAAGATCAGCGGCCGGTATCTGGTCTCGGACGGCAAGGCCTACTGTTCGCAGCGCTGTTTCGACCGGACTCTCCCCAGATGCGCCACCTGCGGAAAAATTCTCCGGGACAACCGTTTTCAATACAAAAACAGGCAGTACTGCTCCATCGACTGCATGAAACCGGTGCTGCCGAAGTGCGACAGCTGCCATCAGCCGATCGCCGGGAAATATGGCGTCTATCCGACTCCGATGGGAGAAAAAAGAGTGCTCTGTCATCACTGTTCCCGGCTTCCCCGGTGTTTTGCCTGCGAACTGCCGGGAAAGGGGGCCCGCCTTCCCGACGGACGCCGGACCTGCGCTTCCTGCGCGAAGGAGTCCATCCGCGATCCGGAAGAGGCGGAACGGCTCTTTCAGGAGGTGCGGGAGAGAACGGAGAAGCTCCTGGGCGAAGAGATCCGCTGTCCGCTCCGTCTCCGCCTTGTCGACGAACCGACGCTGCGCGCGGTCACGAATCTTCCGCCCGACAAAAATACCATCGAACTCGGTTACTGCCGCAGCAATATGCTCGAACGGAAAGGAAAAACGATCTCCGAAATCATCGGGTACCGCTGCGAGGTGTATCTGCTTGATTCCCTTCCCCGCTGGCGCTTCCGTGAAATTGCCGCGCATGAACTGGCGCATCACTGGCAGTATCATAAGTTTCCGTATCTGAAGACGGAGCCGCGGAAGATTCCCGAAGGATTTGCGGAATATGTCTCCTCCCTGGTGAACGTCTCCTTCCGTCAGGAGTCCTTGAACAAGGCGAAACTGGAGCGGAAGGATTCCACTTACGGTTCCGGCTACCGCCTCTTTCTCGGAATCGCGGAACAGGGGGGAGTTCCCGCGGTGCTGCGGTATCTGAAAGAGCAGGAGAAGAAAGGGCGATGAGAGAGAACGGGGTGTTCCGTGCTTTCCGGAGGGGGCTTGGGGTGTTTCCTTTTCTGTCCGGTCCGGGGATCAGGCGAGGAGGGCTTCGGCGTGTTTTTCCGCGGCCGGTCCGCCGCCGAGCATGCGGGCGATTTCCGCGATGCGTCCTTTCCGGTCCAGAACGTGAATGGTGCTGACGGCGGTTTCGCTGGTGGTTTTTTTCTCCACGACGAAATGACGGTCGGCGCGTGCCGCAACCTGGGCAAGATGCGAGATGCAGAGAATCTGTTTGCGTTTTCCCAGCTGGTTCAGCTCGCCGGCGACGACCACGGCGGTTTCTCCTCCGATATTGGCATCGATTTCGTCGAAAACGATGGTGGCGATGTGGTCGACTTCCGCCAGGACGGTTTTGATGGCCAGCATGACGCGGGAGAGTTCTCCGCTGCTGGCAACGTCCCGAAGGGGTTTGACGGGAACTCCGGGATTGGCGGAAAAGAGAAATTCAATCCGGTCGCTTCCATTCGGTCCTGGCTGGGCTTCGGAAAATTCCACGTTGAAATCCGCTTTTCGGAATCCGAGTTTGATGATCTCTTTTTTCAGAGAGGCTGCGAGTTTTGCTCCCGCCTCTTTCCGCGCCTCGGAGAGTTCCCGGCAGACGGCGCGATGAGCGGCGATTGCGGCGGCTTCCGCCTGTTCCAGCCGTTCCCGTTCGCGGGCGGAGTGATCGAAGCAGTCCACCCGTCGTTTGGCCTCTTCGAGATGGGCCTGCACGTCGGAGAGTTCCGGTCCGTATTTGCGTTTGAGACTCTGGAGGATCCGCATTCGTTCTTCGAGGGCGGCGAATTCATTTTCATCCAGTTCCACGGAGGCGGCGCGCGACTGGATGGCGTTGGTCAGTTCGGAGAGGGCGTCGGAGATTTCGTCGCACTTCGCCAGAAACTGTTCCGCGTAGATGGTGTCGACGTTTTCCAGCGGACGGAGCAGGCGGCGCACTGCGGAGAGCCGGTCGATCAGCGAGTCGTCCGATTCGTTCAGCGCCGCGCTCGCCGCCGAGGCAATTTCCAGAATGATTTTGGAATTCGAGGCCGCGGAGTGGATTGCCTCCAGTTTGACATCCTCGCCTTCCTGCGGGTTCTGGTGTTCGATCTCTTCGATTTCCTTTCGCAGGAGAGCGGCCTCCTCTGCGGAGGGCATGGTGTCGAGGAACGCCTGTTTTTCCGCGGTGGTTCGGCGGATCTCCGTCCATGCCGCCGAACAGCGTTCGAGCAGGGAATCCAGCCGGGCGAAGCGGTCGAGGGCTTTCAGCTGCGCGGCGGTGCGCATGAGTCCGTGGGCCTCATCGGCCGAATGGATGTCGACAAGCTGTTCGCCGATTGTCCGCAGAATCTGTGCGGTGGCGGGAGAGGAGTTGAGAAAGATCCGTCCGCCCGAATGCGTGAACACGCGCCGGATCAGCAGCTGATTGCCTTCGCAGGGCTCAATGCCGTTCTCTTCCAGAAGACGGGCGATTTCGCCGGCGGTGGCCTCCTCCAGCAGAAATTCTCCGGAGATTTCGCAGCGGTCGGTCCCCTGGCGGATGGCGGACTTGTCGAACCTTCCGCCGAGCAGCAGGGCGACTCCTCCCATCAGAACCGATTTCCCCGCTCCTGTTTCTCCGGTGATGGCGTTGAAGCCGGGCCCGAATTCCAGATCCGCCTCGTGCACCAGAGCCAGATTTTTGATGTGGAGCCACTTCAGCATGAATTATTTCTCCTGTTCCCGGCGTTTTGCGCGGGCCCGGGCGGCGTGGTCGAAAAACCGTTCCGTGGGAACGCATGCGTAGCGCGGAAATCTGGAGCGGACCTCTGCCGGGGCGTCGGGCGGAATGTACTGAAAGCGTTTATACAGCCACAGATACTGTTCCGGGGCCATGCGGATCAGATCCTCGGAGATGGTCATGATATCCTGGGTGATCTCCTCTTCGGAGGTGTATTCGGAGAGTTTTTTCGGCAGTTTGCGCATGGTCGCATGGAAGCGTCCGTCCGGTTTTCGGATGCAGCTGCCGACTCCGATATAGGCGTTCTTTTTCATCGCCATCGTGGCGGGAAAGCGGCTCACCGGACAGGGAAGACCGAAAAAATTCACAAAGACTCCTCCGTTCCGGATTTTGGTGTTCTGGTCAATCAGCATTCCGGCGGTTCTGCCGTTTTCCATGGCGTGAACGAGTTTCAGCATTCCCCCCTTGGAGTAGATGATCTGAACATTGCGCACCGAGCGGCCCCCGCTGATCAGACGGTCCAGATAGGGGTTCCGCGAGGACCGGACCACCGTCGACATCTTGTGCCCGAAGACCAGCGCAAGCACCATCCCCGACAGTTCCCAGTTCCCGAAATGCGGCGAAATGAAGATGACCGGCCGTTTCTCCGGACTGGTTTTCAGTTCATCCATGATCCCCTGCAGATCCGGCTGGACGTCGATCAATTCATGGGCCTTTTCCGGCTTGTTGTGGAGCCAGAAAAATTCGCAGACGGTCAGACAGAGACTCTCCAGGGATTTCCGGGCAAGCTGCCGGATCTCCGATTCGCTTTTCTCCGGAAAGGCGCACCGCAGATTCTCCCGGACGAGTCCTCCGAAGGCCGGAATCGGCGCCGCGATCCTTCCCGCAGCCCGGGCCAGAACATAGAAACAGCGCCGCGGGGTGTGCTCCATCAGAACCATGACCCCCTTCGCCGCCAGATAGACCAGATATTGAAAAAAGCGTTTCATGAATGTTACCGGATGTTATGTTCCCGGATGTATTCCTCCGCGTGGACCAGATCCTCCGGCGTGTCGATCCCGATGCTCTGGAACGTGGTCCGGACCACCTTGATTTTCATGCCGTTTTCCAGTGCGCGGAGCTGTTCGAGTTTCTCGCACTTTTCCAGCGGACTTTCCGGAAGGGAGACAAAGCGTTTCAGGGCCTCTCTCCGGTAGGCGTAGATGCCCCAGTGCCGGTAGAGCGGCATATCCACTCCGCCGGGATTCCGAAGAAACGGAATCTCCGAGCGGCTGAAATACAGCGCCGTGTCGTCCGCGGAAACGATGACTTTCGGAAGATTCGGGTTCTTGCCGATCTCTTCCCGGCTGGAGGGGACCACCACGGTGGCCATATCCGGTTCGTCCTCTCCGTTCATCACGTCGATGAGGGAATTGATGACCTCCGGCTGCATGAGCGGTTCGTCTCCCTGCACGTTGATGATGATGTCGCAGTCGATTCCCTGTACGGCCTCCCACACCCGGTCCGAGCCGGAGGGGTGACGGGGGGAGGTCATGACGGCTTCGGCTCCGAATGTCCGGGCGGTGTTCAGTACCTTTTCATTGTCGGTCGCGATGAGAACCCGGTCCGCTTTCGACCCGATCGTGCGTTCCCATACCCATTGGATGATGGGTTTCCCGCCGAGCTGCGCAAGGACTTTTTCCGGAAATCTGGTGCTCGCCAGCCGTGCCGGAATCACGGCGGCCGTCCTGAGCTGTTTTGACATGGCCCGAACCTCTCTGTTGTTTGGTTTCCGGGTATAATATATCCGTTCATGCGCCGGAATACAACCGCTTTTTTCCGGAAAAGCTCGGGCCGCGGGATGCTGAATCGGCGGTTACGGCTCGTTCAGGATCCGTTCCAAGGCGGAGGCGATGGCGCGCCGCTGGGCAGGACTGAGCTGCCGCAGCGGAAGACGGGCGTTCCCGCAGTCGATCCCTTTCAGAAGCATCATGGCCTTCCCTGCGGGAATGCCGCCATTGGCGATCAGAAGATCGACTCCTCGGCAGACTTTGTCCATGTTTCGCGATACCGTCGCCCAGTCCCCGCGTTCAAACGCCTCCTGGATCCGATGGTACACTCCTGCGGAGTAATTGTAGGTGCTCCCGATGAAGCCGCGGGCGCCCAGGGCAAGTGCTCCTGCAAAAAATTCGTCCACTCCGAAAATGATGTCGTATTTGCCGCCGCAGACGCGAAGGCATTTCTGGTATTCGTAGAGATTGTGGTGGTTGAACTTGATCCCCGCCAGATTCGGAATCCGATGGTCGGCTGTTTCCAGAAAACGGGACATCGACAGATTGACGCCCGAATTCAGCGTGTGGTAGTAGTAAAACGGCAATTCCGGTGCGCTCGAGGCCGCCGCGGCACAGTATTCCGCAAGCGTTTCCTCGTCTGCCGGTTTGAAAAACGTCGGCGGAATCACCGAGACCGCGTCAAAACCAAGTTCCACTGCTTTGCGGTTCAGAGTCGCAACGTCTTTCAATGACAGCGCTCCCGTATGGGCAATCAGTTTCAGGCGTCCCCGGGACGCTTCCCGCCATTTCTTCATGATCCGGATCCGCTCTTCCACCGTGCAGGAAATCCCTTCTCCGGTCGTCCCGCAGATGTACGCTCCTTTCACTCCGTCTGTAACAAGGCTTTCCGCCTGCTTCTCAATCATGTCGTAATTGACCTCCCCCTGCGCGTCAAATGCTGTGAAAGGCGCCGCAAGAAGACCGGTAAGTTTGGGATAGTTCATTTTTTTCTCTTTGCTCTTTTTTTATGTTCGATTCGTTTTGGGTGTTTTCGTTTGGATCGGTTATGATTTCCGGGACTTCTGGTTGAGTTTGTTTCCGTTTCCGGTCTCGGACGCGTATTTCGCCCTCCGGGCGACCAGCTTGTTCAGCTGGACCGAAGCAGGTCACGGACCTGCACCGAGCCTTCGGCTCCTGCCCTGCGGGCGGCTTTCTTTCGCTGCGCGTCGCTGTCGCGATTTTTCTTTTGCTGCACGTCGCTGTCGCGATTTTTCTTTTGCTGCACGTCGCTGTCGCGGTTTTTCTTTTGCTGTGCGTCGCTGTCGCGATTTTCTTTTGCTGCGCGTTTTGGGTTTATTGGGTCAGGAGGAAGTCGTCGGGCGTGAGAGAATATCCGCGGATTTGTCCTTTGTCCCAGGCGTCGTCCACAAGATAGTTGACAATGTAGATCTCTCCATCGGGAAACTGCACCCAGCCGGAATAACCAAGATCAGCCATCGGCGAACGATCGAAGTCGATCGGAAGAATCCGCACATTCGATCCGGACCGCGTTTCCGCCAGCACCGACTCCCGATCCGTCAGCGCCGCAAACAGATTCTGCGTGGAACTTCCCCATGCCCCCGAACCTCCCTGAAGAAAACGGTAGGTGAGGAGAATCCTCCCGTCATTCAGAAATCCCGAGGTCGGACGATGACACCCCGGAAGCGGAAAATCATGAATGGCTCCCCACGTCTCTCCATTGTCATGGGAAAGAACTTTTTTGCAGTCATATCCCATTCCTGAATTTTCCCGCAGAAACGCCGCAACCGTCCCGCTGCCCAGCGGAAGAAGCGAAACTTCACAAAGATGATAGGAGGGCGACTTCGCAACCGTGATCCGATCACTCCAATTTTTTCCGTTGTCGTCGGAATAATGCAGAAATTGCGTCAGTTTCCCCTCTTCTTTGTAATGGGCGGAGAGAAGAAGACGTCCATTCGGCAGTTCTGTCAGTTTGTCGGGAACGATTCCGTTCAGCGGAGTCGAAATCGGTCCGATCCAGCTCCGGCCGTCATCCGGGGATCGATACAGAAGAACGTCCGACGCCGTCGCGTCACACTCCGCATGGTCTCTTTTGATCCGGTCAACCGTGATGACAAGCTCTCCGTCGGAAAGTCTGTTGATCCGGGCGCAGTTGTAGTAATAAGGCTTGTCGGCGGTCCCCTCGGTCAGCGGATGCTTCGGACTCCAGGTCCGTCCCCGATCCCCGGATTCGGTCAGCATGATCCGTGTGTAGGATCGGTCCCGGTGATGCGTGCATTCGCTGAAAACGCACAGAATTTCGCCTGAATTGTTCAGCACCGCATCCGGCCACGCCTCGTATATGGACGGATCGTTGCTGATGGTGTATTTCCGGATTGTCATCTTCCTTGTCCTTTCTCCTGGGTTCCTCTTTCATTATACGATGAAATTTCCCCATTGACAATGATAAAAAAATAAGATTTATGATACTTTTTTAACAATTTGATTGATTTCTTTCCGATGTGGATTATCTTCCCGGAGGAAAGGTGGAAAACAATGATTGTCAGCCGGGAAAACATGATCGCGTTTCTGCGGGAGGCGGCGGATCTTGGAATCAGCGGACTTTTTTTCGGCGAGCCGGAGCCTCTGCCCGAATCTCCGATTCGAATTCACAAGATGCCGCGGATTCTGATGCCGCTGTCCGGGGAGAAGCGAATCCGTTTCGCCGGGAACGGTCGGCGCTATGATAGAATTTTCACGCCCGGGGAGGTCCTTGTCACGCATCCCTCCGGCTGGACCGAGGAACTCTGGGATCGCGGGCACCGGATGATCTCCATCGTTTTTTTTGAGGATTACATTCGTGTGATTTATATTGCTCATAACGGATTGCCGCCTGCGCCGAATGGTCCCGATATTTTTTTTCATACGAAATATCCGCTCAGTGCCGAGGGGCGTCAGACGCTGGGGGCGCTTCTTGCCGCGAATCGTGATCACCGGGCGGTCCGGTTTAATTTTCAGGCGCTGCTGACTCTTGTGCTTGAGACGCTGGAAAATCAGAGTTCGTATCTTTCCCGCAGGGAGATGGAGTGGGGGCGTCTCCTGGAGGTGCTTCAGGCGAACTTCCGCAGTGACATTGTGCGTGAGGACATTGCCGGAATGGCAAAACTGCATCCGGCGCGTCTTTCGCGTCTGCTTCGGGAACGGAAGAACCGGACGCTGCGGGAATACATGACCGATCTGCGTCTGGAACATGCGCTGGACCTTCTGAGACAGGAGAATCTGAGCATTGATGCCGTTGCCTCTCATTGCGGGTTCAACTATACGAATTATTTTATTCGGGTGTTCCGGAAACGCTATGGGGATTCTCCGGCGGAATTCCGGAAGCGTCTGGCGGGGGGCGGAGCGTCTCTGGCCGCGCATCTTTTCCCGGGAAAAACTCCCGGAGAATGATGGTGTCCGAGCCGGTTTGGACTTGCGCGGCGGTCGTTTCTGTTTTATATTACGGAAAAGGGAAGAAAGGATACCGGGATCTGGAATGAAATGGTTTCTTGCGCTGCTGATGATCGTCTGCGGATTTCAGGCATCCTGCTGGGATTGGAGTCTTCCTCCGTTTTATTCCCGGGAGCGTTTCTCTTCCGGAACGGAACTGATCCGGTTTCTGGGGCCGCTGGGGGAGGTGCAGGAAACGCCGGAGCAGTCGCTTTATTCGCTGCATCCGTTCTGGAGTTATGTGGAGAAGAAAAACGGGCTGGGGCGTTCCTCGTCGACGGATTTCTTCTGGCCCTTCTGTTTTCTGCGGAGTTCCTGGTTCGGGTCAACGCGGTTTTTTCTTTTTTACTATGCCTCTTCTTCGGTGAACGGGGGAAGAATGGATTATGTCCTGCCTTTCTGGTTTTCCCAGACCGGGGTGGACGGCCGTTTTTCCTGGGCTTTGTTTCCGTTCTACGGGGATATGAATAATTTTCTGACCTATGACAGAGTGCGGTTTGTTCTGTTTCCTCTGTACTGGCATGCCGACAAGGGAACGGTTTCCGGGGATGGGGTGCTCTGGCCGCTGATAAATTATGATTCCGGTCCGCATTTGAACCGCTGGCGGATTTTTCCGTTTTATGCGTTTGCGGAGTATCAGGGCAGGAGGAGAAATTATTCGGTGCTCTGGCCGTTGTTTTCGTTTCAGCGTTATCTTTCGCCGGAAACGCCGGGATACGGATTTTTGTTCTGGCCGTTTTACGGGTACAGCAGAATTGCCTCTTCGGAAGCGTGGTCGACGCTCTGGCCGCTGTTTTCGTATGCGAGGGATCGCGAACGGAAGGATTCGTTCCGGATCAACGCTCCCTATCCGCTTTTCCGGTGGGGAGAGAATCAGAGGGGGGAGGAGGATGATCTCTTTTTTCTCTGGCCTCTCTATGGACAGAAAGTCAGTCCGCACATCAAATATTCCTTTGTTCTCTGGCCGTTTCTCTGGAATCTGGAGAATGAAAGCAGCGACAAGCGGACGGTTCATACCTGGATCTTTCCTTTCTACTGGAGCAAGGCGGTGTATTCGAAAGACTACCGGGAGAAATGGGAGGAGTCGCGCGATCTCTGGCCGTTCTTTTCTCTGAAAGCGGACAAAACGCGGTTTGAGTTTCAGATTCTGAATCTGGCTCCGAAAGGGTTCAGTGCCATTGACCGGAATCTGTCGCCTCTCTGGAAATTCTACACCTACGAGTCGAAGGACGACAATTACCGCAGTGATCTTTTCTGGGGACTTTTCCAGCTCTGCCGCTATGGGGATACGCGCATTGTTTCCGTTGCGCCGTTTTATTCGTACCGGAGGAGTGGCGGGGAGGTGGAGCAGTCGGTTCTGTTTCATCTTTTGAAATGGAAGCGCGGACCCCGGGGAACGATGACGCGTTTGTTTTATTTTCTTGAATTCTGACCGTTCCGGTGGTAATTTACCGGAATTAGAACCGAGGATGAACGATGATTATTTCCTATGAACCGGACAGTTTTCCGCCCGCGGGCGATCCCGTTTCCAGACTGGGACGGCGATGCGGAATGTTTCTGCGGGATGTCGGACGGGGGACGCTGCTTGTGCTTCAGGCGTTTGCGGGGATTCCCCGGGCGCTGGCGGCCTCCCGGGGGGACATCGGACGGGCGCTGGGACAGTGCGGAATCCGGAGTTTCGGCGTGACTTCGACCGTCGCGCTTTTCACGGGGATGATTCTGGCTCTTCAGGCCGGACTGATCCTCCGGGCGTACGGGCAGGAGATGCGGGTCGGGTATCTGGTCTCGCAGACCATGTTCCGCGAGATGGGTCCGTTCATGACGGCTTTGATCCTTGCCGCCAGCGTGGGGGCCGCAATGGCGGCCCAGATGGGGACGATGAAGGTGTCGCAGGAGATTGCGGCTCTGGAGGTCCTGTCCATCAATCCGATTCATTTTCTGGTCACTCCGCGGCTGATTGCCATGATGCTGATGACGCCTGTGCTGACGGTGTATACGGATTTTATCGGCATTCTCGGCGGAGCGCTGGTGGCGAATACGCAGCTGGATGTGAGCTGGACCGCCTATTATGACAATGTCAAGTTTCTTCTGACGGGGCGCGAGATCTGGGTGGGATTTTTCAAGGCGTGGGTTTTTTCCGTTCTGATTACGGGAATCAGCTGTTTTCAGGGGCTTTCGGCGTCGGACGGCGCGGTGGGGGTGGGCATTGCGACACGGCGTTCGGTGGTCATCTGTTTCCTTACGGTGCTGATTACCGGCTACATCATCACGAGAATCTTTTACTGACGGAGGGGGAAAGGAGACGAAACGTATGATGGTGGAACTGGTCAATGTGTACAAGCGACTGGGGGGAAGGAACATTCTGAACGGGCTCTCGGTGTCGATCGACCGGGGGGAGACGCTGGTGATTGTCGGTCCGTCCGGAACGGGCAAATCGGTGACGCTGAATCACATCATCGGGCTGATGGCACCGGATCGCGGAAGCATCCGTGTCATGGGGCGGGAGGTGCCGGAGCTTTCCGCCCGGGAGTTGCGGGAATACCGTTCGAAGGTGGGGATGCTTTTCCAGTCGGGTGCGCTGCTCGGATGGATGACGGTGTATGACAATATCGCCCTGCCGCTGCGGGAGCGTTTCCGGATGCCGGAAGGAAAGATCCGCGAGAAGGTCGGGGAGATTCTTGCATTCCTGAATATGACCGATTCCGCGGAGAAGTTCCCGAATGAGATCTCGGGGGGAATGCAGAAACGGGCGGGACTGGCGAGGGCCGTCGTCTGCGATCCGGAGATCATGCTGTACGACGAACCGACATCCGGACTGGATCCGGTCATGTCGCGGAAAATCGACGCGCTGATCGTTTCGCTTCAGAAACGTTTCGGCATGACGTCCGTGGTCGTGACACACGATCTCTGCAGCGCGTTCGGCATCGCGGACAGGATTGCGATGCTTTCCGGCGGACAGGTGGTGGAGTTCGGTACGCCAGAACAGTTTAAAAACAGTAAAAACGAACTGGTGCGTGAATTTATCCATGCCCAGTTCTCCATTCATATTCAGACAGGCGGGTGACAAATGAAAGGCAGATTCAGAAACAGAGTATTTTCCATGGAATATGCGACCGGGCTGCTCTGCATCGGCGCATTGTTGATTATCCTGTATTTCACGGCTCTCGTGAGCGGGAGGGACATTCTTTTCAAGCATCGGGAGTATGTCTACCGGGCGGAGTTCCCGAATGCGGGGGCGCTGGCGATCAACGACAAGGTGAAAATCCTGGGGGTGGAGACCGGATATGTTTCTCATCTCGGTCTGGCGCCCGACAGCAGTTCCGTCCAGGTGCGCATCAGCCTGAAATCCGATGTGAAGCTGCCGGTGGACACGGAATTCACGATACAGAACTCCTCGGTGTTCGGCGGCGCCTACATCAACATCAAGCCGGGATCCTCGAAAAAACTGGCGACTTCGGAGACGGTGTTCAAAGGGTATCCTCCGGTGGACATCATTGCGGAGGCCTCGCAGCTGATCGCCGCTCTGAAGGCCGACGAAGTCAAGTTCCGGGAGAATTTCCTCAATGACGAGTTTATGGGGCAGGTCAAGGAGGCTGTCAAGAGCATTCAGCTCAACACCGTCTTTCTGAATGACATCTGCAAGGACATCCGTTCCGGGAAGGGGACGATCGGCAAGCTTTTCAACGATCCGCTGTTCTATGATACGGCGCAGTCCTCGTTTGCGCGTCTTGCGCTTCTTCTGGAGAATCTGGAGAAGGGGAAGGGAACGCTCGGGAAACTCGTGCAGAACGAGGATGTTTACCATTCGCTTGACACAACGCTGAAGGAGCTTCGTGATGTTACGCGGCAGATCGCCTCCGGCAAAAGCTCGCTCGGCAAAATGGCCATGGATTCCGGCGAGATTTACACGGAGCTGCGGACCGCCATTGACCGTGCCAACAGCATTCTCGGCGCCGTGGAATCCGGGAAGGGATCCGCCGGCAAGATTCTGGCCAGCGACGAGTTCTACAATGAACTCCGGGATACGGTTCGTCAGCTGCGGGCGGCCATTGAGGATTTCCGCGAGATGGCGCCGGTCGCCACTTTCGGGAGCATTGCGTTCGGGGCGCTGTAAGGTTTTCCGCCGGTGCGGCGGATTGCCGGTTCACTCGCGGGTCTGGCAGCGGGAGACATCCTTCTGCAGGTCCCGATGGCGCCCCTCGGGGAGATTGAATCGCTCGCAGCACTTCTTGATGAGGTAGACCGCGTGGGCGGAGGGGGAGGCGGAGAGATCAGCCGCGCTGCGTTCCACTTTGAAGGAAATTTCCGGAATCCGGCAGACGAATTCGAAGTCGTCCGTGGAGAGCGGCGCTTCCGTCAGGGGGATGTTTTCCACATCCCGGAGCGAGACCTGAATGCTCAGAAGATCCTCGCTGTATCCCAGAATCGCGTAGAGCTGGGCGAGAAATTTGACTGCTTCGGCGAAGAGTTTCAGAAGAAGACGGTAGGAGACCCCGCCCTCTTTCAGCGGAAGAAAGGCGGCAAACCAGAACAGCCCCGACTGATAGAGCTGCCAGCAGCGGTCCTTGTTCGAGGCGAGAAAGCGGAGGGAGACGTTGGTAAAGTAGGCGTTTTTCAAGTCTCCGTCGGCCATGAAAACCGGATCGGGAAGAAGGAGAAACGCTTCCGCGGCCGCATCCCGGAGTTCGGAAAGACTGAATTTCTCCGCCACATATTCCGAAGGCGCGACAGAGAGCGAAAAGCAGAAGGTTTTCCGCGCGGAACTTTCGCTGTGCTTGCTGAAGAAATTCCATGCGTGGGAGATCTCTTCGGAAAAGTGGGAATGGGGAAGATTCTCCTGGATGGAATGATCTTCGTAAAGGATGCCGCGGATCATTCGTCCGAGCATCTCCCGCTGATTTCGCAGAGCCCGCTGGAGGAGGGCGTGAATCTCGCTGGAACGGTAGGCCGGTCTGCTGGAGGCGTCCGGCGTGCGGATGTAGAAGGTGCCGAGCTGGAGCTCGTTTTCGCAGCTGGAGGTGCAGACATGGGGGATGTTGCGGAAACGGCGGATCACGAAAACCGCATATCGTCTGCCGTCCACGACCGGGCGCTCGATGGTGAAATCGACGGCCGGATCGGCGAAGCGGTTGATGAAATTGCCGACGTCCGTGGGATCGAAGGAGCTGCTCTGCTCCTCGGTGAGTCCGGTGTAGCGGGCGGGCTGGCCGTTGGCGTCCTCGCCGACGCCGACAACGACATATCCTCCTTTGGTATTGGCCATGGCAATGCAGTGCCGGACGAATTTTGCCCGTCCCGCGCGCGAAAGTTCGTGCCAGTTCTGTGCGGCTTTGTAATCCAGTTCATCGGATTCGACGCCGCGGAAGATGATGCTTCTCCAGTCGGTCCTGTTTTTCTGCATGTCTGCGATTTCCTCTGCCTCCCGGCGGATCTGGTTGTTCAGAATGTTTCTCCATTCAGGAGCCGTTGAAATTCGGCTTCGTTCAGGATGCGGACCCCGAGCTCGCGGGCTTTTGTCAGTTTGCTTCCCGCGTCCTCTCCGGCGACGACGAAGCTGGTTTTTCTGCTGACGCTTCCGGAGACCTTTCCTCCTTTGCTCTGGATTCGTTCCCCGGCCTCCTGGCGCGTCATGGAGGAGAGGGTTCCGGTGAGAACGAAGGTTCTGCCGGAGAGAGAGTCATCGGTGCCTTCCGGAAGCGCTTCCACCATGTTGAGTCCGAGCTGGCGGAGGTGTTCAATGAGTTCCCGGTTGCGCGGAGAGGCGAAGAAGTGAACAATGCTTTCCGCCATGACCGGGCCGATGTCCTCGACGTTCCGGAACTCCTCCGCAGTTGCCGTCAGAAACGCGTCCATGGTCGGGAAACGGCGGCAGAGAAGAAGAGCGGTGCGTGCGCCGACATGCCGGATGCCCATCGCGGTAATCAGACGCGACAGATTCCGGTGCCGGCTCTCTTCAATTGCGTTCAGGAGATTTCTGGCGGATTTCTCTCCCATCCGGTCCAGAGAGGTCAGCTGCAGGATTTTCAGTCGATAGAGATCGGCGATGCTGTGGATCAGATCGTGACGGAGAAGCAGCTCAATGACCGCCGGACCGAGACCGTCGATATCCATGGCTTCGCGGGAGGCGAAGAAGCGGAGGCTCTCCTTCAGCCGGGAGGGGCAGTCGATGTTTTCGCAGCGGAAGGCGACCTCCCCCTCCTCCCGGACGACCGGTCCCCCGCAGGAGGGACAGTGATCCGGGAGCGGAATGATTTGTTCGGTGCCGCACCGTTTTTCCGGGAGCGGGCGGAGAATTTCGGGGATCACATCACCGGCCTTGTGCAGAAGGACCGTGTCGCCGATCCGCAGATCCTTTTCGCGGATGTAGTCGAAGTTGTGGAGACTGGCACGGCTCACGATCGTTCCCGCGAGAAGGACCGGTTCCAGAACGGCGGTGGGCGCCACGATTCCGGTCCTGCCCACGTTGAGTTCCATCTGAAGGAACTTTGTCTCCTTCTCCTCGGGAGGAAACTTGTAGGCGATTGCCCAGCGGGGGCTCCGGGAGGTGTCGCCGAGTTCGTGCTGGGCGGAGACCCGGTTCAGCTTGACCACGACGCCGTCGATGTCATAGGGAAGGTCGTGACGCATATCGTGAAAGCGGCCGCAGGTCTGCCACACTTCGGCGATGCTGCCGCAGAGCTTGCTATGGGGATTGACCGGAAGTCCGGCCTCCTTCAGAAAGGTGATTTTTTCATTCTGTGCCTGGATTTCGGCGCCTTCCAGATAGAGAATTTCGTAGAAGAAAGCGGAGAGGTCGCGTCCGGCTGTGACGGAGGGATCCAGCTGACGCAGGGAGCCGGCCGCGGCATTGCGGGGATTGGCGAAGACCTTTTCGCCGTTTTCCTCCCGGGTTCGGTTCAGATGGAGAAAGGAGCGTTTCGGCATGTAGATTTCGCCGCGGACTTCCAGACGCGGCCAGGGATGGTTCAGACGCAGGGGAATGCTCCGGATGGTGCGGACGTTGGCGGTGACATCCTCGCCGACGGAGCCGTCGCCGCGGGTCGCCGCATTGATGAGTTCTCCGTTCTCATAGATCAGCGCGATGGAGAGCCCGTCGATTTTCAGTTCGGTTTCGTACTGCGGGTTGTGGTCCGCGGCGTGGATGCGGCGGTCGAAATCCTGAAGTTCCTCCAGGGAGAAGGTGTTGTCGAGGCTGAGAAGCGGAACGCGGTGACGGACGGGTTTGAATTCCCGCAGGGGCGTTCCCGCAACACGTCTGGTGGGGGAGTCCGAAGTAATCAGATCGGGATGTTCGGTTTCCAGATTTTTCAGTTCGCGCATGGCCGCGTCGTATTCGCTGTCCTCGACGGAGGGATTGTCGAGAACGTAATACTGGTAGTCCCAGGAGCGGATCTGTTTTTTCAGTTCGTCGATTTTCTGTTTTGCATCATTCATGGGATCGGTTTCCTGCGTTCATTTTGCCGAGGCCCAGTCGGGGCCTGCGCCGACGTCCGCGGTAAGCGGGACGGCGAGGGGTTGTACGTGTTCCATCTCTTCCTTCAGAAGCCGTTCAACGACGGCCGCCTCCTCCAGAGGGGATTCGATCAGGAGTTCGTCATGAATCTGGAGGATCAGTCTGGAGCGGAGTTTTTCGCGTTTCAGGCGCTGGAAGACATGGATCATGGCCAGTTTGATGAGATCGGCCGAGGCTCCCTGAATCGGAGCGTTCAGCGCAACCCGTTCTCCGAAGGAGCGGATGGCGTAAACGGGGGATTTGAGTTCGGGAAGATAGCGTCGGCGCCCCAGAAAGGTGGAGACGAATCCATTGTGTTTTGCCTGTTCGACGATTGAATCCATATAGTGCCGGACTCCGGAATAGCGCTGAAAATATCGGTTCATGTATTCATCCGCCTCCTTGCGGGAAACGCCGATGTCCTCCGCCAGCGCAAACCGGGAGATACCGTAGACAATGCCGAAGTTGACCGCTTTGGCTTTTCTCCGCATATCGGGCGTGACCTGATCGGGAGGAACATGAAACACCTGAGATGCCGTCGCGGTATGGATGTCTTCGCCGGAACGGAAGGCCTCCTGCATGGCGTTGTCGCCGGAGATGCAGGCGAGAAT
This sequence comes from uncultured Victivallales bacterium, assembly GCA_944390735.1. Classification (GTDB taxonomy): domain Bacteria; phylum Verrucomicrobiota; class Lentisphaeria; order Victivallales; family UBA1829; genus UBA1829. Next base: position 92,841 of record CALXRL010000044.1, on the reverse strand, counting down.
GCGAAGTTCGATCTGGGAGTAGTCGGCGTCGATCAGCAGATGGCCGGGCGCGGCGACGAACATTTTCCGCAGTTCGGAGCCCAGTTCGCTGCGCACGGGGATGTTCTGGAGATTCGGTTCCGTTGAGCTCAGACGTCCGGTGGCGGTGGTCATCATCTGGAAGGTGGTATGGATTCGTCCATCCCCGGCGATTTCCGCGAGGAGTCCGTCGGCGTAGGTGGATTTCAGTTTGGAAAGCTGGCGGAACTCCATGACATCGGCAACGACCGGATGGCGGTTTTTCAGAGACTCCAGAACTTCAATGTCCGTGGAATAGCCGTTTTTCGTCTTTTTCCCGGAGGGAAGTTTCAGTTTTTCGAACAGGAGTTCTCCGAGCTGTTTCGGCGAATTGAGATTGAAGACCTCGCCCGCATGTTCGAATGCCTGTTTCTGAACGGTTTCCATCTTTTGCGCGAGCAGTTTCCCGAACGATTTGAGCATTTCCGGATCGACTCTGACTCCGGTATGTTCCATTTCCGCGAGGACGCGGCAGAGGGGAAATTCGATTTCCGAGTAAAGAGATTGCATCCCGCAGCGTTTCAGTTCGGCGGTGAGTTTCGGCTGAAGAAGGGCGATGGCTTCCGTGGAGGCGGCCTCTCCGGCCGGAGCTTCCAGAGAGAGATATTCGGGAACGATTTTCCCCAGGGGGCGGTTGCCTTCCAGCGCGTTCAGAAGATAGGCTGCGAGAGCGGTGTCGAAGACAAAGCCTTCGGCGGGGAGCCCGCGGTCGAGCAGACGGCGCATGACGGGTTTCACATCGTGCGAGACCTTGCGGAGATCCTCACTGAAAAATGCGGAGAGGAAGTGTTGAAAGTGCTCTTTTCCGAATGTCGCTTCGGCCGCAAGATGGATGCCCTGACCGGTTCTGATCCAGAGATTTTCGAGAGTGGAATCGGCGATGAAAACGACCGGATCCGTTTTCCGGCAGAGCGTCAGGAGTTCGGCGAGCTGCTCCCTTGTTTTTGTCTCCAGGACGGCGGGTGCGGGAAACGGGGAAAGTTTCACTTCCGGAACTGTTTTTTTGGAAGCGGCAGTATGACGGAGACGTTTCAGTTGGAGTTTGGCAAGAGCGTCATAGACGATGCGCATATCCTGTTCGATGCTGTTCCGTTCGGATTCGGACATTCCAGCCAGGATTTCGGCGAGAGCTTCCGGGTATTTGTTTTTATGCGCCTTGTTGAGTTCCTTCCAGGGGATTGCGCGGAAAAGATCGGCGATCCGGCGGTTGAGGGGAAGTTTTCCCTGAAGGAGGAGAACGGCGAGGATCGGATAACCGGAATAGTTCTGCCATTTTGAGCCGTTGTCATCGGAGGTGTAGGCGTCATCCTGCCAGCGGACGGTATAGGTTTTTGAGTTGTCCGAGGAGCGCACTTTTGCGGAGTTTGCGTCCAAGGAGACGCGGTTGTCCGCGATGGCGCTGTAGGCCTCCGGGATCTTTTCGATCGGAGGCAGTTTCCAGTTGTCGGTATCCATGAAATTCTCCCTGTTTTCTATTCTATAATATGCGTCCGCGGGGAAAATTCAAGCAAAGTTGTGCATTTTTTACCGGGGGTAGGAGCGGTGGAATGAAAATGGAGCAAGTCGTTTCAAGTTCGTTTTCTATAAAATCGTGATTGTTTTCTGCATATAAAAAGAGGAGAGTTTATGCTATAATAACGGAAACAGGGGAATACTTCCGCAGGAATTGAATCATCAAAAAAGAGTTTGGAGGAGTGCTTCGAATGGCAAAGATCAGAGTTACCATCTGGAATGAGTTCCGTCATGAACGCAACAACGAAGGGGTTCGGAAAATTTATCCGGAGGGTCTTCACAAGGCGATCGGAGCGGGAATTGCCTGCGAGGATTTTGAGATCGGCTATGCCACGCTTGACGAGCCGGAACACGGATTGACCGACGAGGTGCTGGATTCCACGGATGTTCTGATCTGGTGGGGACATGCCGCTCATGCGGAAGTGAAGGATGAGATTGTGGCGAAAGTGCAGCAGCATGTGTGGGATGGAATGGGACTGATTTGTCTTCATTCTTCGCACATGTCGAAGATTTTCCGTCTTCTGAACGGGACGAGCGGGAAGCTGCATTGGCGGGAGGTCGGGGAACGGGAGCGGATCTGGTGTGTGAATCCAGCACATCCGATTGCCGCCGGGATTCCGGAGACATTTGTTCTGGAGCATGAGGAGATGTACGGGGAACCGTTCTGCATTGCCTGGGATGCTCAGCCGGTGTTTATTTCCTGGTTTGAAGGCGGCGAAGTTTTCCGCAGTGGAGTTACGTTCCAGCGCGGGAATGGGAGAGTTTTCTATTTCCGTCCGGGTCATGAGGCCTATCGGACTTTTTACAATGAGATGGTGCTGCGTGTGATTTCCAACGGGATCCGGTGGGCTGCTCCGACGCTGCGTGCTCCGTATCCGAAGACTCATCGGGAAGGCTCTTATGAGCCGATTTCCGACAAGGGAGTGGATTTCCCGAAAGCGGGGATCATTTTGAATTGACTTTTCTGCTGAGAGTCTCAGAGAAAAGCCGAGAGATTCAGAGAAAAAGAAGAAATGCCGTCCGAGAATTCAGACCGTCGGACGGCATTTTGTTTTCTGCAGGGATTCTTATTTATTTCCCAAGAAATTGTCCGGCATTTCCGATCCGAGGAGAGGGTCTCCGGACATTTTTGAATTCAATCTTCCCGATTCTGTTAATGTCGATCCGATCCATCCTTTTTGATGATCGGAAATTTATTTCTTAAAGGGAATGTCATCTTGGAGTTTCGCAGAGCAGATCTTTCCAATGCTGTAAGACACAGCGTTTGGAGAATTGGCTGTGATAACACTGAAAAACATGTTGCCGCATATCCTTGATCTGATCCGGATGGAGAAGTTGCAATTTTATTTCTTGAACAGTTTTTTCAGAGAGAATCCAGCCTAGTTTCAGGGAAGTGCACCACTCGGCTATTTCACTTTTTTCAGGACCTGAAAATAAGATGGGGCGTCCAATGGCAAGTGCTCCGAAGAATTTGGAAGGTACAACAATTCCCTCCCATTCTGGTCGGAGAGATATCAAATGAATATCGGCGGCAGAAAGGCGTTTTTGCAATTCCTTTTCATCTGTGAAAGCGGCAATTCGGATATTCGTATCTTCTGGTGTTAAACAGGAAATTTGAGCATTAAAGCAGTTGCCGTAGCCTGCAAAACAGAAGGCTGCATTGATCTGACTTCGTCTGCATTCTCTTGCCAGTTCGATAAAGGGTGCTAAGTTATGTGCATGTCCAACGGTTCCTGAGTAAAGAAGTCCCAACTTTGCATTCCCAAAGAGCTCCTTTCGAATTTCCGGATCGGATTCAGGAACTGTGTCCGGTTCCATGATTGCCCATGGCGTCATGGTTTGAATCCTGCCAGCATGATGATAGGAACATAAACGTTTTCTCATATGCGTTCCGATATCAATCATGTCGTCTACCTGCTTATAAGCAATTTTTGCAAACGGTTTTGTGAACCATGCAAGAGTTTTCATCCATTTCGGAGAATTGACAAGAATTGCTTCTGGGTACAGATCAAAAACCCAATGAATCAGTCTGATTTTCCTGTTCAGGAAGCGGAGTATTGGAAACATCATGTAGGCAAACTGGGGATCTGTTCCGAGAATGATTGCATCAAAATCAAATCGATGTTTTCGGATAGCCGCAAGCCATTTCAATTGCAAAACAGCAGAATTGAACAATCGGCCAAAGTTGCTCCCCTGTGAGAAGTTCGGACGATGAAAGCGTTGTATTTTTATTCCATTCCAAACCTCATTCGATGCCAGTATTTTTGTTGAACGGATGAGATGATCCCCCGTGAAAACCGTAACCTTAAAACCATTTTCCACAAGAAATTCCGCTAGATCGGAAAACAGTCTTGCACTAACAACGGGATCCGGGTAGAAAAAATGATAAATCAGCAAAATGGATTTCATAGGATTCCTGCAATTAAACCTTCAAGTGTTTCATGAGTCTTTTTGCTTCCATAATTTTCAATTCAATCATATATTCATAGATTGCCCGCAGTAAAGAATAATGAAATCCTGCTCGACCATCAAGAAAACCCAGCTTCAGAAAATAAAGAATGCAGAACATGATGAATGGTCTTCCTGGCATTCGGTAAAAGAATTGTTTGAGAGCCTTGCGTCGCAGAATAGGATCTTTGCCAACAAGACCTTTCCAGGGAACTTTTTCAGAGCGTTCCGCCATCAAGCGAATTGCTTCCATATCGGAGTAACGATTGTGGCGCGCAAACCACCAGCTGATCCCGTTGCTGAAGGGATAATGAATAAAACGGCAGCCGGAAAGATAACTTTTTTTACCGGAACAGTGATATTCTTCATTGATATCTCGCGCAATAGAGACATTTTTACGACGCAGCAATCTGCCGGACCATGTGTTCGAGCCAATGTTGTGTTTCAGCCAGCGTCCCAGAAAGATGTCTTTTCGCTGGAAGTGGAAAATATCAGTAGATTGATATTGCGGGTCGGAGATTGCCTCCTTCAGAAATTTTCCTATTTTTCCGTCCCATCTCTCATCGGCATCCACCATTAAAACCCATTCTCCGGGATAAGAAACTTCTCTCAATGCGGCATTCCGTTGAGCAGCATAATTATCAAATTTTCTCTGAAAAACCCGAGCGCCTTCCTGTTTAGCAAGTTCAACCGTTCGATCCGTACTGAATGAGTCATAGACGACAATATCATTGCACCAGGAACGCAAGGTTTGAATACAGTCAACAATATTGCGCTCTTCGTTAAGAGTCAAAATGGTTGCGGATATCATGGTTTCAACTCTCTCCTTTTGAGGAATCTGGCGGGATTCCCACCGACAACTGTCCAAGGTTCGACATCTTTGAATACACAAGCTCTTGCTCCGACAACGGCCCCCTTATGAACCGTCACTCCTGGAGCGATAAATGCTTCTGCAGCAACCCAGACTCCGTCCTCTATCGTGATAGGTTTGACAATCAAAGGCATATCTGACTTTGTAATATCATGAGATGCACTGCAGAGAAAAGTTCTCTGAGATATTGTTGAATTATTCCCTATTCTAATTAAGGTTACATTGTAACACTCTACTCCATCAGCTAAACAGGAGTAATCTCCCATCTCTAAGTTCCATGGCATATAAATTTTTGTTGAAGAATAGATCACAGCCGTTTTTGAAATTCTTGCACCAAATAGTCGGAGTAAGAATCGTTTCCAACCACTCCCAAAGCTCCTAGGCAAGGGATAGATAAATAATATCCATATATAAAACCAAATTAATCTAACTAATTTTATTTTATATGAAATAACATCTTTATATTTAGATAAATCTATATATTGCATAAGCTCTCCTTTAAATTTAATATTAATATTATTTAGAAGCATTCCTGCTTTAAGGATTCGATATTTTTTCCCTTATTTAATTTGTTTTTCTGTCATAATATATTAATATTATAAATGTTTTTCTTGAAGGGAACTACGAGTATTATCTTGCCATATTCAATGATTATGTCTTTTTGATTTAATTAAAACCATTTTACATCAAGTTAGCTTTTTGGAACAACCTTACATTTTTCGATTTCTACAAATTCCGGGAGAGATTCTCCGGCAGTTACCCAATGGTATAGATCGATCATTTTCCGGGTTACGACATCGGCGTGGTACTTCCGGAATAACAGTTTTTTTCCGTTTTTACCCATTCTGCTTCGATCCTCCTCAGAAAGATTCAGCACATTCAGGATTGTCTCTGCAAGACTTTGGGGATCATTGTTCACCCACCAGCCGCAATCTTCGGATTCCAGTTCTTCCCAGGGGGTCGTCTTGGATGCGATTACGGGAGTTTCCATTGCCAAGGATTCCAAAACAGTCATTCCGAAGTTTTCCTGCAAGCTCGGAACGCATAGGGCCGTCAGAGAAGCTAGTAGATGATATTTTTCTTTCCCGTCAACAAAACCGCAGAAACGAATATTCCGGTTCGGGCAGAGAGCCGCCATTTGATGTAATTCTTTTTCATAGGATTCAGCACCTCCTCCGATAAGAAGCAGTTCTGCATTTCTGGTTTTTTCTCCGAGAAGTTTCCATGCTTTCAATAGAGAAGGCAAGTTTTTGATTGGATGGAATCTCCCCAGAAAACCAATCCTTTTCTTGTTCCGTTCTTGAGGAATTTCCTTCAGACCCGGAATTTCCGGGAGAAGATTCGGAATTACTGCTACAGGATTTTTGAATCCCAAAGAACGATAATGAAGTCGTTCTTCTTCACATGTTACGTGAATACAGGCTGCTTCTCGAAGCAGACGATTAAAGCAAAGCAGTCGCATTATCCGCTTTCGCCATGGTTTGACTGCCAATGCCTGCGGGTACAACATCCCGTGTGGTGAAATAATATAAGGAAGTCCCCGCCGCCTGGCCACTATGCAGGAGTAGTAGTTAAGATCCAGCCATAATCCATTCGTGTGAATGAGATCGTATCCGGAAGAAAGATCCAGCGCATGGCGCATTTCTCTGGAATAAGCAAACGGTGTGTGAAAATGAGCTGGAATTTCTTTGATAAACTCACCAGATCCCACCAAAGGATTCTCCAGAGTTCCGGCGGATGTTAAGAGATCAGTTGCACACCCCTTTTCATTCAAAGCCCGGACCAGGTGATAGGTACAGCTGCTTGTACCTCCGCTTTTCCGAGATAATCCTGTAATGGTGTGGAGAATCCTCATGCGTTTTGTTCTCCCGTAGATTGTTCTTTGATTCGTGATACAAGTGTTCTAGCTGCTTCATCTGCTGTCCAGGGGCCGATTTCTCCCCCGGAACCAGATTTTTGAAGCAGAGCTTTCAGCGCAGAGACATCTCCTGATCGGAATAGTCTTTCTTTGGGCAGTATAGTACTTCCAGCTCCGGATTCCATGGAGGCAAATACACGCATTCCTTCTTCCAACGCTTCACTGACGACAGCTCCCCAGCCCTCATAAGCATTGCTGGCAAAAATGTAGGTATCATGAATTCTCATGAGGTTTCGAACTTGAGAAATCGGCACAAAATCATGGAATATGGAATGCTGCTTCTGTGCTGCTAACACTTTGAGTTTAGATTCGATTGGTCCATGCCCATACAGATTTAAGGAAAGGCTTCTGCAAGAATTTACTGCTTGGATAATTGTATCAATTTTTTTTACTGAAACCATTCTTCCTACCCATAAAAGTTTTTCAGGACGAGGTGGAATTTTTTCTCTTACTGCCTTTTGTCCCGGAGAGACAAAATATCCCCAGAGACACAATTTAGAAAAAAAACCGGAAGCCTCAACTTTCCCCCAATTCTTTTGGGGAATTTGAACAAACCCATTTTTTTTCGCAAATATAATCTCGTCTTGGGAAAGAATTTTAGCCTTCATTGCTTTTTGCAGTGTCATAACGCTCCCCCCAGGCTTGGATTCAAAAGCTAAAATTGGCGTAAAAAAAAGAGATTTAAGATTTCCTTTCAGCAGCTGTTCAAGGCGTACCAGATCCCTGGCTGCATGAATCCCAATCGGGAAAAAATGAAAGAATGGACTTTTCCCCAATCGAATTATTTCTTTTGCCATATGAAAATAAGGAGGCCAGAATAGACGGAGAATCCCCCATGGAGGTTTCAACCACCGTTCAAACATATAACCGGTCCATTTTCCCGTTTGAACTCGTTTCTTGTACAATTCAAGCATTCGTAATCCACAGAGCAATGCATCGGCATTGAGAGCATCTTCTGGGTCAAACGGAGTCGGTATGATGTTTTTTGCCGAGCTCTCATTCCATCCCATAGAAGAACGTTCCGGAGATAGATTTTCCGTATATTGATATTGAACTTTTCCATGCCAATATTTTAACAGGGATTTCGTCAAAGGCAGTTGATGAGGCGAGATCATGCAGGTTAGTAAAACAAATTTCATTTTTCCTATCCCCTTTCAAGAGATTTGAGGGGCCTTGCCGGATTCCCTCCAGCAACGATTCGTTCAGGAAGAACTCCTTTTACAACGGCTCCGGCCGCGATGACCGTTTTATTCCCAATATCACTTCCCGGCAATATTGTACTGTTGACACAAAGCCAGACTCCATCACCAATAAACACAGGTATATTTTTGCCTTTCCCCGCAGAATGGGAGCCATTGGAATCAATCTCATGGGTTCCGGTGCCAATGAAAACACGCGGTGCGATGTCAACATGACTTCCAATTTTTATGCGCGCTGTGGAAACAATCATGACTTCGTGCCCAATCCAGACATCATCTCCGATTTCAATTTCGCCACTTCCCAGAAATTGAACAGAGGAACAAATCCGGACATTTTTACCGATTTTTACGCCAGCCCAGCGGAGTAACTTGTTTTTTATGTGAAAAAATCTGGTTTCCGGAAGAAAATTCATGATTTTTCGGATCAGGATGAGACGTTTCGTTTTCATAGTAATCATGTCCATTTCAAGTCGGAAAATGTACGTGGTAACAGATGTTTTTTCAACATGGGAAACTGTTCCAGACCACGATAAATGATCCAGGGAATATATAACATGAGAAGCTGTACGGGTATTATATACCAGAAAATCCCTCCCGGAAAGTTCCACCACTGATAAAACCACCAGCAGCTATAACCAATGAATGGATGAATTAAATACAGAACCAGCGAAGCATTTCCGATCTTTTGCAGAATTGACAGTGTTCCGATTCTTTCCCGATGTATGTACAGGATGCTTAGAAACAGTAGAGGCATGATAAGGCGTAAAACATTTTCAAAGAAGTTTTCTGCATGATAATGGTAACGAGGTAGAACCAAATAAAAATAATTCAGGAAATAACAAAGAACTCCAAGGAAAAAAAACAAATATAGAAGTCGTATTATGCATCGGCTGCTCTTTTGTCTTGTAAAATATTTAAGGAACAGTTTTCGCAGGAAAAATCCGAAAATTAGATAAAGGAATGCATATTTCAGATAGTCTGCGTTATTCCATATTTTCTGAATGAAGTCTGGTGTGTGATCTGGAATCCGAAATAGAGAAAGGGCGCAGATGACAACCCCTGTGATGGTCAGGAGGATTTTTCCTGTTTTATGACAACGGACAAAGAGTTCTTTCAAGCAGATCGTTAAAAACATCGCAGGAAGAAACCATAGGAATTGATTCCCGGTAAAATTTTGCAGATACGGCCCGGAGAACAACGCACAGGATAACCATTCAAAAATTGTACCGGAAGTTTTTCCTGAATAAGCAATTTTTAACAGGGTCAGAACGATCAGCATTTCAAAGAAAGGAACATAATAGCGGCAGAAGTGGTTGAGAAGGCGTTCTTTTGTTAGGCTTTTCAATGGGTAAAGAAATGGTAACAGAAAAAAAGATTGTATGTGAAAAGTATAAAGGAGTCCCATTCCCTGAAATTGTTCTGTTGAATACGAAAAAAACATATTATGTCCCAAGACAATCAGGAACATTAAGATTCCTTTGAATGCCGCAGATTCATTGCGTGTTAATAAGGACAAATCATTGTTTATCATGGGATAGGGTTACCGGTTCGAGGGTTTTCGATTCATAGGCTTGAGTAGTTCCCAGCAACAACCAGAAAATGAAAAATGCAAAGCCTCCCGCGGCAAAGACATATCCTTCTGCACACATATGAATTAAAAAAAAGATCAGAAGTGCTGCCAGAAGCCCACTTTCCTTAATTGACTTTCTTTTCATGGTTAGTAATGATTGAAATGCTGTCAGAAGGATAAAAAGGAAACTGATTCCTCCCAGAATTCCGGTTGTTTCCAGAATCGTGAGATAGCTGCTTCCACTTTCTACATGACCTGTCTGGGTATCAACGTTTGCGTCTTCAGAAGAGGACGCAAAACCAATTCCGAATATCGGGCTTGTTGTAAAGCTTTTCCAATGTTCTTTCCAATTTTCTTGACGAGAGGAGATATCAAGTATATAAACTTCTCCATGATTCTTGTTAAGCAGATATTTGGCTTTGGGGAGCCAGAGAGGACTGCAAATGCCGAGAAGAAATGCAAAAGTTAAAGATATCAGTAAAATATTTTTATTTTTTCTGTCAGTTACCATCCAGAAAAAAAGGATGAAAGTTCCTGCTGTCGTTGCAAGAAATGCACTTCGGGAACCTGCCCATAACATTTGGCCCAATGCAAGAATTATCGTAGTAAACAAGAGTATTTTATGTCTCAAAGGACTCTTCCCCTTATTGATCAGGAATAGATAGAGAAGAAAGATAATTGTATTTCCAGAAATAATTGCCATAAGCATGGAGTGTGATGTGATTCCACAGAAATAACTGTCATACAAATTTATCCCATGAGAGCGGGAGAATCCTATAAGAACTCCGAATGCCGAGAGGAGAATTGTTGCAACTTCCAACCATAAGATTATTTTCAGCATATTGATTCGAGATTCATTCATGAATTTTCCGTAAAGGAATGGGCCAACTAAAAAGGCAACACAGAGAAAAGAGAAGAATCGTAACCAAGGATGATAATACGAAGGTATGTCATTCATCAGAATACTTATTGCACAAGATCCAATCAATAAAAAACCACTGGCTGATAAGAAAAATTTGCCTTTGCATATCAGAAAACATAAGAGAAGCAGCATTAACGCATAATATTCAATCCCCAGATGAGGCGTGAAATAGATAATGTTATTAACTACAGCGAAAGAGGCCAGAAAAGCAATCAGTTTCATTCTTTTCCCTCTGTCAAGGCCTCTTGATAAACATGTTTCAATTGAGATGCGATTTGTTCAATTGAAAAATGTTTTTGAATAATGAGAACGGCCTGTTCAGTTAATTTGTTTTGTAGATTCTGGTCCTTGAGTAACTCGATAATTGCTTTTATCATTCCGCGTTCATCATCGCGGGAAACCATAATCCCCCATGGACCTTCTGTTCTTTGTAATCTTGCCAGATCAATCATCCCTCCATTGGTTTCCATAAAAGCGACTGGAACGCGAGCTGCCATTGCTTCCAGCAGGGCTGTCGGAAGTCCCTCGGTGATGGAGGTCATAATGAAGCAATTCAGATCCCTTGTCAACTCTGGGGCATCAGCTCGATATCCCAGCCAGTGGAAGCGATTTGCAACAGGAGTTGCTGCAACGATTGCATTTAATTCACTTAGCAGTGATTCCGGGCCGCTTCCGCAAACTACTGCATGCGCAGTTGGAACATATTTTAATACATTGCACATAATATTAACAAATGCTTTTGGATTTTTTACTGTAGCAATTCGACCGACAGTTCCAATTACTGGCGTGGATTCTGAAATCCCTAGGAGTTTATGTAGATGATATCTTTTTTTTGCTTTAGGGTGAATAGAAATCGGATTGTAAATGCAGACCGAATCCTGATCTCCTTGATAAAAATCCCGCACTCCTTGGGAAATATAAATTTTTCTTTTTACATAGATCGGAAAATGATCCAGAAAGAAATCTTCGGTCAATTTTCGAAGGGATTTTTCATGCTCTTTAGTTAAATCGCTAGAGGCAATACCATGACAGGTTGTGATTATTGGGATATTCTGTTTAATGCATGCAAGTAGAATTCGTTCAAATAATGCCATTACATGACTGTGTATCAGATCAGGTTTGATTTCTTGCAGAAGATGATAAAAGCGAGGAATAATTCTGATATCATGTCCATTTTTCACATTCAACGAAACAACTTTTACACCCTTCTGTTTTAATGCACAGGCAAAATCCGCTTCCGGCAGAACTGTACAAACTATGGGAGTTATTTGATAGAACGGGTGGGTGGCAAAATATCCGGTGATTTCCAATATATGCCTAGCGATTCCATCCCCAAGCGTATTATTGGTAATAAGATAAAGAATTTTCATGAAAGAGAAGCACTTGTTTTTAGGGTTGTAAAAATGCGGAGTGGAAGGTTATTTTTATGGATTCTGTTCTATTTGTTATGCAGTCAGATCTTGAAGTAAGTATTTTAACGTTTTTTCTGGTGCGAATTCTTGAGAAATAAGAGCTTTTGCCTGTTTTCCATACTTTTCTCGCAGATTTTGATCATTTAATAAATTGTCTAATAGAACCGCTAATTTCTCCTCCGAGTAATGATCCATATTAATAACACTTTCCATTGTCCATGGAATACCTTCTAATCCTTTGTTATTTGATAATACACATTTACCGTATAACATTGCTTCCACTGTTTTTACTTTTATTCCGCTTCCGTATATAGGGGTCGATATGACTATTTTAGTTTTGGCGTAAATCTGATCAAGATTATCACAGTAACCAAGTAACTTCAGTCCGCAGTACGTTTGAGAAATACTTCGGCAGAAAGAAGAGTTCGATAGTCCTCCTGCAATAGCGATTGTAATATTAGTATATCTGGGAAGGACTAATGGTAGTATTTTTTCAAAGAAAAAACGAAATCCAGACTCATTTTGTGTGCTGTTTCCTCCGACCATTAGAAAATCGTAGGGACAATTAGATGAGAATGGGGGATTCGTGGAGGATAAAGGCATTCCTATTTTTATGACTTTATCCATTGGAAAGTTTAAATCTGAAAGTATTTTGTATTCATAATCGGCCAAAATAATTACTTTCCGAAACTTTTTCAGCGCTCTTAATTCTAAAATCCGGTTCAAGTGGATGTGGAATTTCTGAAAGAGTGATGGTGCTGCTCCAGCAAAACTCTTTTCCCTGAAAAACTGTAGATCATGAGTGATAACGATTGAGCGATTTAAGAAATTTGGAGGAATTAAATGGTACCAGGAGATATAATTAATAATAATATATGTATGGCGAGAAAATTCTTGTTTTAACATTCGGCGAAGTTTAAGGCCAAATATCAATAACTGTAACGTAGTAATTTTGCTTTTTATGAATGGATAGCTTATTGCATGCAAGAGCAATGACTTGTGGGGTTCTTTAAGCAGAACCAGACGATGACAGAGCTTTTCCAGCTCCATCTTATTTTGAGGTTCAGAGCAAACAACAACCAGAGTTATATGAAAGCATTGACTCCTCATTAAATAAGAGAGAATTTCAACGATAAGTCGTTTATTTCCTGCATCAACAGGGAATAAATCTCCATAGACAAAAAAAAGAATTTTTTTCATTTCAGAGACATGGTTGAATAAAATCAAACGTCTTCGTCATTATTCTCTTGCCGAAGAGAAAATTGCGCCTTTTCCAGGACTTTGTGAATTTGTTCTTTGAATTTCTGGAAATGAAATAATTTCTCAACTAAATCAGCACCACGAGTTTGCAGTTCTTTCCGTCTTGATTCATTTTCAATTAGTTCCACCGCTTGATGATAAAATTGTTCTGCTGTATCTGCAAGGAGTAACCCTGCATGATCAAGACCTGTAGATTCTAAGCCTCTTGCAGCAAAAGTACTGCAAAGACAACAGCGGTGATATGCTAAAGATTCCAGAACCTTAATACAAGTTCCGCTTCCCGCAAAGATTGGAGCCACAGTAAAAAGACAATGCTTGTATTCGTCATGAAGATCTCTAACAAAACCTAAAAGTTTTATTCCTGGAATTCTGCTCCAAGATTTTTGATACTGTTCCGGAAGATCTTTCCCAGCAATATGATATGTTAAGTCAGGAAACCTTTCATGCAGATGCTGCCACACGTGATTGATAAAAAAATCAATTCCAAGATAATTTGGCGGATAGGCCAAACAACCCACTGAAAATATGATCCTGTCACTTGAATCTGAGGTCTCTGTTTGTGTTTGCGGAAGCGAGATGTTGGGTAGAAAAGATGCGTTCTTATGAGACAGATTCAATACTTGTGAAGGATTTGCAATCCAAAGACCCGCAGATTTATTAAAAATATAGTTGGACCATTTTCTGACCAGCTTGCAAATAAGAGCTCCCCCTATTCTCCGTTTCAGATAAATTGTTTTATATGCCTCTTCCGGTAAATCATCGATATCCAAAAGTAAAGGGGCTATTTTCCATGCTTTTGCATATGCAGCCCATTTTGTATAGCGGCAGACAGTAAAATCAAATTTGACGTTCTTCCATATGGAATCAAAGTACCCCAATCCTCCATACGGATGCCATAAGATAATAGGAATAAAACGATTTAAACAATGATTGACAAACCAGGCTGTCGAGTATCGTTTTTCGATACATAACATTGCTATTTTATTTTCTTCATCAATATGTTCTAATGATTTTGCAAAAACGGGAATTACGGTGTATACAGTTCCTATATTGGTTAAAGCCTGATATAAAAAATGAGTTCTTTGATTTCCCCCGTTATCTGTATTGCGCGGGTCGCTGGGAGCAATGAATAAAAAATTCATACGATTTTATCTCTTTCAAAATTTTTGACTGCAAGAGTTTGAATTGCAGGTAATCTCTTTATAATTTCAGATTTGTAAAACTGCTGATCGTTAATAAAATCATTAATTTGTTTTTTTAGTGCAATTGGGTTTTGGGAGAAAAGCTCTGGTCTTGCGAGGGTCTTTTTCAAAGGAAGGTTGAAATGTTGCCATAGCCCTTCAAATTTATCTTGATATACCAATCCTAATACAGGAACTCCAGAACTAATGGCTGCGATGCACAAGTGCATGCGTCCTGCAAGCAAGGCATCCAAATGTCGAGTTAATTCTTTTATTTCATCGGCATCAAAGACCTTATCTAACATTAAAATCCGACTTTTTGCTTCGGGATTTATCTGGTTATATATTTTGTTAAGTAAAGAAAGATCAGAATTGCTGTTACGATCGTCATGAGGGAGAAATAAAAGATAAAGGGAGGTGTTTTGGGATAAAAGTTCTGTCAATAAACTTGCAACATTGGAATACCAGGAATTGCTATGAGTTTCTGCGGAATTAAACATGGAATGCAGGTTGATACCTAATAAAAATTTGCCTTCCTTTCTGATCGTATCGCAGAAATTTGTAATGGATATTGTACGTGACGTTTGCCTGGGTGCTAAGCAAAAGGCAACATCTGCTACCAATCGAATCGGGCGATGTGATGTAAATTTTTTTAATCTCTCTAAGGAAATGGGATCACGTGCAGAAAGTAAAAGCCCTTTTTGCAGTTTAGAGAAAACGAATTTTAGAATTCTTGATGCTCTGGTACTAAATGAAAAACCCATATAATAAACTGGAATTCCCAAGCGAGATGCAATATCATAATACATTAAAAGCATCATACTGGTACTCCAGCCGTAAACTCCGTCAGTGACATCGGCTCCGAGAATATAGATTGCACTATAATTTGCAAGATACTGGAAATCATTTTTCAGCCATGTGGAATTCCATTTGCAGATGGAGTGAAAGCCATATTTAGCCAATTTATTCGTTATTGTTTCATTTTCACATAATATGTCTATAATCGCTCTTGGATCATCTTTTGCAATTCGTTGCTGAATTGCCATAATCATGGCTTGATCCCCTCTTGAACCGATCACGCTCCATGGATCGCAGGGAATAATTAGGACTTTATGAAAAGCACTTTTTCCAATACCTCTGTCCTTTGCGAAATACCGGGCCTTTCGCCAACTGGCTCGAAGGCGAAAATATAGTTTTATTTGAGATAAAACGGATAATATTTTTTTCATACAGTGCGGATATTGTAAAATCTTTTAGATTTAAGGGGAAAAGTGGTTTTTGATATGGAACAGAAAGTTCTTGTCACTTTGTAGAGTAACATTATTCCACCTTTTTATATGTTTTAGAATAGTACCTCATAAAGAAAATAGTTCCGAGGATACAACCCAAAGAGATAAATGCAATCATTGATCCTATGTACAAAAACAGTTCAAAGAGAGATCCTTTTTTCATCCATTCTCGAAGCAGTTCTTTTTTAGGCGGATGGATTGTTTCCGCTTGTTTCGCTTGACGAGCTATTCGTACTCCGAAACAGTTTAATTCATCTGTAATTCCGGCTAAGTCACAGTTCCATGCTCCCATACCGAATTCGGTATATCCGAAAGAACCACCGCGTAAATTAATTCCTTTTGAAATCTGATTGGGTTCCACATATTCCCAGATATTGCCAGCCATTTGTCTGCATCCAAAATATGTGTCACTGCCAGGATATTCAGTAACTTTTGCTAGATAAAACGGGGCGCCGACTCCAAGTCGATTATCTTTTATATAGTTACATGAGAAAGGCTGATCCGGCTTATTCGCTGGGAGGGAACTGGTTCGTAAGGGATAATCATGATATTGTCGTCCTCCAAGTCGTTCTGGATCATAGTACCCTGCCTTATACCATTCATCATCTGTCGGGATGAAGTATTTTGCTGTGGGATTTCGTTTGCCATAATTATTCGGTGGTTCTTTTCTCCCTTCTAGAATCTCTTGACAGTCTTCTGTATTATACGCTCCTTCGTTGGCAGTGCCTTCTGTAGACATTGGACCACATGGCCGTTTGGGTTTCCCATAGTGCAACCAGTTGCAATAACGCATTGCATCGTGAAATCCAATATAGACAACAGGTCGATCGCTGTACCCTGATTTGGGGCGATAAAAAAAATTCCCATTTTTCTTTTTAATTCGTTCTATTCCTCCACACACACCATCTGTCATATTCTGGTTAAATAAACCATACGGATCACTTTGAGTTGCCACGTGATTTAGAAAATCACAATATTCCTTGTTCGTAAGAGGATATTTGGATAGTTCAAAAGTATAATTAACTCTTCCTTTATGGTAAAGAGGATCTGAAGGATTCCCGGGATGCCCGATTTTTACAAATTTGTCATTTTTTGTGTCTAATAATTTTGAGGTCGGAGTGTCCGATATAGGCTTTGCAGTAAGACGAACCGGGTTTACAGCTCTTGCTGGCCGGATTCCAAAAGAAGGAATCGGTTTATCTGCCTCATCTCCTTCGGTGAAACTGTCTTTTAATGAATATTTCCCGCGAATACAGGATCCCCCAAAGCAAGAAAGAAATTCCCCTGTTTACTTTCAACCCATTCTGCAACGTTTCCTCCCTGGTTCAATGCTCCGGAATAGCTGGGCGCATTTTTGTTTGAATCTACTGGCATGAGATGGGGGAATGAGCTCCTCCAGTTATTTAGATAAACATTCGAATCTGTCGCTTGAAAGGATTTCCCTTTCGGATATTCCGTCCCCCATGCAGCCAGGCGCCACTCCTCAATACTAGGAAGAAAGTAGGCTGTCGATGTATTCCGCTTATACAGTTCTTTTGATCGTATAAATTTATGCTTGTTGAAATCCTGAGTATTATAGGTCCCATATATTGAGTTGCCTTCTGTTGTTCCTAGTTCGCTTTTCCCTGTATCTGGTTTCCCGTAGGATAAATAATTACAATATCTTGCTGCAGAAGTCCATGAAACACATGATACAGGTAATTTCTCATATCCTGGTTTTACTTTATAGTGGAATTCACCATCTCGGATTTCTCTGTTGATCCCTCCGAAGTAGTGTTCCTGCATCAAGGGATTCCACAATTGATAGGGATCAGATAGTCTAGCGCACGCGTTCAGAAACCTGCAGTATTCTTCATTGGAGACTTCAGACTTTTTTATATAAAAATTAATTTTATTCCCCTTGAAAACGGGGACATATTCGTCCGCAGAGAGCGTGCAGACTTGCAGATAAAATATTGTAAGTATAAATAATACAATAAACATATCTAATAGGTTCTTCGTGTCTTGAAAAATCTGTTGATGCTGTTATTAATTTTCCCTTGGATAAATATACGTTCCTGTTGTGAGAAAGCGATTCTCCAAAGAGAAATCATGAAAATAATGCAGGAAATCATAGCTGTCGACACAATGCGGAATAGGCTTGGTGGGATATAGGTAATGATAAGGATTCCCATAAAGAGAGGTATTAGAGTGGCAATAAGAACAGTTCCTGTACATAAACACCAGTGTCGAGGACTGAATGTGATTATTCTTTTTGCAAGAAGCAGAGCGATAATGGTTCGAAGTAAAGTAATTATAATTAATATACAATAGACCATCAACAAATTCCTGTGTGGAATAAAAAAGATGAGACATAAAATAGGTAATGAGATAATGTTCAGTCCTCCCAGGAGAATGTAATATAACTTGATTTTCCCGATGGCAGTAATGGCTATACCGATCGCATTAGTTGAAGAATCAAGCAATGTCAAGCAAAATGTAAGATAAGACGCTTCAAGCAGGAGTGGTGGCGGATTTTTTAGCCAGAGATTCAGTAGCTGGGGCAATTCTAGCGAAACTGGGACTAAGAATAACAAGGTCAATGCTAGAGAAAATTTACAGGCTCGATAAGTCATCTTTAACATATCATTATGGCGTTCTTCTCCTGCCAAACTTGTAATAGCTGGATAGATTGCTGTATTCATTGAAATGGCCAACTGCTGTGAATGTACTGAAATTGTATTGCTTAATGCCATTGTGGAGTTGAAGATCGGTCCAAATGCCTTATTTACTAAAATAGCAACTCCTTGCGTTCTGGTGAGATATCCAAGTTGACCAAAAAATTGCCATCCGGTAAAATTTAATAATGTTTTTAACATTCCCAGATCAAAAAAAAATCTAGGAAGAATCTTGCATTCAGGAAATTTTTTCATCGCACGGAAGGAAATCGCTATTTGAGGCAAGATACTCAGTAAACATGTCCACAATGAATAATAGACAAACCAATCCCTTGGGATATTTGTCATCATATATAGGAAGATTAGATTCAGAATAATACTGGCGATATGGTACCCGGTAAGTTCTGCGATATATTGTTTAGCCGTATACATTGCTACATAAGGCACCGTTATCATATTGAACAACACCATTATGCAGACAAAACGGAAAACCCAAATACAATCGCCAATCCGTTCCGGGGGAATCGTAAGCCAATGTTTAACTGCGTAAACTCCAAGTGGATAACCAACACTAAGTAATAGGAATGGTATGATTGAATGAATCATTAGTGCAATATTGAACCATTTGCAACACTCATCTTCATTTTCTTTATCTGTTCCTTTCCTTGCTTTCCCAATTGAATAGGCAAAAAATCTTCCGATTGCTCCAGAGAAAAGGGTATTGAAAAAAGTAATGAAATTTGTAAAACCAACAATTAATCCTAATAGCCCATAGTCAGAATTCCCAAGCGCCATAAGACCCCATCGGCAAGAAAAAATTCCTGCAACTAGGCGAAGTAAAGAACAACTGTAAGTTGCTATGGTATTAAATAAGATACGATTCGTGGATGATAGAAACATAAAAGATTTAAAATGACGAAAGGGGTTTCCCCCTTAGGATGCTGATTTTTTAATCAGATGTTCAGAGTCATTTCCAGTGTTATTTAAAAAATTGAAAATTCTATTTTGTTGAGTTCGTTCTTTTTATATGGAAAATCCCCAAAAGAATTCTTTTTCTATAAATAGGAAAGTCTGCTATTACAGAAAATTTTTTTAAGAATATCTTTAGGCTTTTGGGGACCTCACAAGTTGTTTTCAGAAGCTGGTGGATGTGAACTCGTAGGTGTTGACACAGCCAAGACGGTTGAACCGGATCAGAAGCCCCGCCGTCTTATACGACGATTTGCTGCTCCCCAGTTGCGAGGATACATTCACCCCTGCTACTCCGCCCCCTTTCGTTATCCTTCCGGGACTGTACGGAAAAATCGCCGTGAAATTCCCGCTCACCTGAAAGTCCAGATCACTCTGCCGAACCGCTACACGGGGATAAACCCACGATTCCCCTCCCATCTCATTTTTGAACACAAGACCCGGCGCTCCAATCGCTTTGAAAATCTCCGAACGGGTCGTCTTGTTTTTGATAATCTGCAGCCCGAATGTCGAAATCTCTCCAACCGAGACCGCTTCATTCCGCGCCGAGTTCAATTCCTTTACACTCGAGCACCCGGAAAACAGCAGCATGGAACCAATTCCCATGCAGAGTGCAACGATAAACAGCTTCATTTCCCAGCTCCTTTTCCTGCTTGTTTGCGAATCCCGGCCGGAGAGTCGATCCTCCAGCCGGAATCCTCTTCCGCCATCAGGCAAGCGCAATGGCGTATTCATTGAATTTCTTGCTGTCCGCCTTGATCTCCAGATAGGCAAGACCGCTTTCCGCGACATCAAATGTCACACCGCTGTTGTTCTTGCTGGCGGCATTCAGTTTGAAGGTCTCCAGCAGCTCTCCAGCCGCATTGTAGCCGTTGACGCGAACCTTTCCTGCCGTCGAATCAATCGACAGACTGCCGGAAACCTGTCCCAGATCCACATAGTCGATCGGATCGCTTCCCGTTGCGTTCGAAAGAACTCCCGTCGTTCCGGCGGTCGTCAGCATGGCCGCAGTCTCCCGCGTGTTGTTCTGCCAGTTGTAGCTCTGCGCCTGACCCAGTTCCAGCGAGTAGTAACTGCCAATCCCTTTCGACGCTTTCGGACTCTCCACCGCAATGATGTATTCCTTCCCCTGGGAAAGGAGAAGCGTTCCCGTCGAACCATTCCAGCTGTTCTTCGAACTGGTGGTGACCGTCTTCACGGTTTTGAGTTTTTCGCCGTCTTCCTTCGGAACAACTTCATATACTCTCAGACGGAGCTGATTGTCGGCTCCGCTGATGGCAAAGTCGTAGGCTCCGCCTTCTCCCGCCGCAATGCGGAAGTAGTCGAACTGGTCGCCGTAGCCGACCCACTCCTTCGAGATCAGGGTGCCGGTTGTGCTGCAGTCGATCACAGGCGCGGTCGCCGTCGCATTGTCCAGCGGATTCTGGTTCGCATCAACAAAGAACTTCGTCGTCGTTGCGTTCAAACTGACCGAGTAGTCGGCGCTTCCGCCTTTCGACGCGTTTCTGGATTCCAGAACCAGATAGTACGTTCCCGTATCCAGAAGCAGGTTTTCGATCGACTTCGTGACCGATCCGGTTTTGGAGGTCCCGAGACTGACGCTCTTGAGCTTCTTGAGTTTCCCGTTCGAGGTGTTTTCCACGTAAATCGACATTCTTGCCTGATCCGTGGAGGTCATATCGAACGTGAACATTCCGGCTGTCGCAACATCCAGCACCCGGACATCCCGTGCATCCGAGAAGCCCACCCATTCGTTGGCAACCAGCTGCTGATCCGTGGACTGCACCGCGATTTTCATATTGTCGGAGATGTCATGCACGGTTTTCAGATCCTCCCAGTTGTCCTGCGGGACCTGGTTCGCATTTTCAAAGAGGGTGCTGCCATCGGCGTTCACTTTGACCGAGTAGTCGGCATTTCCGCCTTTCGATGCATTTCTGGATTCCACCACCAGATAGTACGTTCCCGTGTCCAGAAGCAGATTCGTGATCGACTTCGTGACCGATCCGGTTTTGGAGGTCCCGAGACTTACGCTCTTGAGCTTTTTGAGCTTCCCGTTCGAGGCGTTTTCCACGTAGATCGACATTTTCGCCTGATCCGTTGCGGTCAGATCGAACGTGAGTTTTCCAGCCGTTGTGATGTTCAGTTCCCGGACATCCAGAGGATCGGTGAATCCCACCCACTCGTCCGCAATCAGCTGCTGATCCGTGGAGTGAACCATGATCTTCATATCGCCGGAGATGTCGTGTACGGTTTTCAGATCTTCCCAGTTGTCTTCCGCCACCTGGTTCGCGTTCACGAACGCTTCTCCCGTAACCGCCAGCTTGTAGCTGCTGTTGACTTTGGAGGAGGTGGAGGCCACGGTAACCGTGTAGTATTTTTCGGCGTCGAGAAGAACCGCTCCCGCGCCCTTCGCAAAGTTTTTCGCGGAGATCGTCTTCGAACGCAGACGTTTGGGTTTCCCATCCACGGTGGTGTATTCGTTGATGGTGATTTTCGCGTTGTTGTCGAGATCCTGGAGGATCAGGTTGTAGCTTCCGCTGTATTCCGGGGTCAGGGTGTACTCGATCGGATACTCTTTGGTCGCCGTCTGAGCCTGGGTGAGAAGCGCAGGAGCTTCCATCGAAATGCTTTCCGAATCAATGTAGAGGTTGCTGTTGACCGAGAAGGCCGTGCTGATCCATTCCTGACTGTAATTGCCGGAGTAGTCGAAGGCGCGCAGTTTGAGGGTGTATTCCCCGTCGTCGAGCGAGACGGTCGGACGGATTTCCTCCGTGCTGTACACCTTCCCCGTATCGACGGAGATTCCTTCGCCGTTCAGAATCTCGTATTCAAAGCCGTAGACGAAGACATTGTCCTGTGCTCCTGCGCATTCCGCGGTGATCCGGTCGCCCATCGAGTAGATGGTCATGGAGGCCTTGGTCAGATCCGGCGCTTCCGTGTCCTTTCCATTTTTGACGCTCAGTTCATAGGTGACAACCGGAACTTCGCCGAGGATGCTTTTGCATCCGTCGATGATCGAGCGGGTTTCCGGAACCAGTTCATACGCCGCGTTGATGACATCGACCTCCTTGCCGAGCGTCTCCTGGGCCACCTTGTCCCAGAGTTCGCGCCAGTTGCTGGAGCTCAAAAGCTGATTGACGTTGTCGAACAGCTCCTTGGTTTTGACGCTCTGGGTCGCGCTGAGTTCATAGTGGAAGTTGCTGGAGTTCACAACAACGTAGGCGCTGCTTTCCAGAACATAGTATTCCGTTCCGTCCACGGAGGTGACGATGTTTGCGAATCCGACGTCCTCTTTGAGGCTGGACGCGGTTTTCTCATTCGGACGCGCGGTTGTCGCGGAAAGTTTCAGGGAGCCGTTGTTCTGCGTGGTGGTCTTGTCGACGGCGAGGAATGCCGTGTCCCCTTCCGCAACGGTGATGTTGTAAAGTCCCATCATTGCTCCGACCGCTGTGGCGATGGTGATGAACGCGGATCCGACCTCGCCGTCCACATGGGAGGCAAACCCTGCGTAAACATGATCTCCGGCACCGACGTTGACATTGGTTGTAAAGCGGAATCCTTCGTAATCGTAACTCATGATTGACCTCTTTTCTTTTTTGTTTTTATGTTCGGTTCAGAATTTATTTTTTCCCTGTTTTTGCCGGTCTGGAAACGGTGTTTTTCCCCGACGGAAACGCATGGTAGATGCCACCGTTGTTTTTCCGCAGGAAAATCTCCTTCCGGAGCAGACCGAAGAAGCGGTTGGCGAAAATCCCTTCCGCCATGGGGACGCCTTCCCGGTCGAAGCGGGCGATGATCCGGACCAGAGTCTGGGTCTTTGCCAGAGGGGTCAGCGTGACGGAGACGTCGATCTGGCGGAACTGCTCCGTCGAACTGAAGAATTCCCCGAAGGAGACGCCGGGCGGAACCGCGAGCTGAACAAGGGAAAAACCGCCGCGGGTGGTTTCCACATGCCGTTCGTATGTATCCCGCCAGACTCCGTAGAGATATCCGCTTTCCTTGTCGGCCTGTTTGAGGATGAAGCCGTTCAGTTGAAGGGTGGCGATGACGCCGTACCACACATCATCGTAGGTGGCTCCGAGCTCCTCACCGATGTTGCGGACGTTGAGCGCCCGCTGCTGCAATCCGGTCATTCCGGCGCTGGTGTCGGCGGGAATTTCCGTGGAAATGCAGCCGGTCAGCAGCAGCGCGCAGAAAAACAGGAGTGTCAGGATGCCTGATTGTTTCTTCATGCGACATTCTCCATTTCATTAGAAGGAGGTGACAAGCATCTGCCAGGATGTCACTTTTTCATCGGGTGCGAACCGGACGATCAGCGTCGCCGTCTGGACGGAGGTCGTGTTGGTTCCGACATTTCCGCCGATTTCCGCTCCGGCATCCCCGACCCCGTGCCGGAAGTTGTCGAATCCGAAGAGCGTCCCGAAGGAGGCTCCCGCCGAGTATCCCTGCGAAGTGCGGCGGACCTTGATTTGATCGTAGGTCCAGATCTCCCCGCTTCCGCTTTGAAGCGCCACCACATTGGGTGCGCCCAGAGCCTGGAACACTTCCGCCTGCGTGGTTTTGCCCGGTTTCACGGTCATTTTCACCTGACCGGCGGTCAGCCGGAGGTTCGCATCGAAGGGTTCCGGCGATAAATCCGTGGAGCAGCCCGTCGCCAGAATCCCGGTGCAGAGTGCGGTTGCCGCCGTCAGCAGCAGACCTCTGGAATATTTCATTGTTTGTTCCTCCTGTTGCACTCCGTCTGCCCTGTCTGATGGGGGAGACTTGTGCTGGTTGTATGGTTTTATTAGCTTTTATCGCTTTTCTGCCGCAGTATGCCGTAGGTTTTCCGGTATTCCTTCAGAAAAAGACGCTTGATGATGTGTTTGACCAGACAGTACGTATACCGAAGTTCGTACTGCGCGAACACCGAGAGGGAAAAAAGACTGAGAATTCCGAAAATCAGAATCGAAAACAGCAGATCCTGTGTTTTGAAAACCAGGAGTGCGAAGATGTCGATCAGCAGCATTCCGCCCCACATCACAAGAACCGTCAGACTGTGATTGTGCGTCATGTTCAGAAGGCGGTAGTGCAGGTGATAGAGATCCCGTTCCGTGATTTCGCATCCGGAGTTTTTCAGCATGCTTTTGACTTTGCGTCGCCACACGGCAAGACCCATGTCGCAGAACGGAATCCAGAAAATCATCAGGAAGAAGAGAAGGTTCTGGAAATCGAAATCTCCGCGGCTGATTTTCAGCGACTGAACCGCGCAGATCAATCCGAGAAACAGACTGCCCGTATCTCCGAGAAACAGCTTCGCCGGATGAAAATTGAAGATCAGGAATCCCGCACAGCATCCGATCAGCAGAAGCGGACCGATCGGCAACGGCTGATAGTGCGAGAAGTACGCCATCGCCCAGAGGCCCGCCGCGGCAATCAGCGCGTTGCCGGTGCAGAGCCCGTCGAGTCCGTCGATCAGATTGAACGCGTTCAGAATCGAGACCACCCAGAACAGGGTCAGAACCAGACTGAAGAACCAGGGCAGTTCCACTCCGAAAAGCACCCGGATCCGGTATCCGCAGATCCAGAGCAGAAGGATCGAGAGCAGCTGAAGCAGAAATTTCGGAAACGCCCGGAGTCCGAAACGGTCGTCGATGATTCCTGTGAGAAGAATGATCAGCAGGGCCGGAATCAGACCGTTCAGAGTGGAGGGCGTTTGGCTCCCCGTGACAAAATACCACAGATAGCCGCTGAGGAAGAATGCGGCTGCAAGCGCGATTCCTCCGCCGCGGACGACCCGTACCTTATGTTCCCCGTCCATGGCGTTCCAGAAGCCGAAACGGCGCAGCAGACGATAGGCAACCGGCGTCAGAAGCAGCGTCGCCAGAAAGGAGATCAGGGGAAGAATGGAGAAACTGGTCAGTGGCATGATATCTTCCGGTGTGGGGGAAAAGTGTCCGCTGGATCCGTGGTCTTAAATCTGGTTGAAGATCTGTTTTGCCTGGGGATCGGCGGTCTGATCCACCTTCAGCGGCGCGGGGTTGGAATGGATGACTCTGGGAGCGGTGATTTCGGCTTCCGCCTTGGCTTCCGGTGTCAGGGGTTCCAGCATCAGCGTGACATTGTTTTCCTTGAGGGTCCAGGCGTTGTCAAAGAGCAGACCGAAGGCGGGGAAGAGGAAGATGGAGGTCCATGCTTCGATTTTTCCCAGGGTGCTGAGGGTGTAGTCGATGACATAGATCTTGTCGCGATAGCCGTCTTTGTAGGCGGTGATCATCAGCTGGCGTCCGGTTTCCGCTTCGATGAAAATGGGCGATTTGTTGTTGTATTCCACGCCGTTTGCAATGACTCTGGCATCCGCGGGAATGACATCGAGTGTTACGATCTGCGTCCGGCATCCGCAGAGAAACAGCAGTGCCGCGGCAAATCCGAGAAACATCGTTTTTTTCATAGTATCAGCTCCTGAATAGGGGGTTATTGATAGAGGAAGGAGGAGGGACTGCCGAATGGACCGGCAAGACCGTTGAGCAGCTGAATGGTCGGCAGAATCTGACGGATGATGACGTTCCATTCGCTGACGCCGTCACGCGGAACAAAGACGATGTCTTTCGGCTTCAGGGCGAAATCCATGGTGCGGCCGCGCTGCATATCCCGGATGTCGAGCGTGTAGACCACGGGCGACTTCAGACCACCGCGGATGACCTTGATCTCCCGGGAATTGGTCTCCTTGAGTCCGCCGACAAGTCCGATGGCCTGCAGAACCGTCAGATTGGGCTGATAGGGGACGCTGTCCGGTTCGTCGACCTCGCCAAGAATGGTGACTTTCCCGCTTTCCAAAGACGGAATGTAGATGTAGTCCCCGTTCATAATCGGAATGTTGTAGAGCGGATCTCCCTTCTCCAGCGCCTGAACAAAGTCGACCGGAAGAATTTTCCCGTTTCGCACGATATAGGCGTTGGCCAGATCGGAGAGCAGGAGTTTCTCTCCCGCGGTGCCCCCGGTGAACAGCAGTCCTTTTGCCATTGCGACCGCGTCGGTCAGACGGAAGGAGCCGAAGACAAACGGATAAATCCCCGGTTCCGTGACCATCCCGCCGATGGTGAAGGTGTAGTTCTTCAGTTCCAGCGGTTCCAGCACCACATTGCACTCCCGCAGATATTTCCGGTATTTTGATTTCAGAAGTTCGCCGGCGGCGGGGAGGGTGAGTCCCGCCAGCTTGATGGAACCGATCGGGGCGATGCTGATGGTGCCGTCGGGCATGATGATGACGCGCGGCCGGCTCATGTTCGGGTGTCCGTCCACGACAACGGAAAAGGCGTCACCCGGGGCAATGAGATATTCCGGAGGGGTGGCACGCTGGAGTTTTTCCAGTTCGGCAAACTGGAGCGCATGGTTGACCGCCGGTTCCGGACGCAGCGAATAGCTCTCCGGAACCGCCACCGGAATGAACGGCATCGTGGAGCAGGCGGTCAGCAGACAGAGCGCGGCGGCTCCGGCAAGAGAAAGAAAGCGTGAGACTGCGTTCATCTGCCGACCTCCCGGATGAACACATCGCAGGAGTTGCTGTCGAGCAGCCGTTCGATCGTTCTTTTCTTTTTGATTTCGCGTTCCAGCATTTTTTCCTTGTCCTCGATGATGGACCCCAGCATCAATGCGAGTTTGAGCTGCTGGAGAGTCTGGATGTTTTCATAGTAGTACAGAATGTCGTTGGGAAGGCCGGTGAGTTTTTTAGGTTCCATATTCATGCGGTAGAGATCCGGTTTCTGCTGGGCGAGACGCTCCTGGATCACGGTGCACTGCCGATCCAGTTCCGCCAGTTTCCTGCGCATGTTTTTGATTTCCGTATCGTCATCCGTGTAGATCTGACGGGCCAGATCCAGTTCCAGCTGGAGGGCCGAGCGTTTTTCCTCCATGCGGCTGATGTAGGCTCCATACGCGGTCAGAAACTGGTTCTGCGCCTCCACAAGCTGATCGTTGAGGGCTTTCATTTCGATCTCCGTGTTCAGCGGACGCAGTTCGCTTTTCTCCTGGAATTTTTCCTTCAGGGCCTTGAGACGCTGGAGTTCCTTTTCATCCTCTTTGATTTTCCGGGTGGTGTCCTCAAGGATTTTTTTGCTCTGAATGGTCCATTTCTTCCGATAGTCCTCCAGGAAGCTCAAGGTCAGGGCCCGGGCGATCCGTGTGGAGCGTTCCATGTTCCGGGTGTTGGCGATGATGATGTAGCTGTTCTGCGCGGAGAGGCGTTCCTTGACGTCAATGCCCTGCAGCATTTCCCGGTACGGAACGTTCCAGCCGTATTTCTGGGCGATCGGGAGGAGAACCTTTTTGTCGGTGATGTAATCCAGCACCATGGCGCGGGTCAGACGGTTCTCTTCGGAGGAGGAGATGTCCATTTCCGCCTGACGGATCGTGACCATTCCTCCGAAATCGGGTTCCTTCTCCAGGGATTTCGTCACATAGTACGCGGTCGCGGCAAGGGCGGCGACCAGTACGGTCAGGAAGAACAGGGAGAATCCCGTGCTGTTCAGAAAGCGGTATAATTTCTGTCGGTTCATCGTGTTTCCTCATCGACTCCGTTGAGGATGACTCCGGAGACATCCAGATTGGCTCGCTTGAGTGCTTCGATCGTCTGTTTCGCCATGGCGCCTTCGGTTTTTCCCGCGCGGACCAGAAGCAGAACCGAGTCCGCCGTGCTGCCGGCCGAAACAATGTCCGCGGAGCCCAGATGGCAGGAGACATCCAGAAACGCATAGTCATACTGTTTTTTCAGTTTTTCCATCAGGTCCTTGAATTTCGGCGAGATCATCAGATTGGCCGAATTGACTTTCTGATTGCCGCAGAAAAGCACATCCATGTTCAGATTGTTCAGATTGCGCTTGACCGTATGGTCGAAATCGGTTTCATCGGAAAGAATGTTCATGAGCCCTTTTTCATCGGCGGTGCCGAAATAGCTTTGAAGTCCGCGTTTTCCGGTATCGCAGTCGATGAGCAGAACCTTGTAGCCGGCTTCCGCGAGAGCCGCTCCGAGGTTCGCGGTGCAGAAGGTTTTGCCCTCCTTTGCCTGCGCGCTGGTGACGGCGATGACGGACCCGTCCTTCTTGTCTTCCGGTTTCCGGTTGATGAGGTTGACGCGGAAGACGCGGAAATCCTCGGCGATTTTTGTCCGCTGTTCCTCGGTCTGCTGTCCGCTTGTGAAGAGCAGCGGATTGTTCTTGTCAAGCGTGTAGTCCAGATCCTTGTGGACCGTGCCGACCACCGGAACCTGAAGGGCATTTTCGGCCTCCTCGGAGGTCCGTATGGTCCGGTCGAGCACCCGAAACGCGACGAAGGCGAGGAAGGAAAGGGCGAATCCCACAACGAATCCGCCCAGAATGTTCCGGGGAATGTTTGGCGAAATGGGTTTCACCTGAAGAGCGGGTTCTTCAATGATCTGAGTGTTCTGAATGCCGATCAGCTGCTGGACTTTCGCGATGAAAACCCGGGCGTAGATGTTGGCGACTTCCTGACAGAACAGAGGATCGTCGCTGTCGATGTTGATCTGCAGAATGCGTGACGCCTTCACCTGTTCTGCGGAAACTTCATAGGCCTTTTTCTGCCATTTTCCGAGTTTGGCAAGTTCATCCTGAACGCCTTCGCGGATCACATCGAAATTAATCAGTTCGCGATAATCTCCGGTCAGCTGGCTTCCGAGTGCGAGCTGCGCGGTGGTTTCTCCCAGTTCGCTTCCACCGGTTGCCGCCATCACGCGCTCCAGCGGAGAGGTTTCCGTCACTCTTCCGAAATAGAGGGAAACCGAGGAGCGATAGACCGGCGCAAGGAACAGTTTGCTGAATACTCCGGTCAGAATCGCGACCAGAAATGCCGCCAGAAAAATCACTCTCCACTTTTTTCGGAAAATATTCCAGAAAAACCAGAAATCCATGTTCTGCATGAACAATCCCTCCTAAAAGTCCCTGAATCGTAATTGATGTTTTTATTCCCGGTATTGTTCCGGTTTTTTGACAACGAGCGTTTTGAATCGGTTCCGTCTCTCTCCCGCGGAAAATCCTCTGAGACGCTCTTTTTCCTACGGTTCGATTTTCTCCAGAATTCTGCACCAGGCGGCCGGGTACCGGATTTTGACGGAGGCGTTGACACATGTCACATTGATATAAGCGAATCCGTCCTGTCCCGGAGCATCGAGGACGAATCCCTCCCATCCGCTGAACTCTCCTTCGGTGAACTGAACCCGGATTCCCTTGACCAGTCCGTTTGTGATATCGAATTCCTGATGTTCGGAAACGTTCTCGAGTTCCCGGATCATGTTCAGTTCGTCCAGCAGCTTCTCCTCTTCCAGGTCCGTCACGGGAAGAATCCGGATGACCGAACGGTTGCGTTTGAGTTCACTGCGCAATCCGGGAGAGATTCTGGCAAAGAGATATCCTGGAAACATGGGAACATGGAATTCGCGTTTGTAACAGTAGCTTTTCCCCTTGCTGACCACGGGATGGACACTGGTGATCCGGCGCATCGGCAGATAGGCGGCGATTCCATCCGCACTCAGGGAGGCAAACAGTTTTTTTTCGTTTCTCGGGAGTGTGAAAACCGGCTGCCAGATCATGCCGTCCTCTTTCGTAAACTCCAGTGCCATTGTTGCCTTCCCCCTGAAATCTTTCCAGCCGCAGGCATTGCTGTGGAAAACCGTATCCAAGCAATGCTCGTCTTCATTTTCAATTTTTATGCTGTGAAAGGGGGATCGACAGGAAGATCCAAACCGTTTTTTCCTGACGAACCGGAATGCCCGTTTTATCGTCGCGGGAAAGGACAGGCAAGAAAAACGCCTGGGAAAGAGGAGTGAAAACCGTTTTTGTCTTTCATCAGGAAAATTCTGGGAAATCATCTGGATTGAAGCTTCATTACAACAGACAATCAAATATGGAAATGCGCCTCAAAAAGTCGTACCAATTATCATTCAGATAATCCGCCGGAAAATTTCTAAAATCGTCTCTCTCTGCCGTTTTGCTTGAAATTCCGACACTTTAACTGCGATGTCAGCGAAAAGGCCATCCTCTCTTGACGCAGAGGACCTCTGAGCCCGGATCCCTCTGCAGGTCAGAACCTTCGCTGAAAATAAAACGGTTGTCAAACAGCATTTGATTTTTTTGGAAGGAGATTCCCTCTAAAAAATCAACGGCATAGAATATAGCATGAATTCTCAAAAAATACAAGCCGGATTGAAAAATAAAGTGTTCCTGTTCGGCAGTTTTTTTCTGAATTATGAAAATAAATTTAGATGGAATTTGAACTTGAATTTTTGTGTATAGTTTCTTTTGTTAGAAAATAGTTGATAATTTCTGCTCTGATTGGAAGAATTGGATTTTAGAAAAGGAGAAGATCTTTCCTCCGGGGAAAAGGCGGGAGCGCACGGGGGAATCGTGGGATATGCCTCTCCTCCTTCCTTCGAAAGAGGAGAGGCGGAGTGCCGTTGTCACTTGTTCAGCGACACATAGTGTTTCTGGATTTCGGGCGTGCGGACGGCAATGTTCGCCAGATGGTCGCCGATGTGCTCCAGCTCCCAGAGCAGTTCGATGAAGATCACGCTGCTTTCCACGGAACACTTTCCTTCGTTCCGGCGGGAGACGTGTTCCATCTCGTACTGCCGTGTGAGCTGATTGATTTCACGCTCGTTTTCCATGGCGATGCTGGAGATTTCCGCATCGTCTCCGGTGTAGGGAACTTCATTGTCGGTTTCGTTCATCATGGCCTGAAGCGCGGGGGAATCCTTCCGTTTGGTGTAATCCTTTTCATACTTTTTGGCGAGTTTGTTGATGCGGCGTTCGCTGGCAAGTGCGGATTCGACGCTTTCGCGGTCGGTGCTTCCGAGCGCCATGGCGACGTTTTTCGCCTGGAAATCAAGCAGTTCCCAGAGGGTGTTCAGGTCCTGCCGCGCCACGTCGGAAAGTTTGACATTGGCCTTGGCGAGACGTTTGGTCAGCTTCATGATGGTTTCCGTGTGGTCCGCGATGCGTTCCGCGTCGTTGGTGCAGTGCATGAGCAGAGGGATCAGGTCGGACTGGTGCTGGGTCAGATTCTGCCGGGTGATCTGTACCAGATAATTGGTGACATCCACCTGCATGGTGTCGATTTTCTTTTCGCGTTCCTTGAGTTCCTTGAAGGCTTCCGGATCGACGGTCGCCTCGGCAAAATAGCGGTTGACCGCCACGTCGATCATGGCCCAGGAGTCCTGCACCATCCGCCGGATTTCGACAACGACCTGTTCCAGCGCGATGGTCGGAGTCGCCAGCAGGTGCGGTTCCAGCGATTTCGTATTGGTCGAGGAGGTGTCGCGGATCGGCAGAAGTTTTTCACACATCAGCGTGAAGAGTCCCATGACCGGGAAGATCACTGTCACGGCCAGCACATTGAACATCGTATGGGCCATGGCGATATGCCGTTCCACGTTCTGCGGAATTGCCGCGAACACATCGCCGGGCGTGATGTAGTTGATGAAATAGAGGAAGATCGGCACCCGGCCCGGTCCGTAGGGCACATAGAAGAAGATGACCATCAGGATTGTGCCGATCAGGTTGAACAGGAAATGGGCCAGCGCCGCCTGTTTTGCCACGCGGTTGGCCGCCAGGGAGGCCAGGAACATCGTGATGGTCGTTCCGATGTTGGTTCCGAGCAGAAGCGGTACCGCCGTGTAGAAGTTGATGAGTCCGCCGGCGGCGAGCGCAAGCACGATACCCATTGCGGCGGAACTGGACTGGATGATAAAGGTTGCCACCATTCCGATGGCGATGGCGCCGAGAACCGCGGCGATCGGCATGAAGCCCTGCGGCGTGACCGGGGCGCAGTCAAAGGAGCGGAAGAATCCGACGAATGTCGGGAAATTGCCGAGTGTTTTCAGTTCCGTGCTCATCATTTCCATTCCGAAAAAGAGCATGCCGAATCCGAGAACCGTCTCTCCCCATCCCTGAACGACCCGCCGTTTGGAAAGCGCCATCATCATGAAGCCGATGGCCACGGCGGGAAGAGCAAGTCCGCTCAGATTGAACGAGATGATCTGTGCGGTGACGGTCGTTCCGATGTTGGCTCCGAAAATGATGCCGACCGCCTGTTTCAGCGTCAGAAGTCCGGCGTTGATGAAGCCGACCACCATCACTGTCGTTGCGCTGGACGACTGAATCACCGCCGTGACGGCGGTTCCCGCGAGAATCGCGACAAATCCGTTGCGCGAGAAGAATTGAAGCACGCGCTTCATGTTTTCCCCCGCGATTTTCAGAAGTCCGTCGCCCATCATTTTCATGCCGAAGATGAAGAAGGCGAGTCCGCCGATGACCGTGATGATGACGGCGGTCAGATCCACGCCGAGCACGCGGAACTGACTGGTCCGCAGAAAGAATCCGCTTTTGGGATCCGCGACCTCGACGCCGATCTTGTACTCTCCGGTCGTTTTTCCGAGCTGCACCTGGGTGGATGCGACTCCCTTCCGGTTGGTGAGCACTTCCGGCGTTTTGACTTTGGCGCTGTTCTTCCGTTCCGGGCTGGAAAGAACGCTGAAGTAGACGGGAACGTTTTCCGCCGGTTTCCCGTCCGGACGGACCAGCGTGATGGAGAGCGGCTTCGGCAGATTTTCTCCGGCCAGGCCCTCCTGTTCCGCTCCGTCGAGTCTGGCTCCGACAATGAAACGGACCGTTTTGCTTTTTTCCTCCGCCCCCACCGGAGTGATTTTCAGATAATTGTCCCCGGTTTCGGTGCCCGCCTTCACTGTGACGGAGACGTTGCCGGAGATATCCGTTTTCGCGCTTTGCGGTTCCACGGTGAGCCGGGAGCCGTCGACGGGAGTGAACAGCACCTCCTGTCCCTGGACGGGCAGCAGCTTGGAATCCGGCCGCAGATTGAGTCCTTTTTCGCGTCCGAGGATCTCCACCCGGAGCTGATGGGAGAACGTTTCGCCCGGAAGGGCGCACTGTTCGCCTCCCGCTGCGATCTTCACCTCCGCAACGCTCAGATTTTTGGTGTTGTCTCCGCAGGCGGAGAGCAGGATCAGCAGAAGCAGGGCAAGGGAGGCAAGCGTGCCGGAGGCGATGATTTTTCTCATGCGAAAGTCCCGTGTTATGGTTCTTGTTGGATGGCCTGGACGGGGTGTTCGTCCAAAGCTCGTCAAAACTGCAATCCCGGTAATTTACATCCGGAAGTGTGTTTTCTCAAGATCCGGTCCGTAAATTTCCGGAATTTCCGTTTCTCAGGCGCGGCAGGAGACTTCCAGAAAGCGTTGGACGCCGAAGCAGTCCCTGTGGATCCGGATCCGGACAGGAAACGGGAGCGTTTCCGCATAGGCGGCGAGGGGAGCGATCTGTTCCTCGCCCATTTCAAAGACCGCCGTTCCTCCCGGTGCAAGATGATCCTGCAGTCCGTTCAGCGCCTCCCGGATCAGCGCGGTTCCCCCGTCCTCCGCGAAGAGAGCGACCGCCGGTTCAAAATCGCGGACCTCCCGCTGGAGATTCTCCTTTTCCGAAAAGGGAATGTAGGGCAGATTGGCCGCAACGGCGTCGAAACGCCTTCCCGGAAACGGGTCGAACAGGGAGCCGAGGCGGAA
Organism: uncultured Victivallales bacterium; assembly: GCA_944390735.1. Taxonomy (GTDB): domain Bacteria; phylum Verrucomicrobiota; class Lentisphaeria; order Victivallales; family UBA1829; genus UBA1829. The sequence continues at coordinate 59,016 of CALXRL010000044.1, read as the reverse complement.
CTCGACATTTGGAAGTTCGTAGGCGGCCAGATTGCGGTTTGCCCAGTAGAGCGCCTCCTTCGAGAGTTCGCTGCCGAAAACCGAGACATCGGGCCGGGCATGGGCGATGGCAAGGGAGACCGCTCCTGAACCCGCTCCCAGTTCGCAGCAGCTTCCGCTGCGGGGGATCCGGGGAACCAGAAGCTCGACGATCCCCCAGGTCTCCGGGCGGGGGATCAGACAGCCTTTTCCGACTTTCAGAAGCAGATCCCCGAAATATTCGTCTCCGAGAATATATTGCAGCGGTTCTCCGTTTCTGCGACGTTCCGCCATGGCCCTGGCGCGGGCGATCTCCCCGTCTTCCAGTGCGCGGCGGTCAAAGAAAAACTCCGAAACGGGAATGGCGGTCGCCCGGGAGACGATCCAGCCGGACTCCTGTTCCGCGTTTCCGCAGGCGATGATGGTGTTCCGAATCTCTGTTCTCAACTCTTCCGCTGTCATGATTTTCCCCGTCTGTTTTCCGGTTCCGGGCGGAAAACTTCCGCCGATGATCCGGTTCTCCGGTAAAATAGCACAGGAAAAGGAAAAAATCCTGCTTGTTTATTTCTTTTCCGGAATTATAATAACACCACCATGAAAAATCCGTTTCCAGCAGAAGTGAAAAAAATCGGCATTGCGGCTCCGGCGAGTTCCGCGGACCGCGTTCGTTATGCGTCTTCCAGACAGTGGATGAGTGAACGCGGAATCGTTCTTCTTGAGGCGGAACACCTGTTTTCGGGCGCGCCTCTGCCCTATCTCTCGGCCTCCGATGAGATGCGCGCGGAGGATTTGAACCGGCTGATTGGCGATCCCTCTGTTGATTTGATCCTGTGCCTGCGCGGCGGCTACGGGTCGCCGAGAATTCTGGACCGGATCGACTGGGAGACGCTGCGCCGCCGCCGTCTTCCTCTGGTCGGATTCAGCGACATCACGGCGATTCACCTTGCCATGCTTGCGAAACGGGCCGGTGTTCCGGTCGCGGGGCAGATGGCGGCGAATCTTTCTCTTTCCATGCGGAATGATCCGACCTTTCGGGCGTTCCGCCGTGCGCTCGACACGGCGTTTCACGGAAAGAAGAGATGTTCCCGATCCGTTCCGCTGGAGGTTCTCCGGGTGGGCGCGTGCATGGGGCGGATCGTGACGGCAAATCTCACGCTTCTTGCCGCTCTCTGCGGTTCGGAGTGGCTGCCCGATTTTTCCGGAACGATTCTGATTCTGGAGGACATCGGCGAGCCGCTTCGGAAGATCGACCGTCACCTGACGCAGCTGCGCCATGCGGGGATTCTCGGACAGGTCGCGGGAGTGGTGTTCGCCCAGTTCACGGACTGCGGGGAGCCCGACATCCGCCGGGAGCTCTTCCGGGAGTTCGCGGAGAGGGTCGACGGACCGGTGCTGCACGGACTTGCCTTCGGTCACGAGATCCCCTCGCTCTCCTTCGTCTGCGGGGAGGAGGGAGCGATTGCGGACGGGCACTTCCGGTACTGAGTCACGCTTCCGCCGGCTGGGTCCGCCAGAGCAGACGGTTCTCCCGGAATTCCGCGGCAAGAGTTCCCGCGTCCTTCAGAAACGCAAGACAGGAGCGGATCGTGCTTCCCGCCAGCACATATTGATTGAGGTCCAGCCGCATGCCGTACCGATCGAAAATCCGTTTCAGAATCTCTTCGAACGAAACGGGTTCGCCGCAGAGTTCCGCAATCAGGCGAAGGAGCTGATGAAGAGCCTCCCGGTTCCGCCGGACCAGCGGAGCGGTCGACTCCTGAATCGGCGCATGGGAGAAGAGAAAACGGCATCCGGTGAGGGATTCGAGCCGTTCCAGCGTCCGCAGATATTCCGCCGCATCGTACAGAAAGAAGATGGGATACTTGTCCAGAATCTGTTCTCCGATCATGCTGTCGGCGAGAAACCAGACATCATCCGGGGTCCGGAAGCCGGTCATGCCGAAGAAGTGTCCTGGCAGTTCCAATTTTTCCATGCCGGAGGGCAGGACCGCCGTGGAGAGCGGTTCCGCTTCGCACCCCGATGCCATCAGAAATTTATTTCGCAGCTCGGCGCAGGGAAATCCGCCCCAGAGGAACGAGGGTTCCAGAACCGGATGACGCACAAAGTCGCATTCGGGATCCGGTGCGTAGACCCGGCAGGAGGTGTGCTCCCGGAGGAAACGGGCTCCGCCCGCGTGATCGGCATGGGAATGCGTCAGCAGAATCGCGTTCAGATGCCACTGGTGCTGATGCAGAACTTTGAGAATTTTTTTCGCGGCATCCTTGTCGTTTCCGCTGTCGATGAGCCAGACCTCATGCTCCGATTCGCGGAAGATTCCGATTTTCGACGGACTTTCGATGCAGAAGGTGTTTTCCGCAACCTGAATCAGTTCATACATGTTTTTCTCCCGTTGTCCGGGGCGCGGCGAAACGGCATCCGCTTCCGGGGACGGTTTTTCTCAGAGGAAATGTTCCAGTCTGCGTCTGCGGGGCGGACGCCGGAACGACACTCGGCCGTTGGAGGAGAGATAGACTCCATGGGCAAACAGGACATCGCTCAGCGACGAGGCCGCAATGTTCTGTGAAAGATGCAGCATGTTCTCCTGCGGACACTCCCGGAAGAGCGCCTTCCGGACCACTTTCACCGAGAGGTTTCGAGCCACATAAAGCAGTCCCCACCCCTCCGCCAGTTCATTCGGATGGATCATCCCCTCCGGGACCGCCAGATAGAGTTCATTGGCCACATTGGCCCTGCGGATCCGTTCAAACCGGCTGCCCCGGTAGAGGGCGCGTTCATACTCGCGGATGCGCCTCAGGCAGAATTTGTATTCCGGATTCCGGGTCCCGGCATAGTTCCAGTACTCGATTTCGGGAAAGAGCACGGCGGAATCGCGCAAATGGGGTTCCCTCCGACGGATTTCCGCCTCGATTTCCTGTCGTTTCTCCTGTTCCAGACGGAGCTGCGGAACGATCTCCTCGCTGCCCGAGCATTCCGGCCAGCAGGAGCTTCTGGTTGCGCGCGCCTCCACCAGAACCGTGCGTTCCGGCTGCAGCAGACGGTTTCTGCCCGGAGTGGACCAGAACGCCGCCGCATCGGCCCGGAACTTGGTCAGACGGGTCGGCACACGGATGGCCGCCGCCGTCGGAAAACCGGAGGCCAGCCATGCCAGCGCCGCCCGCTGCAGTTCCCGCTGGAAAAAGAGCGGCGCACGAGATACGCTTTCACGCCGCTGCGGCGTTGCCGGAGCGGTCTCCGAGATCGGTGTCGTTGTTGGAGTCGGGATCGGAGTCGGATTCGGCATGGTCTCCTCCTCTTTCCTGGCAAATTCCGAATAGACGAAGCGTTGTCGGAGACTCTCCTCCGGCTTCGATTCCTGCGGTTTCTCTGTTCCCCCGGCGGCTTCCGGTGCAGGGGAATCCGTCTCCGGCAGTTTCCCGTCCGAAGTCTGCGCCTGCGGGATCGGTTGCGGTTCCTCGAATTCGTACAGCTCCTGACTCCGCCCGGGTTCCGTTGCCGGAGCGGTCTCCTGAGACGGAAGATCTTCCGATTCCTCTTCAAAGAGTTCCGGATCTTGCGGAATGTCCCTTTCGGATGGTTCGGGTTCACAGGACAAATTATCGGTAAAGTCCGGACTCGGAAGTCCGTCCCCGGAAGGACCGGGTTCATCGGCGGCGGTTTCAGCCGCATCGCCGGGAAGGGAGAGGGAAGGGGAGAAGGGAAAACGGGGGATTTCCGGAGTCTCGGAATCCTCCTGGGAGGAGCTCTCCTCCTCGTCGTCTTCCACTAAAGAATCATCCACGGGAGCGGCGATCTGCCGCCCTCCGTGGAGTTCTGTATTATCCGTATCCGCAAAGTCGAACTTCAACTGCAAATCTGCGAAATTTTCAGACATGAGGCAAAATCCTTCCCCTGCGGACGGAGGTTATTTCAGTCTTTTTTGCTTTCGCGGACAACATCGAGGCTGTCGAGGCTGTCGCCGATCAGCTGACCCATGTCGCCGAGCGCTTCGCCCGGTTTGAGAGCTGCGGAGACCTCTTCGCCGGCCGCCTTGAGATCATCTTCGGAGAAGCCTTCCTCCAGCGCTTTGATGGAGAGACCGATCCGGCGCTCATCGCGGTCGATTTTGATGACTCTGGCTTCGATTTCCTGTCCGAGAGAGAGTTTGTCCTTGACCTTTTCCACGCGATCCTTGCTGATCTGGGAGATGTGAACCAGACCGTCGATCTTGTGGGAGAGTTCCACAAAGGCTCCGAAAGCGGTGATCTTCGTGACCTTGCCGGAAACAACGTCGCCGATCTTGTAGAGATCGTTGATGTTGGCCCAGGGATCCTCTTCGATCTGCTTGAGACCCAGGGAGATTCTCTGCTGCTGCGGATCAATGTCGAGAATGACGGCTTCGACTTCGTCGCCTACTTTCAGCATCTCGTTCGGGTTGTTGATCTTGCGCGTCCAGGACATGTCGGAGACGTGGATCATTCCGTCGATGTCGTTTTCGATTTCCACGAACGCACCGTAGCTGGTCATGTTGCGGACTTTGCCTTTGATGCGGCTTCCGGCCGGATATTTCTCGGCGAGCACTTCCCACGGATTGCGGGTCTTCTGACGCAGTCCGAGAGAGATCTTCTTGCCTTCCTTGTCGATGTCAAGCACCACGGCCTCAACCTCTTCGCCAACGCTGACGATGTCGCCGGCCTTCGTGACGCGTTTCGTCCAGGACATTTCAGAGACGTGGATGAGTCCTTCCACCCCCTCTTCAATTTCCACAAACGCTCCGTACGGCATGATGTTGACAATTCTGCCCTTGACGGTGGAGCCGACCGGATATTTGGTCTCGACTTCGTCCCACGGATTCTTGGTTTTCTGCTTGAGTCCGAGGGAGACGCGCTCCTTCTCGTAGTCGATGTCCAGAATCATGACTTCGACTTCCTGGCCGATTTCGAGCATCTCGTTCGGATGGGAGATGCGGCCCCAGGACATATCCGTAATGTGGAGAAGTCCGTCGATGCCGCCGAGATCGATGAAGGCACCGAAGTCGGTGATGTTCTTGACCACGCCCTTGCGGATCTGATTGACTTCCATATCCTTGAGAAGCTGAGTGCGGCGATCCTTCCGCGACTCCTCCAGAAGCTCGCGGCGCGAAACCACGATGTTTCTGCGATCCTGGTTGATCTTGAGGATCTTGAACTCGTATTCCTTGCCGATGTAATCGTCCATGTTCTTGACCGGACCGATGTCGATCTGCGAACCGGGCAGGAACGCTTCCACGCCGTTGAGATCAATGATGATGCCGCCTTTCACACGGTGCTTCATCAGACCCGTGATCACGCTGCCTTCGCCATATTCGCTGGTGATCTTGTTCCAGGACTTGATGAAGTTCGCTTTCTGAAGGCTGATGCCGGGCATGCTGTTTTCGTTTTCGATCTCTTCCAGGAAGACGTCGATTTCGTCACCGACCTTTGCATCGGCCCAGTTTCTGAATTCCGCGGCGGGAATGAATCCTTCCGCTTTGTAGCCGATGTCAACGAGAACACCGTCGTTTCTCTTTTCAACGATTTTCCCGGGGACAATGGAATTCTCAACGAATTCGCTCTTCTGCTCGTTCGCGAGAAGATCGTCCATGGAGATGTTGTCGGTGGAGAGATCAACGTAGCTTTTGATCTCTTTCGGTGCGCTGGCTTCTGTTGTGCTCATGTTTTCTTGTTTTTCTTTTGGTTTGTTTGCGATATCTTTCCAACAAATCATATTCCCGCCGATTGCGGGAACACGCGTCAAGTGTTTAAAATATTACAACTTGGGGAAAAGTCAAGGCACGAATGTGATTTTTCCCCGTTCCCGACTCCCCGGGCGGAAATCGTTCCGTCCGCTCTGCGGAGGAGGGGGGAGTCTTTCCCTTTCCCCGGATAAGGAAGAAACGCAGGAATGCCGATCTCCTTAAGTTTATAAACAAGCGCAAACGGGGCGGAGCAACTCTCCCGAAAGCGGAAACACCGACGTTCCCTGCCGCATTGATCTAGCTTCCCTCCTGCCGGAATTTCCGGAGCTTTCCTCTGCTGCTTCATGAACGGAAAATGAAAAAACTTCGGAAGATCCTCGACTTTTTTCTTGAAAATGCCAACGATGGCAATATAGTAAGACAACCCGAATTCAGGAGGAAAAAATGAAATCAATGTTCAGTATTTTTCTTGCGGCTGGAATGGCGGTGTGCTGCTCGGCGCAGACCACGATTTTTGTCGCAGGCGATTCCACGGCGGCAACCTATTCGAAATCCCGGGCTCCCATGACCGGGTGGGCGCAGGTTCTGAATCATTACACCCGACCGGGGGTCCGGGTGGAGAACCGTGCGGCGGGCGGACGAAGCACCAAGAGTTTTCGCGCGGAAAAACGCTGGGAGAGGATTCTGAACGATCTCAAACCCGGCGATTTCGTGATGATTCAGTTCGGTCACAACGATCAGAAGAAAGACCATCCGAGCGTGTATGCGGCGGCGGAAACGGAGTATCGGAACAATCTGAAACGCTTCATTGCCGAGGTGCGGGAGAAAAAGGCGAATCCGCTTCTTCTGACTTCGGTTGCCAGAAGACTTTTCAACAAACAGGGGAAGCTCCTGCAGTCTCTCGGGGAGTATCCGCAGGTGACGCGGGAGGTCGCCAGAGAGGCCGGAACTCCTCTCATCGACGCCAACAAGCTGACCACGGACTGGCTGGTTCAGGCCGGACCCGAGGGATCCATTGCCTTCTTCACGCATGTGAAGCCCGGTGAATTTCCCGCTTATCCGAAGGGCTCGAAGGATAACACTCATTTTCGGGAGAAAGGGGCGGAGGCTGTTGCAAAAATGATCGTCGAGGAGGCGAAACGTCAGAAGCTTGAGATCGGCAGGTGCTTCCGATGAGCCGTCGTTCCGCTTTCCCGTTCCGGTGAGGGTTCCCGCATCCGGAGCTTCGACATCCGGCACGAAAAAACAATTTCGTGCCGTTTTTTTTGGAGATCGGGAATTCGTCTGAATTTACGGCAGGTTCAGAAAACGGCGGTCGAGAAGATATCCCGGCCGGAGATCCGAAAGGGAGTGACGCATGTTCTGGAGGAGATCGGGAATTTCCAGTTCCATTTCCCGCAGTTTGCGTTTGAACCAGGCGCGGTCGCCGTTTTCCTCCAGCTGCTGCTGGTAGAGGCATCGGCCCCGCGGACGGATTCCCAGTTCCTCCGCCGCCGCGGCCGCCAGTTTTTCCTCGACATAGGCGAGCGGGCGGATCACCCGGATGGAACCGTCTTCGGAAGGAACGTTCGGTCCCATGGTGGTGAGTCCGCCGCCGCGGCACAGGCTGATGAGAAAGGAGACGGCGATATCGTCCAGATGCTGTCCGAGCGCGAGTTTTCCGCACCCCAGTTCCCGGGCGAGTCCGTAGAGTCTGCCCCGGCGCAGACGGGAACAGACCACGCACGGTTTATGTGTGGTGCCGGTCCGTTCGATCACCTCGCGGACGCGGAGAACGATTCTGTGGTGCTCGATTCCCAGTGCGCGGCAGGTTTCCGCGGTTCCTTCCGCGTCGAATCCTTCGAAGCCGGGATCGAAGGTTGCGGCCGTCAGCCGGAAGCGGACCGGCGCCCTGGAGCGGAAATGGTTCAGCAGATGAAGGAGCAGCATGCTGTCCTTGCCTCCGGAGACCCCGACGAGGATGCGGTCTCTGTCCCCGATCATGCGGTAGTCCGCGATGGCGGCCCCGGCGAGACGGCAGATTTTTCGAAAGTTCTTTGTCATGACGCTTTTTTCTCCTGCTTCCGGCCGAATGAAACTCCGATGAATTCGGAATCATTCCTGAAAATGCGGGAAAAATACAGCGGAAAGCAGGGTTTTTCAAAGAAGGTTTGCCTGAAATGCAAAAAAAATTTGCGTTTATCGGAAAGGACGGGTATATTATTTGTTATGAAACTATTAGTAATCAATGGTCCGAATCTTCATCTGCTCGGTCGACGGAAGACCGAAGTGTACGGCACCCGCACATTGGCGGAGATCGAATCGCGTCTTCGCGAGGTGGCGGCGGAACTGCAGGTGGAGGTGGAATTCTTTCAGAGCAACAGCGAAGGGGCGCTGGTCGACCGGATCGGGGAGACGCTCTTCAACGGGACCGATGGAATCGTCATCAATCCGGCGGCCTACACGCACACCAGTGTGGCCGTCCGCGATGCGCTGGAAGCGGTGAAGCTTCCGGCGATCGAAGTTCATATAAGCAATATTCACACGCGGGAAGAGTTCCGGAACCATTCCATCACGGCTCCGGTCTGCGTGGGACAAGTCGTGGGGCTGGGTGCGGACGGATACGAATGGGCGTTCCGCGCACTGGTCCGCCGTATCGGATGCAACAAAGAGAATCCGCGCTGAGCGCCGCCGGCAGAGAGTATGTGCGCGCCATCGGATGGATTCGAAAGCGAGAGGCTGAAAAAAGATGAAAATCGACGAAATCAAAACCATTGTGAAACTGATGTCGGAGAATGACCTGACCGAATTCAAAATCGAGGCCGAGGACATGCATCTGTGCATCAAGAGGGGCGGCCAGAATGCCAATCCGATCATTGCGCAGACGCTTTCTCCCGTTGTGGCCGCGCCCGCGCCTGTGGCGGCTCCTGTGGCGGCTCCGGTCTCCGCTCCCGCGGCCTCCGCCCCGGCGGAACCCGCAAAACCGGGCCAGACCATTGATTCCCCGATCGTCGGAACCTTCTACCGCTCCTCCGCTCCTGGAATGGAGGCGTTTGTAAAACCCGGAATGAAGGTGGAGCCCGACACCACCGTCTGCATCATTGAAGCCATGAAGGTGATGAATGAGATCAAGGCGGAAAAGTCCGGCGTGATCAAAGAGGTGCTTGTGGAAAACGGACAGCCGGTCGAGTTCGGACAGCCTCTGTTCGCCCTGGAATAATCCCGATACCGTTTTCTAAAACCGGAGTTTTTTTATGTTTAACAAGGTGCTTATTGCAAACCGCGGCGAAATCGCGCTGCGCATCATCCGGGCGTGCAAGGAACTCGGGATCAAATCCGTCCTTGTCTACTCCAAGGCGGATGAGGACAGTCTGCCGGTGAAGTTCGCCGATCAGGCCGTCTGCATCGGACCCGCCCAGTCCAATGAGAGCTATCTGCTGATCGACCGCATTATCAGCGTTGCTGAAATCTGCGATGTCGACGCGATTCATCCGGGCTACGGCTTCCTTGCCGAGAATGTCCATTTCGCCGAAATCTGCAAGAGCTGCAACATCACGTTCATCGGGCCGACCCCGGAACAGATGCGCGCCATGGGCGACAAGGCCTGCGCCCGCGAAACCATGCGCAAGGCCGGTGTTCCCATCACTCCCGGATCCGGCGGCGTCATTGAAACCGAGGAGGAGGCGCTGGTCATTGCCCGCAAACTGGAATATCCCGTCATCATCAAGGCCTCCGCGGGCGGCGGCGGACGAGGCATGCGCATCGCTCATAACGACGCCAGTCTGATTCAGGGATTCCATGCCGCCAAGACCGAAGCCGAAAAAGCCTTCGGGAACGGCGATGTCTATATTGAGAAATTCATTGAAAATCCGAAACATATCGAAGTGCAGATTCTGGCCGACACCTTCGGCAATGTCATTCAGCTCGGCGAGCGCGACTGCAGCATGCAGCGGCGCCATCAGAAGCTCGTCGAGGAATCGCCGTCTCCGTCGATCTCCCCCGCGCTTCGCAAAAAGCTCGGCGATGCGGCGGTGAAGGCGGCCAAGGCGGTGAAATATGTCAGCGCCGGAACCATCGAATTCCTGCTCGGACCCAAGGAGCAGTTCTATTTCATGGAAATGAATACGCGTGTCCAGGTGGAGCATCCGGTCTCCGAACTGGTGACGGGAATTGACATCATCAAGGAGCAGATCCGCATCGCCGCCGGACTCAAACTTCAGTATACGCAGAAACAGGTCTCCCAGAAGGGGCATGCGATTGAATGCCGGATCAATGCGGAGGATCCGTACCGCAATTTCGCTCCGTGTCCGGGCAGGATTAATTTCTATTCGGCTCCGGGCGGATTCGGCGTGCGGGTTGATTCCCATGCCTACACCGGCTACCGGATTCCCCCCTATTACGACAGCATGATCGCCAAGCTGATCGTTCACGGGGACAACCGCGCGGAGGCGGTCGCAAGAATGCGCCGCGCTCTTGAGGAGTACATCATCGAGGGCGTCGCCACGACGATCCCCTTTGAACTCTTCATCACCGGCACGAAGGAATTCAACGAGGGCCATTACGACACCGGATTCATCGAACGGGTCATGAAGAGCGGAAGTTTCGAAAAAACGATGGAGAAAAAGTGAACGCCCGGAACGGGGCGTGACAAAACAACCGGGAACAGAGCATGAACAAGAATTTTGACAGCAGGGAAAACGCACTGGCCGTTGTTCCGGGTGTGGTGAAGATTCATGAGAATGTCATTGCCACGATCGTCCGGCGCATCGCATGTTCCGTGGAAGGAGTTTCCAAAATCTCCGGCAGCAGTTTTGTGGACAACATCGCGGAGATGGTCGGCAGCAAGAAGATGCACGACCGTTCCATTCTGGTCGACATGGGAGACGCTTCCGTTTCTGTGGAGGTTTCCATCAATCTTCTGTACGGATATCCGCTGCCGCAGGTCGCCGCGGCCGTTCAGGAGGCGCTGGCGAAGGAGATCGGAAGACTGACGGGACTGAAGGTGGTGAAAGTCAACATTGTCGTCCGGGAGATCGAGGACCCGGCGGAGGAAAGCGAAGAATAGGGTGAGAGCATGGCGGCAGTGAAGAAAGTCAAATCGGTGAAATCGCAGGAAAACGCGGTCGGGATGGTGAAGGTTCACGAGTCCGTGATCGCTTCCATCGTCCGCAAAGCCACGCTGGAAATTCCCGGCGTGATCCGGCTCGCCGGAAGCAGTCTGGTGGACAATCTCGCGGAGATCGTGGGCAGTAAAAAGATTCAGGGCCGCGCCATTTCCGTGGAGATGAATGAGAACTCCGTTGCCGTGGAGGTCCGCGTGGTGCTGGAATACGGCGTGCTGATTCCGCATATCGCGGACGAGGTGCGCAGCGCCGTGGCGGCGGAGATCGTCAAACTGACCGGCATGTCCGTTTCCCGGGTCAATGTGGTGGTGATGGATCTGGAAGATCCGCCGCAGGATGGAATCTGAGGATGGAACCGGTGCTGCAAACCGTTCGCGCCTGGTGGGAGGGCATCTGTTCGCTGCTCTCTCCGGCGGAGCCTTCCGCATGGCACGACGGCTATGTCTGCGGCGTTCTGACGCTGGCGCTTCTGCTGCTCTGCTGCATGCTGCTCTGGACCGTTTTCACCCATCGGAGAGCTCTGAAGGGAATTGTGCTCTCCTCCGCAAACGGATCCATTCTGATTTCCGCGCGTTCCATTTCCGATCTGGTGAAGTCGCTGGATGCGGAGTTTCAGGGAATCGCGATCCGCAAAGTCTCCCTGATTCAGCGGAAAAAAAGACTGGTGATCGAATTGAATCTGATCTGTCAGCTCGGGGCCTCCTCCGGAAATGTGCAGGAGTCCATTGAATCGCTTCAGGCAAAAGTGCTGGAAGCGCTGAAACAGGTGTTCGGCATCGCGACGGTTTCGCAGGTGAATGTGGTTCTCTCGCGCAGCCGGACGGTCCGGGAGCCTTTCTGACGATCCCCCGCGATGCTTGAAAATCCTTCTGACGCTTCTCGCCGGACGGTCCGGGAGCCTTCCCGACGTTCCCGTCGGGGGGATGGAAGCGTTTTTCCTTTTTTCGATGTCGAAGAGAAATTTGTTGTCTCTTTTAACAAAAAGAGAATCTTATCGCAATCCTCCGGCAATCTTCGGGTGCTATTTTCTTTTTCAAACCCGAAACGGAGGTGTGTCATGCGTTACACGGAAGAGGAGATTCGCGATCTGCAACAGTTTGCCGCGCTGTATGGATATGTTCTGGAACTGACGGAACGGAGAAACGGGGAAGAAAATGCCCCGGAAAACAGGAGCCCCGCCGCGGAAGTGATTCATGTGGCGGCGGAGGCGCTTCTCTCTTCGCGGGACCGGAAGGCCTCCTGATCCGCGTGCCGCGAACGGATTTCTTCCGCGTCGGACGGGATTCGTCAGGACCTCCGCCATTGAAATTTTCCTCCCGGCATGATATATTACAGGCTTGAGAAACCATCAGAATCCCGAGGAGAATGATTCATGAACGGCAACAAATGCACCTATCAAAGTCCGCTGACCGATCGTTACGCCAGCGCGGAAATGAGTTACAACTGGTCCCCTCAGCGCAAGCACTCCACCTGGAGAAGACTCTGGGTCGCACTTGCGGAATCCGAACGGGAGCTCGGACTCAACATCACGCAGGAACAGATCGACCAGATGAAACAGCATCTGGACGACATCGACTTTGACGCCGTGGCGGAAAAGGAATCCCAGCTTCGGCACGATGTCATGAGTCATATTCATGTGTTCGGCGCCCAGTGCCCGGCCGCGATGCCGATCATTCATCTTGGCGCGACAAGCTGTTTCGTTACCGACAACACCGAACTGATTCAGATGCGGGACGGCCTGAAAATTCTGCTGGGCAAACTTCTCAAGGTCGCGGAGATCCTTGCCGCGAACGCGAAGAAATACCGGGATATGCCGACCCTCGGCTTTACCCACTATCAGCCGGCGCAGCTGACGACCGTCGGCAAGCGCTTCACCCTGTATCTTCAGGACTTCCTTCTCGATATGGAGCGGGTGGAACACGAACTCTCCGCTCTGCCGATGCGCGGAGTCAAGGGAACGACCGGAACACAGGCCAGTTTCATGGAACTTTTCAACGGGGATCATGAGAAAATCCGTCAGCTTGACCGGCTTGTCGCCCGGAAGATGGGATTTGACCGGACGATTCCGGTCAGCGGGCAGACCTATACGCGGAAGCTCGATTACTTTGTGCTGTCAGCCCTTTCCGGCATTGCACAGTCCGCCTACAAGTTTGCCGGAGATGTCCGTCTTCTGGCGAATCTGAAGGAGATCGAGGAGCCGTTCGAGAAGAATCAGGTCGGCTCCAGCGCGATGGCTTACAAACGCAATCCGATGCGTTCGGAACGCATCTGTTCGCTCTCCCGCTACCTGATGAATCTTCCGCTGAATGCGGCGCAGACCCACTCGGTTCAGTGGTTTGAGCGGACGCTCGACGATTCCGCCAACCGGCGCATTACGCTGCCCGAAGCCTTCCTGTGCGCCGATGTCATTCTCTCCCTGGTGGCGAATGTGGCAAACGGAATGCAGGTCTGGCCGAAAGTCATCGAAAGTCATGTCATGCAGGAGCTCCCGTTCATGGCGACGGAGAATATTCTGATGGCCGCGGTCCGTGCCGGCGGGAATCGTCAGGAACTGCACGAGGCCATTCGCGAACACTCGATGGAAGCCGGAAAACGGGTCAAGGCGGAAGGGGCGAAAAACGATCTGCTCGACCGTCTCGCGGCGGATCCGCTGTTTGCAAAGGTCGCGCCGAAGTTCCATGAGATTCTCGCGCCGTCGTCGTTTGTCGGCCGCGCTCCGCAGCAGGTGGATGATTTCCTCGCGGGCGTGTTTAAACCGGTCAGAAAGCGGCTCGCCGCCTATGAAAACGCTAAAATGGATGCGATCAATGTCTGATCCCGCATCCGCGGATGAACCACAACACTCTTTTCTGTCATGATGGAATCGGAACACAACGAGGAAATGAACCTGACAAAGCGCCTTTCCAGCGCGGGCGCGGCCTCCCGCCGCAAAGCCGCCGAACTGATTAAGGAGGGCGCAGTCACGGTCAATGGAAAAGTCGAAACCAATCCGGCGACCCTGGTCGGACCGAAGGATCGCATCCGCGTCAACGGAGCGGAACTCGATCAGACCGTCGAACATGTCTACATCATGCTGAACAAGCCGCGCGGATATGTCTGCACGAACGAGGATGTGCATGCGAAGAAGAAGGCGGTGGATCTGATCCGGCTCCGGAAGGAGGTGCGCCTCTTCTCCGCCGGCCGTCTCGACAAGGACAGCGAAGGACTCCTCATTTTCACCAATGACGGCAAATTTGCCGATCGTCTGATTCATCCCCGCAACAGGATCTGGAAGACCTACGCCCTCTCCGCGGCCCATCCCTTCACCGACGAGGAGCTGCAGCGCATGGTGGACGGCATCGAGGACGACGGGGAAACCCTCTCCGCCGAAGAGGTCTGTCAGACCGGGGAACGAAAATACATGCTGATTCTCTCCGAGGGGAAAAAACGCGAGATCCGCCGCATGGTCGCCGCGCTCGGAAACGATACCAAACGTCTGGAGCGCATCGCCATCGGCAACCTCAAGCGGGGAATGCTGAAGCCGGGCGAGTGGCGCTTCATGACCCGCCGCGACATCGCCCGCATTCTCATGCTGGAAGAGGACGATCCCGAAGTGCTGGAATACAGCGTCAATCTGAAAAAAAAAACGTACTACCAATATCAAGCCAGAGGCGCCAATCATGAAAGACGACTTCATCACTCCGGACGTGTTTCCCGTAAAAAAACTCGGTCCGTGCCATTTCGAAACCCCTCTTGATTCCGATACCTGCTTCGTGCCTCCCGACGCGGAGATTCTGCTGGACCGCGAGTTCACACGTCTTCGCGCCGACTATCAGATGAACGGAGGAAAAGTCTATGCGTTCGAGAAGGCCGGTCCGCGGAAACGGATTTTCCACGATCCGGCGTGGAGCAAGGCGGCCATTCTGACCGCCGGCGGCCTCTGCCCCGGACTCAACAATGTCATCAAAGGCATCACTCTGACGCTGATGAAGCATTACGGCGTGCCGGTCGTCTACGGAATCCCCTACGGATATGCGGGACTGAATCCGAAACTGGGACACCGTCCCATCGTGCTTGATCCGAACGTCGTGGACGACATCCATGAACAGGGCGGAACGATTCTCGCCTCCTCCCGCGGCTCGCAGGATACCACCGTCATGCTTGAGACTCTCGTCCGCATGGACATCAACATGCTCTTCTGCATCGGCGGCGACGGCACGCTCCGCGCGGCCCACGATCTCGCCGTGGAGGCGCAGAAACGCGAACTCAACATCAGCATCATCGGCATCCCGAAGACCATCGACAACGACATCTGCTACATGGATCGGACCTTCGGATTCGAAACGGCCGTCTACTCCACCGTTCCGGTCATCACCGTGGCCCACAACGAGGCGAAGGGCGCGCTGAACGGCGTCGGACTCATCCATGTGATGGGACGCGACTCCGGATTCATCGCGGCTTATGCGGCTCTTGCGAACACCCATGTCAACTACTGTCTGATCCCGGAGGAGAAGTTCTCGCTGGAAGAGGGCGAAAACGCGTTTCTACCGAGTCTGTTCCAGCGTCTCCAGGCACGCCATCACGCGGTCGTGATCGTCGCCGAGGGCGCCGGACAGGACCTCATCGACGGTGAACGCGAAACCGACCGCTCCGGCAACATCCTTCATCACAACATCGGCATGTTCCTCAAGGACAAGATCCGCGACTATTCGAAAAAAACGGGAATTGAGGCCCAGATCAAATATTTCGATCCGACCTACTCCATCCGCGGGGTTCCCGCAAACGGAACCGATGCCGTCTTCTGCTTCCTGCTCGCCCAGAATGCCGTTCACGCGGCCATGATGGGCTGCACGGACATGGTCGTCGGGCACTGGAGCGATTCCTTCACCCATGTCCCGATCGAAATGTCCACCAAGGAACGCAAGAAGATCGACACCAACGGACTCCTCTGGCGCAGCGTGCGCATGAGCACCTGGCCCGAATACCACTGATCCCGGACCCTCTCCCATGATCCTCTGCCGGAGCGGAAAAACGGTGCTGGTGGAACAGCATCACCATGTGCTTCTTCCGTGGTGCGCTCTGGCCCGGGAGCGGGGAAGACGTTTTCACGCAATCACGCTGGATCACCACACGGATGTGCTGGCGGCGTTTCACCGGTCCGCTGAAAAGGGAAATTTCGATTTCTCCACCGGAGAGGCGCTCCGCCGGGACCTGGCGCTTCTGCATCACGATGAACATCTCGACTGGGCGCTGAAAGCCGGAGTCCTGGCGTCATCGCGGGTTCTTTCCCATGAGAATTTCACGCCGGCGGCGGATCCGCGCATTACCATCTGCCGCGATCCGATCTGGCCGTCGCCTCAGGAGATCCTGAACGGGTCGGAGACGGCCCGGGCAGCCGCGGAACAGGTGCTCGAAAGCGAATTTCTCGCCCGCCAGATTCCCCGCATTCCCGAACCGCTGATTCTGGATATTGATCTGGATAATTTTCTCTGCGGGAAGGCGCTGCATCCGGCGGATCCCTCTTTTTTTCTGGAGCTGGCCAGCCGTGCAAGTCTGATTACCGTGTCGCTGGAACGGGAGTGGGTGCGCCTTCTCCGATTCCGCGGCGAGACGCTGAATGCGGAATCGCTGTGGAACGAGCTTCGTCTTCTGCTGAGCCGATCCGGCGCGGCGGAGGAGTAGTCAGGCGGCCATCTGCCCGCAGGGAGTCTCCTCCTCTCCGGCCGGGGCGCGCTCCCGCATGGCCCGGTTCAGCGACCGGAAAAAGAAGTACAGAAACGGAAGCGCACTGAGAAACGAGAACAGATCGGAAATGCTCTGCGTGAACTCAATTCCCGTCAGTCCGAAATAGCGCGGAAGAATCAGAATCAGCGGAATGAAGTAGATGCCCTGGCGCGTGGCGGAGATCAGCGTCGCCTGAAGCGCTTTCCCGATGGATTGAAACAGCATGTTCGAAAGCACAATCGTGGCCTGAAGCGGAAGCGCAATGCACTGCGCGCGGAACGCCATCGCGCCGATGGCGGCAACCGACGGATCGTTGACCTTGAACAGCTGGATCAGCTGCGGCGCAAACAGAAATCCCAGAATTCCGACACCGGTCAGAAACACCGTTCCGGTTTTGACGCAGAAGCGGAACGACTCCTTGACGCGTTCAAAACGTTTTGCCCCGTAGTTGTAGCCGACCACCGGCTGGAATCCCTGTCCGAATCCGATCAGCATCGCCAGAAGGAAGTAGAAGATCCGTCCCACGATCGACATCGCCGCAACGGCGGAATCCCCGTACGCCGCCGCAGAAACATTCAAGGCGACCGTGGAGATTCCCGCCAGTTCCTGCCGGCAGAACGAGGAGAACCCCAGTTTCAGAATATCCGCATAGTCCGCCCCCTTCCGCGAGAGATTGCTCCACGAGAGTCGCGTGATGCTCTTCCCCGTGGAAAACCAGTAGAGAAGGATCCCGAAACTGACGCACTGGCTGATGAGCGTGGCAATCGCCGCTCCCGAAATCCCGAGCCCGAACTGGAAGATGAACAGCGGATCCAGTCCGACATTCAGAATTCCGCCGAATCCCAGTCCGATTGTGGAAAGCACCGCCTTTCCCTCGGAGCGCAGGATGTTGTTCATGACAATGGAGCCGCACATGACCACCGCTCCCATGAAAATACAGCCGGCGTAATCGCGTGCATAGGGCAGAATGGTCGGCGTCGCCCCCAGCAGAATCATCAGCGGTTCCGTGAAGAGCAGTCCGATGGCGGTCAGGATTCCGCCGAAAAGAAGCGAAAGGAAAAAGCCGGTCGACGCGAACTTGTCCGCTTCCTTCCGGTTCTGGCGCCCCAGAAAACGCGACACATGGCTCCCGGTTCCGATTCCGATCATGAAACCCAGCGCCTGGATGATCGCCATGATCGCAAACACGATGCCCACGGCTCCTGCCGCGCTGGTCCCGAGACGCGCGACAAAAAAGGTGTCCGCCATATTGTAGAACGCCCCGATCAGCATGGTGAAGATGGTCGGAATCGCCAGCGAGGTGATCAGACGCGGAACCGGAGTTTCCGTCATGCGGATGAATTGTTTCTGTTCAGCTTCGGAACGGGTCATGGTCACCTCCTAAAAATCCAGTTTGCTTCCGGTCAGATTGGCGTACATCCGGCGCAGATAGTCTTCGAACCGCCGTTTCTCTTCCGGAGAAAACTCCTTCCGGGAGATCTCGTTGACCTGTTCGTACCGGGGCACGATTTCCTGCTCGACCAGCGCGTGTCCGCGCTCCGTCAGGGCGATGATCGCCGCCCGTTTGTCCCCCGCAAGAGCGCAGCGGCGGATCAGCCCTTTCTCCTCCAGACTGTTGAGCATCTTCGATATGGTGGTCGGTTCGATGTCGCATGCCGCGGCCAGATCCTTCTGCAGACAGTTCCCGTGAAGGGCAAGAAAGGTCAGAACCTTCGGCTGTCCGGGCGAAAGCCCGATCGCCGCCATCCGCGGCCTCACCTTGTTTTTCTGCGCATGATAGACTTTCAGAATCAGAAGGTTGAATGGAATCTCCATCGGTGAAAAATCCCTTTTTGCATCCAATTAGTTTGCTTCCTCATTATAAGGAAGATAACTATATCGCCGGAATTGGAATTTGTCAAGGATCGGAGGAGGATTTTTCCGGGTGCGGCGGGGAAATCGGCGCGCGGGAGAGGGAGCACTCCGGTGAACGATCGGGAAAGTTTCCCGCTTTCGCCGGGGAACACGTTGAAAGAGGGGCGAACTCATGCTATATTAGGAAAACCGTCACTGAATCAAAACGAGGTTTCCGAATGGAAGAGCAGAAAACAATCGAAGTTTCTCTTGTCATCCCCGTCTACAACGAGGAAGCAAATCTGAATGAACTGATCCGGAGGTGTCTGGTTACCTGCGATTCGCTGAACTGTCCCTACGAGATCATTCTGGTTGACGACGGCAGTTCGGACTCCTCCGCGGAGATGATCCGGAAAGCAGCATCCGAACACGGCGGACGGGTCGTCGGCGTATTTCTGACGACGAATTTCGGTCAGCATGCCGCTGTGACGGCGGGATTGCAGACCTCTCTCGGACGGTATGTGATCACCCTCGACGCGGATCTTCAGAATCCGCCGGAAGAGGTGCCGCGTCTGGTGGAGAAACTGCGCGAAGGATACGATGTGGTCGGAACCATCCGGGAAAAGCGCAAGGACACCTTTTTCCGCCGTTTCGCTTCGAAAATCGTGAACCGGATGGTCCGCAGTCTCTGCAATGGAAAAACCATGACCGATTACGGCTGCATGCTCCGCGGATACAGCCGGACAGTCGTCAATGCGATTCTTCAATGTCCGGAACACGGCAAATTCATTCCGATGCTGGCCATGTCCTATGCGCGGCGCGTGACGGAAATCAATGTGCGGCATGCCGACCGCACGGCGGGGGAGTCCAAGTACAACTTCTGGAAGCTGATTGCGCTTCAGTACGATCTGCTGACCGGAACCTCGATCTTTCCGCTCCGGATGCTGACCTATATCGGTACGATCGTCGCGGTGCTGGGCATCCTCTTCGGCATCTTCATTTTCATCATGACGCGCATTCACGGCGATGAATGGAGTCAGCACGGAGTCTTCACGCTGTTCTCGCTTGTGTTCATCTTCATGGGAGGACAGTTCGTGGCGATGGGAATTCTCGGCGAATACATCGGCAAGATCCATATGAATTCGCGCGGAAGACCCCAGTTCTTCATCGAGTCGGTGGTCGGACGGAAAAACAGTTGAATTTCTGAATTCAGATGATAAGAAAGGAAGGTAGTTGCATGAGAGCAGTCGTATTCGCCTACAACAACATCGGATGCGAAGGCATCGAGGCTTTGCTGAAAAACGGCTTCGAAATTGCCGCCGTTTTCACTCATAAGGATGATCCGAACGAGAATCTCTGGTTCCGTTCCGTCGCCCGGCTCGCCGCGGAAAAAGGCATTCCCGTTTACGCTCCGGAAAATCCGAACCATCCGCTCTGGATTTCCCGAATTCAGAAAATGAAACCGGATTATCTTTTCTCCTTCTACTACCGGGAGATCATCGGGCCGGAGATCCTGGCGATTCCTTCCAAGGGGGCGCTGAATCTGCATGGATCGCTCCTGCCGAAATACCGCGGATGCGCGCCCATCAACTGGGCGGTCATCAACGGGGAGAAGGAGACCGGCGTGACGCTGCATCTGATGACCGGAAAAGTCGATGCCGGCGATATCGTCGCTCAGAAGAAGATCGCCATCGGCGCGAACGACACCGCAAAGGATGTGCATCTCAAAGCCGCGAAGGCCGCCGCCGAACTGCTCCGCGCCGAACTGCCGAAGCTGGCAAAGGCGAAAGGCCGCGTCAAAGGGAAAAAGCAGAATGAGAAGGAGGCCACCTATTTCCCGCGCCGCAAACCCGCGGACGGCGCGATCGACTGGTCGAAATCCGCCGCAGAGGTCCGCAATCTCGTGCGCGGCGTGACGATGCCCTATCCCGGAGCGTTCAGCTATCTCGGAGACAAGAAATATCTGATCTGGGATGTTTCCGAGGTGAAAACTCCGGCAAAGGCAAAGAGTGTCAAACCCGGAACGATCCTTTCCGTCTCTCCCCTGACCGTCGCCTGCGGTTCCGGCGCGGTGCGCGTCAACTTCGCGCAGGCCGTGAACGGACTCTACTCCTCCGGCGAACAGCTTGTGAACGAGAACCGCATCGTGGAGAAAATGCGCTTTGTGTCGGATCTTTCCTCTCTCCGTCCGAAACGGAAGAAGAGCATTCTGATTCTCGGCGTGAACGGCTTCATCGGAAGCGCGATCAGCGAGCGTCTCCTTGCCAGCGGGGAATACGAGATCTACGGCATGGACCTGCGCTCCAACTACATCACCGAGCTCCTGAACAACAAGGACTTCCATTTCACGGAAGGGGATATCACCATTCATCGCGAATGGATCGAATACTATGTGAAGAAGTGCGACGTGGTGCTTCCTCTCGTGGCGATTGCGACCCCGATCGAATACACCAGAAATCCGCTGAAGGTTTTCGAACTGGATTTCGAGGAGAATCTCCGGATCGTCCGGTACTGCGTGAAATACAACAAGCGCATTATTTTCCCGTCGACGTCGGAAGTGTACGCGATGTGCAACGAGGAGTCGTTCGACGAGGACAACTCCAAACTGGTGCTCGGGCCGATCCGCATGCAGCGCTGGATCTACTCCTGCTCCAAACAGATGCTCGACCGAGTGATCTGGGCTTACGGGCAGAAAGGACTGAAATTCACGCTGTTCCGTCCGTTCAACTGGATGGGACCGAAACTCGATACGCTCAATTCCGCCCGGATCGGCAGCTCCCGTGCGATCACGCAGCTGATTCTGAATCTGGTTCAGGGGAATCCCATTCTGCTGATCGACGGAGGCGAACAGAAGCGCTGCTTCACGCATGTCACCGACGGCATCGAATGTCTGTTCCGCATCATTGAGAACAAGGACGGTCTCTGCGATGGCAAGATCATCAACATCGGCTGTCCGGAAAACGAGGCCAGCATCAAGGAGCTGGCGGAGATTCTGGTCCGGCAGTTCGAGCAGCATCCGCTGCGGAAGAAATTCCCGCCGTTTGCCGGCTACAAGGTCATTGAGTCCGGCGAGTTCTACGGCGAGGGCTATCAGGATGTCCAGCACCGCAAACCCAGCATCCGGAACGCATGGAAATACTGCGCATGGAAGCCGGTGGTCAAGCTGGAGGAGTCCGTGGCGAAGACGCTTGACTTCTTCCTGAAACAGGCGGTGGAGTCCGGAGAGTTCGGAACGAAATGAAGGTCGGACTCCGGATCGATGTCGATACGCTGAGCGGAACCCGGGACGGGGTTCCGACTCTGCTGCGCACCCTGGACGCCCATGGGATCCGGGGAGCATTCTTCTTTTCCGTGGGGCCCGACAACATGGGGCGGAATCTGTGGCGTCTCTGCAAGCCGGCGTTTCTCTGGAAAATGCTCCGGACGAAGGCGGCGAGTCTTTACGGGTGGGACATTCTGCTGATGGGGACCGCGTGGCCGGGACCGCGAATCGGAAAACGATGCGAAGGGGTCATCCGCGACGCGGCGAAAGCCGGTCACGAGATCGGCGTTCACGCATGGGATCACCGGCTCTGGCAGGCGAAATCCGACCGCATGACGCCGGAACAGGGATTCGCCCAGGTGAAACGGGCCTTCGATGAACTTCAGCGCATCACGGGAGAGGCTCCGACCTGTTCGGCATCTCCGGGCTGGCGCTGCACGGAACAGCTGATTCTCTGCAAGGAGGCGCTGCCGTTCCGGTACAACAGCGACTGCCGGGGGCATTCGATCTTTCTTCCCGAGGTCGGGCGCCGAGTCCTGACCCGGCCGCAGATTCCGCTGAACCTGCCGACCTATGACGAGGTGTACGGTCGGGACGGCGTCACCAATGACAATTACAACGACCGCCTTCTGGAGAGCATCCATCCGGACCGGATGAACGTGCTCACGATCCATGCCGAGGTGGAAGGCCGGATCTGCGCGGGAATGTTCGAGGAGTTCCTGCGGAAGGCCGCCGCGCGCGGAATTGAGTTCTGCGCACCGGGGGATCTTCTTCCGGCGGATCTTTCCGCTCTTCCCCACGGACGGATCAGACAGGGGGAGATTCCCGGACGGGAAGGCGTGCTTGCGCTTCAGGATTAAGCGTGTATATTATCGTCGTTCAAGCGTGGAAAAGGAGAGGTGGACTGCATGGATTCGGTTTCTCTGGGAAAAGTGTTTTCGAGCCGCTGGGTTGCTCCGACGTTCAAGGGGGCGTTCCGCTATCTGCGGAAACATCCGCTGAATGAAACCAATGCGGAAGTGATCTGGCGGACCCGTCACAAGACGGTGTACCGGGTCCGGCTCCCGAACAAGTTCGACGGCGAGGAGATCGTCTGGAAGGACTATGTGAACAAGCGGTTCTGGCGTTTCTTCTTCCGCTATTCGTTTACCGCGCGGGAGTTTTTGGGGTATCGGAAGGCGATGGAGCTTGGCATTCCGGTGCCCAGAGTGCTGGCCGTCGGCGAGAAACGGTCGTGGACGAAGCTCAGAAGCTGTTTCATTGTGACGGAATATGTGAAGGATTCCCGGAACGGAATCGACTTCTGTCATGATGGTCCGCTCTCGAAGGATCCCGCGAAAAAGGCCTACTGCAAACAGAACATCCACTATCTGGCCCAGCTTCACAATGCGGGCTGCATTCATGGCGCGGCGCTGCCGCAGAACATGCTCTGGAGAATCAACAGGGACTCCCGGCTGGAGGTCTACTGGATTGATCTGGCGGAGGTGCGCGCGCGTTCCGGGCGACGGCTCGCAAACGGAATCCGGAACGATCTGAGAGCGCTCCTCGGAAATCTCGAATTCGACGAGGAGACGACCGAACAGATGATCAACTACTACAACCGCGTCAGGAAATCGTTGTCGCCCGATGCGAAGCCAATTGCTCTTTGAGCGTTTTTCAGGAGGAGGTGCTCTGTCATGGCCGAAAAGAAGAAAATCACTGTTTCCACATTGCGGAAAATGAAACGGGAGCATGTGCCCATTGCGATGCTTACCGCCTATGATGCGCCGACGGCAAAGCTGGCGGAACTCTGCGGAGTGGATCTGATTCTAGTGGGGGACTCTCTCGGCATGGCGGTTCTCGGGTACCGGACCACGCTGGAAGTGACGCTGGAGCAGAGTCTTCATCACTGTGCCGCGGTGACGCGCGGGGCGCCGGAGGCGTTCGTGATCGGGGATATGCCGTTCATGACCTATCATGTTTCTCCGGAACAGGCGATGGTGAACGCGGCCCGTTATCTTCAGGAGGCGCATTGCGCCGCCGTCAAGATCGAAGGGGACCGGTTCATGGCGCCGACGGTGGCGCGTCTGACCTCCGCCGGAGTTCCTGTCATGGGACACATCGGGCTGCGGCCGCAGCAGGTGCTTGTGCAGGGCGGATACAAGATCGCGGGAAGAACCGAATCCGCCGCGGAGGCTCTGCTCGCCGATGCGAAAGCCATGCAGGAGGCCGGGGCGTTTGCCGTGGTTCTGGAGTGCGTGCCGGCGATGCTGTCCAAAGAGATTTCCGAATCTCTTGAAATTCCGACTATCGGAATCGGGGCCGGTCCTTACACGGACGGACAGGTGCAGGTGGTCAACGATCTGCTCGGCCTGTTTACGGATTTCCTGCCGAAGCACGCCAAGCGGTATGCCAATCTGAGTCCGGAAATCGAAAAGGCGTTCAAGGCTTATGTTGCCGAGGTCAAGGATCGCAGTTTCCCGACGATGGACAACGCTTTCTGACTCCTTATCCGGAAAAGAGCGGACAGGAAATCATTTTTTCTTTCCGCAACCGGCCGTGCGGCGTATTTCCGGCGTCTTCCGCGGATGGGGAAAACGTGGTTGTCCATCTGGGGGAAAGGTGGTCTGGAGCGGGGGATGGATTTGTTGTTGGGAAGCGCTCTTTCCGGTGGAGGCTTTTTCCCTCTCTCCGGGGAGGATGGTCCGGACACCGTTGAGGAAGTGTGCGCCTTGACGGGGAACGGGAAAGGATGGATATGAGCCGGAAAATTCTGCTTCTGAAATATCCCTGGGGCGTTTCGTGGACGGGCATGCTGCTGATCGCGGGGGAGCAGAACATTCTCATGGATACGGGACTGCCTGAAACGATCGGGGCTTTTCTGCTTCCGCGTCTGCGTTGCGAAGGCGTTTCTCCCGGATCGCTGAAGTGGGTGCTGAATACCCATTCGCACAGCGATCACGCGGGGGGAAACCGGAATCTCCGGGGGGTGTGCCATGCCGTGTTCGGCATCCATCGGAGCGGTGCGGAAGAGCTGAGACGTTCCGGATGTCCGCCCGATCTTCTTCTGGAGGACGGCATGGTGCTGCCGTGCGGCGATACCCGGATCCGCGTGATTCATACTCCGGGGCACTCTCCCGATTCGGTCTGTTATCTTGATGTGGAATCCGGAACGCTGTTCACCGGCGATGCTCTTCAGGGGGGCGGGACACCGTATTCCGGAATCGCGCTGTATCAGGATCCCGTTGCCTATCGGGAGAGTGTGGACAGAATCGAGGCGCTTTACCGCTCAGGCGCATGTGCAAGGATTTTCTGCGGACATGAATGTCCTCCGTATGAGGGGACGGTGGAGGGAACGCGGATTCCCGAATTTCTATCCCTCTGCCGGGATGCTTCGCTCCGTTACACAAGTGCGGCGGGGGAGTATCTCGGACGGCATCCCGATGCGGACGCCGGAAAAGTGGGGGCGTTTCTTCTGGCGGAATTCGGCGTGGGGAAGAACCCGTCGATGCCGGAGCTTCCGCGTCTGACGGCGGAGGCTCATCTGCGGGAGCTTCGCGGCTGCGGGAGGCGGAATCGCAGCTGATGTTTCAGGCGTTTTCCGTCTTCCGGGAATGCGGTTTTCCCCGCTCTTGTTCCAGGTGGGAAGGGGAGGGGCTTTTTCGCGTTTTTCCCTACGGGAAAAGTTGCGTTATTCCGTTTGCGGGTGTATAGTACGAAAGATTAACAATGGGGATTTCTTATGAGTGAAACGACAGACCTGAACCAGGTGACCATGAATGACTATCCGGTGCATATTGAAGACATTATGCACACGGCCTATCTTCAATATTCGTTGAGTGTGAATGTGGGGCGCGCGATTCCCGATGTCCGGGACGGACTGAAGCCGGTGAACCGCAGAATTCTTTACGGCATGAAGCAGCTTGGACTGACGAAGGGTCATGCCACGGTCAAATCCGCGCGCGTGGTCGGAGAGGTCATGGGAAAATATCATCCGCACGGAGACGCCGCCGTCTACGATGCGCTGGTGCGTCTGGCCCAGCCCTTCTCCATGCGGACCCCTTTGATTGAAGGACAGGGAAATTTCGGAACGATCGACGGCGACCCGGCCGCGGCCTCCCGTTACACGGAATGCCGGATGGAACGGGTGGCTGAAGAGCTTCTTGCCGATCTCGACAAGGATACCGTCAACATGATTCCGAACTTTGACGAAAGTGAAACGGAACCGGAAGTTCTGCCTGCGAAGTTCCCGAATCTTCTGGTCAACGGCAGCATGGGAATCGGAGTCGGAATGGCGACCAATATTCCGCCGCACAATCTCGGGGAGGTGGTCGACGGAACCCTCTATCTGCTGGACCATCCGACCGCCACGGTTGCCGAACTCATGAAATACATTCCCGGTCCCGACTTCCCCACCGGCGGCATCATTTACGGCATCAATCCGATCCGCGACCTTTACACCACCGGTCACGGCGTCATCAAAGTCCGCGCCAAGGCGGAGATTGTCGAAACCAAGAGCGGCGGCGAACAGATCATCGTCACGGAAATCCCCTACGCGGTCAACAAGGAGATGCTGGTCAAACGCATTGCCGACCTTGTCCGTGAAAAGAAGATCACCGGAATCTCCGGACTGCGCGACGAGACCAGCCGCAGAACCGGAATCCGGATTGTGATCGACATCAAGCGGGGGGCGATGTCAACCGTGGTTTTGAATCAGCTTTTCGCCCATACGCAGATGGAGAACGCGTTCGGATGCAACATGCTGGTGGTGGACATGAACCGTCCGCGGACGCTGAATCTGCTTCAGATTCTTCAGCGCTACATTGACCATCGTCTGGAGGTGGTGACGCGCAGAACCCGCTTCGATCTGGCCAAAACCGAAGCGCGGATTCATATTCTGGAAGGACTGCTTCTCGCGGTCCGCAATCTGGATGAGGTGGTCCGGATCATTCGCGCGTCCCGGACCCGCGCGGAGGCGCAGGAGACGCTGATGGCGCGTTACAACTTCTCGAAGATTCAGGTGACGGCGATCCTGGATATGCGTCTCTATCAGCTGACCGGTCTTGCCATCGAGGATCTGGAGAAGGAATACAAGGAACGCTGCGAGTTTGCGGACTATCTGCGCAGTCTTCTGGCGTCGCGTGATCTGCGGATCGGAGTCATCAAGTCGGAGCTGCTGGAGGTGAAGGGCAAGTACGCCGATCCGCGCCGCACGGACATCGCCTTCGACGAGGGCGATATCGACATTGCCGACCTGATTCCGCGACACTCCTGCGTGATTACCGTCTCCAATACCGGTTACATCAAGCGCGTGCCTGCGGACACCTATCAGACGCAGCATCGCGGCGGCATCGGAATCATCGGTATGGAGACCAAGGATGAGGATCATGTCGAGCATCTCTTCAATGCGGACAGTCATGACATCATCCTCTTCTTCACAAACAAGGGCGTCATGCACTGGCTGAACGTTTATGAGATCCCGGAAGGCGCGCGGACCGGAAAGGGAAAGGCAATCGTGAATCTGATCAAAATCGATCAGGATGAGCAGATCCGGGCCATGCTGACCATCCGGAAGTCCATGTTCGAGGAGAATGAGGAGCTCTGCATTGCGATGGCGACGAAACGCGGCGTCATCAAGAAGACTCCGCTGAGCCAGTTCCGGCATCTCCGCAAGATCGGCATTCGCGCGCTCTCCATCGACGAGGGAGACGATCTGATCGGTGCCGAACTTGTCGGTCCGACCGATGAGATCATCCTTTCCACGGCGAAAGGCATGGCCTGCCGCTTCAAGAGCAGCGATGTGCGCGCAATGGGCAGAACCGCCCGCGGCGTCACCGGTCTGCGCTTCAAGATCGAAGGAGACTGGATCGTCAGCATGGAGTTGGTGCCTTCCGAAGAGGAGCCGGGCGCGCTTCCGCCGGACGGTTCCGGAAATCTCGAAAATGCCGAAGATCAGGCGGAACCCGCCGCGGGCGAGGAGCCCGAGGTCCCGGAAGAGGACGACGAGGAGCTGGAACCGGCTTCCGATGAGGAGGATTCCGGCGAAAGTCTGGAAGATACCGGAAAACCGCAGATTCTGATTGTCACTTCCGGCGGCATGGGAAAACGAAGCTATGTCGAGGATTACCGGTTGACCCGGCGCGGAGCGAAAGGCGTGAAAAATTTGAACCTGCGCGAAGGCGAGGAGGTGGTCGCCGCCGTCAAGGTCCGTCGCGGTGACGAACTGATTATCACGACGGAGCGCGGACAGGTTGTCCGCATCTCCGTGGATGAGATCCGCATTGTCGGCCGGGCTTCACGCGGAGTCAAGATCATGGAGCTGCGCAAGGGCGATCGCATTACCGGTGTGGCCTGCCTGATTAAAGTCGAAGGGCAGAAACCGCAGGAGGCGGAAGTCGCGGTGGAATCCGGCGTTTCGGAATCCCCGGCGGAGAGCTCGCCTGACGCTCCGGAAACTCCGGCGGCGGACAGTACCGGCGGTGCTCCGGAATCTCCGACGGATTCTTCCGAACCCGCGGAATAAACAGAAAAACTCAGGATGCCGGTCTTTGCGGCCGGCATCTTTTTTTTACGGAGGCTCGGAATGAAAACCTTGAAATTTCGCGACCGGGAATGCCGTCTTGGATCATTTCCGAAACTGATGGGAATTCTGAATGTCACCCCGGATTCGTTCAGCGACGGCGGATCGCCGCTTCCTCTGGAACAGCGCATTGAGACTTTGCTGCGCGACGGAGCAGCCATCATCGACATCGGCGGGGAATCGACTCGTCCCGGAGCGCTGGAGGTTCCTCTTCCGGAGGAAATGGAACGGGTTCTGCCGGCGGTGGAGATGGTGCGCCGGATGAGTTCGGAGGTTTTCATCAGTCTGGATACCCGGAAGGCGAAAGTCGCGGAGGAGGCAATCCGTCTGGGCTGTGACATCATCAATGATGTCAGCGGGTTTTCGTTTGATCCGGACCTTCTTTTCGTGGCCGTGAAAACCCGTGCCGGAGTGATTGCCATGCACTCCCGTTCGACCCCGGACCGGATGCAGAGGGACGATTTCCTTTTTTATGAGCATGGGGTCGATACCGTTGCGGAGGAGCTTCGCGCTCTTCTGGAGCGTCTTCTTTCCGCGGGAGTGGAGCGCGACCGGATCGTGGTGGATCCCGGAATCGGATTTGCCAAAACCGCCGAGCTTTCCGGAGAGCTGATCCGCTTCACCGGTCCGCTGCTTCGCCTGGGATATCCGCTTCTCTCCGCGCCCTCCCGGAAGTCTTTCATCGGGAAATTGACCGGAGAGACCATCCCCGCGAACCGCGATTACGGCACCTGCGGTTCCGTGATCGCTTCCGCGCTTCAGGGGTATGATATCATCCGGGTGCACAATGTGAAGGCGGCAATGGATGCTTTGAAGGTCTTTTCCGGCTGCACGGAGTTTCTGAAATAAAAAATCGCACCGGAACTTTCGATATGCCGTGTCGTCTTCTTCCTCGGCTGCACGGAGTTTTCGAAATAAAAAATCGCAGGTAAATCCGGCCTGAGGGGGGGGAATAGGCTTGGGAAATACCTGCGATATATACTAATATATATGCTTCTTTTTTTTTTTCAAGTCCCTTTTGTGATTTTTTTTCCGAAGGGGTTTTTTCTCCGAAAAAAAGGGGGAAAGCGCATGGCTTTCCCCTGAAGAATCCGTGGAAAAGGACCCTTATTTTGCGATGGCCTCGTCAATTCCTTTCTGAACGGCATTCAGATCGGAACCGTCGAAGAATCTGCCTCCGACGAGGACCTCGCCCGCCTGCCGTTTGGTGCAGGAAGGAGCGAAAGCGGTTTCGACAACGAGCTTGTCGGCGACCCCTTTCCGGTCCGCGTATTCGAGGATTCCGGCGAGCACTTCCGCGCTCTTTTTCTCATCCTTGCCCGGAGTGACGCAGACGGAAACCGCGATTTTTCTGCTGTCCTTTCCAGCTTCGACCACCTCGACCGCATCGAAAATACCATTGAGGTTTTCGTATTGGGTGTGAAGAAGGTGATGAGCCTTTTCCGAATTCGGCTGTCCGCCGAGGTATTTTTCATAGCACTCCTTGAGCATGTGGTTCTCAAGAGAGTTCTTGAACTGCATGTTTTTGTCGCACTTGTAGACGGCTTCCATCCGGCTGTTGCGGGTGACCCGGTCGTTCTGAATGGGCTGACCGCCGCCGCAGACGCATCCGCCGGGACAGGCCATGACTTCAATGAAGTGGTACGGCGATTTTCCGTCGGCCGCCTGCTGGGCAATCTCTTTTGCCGCGCCGAGCGTGTTGACCACGGCGATTTTCAGTTCCAGATCGCCCGCCTTGACGGTGGTCTCCTTGAAGCGCTGGCTTCCGCGGACCGCCTGGAATTCAAGACCATGCATCGGGATTTTTCCGTTGATCTTGCCGACCGCATAGCGGAGAGCCGCTTCCATAACGCCTCCGGAGGTGCCGAAGATCACGCCGGCGCCGGTGCCGAAGCCGAACGGCATGTCGAACGCTTCCTGCTCCAGTTCGTTGAATTTGATTCCGAAGGAGTCGATCATCCGTCCGATTTCCGTGGTGGTGAGCACATAATCAATATCGGGATTGCCGTTGACTTTGAATTTGTCGAGTCCCGCCTCGTATTTTTTCGCCGTGCAGGGCATGATCGAGACAACCACGATATCCTCGCGTTTCTTGCCGAGCATCTGCGGAAGAGCTTCCTTCATGGTTGCTCCGAACATCTGCTGCGGAGAACGGCAGGAGGAGAGATTCTTCGCCAGGGAGGGGAAGTTGATTTCCGCATATTTGACCCAGCCCGGGCAGCAGGAGGTGAACATCGGGAAGGGGCCGCCCGCTTTGACTCTGCGCAGGAACTCTTCCGCCTCTTCCCAGATGGTCATATCCGCGCTGAACGTGGTGTCGTAGACATAATCAAAACCCATCTTTCTGAGGGCCGCGACCAGTTTGCCAGCGACATTCTGTCCGGGAGCCTGATTGAAGAATTCCGCAAGCGCGAAACGAACCGCCGGAGCCACCTGGGCGACCACGGTTTTGGAGGGATCGTGAATGGCGTTCCAGACTTCCTCACGGTTCTGGTGCGGAATGATCGCGCCCGTCGGGCAGACCGCCGCGCACTGTCCGCAGTTGACACACTCGACTTCCGCCAGATTCTTGTCGAACGCCGGCGCCACTTTCGCTTTCGATCCGCGGAAGGAGAAGCCGATCGCGCCGATTCCCTGCACTTCGGTGCAGACCCGGACGCAGTCGCCGCAGAGCACGCATTTGTTCGGATCGCGCTCCAGAGAGGGCGAGCTTCTGTCGATCGGTTCCAGTTCCTGGCGCTGCTTGTAGCGGATGGTGTCCACGCCGAGACGGCGGGCCAGTGTCTGAAGCGTGCAGCTTGCGCTGCGCACGCAGGAGGGACACTCGCGATTGTGGTTCGCAAGAAGCAGCTCGATATTGATCTTGCGGATGTCGCGCAGCTGCTTTGTATCGGTTTTGATGACCATTCCGTTTTCCGGAGGAGTGGAGCACGCCGCCATGATGCCGCGCTTTTCCACTTCAACCAGACAGAGTCTGCATGCGCCGTAAACGCTGAGTTCCGAATGATAGCAGAACGTCGGCAGTTCAATTCCGGTTTTCCGGATCACTTCAAGAAGATTGCGTTCTCCGTGAATTTCAACCTGAACGCCGTTGACTGTAAGAGTTTTCACTTCTGGTGTTGTCATTTTAACGTATCCTTACAAGAGTTAGATGCCGGAGATCGCGGAGAACTTGCACGCCGCTTTGCAGGCGCCGCATTTGATGCATTTCGCCGGGTCGATGTGGAACGGTTTTCTGATTTCGCCGGAGATCGCGCCCACCGGGCATTTCTTCGCACAGGCGGAGCAGCCTTTGCATTTCGATGCGATAATTTCGGGGAACGCAAGCGCCTTGCACTGACCCGCCGGACAGCGTTTCTCCCGGACATGGACCAGATACTCGTCACGGAAGTGCTTCAGTGTGGAGAGAACAGGATTCGGCGCCGTCTTTCCAAGACCGCAGAGGGAGCCTTTCTGAACGGCCAATGCCGTCTGTTCCAGAAGATCCAGCGTGTGTTCATCGGCTCTTCCCTTGGTGATGTCGTCCAGCAGAGCGAGCATCTGCTTGGTGCCTTCACGGCAGGGAACGCATTTTCCGCAGGATTCGTTCTGCGTGAAGTGCATGAAGAATTTCGCCACGGAAACCATGCAGGTGCCGGTGTTCATGACCACAAGTCCGCCGGAACCGACCATTGCACCGACGCTCTTGAGGGAGTCGAAGTCAAGCGGAAGATTCAGCATTTCCTTGGTCAGGCATCCGCCGGAAGGTCCGCCGATCTGAACGGATTTGAAGTTGTCGATGGAGACTTTTCCATCGGCGCCCGTGACGCCGCCGCCGATCTCGTTGACGACTTCATTCAGAGTGGCGCCGAACGGCACCTCGATCAGTCCGGTGTTTGCCACATGTCCGGTGAGGGCAAAGGTTTTGGTTCCGGGCGAGGTCGGGGTTCCGAGCTCCCGGAACTTCGCCGCGCCTTCCCGCAGAATGTACGGAACGGTGCCCAGCGTTTCCACATTGTTGATGACCGTCGGCTTGCCCCAGAGACCCTTCTGCGCCGGGAACGGCGGCTTGGGCATCGGCATGCCGCGTTTGCCTTCGATGGAGGCCATCAGCGCGGTCTCTTCTCCGCAGACGAACGCGCCCGCGCCTTCCATCACCGTGATGCGGAAGGAACAGCCGGTTCCGAAGATGTCGTCTCCGAGAATTCCCGCTTCCTCCGCGTCCTTCACCGCCTTGCGCATGCGGACGACGGCCAGCGGGTATTCCGCACGCACGTACACATAGCCTTCATCGGCGCCGATGGCACGGGCGGCGATCATCATGCCTTCGATGACGGCATGGGGATTGCCCTCCAGAACGGAGCGGTCCATGAAGGCTCCCGGGTCGCCTTCGTCGCCGTTGCAGATGACGTATTTTTTCGGTCCGGGAGAGGCGAGAGTGAATCTCCATTTTCTGCCGGTGGGGAAGCCGCCGCCTCCGCGTCCCCGCAGTCCGGAAGCCTCCATGACGGTGCAGACCTCTTCGGGCGTCATCTGGGTGTAGGCCTTGATTGCGCCTTCATAGCCGCGTTTGTAGAAATATTCGCCGATGCTGTCCGGCTCGATGGTGCAGTTGGCCAGAACGAGACGGTGCTGTCTGCTGTAAAACGGAATTTCGTGTTCGCCCTTGTAGCGTTTTCCATCGCTGGGGTTCAGGTAGAGAAGACGGTCGATGACGCTGTGCTTCAGAATGGTTTCCTGCACGATTTCACGCGCATCGGAGGCCTGAACCTTGGTATAGATGATGTCGTCGGGAAGGATCCGGACGAGCGGTCCCATCTGACAGAAACCCTGACAGCCGCTTTTGGAAACGTAGGTACAGGCGTTCTGCACCTGGTCCGCGGACTCGTGCTCCAGATCGACTTCCACGGCCTGACCGGCCTTTTTGAGTTCCTCGACGAGGGCGTCGCGGAGCTTGAGAGATCCGTTTGCCACGCAGCCGGTACCGCCGCAGACAATGATTCTGCGGGCGACTTTATCGTGTTTTGCGGCGTAATCGCTGATGCGCTGTTTGACGTCCGCCACTGTAAGTTTCGCCATTATGCCACCTCATTTGCAGTTTGCGATCCCTGTTTGGCGAGGAGATCGTCGATGATTTTCGGAATATCGGAGGGTTTGACCTGTCCGTGAACATCGTCGTTGACGAGCATGACGGGCGCCAGTCCGCAGGCGCCGAGGCAGCTGACGGTTTCAACCGTGAACATCATATCGTCGGTGCTGTCGCGGTCGGGCTTGATGTTGAGTTTTTCGTAGAGGGCGTCCAAAATCGTGGTGGAGCCCTTCACATGACAGGCGGTGCCGTCGCAGAGGCGGATGATGTTTTTTCCTTTCGGCTTGAGGGAGAAATGGGCATAGAAGGTTGCCACTCCGTAAACTCTTGCGGGGGGAAGCCCCAGAGCGCAGGCAATATAGCTGAGAAGCTCTTTGGAGAGCCAGTTGTACCGGGCCTGTACCGCCTGGAGAATCGGCACGAGCTTTGCTTTGTCGTAGTTGTACTCGCGGAGAACGGCTTCGGCCTCCTCCATGCGCGAAACTGCTTTTTCCGCCTCGCGCTCTCTTACAGATGCATCCATTCTTATTCCTCCTGTTAGGGTAAATGTTCCGTCCTGTCGATTTTCCGCGTCGAAGATTCGCATCTTTTCCGCACAGGAAAAAGCACAGAAAACGATTTCCCTTCCGCCGATTTCACCGTTGTTTCTGGAAATTAGCTTTTGTGAAAATGATTTTCTGTACTTCCGTGATTCATTTCACAACTAATATATCCGTTCGGATCACAAAAGTCAAATGCAGACTCGCGCAAAAACTCTTTTCACAGCGATTCAAGGCGAAAAAAAATTGTATTTTTCACACAAAGGAACGGTTTGTTTCCGAATTGGAACGGCGAATTTCTCAACGTGTATTTTTCACAGCCGGAATCACGGGCGTCTTTCCGGGACGGAATGGCGCCGGTTGCAGGCGAAGAACCGTTGCTCCCGGAACGATTTTCTCATGGAGATCGGCATCCGGTCATGATGTTTTTTCCGCCGTTTTCCGGCCGATGACGGAACTCCGTTTGCCGCTGATTCCATCCGGATCGTCCCGGAAACGGATCGTCCGGGACGCCGCTCCTCGCGGAACCGGGGAATTTCCCCATCTTTGTTTCCCCGGAGTGCTTGCATAATTTCACAGAATACTGTATATTCTTTCCGTCAACTCAAATCAAAAAGAAAAGGAGTTTTCAAATGAGCTGCAATTACACGCATCCGCGCAATATTCTCGTGGCCACCCTCCAGCGTCTCTACGATTACGGAATGACGACCACTTCCGGCGGAAACCTCTCCATCAAGGACGATGACGGAAACATCTGGATCACTCCCAGCGGAATCGACAAGGGATCCCTCAAACCCGATGACATTGTCATGGTCACTGCCGAAGGCGAAATCATCGGCAAGCATCGTCCAAGCTGCGAGCTGCCGTTCCATACCGCCGTTTACTCTCTGCGCAAGGATGTCCGTGCGGTTCTTCATGCGCATTCGCCGGCATTGGTGGCGTTCAGTCTGGTCGGCAGATGTCCGGATCCCTCGCTGGTTCCCGGCTGCCGGGAAGCCTGCGGAAAAGTCGCCTTCTCGCGCTATGATATCCCCGGAAGCAGATCCCTGGGGGAAATCATCGCCGCTGAATTCGAGAAGGGCGCCGACTGCGTCATGATGGAAAATCACGGAGCTGTCATGTGCGGCGCCACCATCTCCGAGGCCTTCACCCGCTTTGAATCCCTCGACTACATCGCCCGGATCCAGATCCATGCCAGCGGACTCGGAGAACTGCGTCATCCGCAGGGGGAACCCAAGCGGACCGTCTGGCCGGAATTTGTGCCCGTCAGCGCTTCGCCGTACGAGTGCGAAATGCGCGACTCCATCATCAATTTCCGCGCACGGGCCTATCGCCAGAAACTGCTTTTCACCGGAAATGCCTTCCTTTCCGCCAGACTCGCGGAGGACGACTTCATCGTCACTCCGACCCGTTTCGATCCGATGGACATGAATGCCGCCGACATGGTGCGCATCGTCAACGGCAAGCGGGAAGCCGGAAAGATTCCCTCCTCCGGTTCCTCCCTCTGCCGCGAGATCTATCGCCGCTGCGGCTGGGTCAACGCCATTATCATGACTCGTCCGCCCAACGCGATGGCCTTCGCCTCCACCGGAACCCGGATGGACAGCCGGACCATTCCCGAAAGCTATATTCAGCTTCGCGACATTCCGCTGATTTCCTCCGCGGAATACTTCAATGAGCCGCTGAAAGTCGTGGACCGCATCACGCCGGCGACCCCGGTGCTCATGGTGGAAAACTGCGGCGTCATCTCCTGCGGGAAAACGCTGATCGAAGCGTTCGACCGGCTCGAGGTCTCCGAATTCACGGCGAAGTGCATCCTTCTTGCCGGACGGATCGGTACGCTTAAGCCGATCAATCAGAAGCAGGTGGACGACATCGTCGAAGCCTTCCAGCTTCCGAAAGGCTGATCCGTCGTCATGGAATTGCGAACCCGGACTCAGACAGAGTCCCGTCCGGTGCTCATTTCCGGGCACCGGAATCCGGATGTCGACAGCGTGATGGCTGCCTATGCGCTTGCGGCGCTCAAACATGCGCTCGGGCACGCGAACGTCACGCCGATCTGTCCCGGTCTTATGCCGGAGCGTGCCGCGTGGGTGTTCCGCCAGTTCAAGCTGCAGGCTCCGCAGTGCCGGAACGACGTGTATGTGCGCGTCGGCAACATCATGGAGGAGAACTGCCGCGCGATCCCTTCCGACCTCTCCCTTTTCGAGGCCGTGAAAATGCTGAAGGAGGCCAACGCCCCCGCGCTTCCCGTGGTGGATTCGCAGCGGAAATATCTGGGAATTCTCAGTCCCTTTTCCCTGCTTTCCGACCTGTTGAACATCGGGGAGAACGCCGATGCGGAAAAAAGTCTCACGGGGAGAACCGTCTACTCCTCCGTGTCCATGATTCAGAAGGTGCTTCAGGCGGAGAGTCTTGCGGGAACGCCCGATGAAAAACTCCGTCATTTCGATGCTTTTGTGGCCGCGATGAGTCCGGAGTTCTTCGACCGGCATCTGAATTCCGCCCACGCCAGCGAGCCGCTGATTATTGTGGGGGACCGTCCGGAGATCCATCTCCGGGTGCTTCAGAGGCCGATTCGTCTTTTGATTATCACGGGGAACTGTCCGGTGGAGTCCTCGGTGGTCGAGCTGGCGAAGTTCCGGAATGTGACGATTCTGAGAACCGCGTGCGATTCCGCAACGGTGATCCGCCGCTTGAAGTTCAGCTCTCCCGCGGCGAACGCGTCGCTGAACCGGACCGCGGCGGTGCTGGCCAGGGATGATATGGTGCGGGAGATCCGCCCGAGAATTCTTTCGTCGCCGGAGGATGTGTTTCCCGTGTGCGATCATGACGGACGGCTGGAGGGGATCGTTTCCAAGGCTTCGCTCTCCGCTCCCGCTCCGTTTGCGATGATCCTGGTGGATCACAATGAGATCACGCAGGGCATTCCGGGGCTGGAGGAGGTTCCCGTCATCGAGGTCGTGGATCACCACCGGATCGGGATGAAGCCGACGGCGGAACCGATCAAATTCACGGCCGATGTCGTCGGCAGCACCTGTACTTTGGTCGCGGGCATGTACCGTTCCGCGGGACTGCGGCCGACCCGTGAAATCGCGGCGGTCCTCCTGAGCGGCATCGTGACGGACACGCTGCTCTTCCAGTCGCCGACCACGACTCTGCTGGACCGGGATACCGCCGCATGGCTGGAAAAGATTTCCGGAACATCCGCCGGGGATCTGATGAAGGGCCTCATGCGCATCGACTCGCCGCTGGCGGTCAAGTCTTCGCCGGAGGTCATCGACGCCGACCGCAAGACGTACATGGAAAATGCCTATCGCTTCGCTCTTTCGCAGGTGGAGGAGAACAATCTCGAGCTCCTGCACCGGCGCCAGGCCGAGCTCCGCAAGGAGATGGAGCGGATCATGGCGGAGGAGAAACTCGATTTCATCGGTCTTATGGTGACCGATCCGGTGCGCGGCAATTCCGAACTTCTGATGGCGGGCTCTCCCGCGATTATCCGGAACCTCCCGTACCGGAAGCGGGCGGACGGACTCTTTATGCTGCCCGGCGTGCTCAGCCGCAAGAAACAGCTTCTGCCGCAGATTCTCGCCGTGACGGGCGCGGTTCCGAAACTCTGACCGCCGCCGGATTCCGGACGCATTTTGAACATCAAACGAAGAAGAGGAGAAATCGATGGATTCCGGAATTCGGAAAAAGGTCATGGAGTCGGGCGCGGGGATTGCCGTGGCTCTGGTGGTGATCCTTCTGTTCGTGCTTGCGGCAACGTTCCTGAAATCGCTGGTTTTCGGCATAATTGCCGCCTATTTTCTGCTGCCTCTGGAGAAATTTTTTGAGAACCGGGTCTTCGGTTCCCGGATGGCGCGAAGATGCGCGTCTCTGGCGATTCTGCTCTTCTCGCCTTTTGCGCGTCTGCGGGACCGTCTTATGCGGAAAAAGGACCCGCGGTCGTCTGGCGAGCAGATGCAGGCAAGACGGGAGCGTCTGGTTCTGAACGCCTCGCTTGCCGCGTTTCTGACCTGCATCGGGGCGGTGGTGCTGTTTCTGCTTCTGACTGCTTCCATTCTCATTCCGATGGCTCTGGACACGGGAAGAGCCATCAACTCCTGGGCGGCGGAGAGTCCGGTTCTGAAGCAGGCGGAGTCGAAGGTCGCAGCCTGGATCAGTCGGGAAAAGGGGTCCGCTCGTGACCGTGCGGGGCAAGGGAGAAACGGAGAGACGGAACGCGGCGCGGAAACCCCGGCGGATGATGGGACGGCCGTGTCGGCGAGTCTTTCGGAAGACGGTGCGTCGACGGATCTGCCGGAGCGTTCCGTTTCCGCGGAGATGACTCTTCAGACCCTTTTTGAGAAACTGAGACCCCTGATCCGGGAGTACATTCAGGCGAACCGCTCGGAGGTGGCGATGTTTGCTTTTTCGCGGGGAAAGGGAATTCTCGGGACGCTGTTTTCGCTGGCGTCCCATCTGGGCACGTTTGCGTTTGACATTCTTCTGTTTGTGTTTTTCCTTCTGTTCTTTCTTCAGAAGATGGCGCTGTTCCGCGATGCGGAGGGGAAGGCGAATGTCGGGGAGTGGTGCGTTCATGCGCTGTTCAGCACGGCATGGCTGCCGGCAACCACGGAAAAGACGCGGACCGAAGCCGCCGGAATCATCAACACCATCGGCACAATGTTCCAGCGCTGGGTGCGGGGATACATCTCCATTATTCTGATCGAAAGTGTTCTCTACCTGATTTTGTTCTCCCTGTTTTCGGTTCCGTATGCGATTCCGCTGGCGGTGCTTGCGGGACTGACGATTCTTCTGCCGTTCCTGGGGCCGATCGCCAGTTTTGCCCTGACAGCGGGCGTGTGCATCGGGTTCTGCGAATCGCACCTGGTGGTGACACTGATCGGGGTGATTGCGGCCTATTGTCTGATTAACGGCATTCTGGAACAGCTGATCCTCTATCCCTCGTTTGTCGGGGGGGCGATCGGACTGAGCACGCTGGAGACGATTCTTGTGGTTCTGATCGGCGGTCTTGTCGCCGGAATTGCCGGTATGATTCTTGCGGTGCCGGCGGCGGCCGTCATCAAATATCTGATTCCGAAACTGTATGATCTGCGGTGCGGCATGACCGCGGATCCGCCCGGAGAGGGAGCGCCCGCTTTTTCCGCTCCGGAGGGAAAAAAGGATTGACTTTTCCCTTTTCTGCGATATAGTATTGCTTTCCGCAGACCATGACAAGTGAATTCCGTGAAAGTCGGAAGCTGTCGCGCAACTGTGAAGCCGGAAACGGCAAGCCAGATCCTTTCATGGTCGTTAGAACGCCGGGCAATCAGCGCTTCCCCGGTTTGGTGCGCGTAACACAAAAGGAGCTGGTCATGCTGCATCATGGGTCTTATCCGCCGTCCCCGTCGAGGGGAATCCGTCGTGAAAATTTCACACTGATAGAACTTCTGGTGGTCGCCGCCATTCTGGCGATTCTGGCCGGAATGCTGCTTCCGGCGCTGAACAGCGCCAGGAACAAGACGCTGGGAATCAACTGCATCGGGAACCTGAAGCAGATCGGGACAGCGAACCAGATGTATGCCAATGATTATGATGAATATTTTGTCATGTACAGCAACGCTCCGAACGGGACCTCGGATGTGAATGCCGACTACTGGATCGGCTACAAGAATTCCGACAAGACGTATGATCTGACGAAAAATGCGATGCTGGGATCGTATCTGGGATGCGCTCCGAAGGTGATTTTCTGCCCGTCGGAGAAGCTCTCCGAATTCACGAGCGTGTCGGAAGCGACGGGGTACGGCTACAACGCCATCTGGCTTGGCGGCTATCCCGACAGCAAAGACAAGACACGCCACTTTTTCAAGCGGTCGCAGATGAAGCGGACCTCCGATACGGTTGCCTTTTCCGACTGCGCCCGCTCGAAAATGGGATCGACTCTTTACAAACCCGCGAAAATTTCGCCGTATCTCTACTGCAAGATTCAGCCGCAGGAGGTCGGCGGCAGTTCCTGGAAATACAAGGATTCGGGGACGACCTATTTCCGTCATTTCCGCACGGCGGGCGTGGCGTGGGTTGACGGTCACGCCTCCGCGGAGCGAATGCGGGATTCCAATCCGGATGAATCCGCGGTGATGTATCATGTCGGCTTTGTCGGAGGGGGCGTTGCGCCGGATCCGGCGAAGCCGTCCACCGATCTTTACAATCCGATGCGGTAGGGGAGCGATGGCCATGAAAGGAAACGATCCGATCCGCCGTGGCGTGATGGGGTATCCCTCGGAGGAGCTCTCCGATCCCTTTGCCGCCCTGGAAGAGGCGGCGTCGCGGGATACGCCGTCGCGGAGAACGCTTTACATCCACATCCCGTTCTGCCGGTCGCGCTGTCTGTTCTGTCCTTTTTTTCTGGACACGGCGGATGAGGAGACGTTTCACAACTATGCGCGGCTGCTCTGCCGGGAACTGGAGAGTTCCGCGGATCTGCTCGGACGCTTTCCGGTGAATGCCGTCTACTTCGGAGGAGGGACACCGACCGGGCTGGCCGCGGAGGATTTCTCCGCCGTGATGAGAACCCTGCGTTCCCGCTACCGCCTGACGAACGACTGCGAGATCACGGTGGAGGGACGGATCGACGACCTTTCCTCCGGCAAACTGGATGCGTATCTGGAAAGCGGTGTGAACCGTTTCTCCATCGGGGTGCAGACTTTCCGGACGGAGACGCGGCGTCTTCTCGGCCGGAGAACGTCCGGCACGGAGATTCCGGCGCTTCTGAACCGCGTCTCCGCACGGAACGAGGCTTCGGTTGTGGTGGATCTTCTGTACGGGCTTCCGGGACAGACGGCGGAGCAGTGGACGGAGGATCTGCGGATCCTGATGGAGGAAACGAGGGTGTCCGGCGTGGACTTTTATCATCTGAAATCACGGAAGCACCTGCCATTGGAGAATCATCTTGCGGCCGGGCGGCTTCCTCCGCTTCCTTCGCTGGATGCGGCCTTTGCCATGTTCCGGGAAGCGCTTGCGCGGATGGAGGAGTGCGGAGCAATCCGGCTTTCGCCGATGCACTTTGCGTTCGAGACCCGGGAACGGAATTTGAACAACAGCATCTCGGCGTATAAAAATGTATGTCTTCCGTTCGGGATGAAGGCGGTCGGCCGTCTTGGCGGCTGCCGGATTCTGCAGAGTGCGGATGCCGGAGAGTATGAGAGGCTGGTCATGGAGGACCGCAAACCTCTGGCGTCGGTGGGAATGCTGCCTCCGGATTTTCCGGTGAGCGGAGAGCTGTCCGGAGAGCTTTACAACCGCCGGTCGCTGAATCCCGGGCGGATCGCGGCGGTGGCTCCGGAGCGTTCGGGAAGGATCCGGGAGTCTCTGGAACGGGCCATTCCGAAGTGGGTGGAGGCTGGATATCTCCTCCCCGCGCGGAACGGATGGTTCCGGATGACGGAACTTGCGGATTTCACTCATCGTCCCATGGCGACGGATCTGATGGAAGCCGCGGCGGAGGCATGGCAATGAAATCTCTGGTCGCCATGCTGATTGTGTTCTGCTGCGGAGCCCGTCTCTGCGGAGGGGAGATCGTGTCCGAAACGGAGAGGACGGTGACGTACCGGCAGGAAGATGGACGGGTCGTCTCTCTGACAAAGATGCCGAAGCGGACCGTAATTGCCTATACCTCTCTTGCGCAGCTCTGGTATTGTGCCGGCGGAACGGCGGTCGGGATTCCTTCGGTGAAAGCGAAGGGGACTCTTCCTCCGGAGGCGCGTGCGCTGCCGGCGATCGGGCAGGTGACAACTCCGAATGCGGAAAAACTGCTTGCGCTTCGTCCTTCGCTTGTGCTGTTTGCCCTCAAGCATGAAAAGCACCGGGCGCTGCGGGGAATTCTGGAGCGGACCGGAATCGAATCGGTCTATCTGGACTACACAAATTATTCTGATTTTCTGGAGATTCTCGACTTTTTCTGCCGTCTGAACGGGTCCTCGCTGGCGGAGAACCGGCAGGCGGAAAAAATTGTGCAGGAGGTGGAGGCCCTCTGCCGGAAGGCGAAGCGTCGGAAGGCGCTTCGTTTTGCGGTTCTGTTTGCGTCCTCGCGGGGGTTCTCTCTGGAGAAGAGCGGTGTGAATACCGCGCACATGCTGACGCGCCTCGGCGGACGGAATATTGTCACGGAACGGGGAAACGGCAGAATTCCTTTCAGTTTCGAACGATTTCTGCTTGAAGATCCGGAAATCATCTTTATAATAACGATGGGGGCGACGGAGAAGATTCAGAGAAAGGTGACAGAGGAACTGATGAAGCAGCCTGCGTGGAAACAGCTGGGAGCCGCGAAGAGAAACCGGGTGTATTTTCTTCCGGTGGAACTGTACCTGTATCTTCCCGGGACTCGTTTTCCGGAGGCGTTCCGGGGCTTGGCGCAGCGGATGTATCCGGGGGAGGAGTGGTAAGATGAACTGGTCGCGCATCCGGACCGGAAGAGCTTGGCGGGGAGGAGTTCTGTTTCTGCTTGTGCTGTTTGCATGCGTCGCGTTTCTTGCGGGAATGCGCTGCGGATCGCTGGAGCTTTCCTTCGGGGGGATTCTGTCGACGCTGTGGAAGGGATCGGCGGAGGATGTGAACTATCAGATTCTCTGGAACATCCGTCTGCCCCGGGTGCTTCTCGGGGGACTGGTGGGAGCGGCGCTGGCCATTTCGGGAGCGATTCTTCAGGGTGTGATGCGCAATCCTCTTGCGGCTCCGGGGATCATCGGGGTTTCCGCGGGAGGGGGATTGGCGGGGATTCTGATTCTGCTGGTCCTGCCGCAGTTCAGTGCGCTGCTGATTCCGGCGGCGTTCTGCGGAGCGCTGGCGACGGCGGTCTGCGTGTATCTTCTGGCGTGGAAACGCGGCGTGAATCCGGTGCGTCTGATTCTTTCGGGAGTCGCGGTGGCGAGCATGCTGGGAGCGGTGAGCAGCACGGTGCTGATTCTGAATGCGGAGAAGGTGGCGGGAATTCTGGATTTTACGGTGGGAAGTCTTTCGGCGCGATCGTGGGAGCAGCTGCATCTGGTGAAATGGTATCTGTTCGGGGGGGCGGCGGCAGCGATGGCGCTGTCGCGCAAGCTGAACATTCTGACGCTGGGCGACGAGATTGCGGCGGGACTCGGAATTCATGTGGAGCGGGTCCGTTTTCTGCTGCTTGCCGTGAGTGCGCTGCTTGCCGCCGCCGCGGTGAGCGTGGTCGGGATGCTGGGATTCGTGGGACTGATTGCGCCGCATATGGTACGCCTGATTCTGGGATCGGACTACCGGCTTCTGATTCCCGGATGCGCACTGTTCGGGGCGGGCATGGTGATGGCCTGCGATACGGTCGGACGGATGGTGATGGAGCCGATG
Organism: uncultured Victivallales bacterium; assembly: GCA_944390735.1. Lineage (GTDB taxonomy): Bacteria > Verrucomicrobiota > Lentisphaeria > Victivallales > UBA1829 > UBA1829. Next base: position 15,886 of record CALXRL010000044.1, on the reverse strand, counting down.
GAACTGCCGGTGGGCGTGATTATGGCGCTTCTCGGGCCTCCGTTTTTCCTGTATCTTCTGAGGAGGGGTCGCAGTGAAACTTGAGATGGAAGGTCTGACCGCTGGATACGGAGGAAAACGGGTGCTGGACGGCATCTCCCTTTCGGTGAAAAAAGGGGAGATCCTGACGCTGATCGGTCCGAACGGATGCGGAAAATCAACACTTCTGAAGACTGTGGGCCGGATTCTGCGTCCGCAGGGAGGCTGTGTGCTTCTGGATGGAAAGTCCGTGCATTCCATGAATACCGCTGAACTGGCGAAACAGATGGCGCTTCTGCCGCAGACGCATTCGGCTCCGGAGGATCTGACCGTGGAGCAGCTGGTCCGGTACGGACGTTTTCCGCATAGAAAGGTGTTCTGCGGACTGGATTCGCATGACTGCGAAGTGGTGGAGAATGTTCTTGGCATGACGCGTCTGGAAGGTCTGCGGAAGCGGAATCTTTCCACGCTGTCCGGCGGGGAGCGTCAGCGCGCCTGGATCGCCATGACGCTGGCGCAGGAACCGGAGGTGCTGCTGCTGGACGAACCGACGACCTTTCTGGACGTCTGCTGCCAGTTCGAGGTGCTGGAGCTGATCCGGATGCTGAACCGGACGCTGAATCTGACGATTCTGATGGTTCTGCATGATCTGAATCTTGCGGCCCGCTGTTCGCATCGTCTGGCCGCGGTGAAGAATGCGCGGATCCGGTATTGCGGCCCGCCCGCGGAGATCATCCGTCCGGAGGTGCTGGAGGATGTGTTCGAGATCAAGGCTGAAATTATCGACGGACCGGATCATATTCCCTGTTTCATTCCGGTCGCGTCCTGCAAAAAGGGAGGAGATGGAAAATGAAGACGGAAAAGACGGCGCTGCTTCTGATTGTATTCGGAACCACGGTCTCGCGGGCGGAAAAGGCGTATCGCGTGCTGGAGGAACGGATCCGGGCCGTGTATCCGGAGGAGGAGTTCCTGACGGCGTACTGTTCCGCGCGCGTGGTGCGGAAACTGCGCGAGGCGGGACGGCAGGTCCTGACGGTGGAGGAGGCGCTGGGGCATTTTGCCGCGGAAGGGGTCCGGCGTCTGCGGGCGTTCCCCGCGTTCCTGGCCATGGGGGAGGAGTTTTCGGCGATCGAATCGCTTCTGAACAGCTGGGAGCGGACCATGAAGATTGAGTATCCGCTTCCTCCGCTGGCGAATCCGGAGACGCTCCGCAGTTTTGTCTCCGCACTGATGCTGACGCTTCCGGAGCGGTTCGAGCCGGGGCGCGGACTGCTCTTCATGGGGCATGGTCACGAGGATGGCAGAACCGATTTCGCCTATGCCGCACTGGGCGAGGAACTGCGGAAACGGAATGAGAATGTGTTCGTGGCCTGTGTGGAAGGTTCTCTCCGTCTGGAGGATGCGGTTGTCCGGATGAAGGAGGCGGGAATTCACCACCTGACGCTGCGGCCGTTGATGATTGTCGCGGGCGACCATGCGGTGAATGACCTGGCAGGGGAGGATGCGTCCTCCTGGAAGTCTCGTCTGGAAATGGACGGATTCTCCACGGATGAGGAGCTGAAGGGGCTTTGCGAGTATCCGGAAATCGCGGACTATTTCGCGGAGGGACTGCGGCATGAAACAAGGTAAATTCTACGGAGTGGGACTCGGTCCCGGCGATCCGGGACTTGTGACGTTGAAAGCCGCCAAAATTCTGCGGAATGTGCAGGTGATATACACGGTGGCGTCCCGGCAGAGTTCCCGGAGCGTCTCCGGGAAGATCATCGATTCGCTGCCGGGCATTTCCGCGCGGAGAGTCGAGCTGGAGTTCACGATGGCGCGGAATTTTCCGGAGCGTCTGGCGCGCATCGACGAACATGCGCACCGGATCCTGAACGAACTGAATGCCGGAAACGACTGCGCGTTTACGACGATCGGCGATCCGATGACATACAGCACCTGCGGTTATCTTCTGCGGTCATTGCGGCAACTGGAGCCGGAGCTTTCCTTTGAGATCGTTCCGGGGGTGAATTCCTGGAGCGCGCTTGCCGCCGCCTCCGCCGAGGTGCTGGTGGAAGACAATGACGTGCTGCGGATTGTCCCGGGTTATCTGGCTCCGGATTCCGCGGAGCTGGAGGCGGTTTTGAAGCCGGAGGGAACGGTGGTGTTTCTCAAGACCTACCGGGAGCGCGATCGCTATGCGGCGCTTCTGCGGGAACGGGGATGCTCGATGGTATACGGAGCCAACATCGGGCTCGAAAATGAGTTCGTTTCGAAGAATCCGGAAGAGATTGCCGCTCGTCCGGAGGAGTATCTGTCCATGCTGCTGGGGAAAACGGGAAAATGAGACACGGGGGAAATCGGAATGAACTTGCGCAGCTGGCGGGCTGTCGGCCGGAGGAGATTCTGGATTTCAGCGTGAATCTGAATCCGTTCGGTCCGCCCGAGGGACTTTTCCCGGTGTATTTCCGGGCGTTTGACTCGGCGGAATCCTACCCGGAGCCGTATTGCGGGAGCCTTTGCGAGCTTGCCGCGCGGAAACTGGGGATCGGCCGGGAGAATCTGCTGTTTGGAAACGGATCGAATCAGCTGCTGTATCTTCTGCCGCGGGTGTTTGAGGCGAAGCGGGCGGTGGTGATGGCGCCCGGATATCTGGAGTACCGGGGCGCATGCGAGTCGTGCGGTCTGGAGTGTGTGCCGTTTCTGCTGGAGGCGGATATGACGGCGGATTGGGAGAAGCTGGAACGGATGATTCGTCCGGGCGATCTGGTGATGCTCGGCAATCCGAACAATCCAAACGGGGGGGTGTGTCCGGCTTCGGAGCTTTCGGCACTCATTCAACGGCATCCGGATTCATATTTTGTGGTGGATGAGGCGTTTATGGAATTTCTTCCGGAAGGCTTCTCTCTGGTGCCCCATGCGTTGTCTCCGCATGTGGCGGTGCTTCGGTCGATGACGAAATTCTATGCGGTTCCGGGAATTCGGATCGGCTACTGCATTGCCTCGGAGGAGGTGATCGGAAAACTTCGCCGTCTTCAGCCGGAATGGATGCTGGGAGCGGCGGCGCTTTCCGTGGCGGAGTTTCTGTTTTCGATGGAGGATTCCTATGCGCGGCGCTGCCGGTCCGGAACGGCGCAGCTGCGCGAGGAGCTGAGTTCGGCTCTGAAGACCCTGCCGGGAGTGACGGTCTATCCATCCATGGCAAATTTTCTTCTGGTGAAAGGGCGGGATCTTCGGGAGCCTCTGCTGAAAAAATATCGGATCGCGGTCCGTTCCTGCGGGAATTTCGAGGGGCTGGATGATTCCTTTTTCCGCCTTGCGGTCCGCACGCGGGAGGAGAATGAGCGGCTTGTTTCCGCGTTGTCGGATCTGCTGACGCCCGGCAGAGTGCACATCGCGGGGACGCGGGTGCGGAAACCGGCTCTGATGATTCAGGGAACGGCGTCGAATGCGGGAAAAAGCATTCTGGTTTCGGGGTTCTGCCGGATTCTGCTTCAGGACGGGTTCCGGATCGCGCCCTTCAAGGCGCAGAATATGGCGCTGAATTCGTTTGTGACTGCGGACGGCGGCGAGATGGGCCGCGCCCAGGTGGTGCAGGCGGAGGCGGCGCGACTGGATCCCGATGTCCGGATGAATCCGATTCTTCTGAAGCCCTCCAGTGACATGGGCAGTCAGGTGATTGTCCGCGGGAAGCCGATCGGCTGCATGAAGGTGCGGGAGTATTATGCGCATAAGAAGGAGCTCTGGAAAGAGGTCTGCCGATGCTACGATGAACTGGCCGAACAGTATGATGCCCTGATTCTGGAAGGGGCGGGCAGTCCGGGAGAGGTCAATTTAAAATCCGGGGATCTGGTCAACATGAGAATGGCGCAGTACGCGCAGGCGCCGGTGATTCTTGCTGGGGATATTGATCGGGGTGGCGTCTATGCTTCCTTTCTCGGAACGTATGCAACGCTCGACCCCTCGGAACGCCGTCTGCTGTATGGGTTTCTTGTGAACAAGTTCCGGGGGGATCCGACTCTTCTGGCGCCGGCGCACGACTATGTTCGGAAAATGACGGGCCATCCGGTTCTCGGTGTGGTGGATTATCTGCGCGACATCGGACTCCCGGAGGAGGATTCCGTGAACTTTTCGCTGATCCGGCCCGCGCCGAAGCTGGAAAAGACGCTTGATGCGGTTTTGATCGGACTCGGACACATTGCCAACTTCACGGATTTCACTCCTCTGGAGCTGGAGCCGGATGTGACGATCCGGAAGATTCATTGCGCGGAGGAATTCGGGGAACCGGATCTTGTGATTCTTCCCGGAAGCAAGAGCGTGGCGGATGACATGGCGTTTCTGGAGTCCTCGGGTCTGGCGGAGAAGATTCGTACCGCGGTCGGGAGAGGGGCGTGGTTCCTCGGGGTGTGCGGAGGACTTCAGCTGGCGGGAAAGGTGCTGCTGGATCCGGAACATGTCGAGTCGGAGCGCGAGTCGGTGACTTGCCTGGGGCTTCTGCCGCTGGAAACGGTCATGCGCAAGGAGAAGACGCTCCGGCAGACAAAAGGACGAATGCTTGCGGATGGAACTTTGGTGAGCGGCTATGAAATTCATAATGGCGTAACGACTTGCAGGGAAGATTGTTATGTGCTGATGGAAGGTGCGGACTCCTCTCCGGTCGGATTCGGAGCGGGCCGGATTTTCACGACGTATCTGCACGGTATTTTTGATGACGACCATTTCCGTCGGAAGTTCCTGAACCGGATCCGTCAGGCTCGCGGGATGGAGGCGCTTGCGGACGGGACGGCGCATTACGGAACCGAAGAATCGCTGAACCGCCTTGCGGATCATCTCCGGTCGCGGATTGATCTGAAGGCCCTGTATGCGCGAATGGGATTGAAACGAGGTGGAAAATGAGAGATGTCCCGAAGGAATATTTTGACCGGATCTCCTGGGAGCTTCCGGGAAGTGCGATCGAGGCGGAGAGTTTCCGCCGGATTGATGCCGAGGTCTCCCCGGAACGGCGTGCACGTTTCACGGAGGAGGAATGGCACGTGGCAAGAAGGCTGGTGCATACGACCGCCGATTTCTCCATTCTGGATCTTCTGCGCTTCCATGGGGATCCGATTGCGGCAGGAAGAGACGCATTGCGTTCCGGCGCATTGATTTACACCGATTCCAATATGATAAAATCCGGTCTTTCCGTGACCAGGCTGAAGCGTTGGAACTCCTCCTATACGCGGGAGGGAATTGTCTGTGAAGTGGCCTCGAAGGAGGTCGCGGAACTTGCTGCGGAAAAAGGAATCACGCGTGCTCTTGCTGCCGTTGAACTTCATCGGAAGGAGTTGAACGGGGCCCTGTTTCTCTGTGGAAACGCACCGCTGGCACTGGCGGGACTGATTCGGATGATTCTGGAAGATGGAATTCGGCCGGCTTTGATTATCGGAATGCCGGTTGGTTTTGTAAATGTACTGGAGTCCAAGGATTTGCTTCGATTTGTAGAGGTGCCGTTCATTACGCTGACCGGACGCCGTGGGGGAAGTCCCCTGGCGGTGGCCGCGCTTCATGCAATCATGGAGGAGTTCTGATGGCCGAATCGCTTCGCAGCGGATTCACGACAGGAGCCGCCATGACGGCCGGGGCGCTGGCGCTCTGGTCCGCCCGGAACGGAAAGCCGGTGCGGCGCGTGGAGGTGTTCCTGAGGGATGGAACATCTCTCACCATTCCGATTGCCCGCTGTGACGCCTCAACTGCGCTGGTCGTGAAGGATGCCGGCGATGATCCCGATGCAACGGACAAGGCTCATATTCTGGTCAGGCTTTCGGAAGCGGATCCGGCGCAGGGCTCTCCGGCCGACTATCCGGAACCCTGCGGCGAAGCTCTTCTGTGGATTCGCGGAGGGGAAGGAATCGGAAAGGCGACCCGTCCGGGACTGGCGGTTCCGGTGGGGAAATGGGCGATCAATCCCGGGCCGCGACGACTGCTGGTGGAGAATCTGGCGCGCGCGGGACTGGTGCGTGGAACCTGGCTGCTGACCGTTTCCATTCAGGATGGCGCGAAAATCGCGGAACAAACGCTGAATCCGACACTCGGCATCATCGGAGGTCTTTCGATTCTCGGGGGCGGGGGAATTGTCAAACCCTATTCCAATGCGGCCTATGCTTCCACGATTGCGCTGCAGATGCGGACGATCGCCGCTTCCGGAAAGGAGTGTGCCGCGCTGGTGACCGGAAATCGGACGGAACAATGGATTCTGCGGGATCATCCCGATCTTGATTCGATGCAAGTGGTTCGAATTGCTGATTTTATCGCATTTTCAATCCGATCGGCCAAAGCGGCCGGACTTCGACATCTTCTGGTGGTCTGCATGCCGGGAAAACTCTTCAAATATGCCTGCGGAGAGGAGAATACGCATGCGCACAGGACGAAACTGCGTCCGGAACGTCTCCGTTCGATGGGGCTTCCGCTTCCGCCGGAGCTTCCTCTGGAAGAGTTCGACAGCATGGGGGAGCTTGCGGCGCGGATCGGGGAGAAGGCGTACGGGAAGTTGCTCCGGAACCTGCTGCCTCTGGCGGAGGAACGTCTCGGCGCATGGGCGGGCGGATCGCTCAAGCTGGAGGTGATTCTTTACAATGATCGAGGAGAACGTGTCTTATGAATGAGTGGAAAATTACCGTGATGGGCGACTGGGGGCGCGAGGATGCGCTTCTGGCTGAGGCCGATGTCATTGCCGGAGGACGGCGGCTTCTGGAGACTCTCTCCCCGGAGTTCCGGGCGGAACGGGTGGAACTGATCGCCTCCTCCCTGATGGAGGACCTCCGGACGCTCCTGAAGCGCGCGGAACGGGAGAACGTGGTGCTTCTTGCCTCCGGGGATCCGCTCTATTACGGGATCGGAGGAACCATTGCAAGGCTTGCGGGAAGTGAACACCTGCGCGTGATTCCCTGTGTCACGGCGTTTCAAAAGCTCTTTGCCGCGCTTGGAAGACCATGGAACGGCGCATCGCTTTTCAGTCTTCATGGAGAGAAGGGAAATCTTCCCTGGCGCCGGATTCTGAATGCCTCGACCGCGGTGGTCTACGGCGACAATTTCCGGACCGCTTCCGGAATCGCCGCGGAGTTGACGGCCCGCTTTCCGGAAGCCTCCGCACGTCCTGCGGCAATCGGATCTGAACTTGGGACGGAACGTTCCCGCATTGTGTCCGGCACGCTGGCGGAACTGGCGGAATGCGATGCTCCGGCGCTGTCGGTACTGGTTCTTTTCCCTTCGGAGAGCGCGCCCGGCATTCCGCTCGGCCTTCCCGACGAGGAGTATGAACATCAGAATCGGATGATTACTCATCCGGAGGTGAGGGCGGTGGTCCTGAGCAAACTGCAGTTGCGGCGGGGGGTCCTCTGGGATCTGGGGGCCGGAAGCGGTTCGGTCGGAATGGAGGCCGCGGGAATTTGTCCGGGACTTTCCGTCTGTTCCGTCGAGAAGGATCCGTTCCGGGCGCGGCAGATTCGGAACAACGCGGAAAAACAGGGGGTCGATTCTCTTAAAGTCTTTGAAAGGGACATTGCGGATGTGTTGGAGGAACTGCCTTCGCCGGATCGGATTTTCATCGGCGGCGGATCCGGAAATCTGGAGAAGGTGTTTGCCCGTCTGAAGCCGGGCGGCATTCTGGTCGCAACGGCGGTGCTCGTGGAGAGCTGTGCTCGCCTGACTTCGCTTCTCTCCGAACACCGGAGGGAACTGCTGAGTCTGAATATCAGCCGCTCGGAACGAATTCCCGGCGATCAGAACCTCTGGAAAGCGGAAAATCCGATTCTGATTGCGGTTTTTGAGAAAGAAGGAAACTGGAGAAGATGAAAGGAAAAATCACATTTGTCGGTGCCGGTCCCGGCGCGGAGGATCTGATTACCATCCGGGGGAAAAAGGCTCTGGAGGAGGCGGATCTCATTGTCTACGCGGGATCGCTGGTGAATGAAAAACTGCTGGATGTCAATCCTTCCGCCCGGAAGTGCAGCAGCGCTTCGCTCTCCTTCGAGGAGATTCTCGCAAGAATGCTGGAGGCCTATCGGGCGGGAAAGAAAGTCGTGCGACTGCATACCGGAGATCCGGCCATGTACGGAGCCGTGGCGGAGCAGTATCGGGAGCTTGACCGTCTCGGAGTGCCCTACGAGGTGGTTCCCGGGGTCAGCAGCGTGTTTGCCGCCGCGGCGGCTCTGAAAACCGAATTCACCATGCCCGGCATCACTCAGACCGCCATTTTGACCCGGGCCGCCGGACGCACCCCCGTGCCGGAGGCGGAGGAACTCTCCAAACTCGCCGCTCATGGGACGACCCTTTGTTTGTTCCTCAGTGTCGGCGACATGAAAAGCGTCACGGATGCTCTGCTGGCCGCCGGGCGCTCCCCCGCGACCCCGGCGGCGGTGGTGTATCGCGCCGGGTGGGAGAATGAGAAGATCATCCGGGGAACCATTTCCGATATTGCGGATCGCGTGAAGGAGGCTTCCGTCAAGCGTCAGGCAATGATCGTGATCGGGGAGGTTTTGGCGCGCAGCGGCGAAATGTCCTCTCTTTACAACCGCAATTTCGCTCACGGCTACCGGAAACGGAATGCCTTTTCCGGGTCCACGGCCGTTTTCGCGCTCACCCGGGAGGGGGCTCTGAAAGGCGCTGAAATCGCCGCGGGACTCGATTCCCGGATCATTCTGCCGCAGAAACTTTCTCATCTCGTTTCACGGGAACGCGTTGTGACGTATCCGGATGGCGGATTCCAGGAGGCCTTCCGCAAGGCGTGGGAGAGCTGCGACGGACTGGTTATGGTGATGTCTTCGGGAATCGTGGTCCGGATGTGCGCGGAGCTCTGCCGCCATAAGTCCGCCGATCCGGCCGTGGTCGTGACCGATGAGGAGGGAAATCATGCCATCAGTCTTCTGAGCGGACATCTCGGCGGAGCAAACCGTCTCGCCCGGGACGTCGCCTCCATTACAAACGGAACTCCGGTTCTGACAACCGCAAGCGATGTGCGCGGAATCATGGCATTCGATGAAATGGCTTCCCGGCATGCTCTGCGTGTCGTGAATCCCGAGGCCATTGTTCAACTCGCTTCCGCAGTTCTGGAGGGGAAAAAAATAGACCTGATTCTGCCGGAAGAGCTCTATCGCCGTTATTATGCGGACTCTCCGCAATATTCACTGGTTTCATCGCCCGGAGAGAATCCGGCCGTGGTCCTGCTGGAAAACGGGGAGGAGCCGCGCAGCTGTAAAATCCCGGTGCTTTATTTGAAACGCAAAAGGTTCGCGCTTGGAATCGGCTGTCGCAGGAATGCGGAACTTTCTCAGGTGGAAGAGGTTGCGGAGAAGGCTATGGAAGCTGCCGGAACGGACTGGTCCGCCATTGCGGTAATCGGGACCGCGGAGCTGAAACTGGATGAGCCGGCGATTCTTCAGATGGCTTTCGCTCATTCGATTCCCGTAACCGGATATTCCGCGGAGGAACTGAATCGCATTGAGGTTCCCGATCCCTCTCCGGCCGCCATGGAGAAACTCGGAATCCGTTCCGTCTCGGAGGCCGCGGCGATTCTGGCTTCCGGCGGCGGCAGACTCGCCGTTCGGAAAATCAAAGGGTGCGGTGCAACCGCCGCACTCGCGGAGATGCAGCAGAATGAAAAATAAGATTTATGCAGTCGGACTCGGTCCCGGTTCCCCGGCGCTGCTTTCGCCCCGCGCGGAAGAGGTCCTCCGGAAATGCGATACGATCGCCGGATATGGAACCTATCTTCGACAGATACCTCATCTCATGGAAAATAAACGAATCATTGCAAGCGGAATGCGTCAGGAGCTCGACCGCTGCCGCGCCGCTCTGGAAGCGGCGGTGAACGGGGCTTCCGTTGCGGTGGTCTCCTCCGGCGATCCGGGAATCTACGGAATGGCGGGACTCCTGATGGAGCTTTCGCAAAGCGATCCGTTTCATGAAGTGGAAGTGGAGGTGATCCCCGGAATTACGGCGGCTTCCGCGGCGGCCGCTCTGGTCGGAGCTCCGCTGATGTGCGATTTCGCGGTCATCAGCCTTTCCGATCTTCTGGCGGACCGGACGACCATTCTGAAACGGCTGACCGCGGCTGCGGAAGCGGATTTTGTCACGGCCCTTTACAATCCCGGAAGCTCCAGGAGACGCGATCTTCTGGAACAGGCCGTCGCGCTCTTCCGCAGGACACATGACGACTCCCTGCCGGTGGCCGTGGTGCATGATGTGGCCCGGCCGCAGCAGCGATTCACTCTCTGCCGCATCGCCGATTTCCCTTTTGCGGAGGTCGATATGACAACCATTCTCATCATCGGATGTTCCCGGACCGTGATCCGGAACGGAAAAATGTTCACTCTTCGGGGGTATCAGGAGAAATATGGCGGATTTGCAAACTGATTTTTCCGCCTTTCTGCTGGGCGGAGTGAATTCCGGAAGCGGGAAGACCACGATTTCCCTGGCTCTGATGCGCGCCTTCCGTCGCCGGGGATGGAAGGTGGCGCCGTTCAAATGCGGTCCCGATTACATTGACCCGACTTTTCATCGGTGCGCGACCGGCGGGGAATCCGTGAATCTCGACTGCCGGATGATGGGGGCGGAGGCGGTCCGGCAGAGTTTTGCCCGCAGAGCGGCCGACTCCCGCGTCGCTGTGGTGGAGGGGGTGATGGGGCTCTTCGACGGCGTATCCGCCGATTCCCTCTCCGGGAGCAGCGCGGAAATCGCTCTGACACTCGGGATTCCCGTGGTGCTTGTCGTCAATGCGCGGGGAATGGCGGGCAGCATTGCTCCGCTGGTCGCCGGATTCGCCCATTGGAAAAAGGATTTGAAAATCATCGGGGTCATTGCGGATAATGCCGGAGGAGCAAATCATGTCCGTCTGCTGGAGGAGTCTCTGAAGAACCATGGGCTTCCCCCTCTGCTCGGAGCGCTGCCGCGAAATCCGGAATGGACGCTGCCGGAACGACATCTCGGGCTTGTTCCGGAACTCGAAAACGGCAGGCTCGATGCCTGGTTCGACCAACTGGGAGAGGCCGCGGAGAAGTTCTTCCATCTGGATCTTCTGCTGGACCTTGCGTCCATGCAGCGTCCGCTTGCCCTCTCCCGGACCGCGGAGAAAAAGACGGCCCGTCTGGCCATCGCCCGCGATCCGGCGTTCCACTTCTACTATCACGACAATCTCCGCATGCTGGAGGAGAAGGGAATCGAACTGGTTGAATTCTCCCCCCTGAACGATTCCGCGCTTCCCGCCAACATTCAGGGGATCTATCTGGGAGGCGGTTTTCCGGAACAGTTCGCCCGGCAGCTGAGTGAAAATCAGGCCATGCGTTCCGCAATCGGAGCATTTGCGAAGCGGGGAGGGATTCTCTATGCCGAATGCGGAGGATATATGTATCTGATGCGCTCCATCACGGATTTTGAAGGACGGTGCTGGGACATGTGCGGCGTGGTTCCTTCCGATGCGGTCATGTGCCCGAAACTGAAATCGCTCGGATATCGAAGCGTTCGTTTGAAATCCGATTGTATTTTGGGCCGAACCGGTGCTATTTTAAAAGGACATGAGTTTCATTATTCGGAAGCCGCGCCGACGGAGAATCCTCTCTGGGAGGCCTGGAATTCCAGAGGAGAGCGAGTCCCCTCCGGCGACGGCTTTTGCGCGGGGAACGTTTGCGGCAGTTACATCCATCTGCACTGGGCGTCGACCCCGCAGGCAGTGGAATCCTTTACCGGAGCTTTGAAAAAATGCATGCAATGACCTTTCTGATTCTGATTTTCGCAATCGCGTTTCTGCTGGATCTTCTGTTCGGAGATCCGCACAGTCAGTTTCATCCGGTGGCGCTTTTCGGCCGGTTCGCCGGGGTGGTGGAGCTGCTCTGCCGCTTCCAGTTCGGAAATGGAGTGAAGTCGGGATTCATCGCCTGGTTCATTTCGGTGGGAGTTGTCACAGGACTGGCATTCGGCATCACCTGGATTCTGAGTGCGTTGTCCTGGGTCTCGGGAGTTGCGGCAGCCGGAGCGTGTCTCTATGTTTCCATTGCGATGCGCAGTCTGCTGGAACATTCGGTACGGATTCGCAATGCTTTGGAAAGAAAAGATTTGTATGGGGCAAGATGCGCGCTCGGCATGATTGTCAGCCGGAAAACGGGTTCGCTTTCGGAAAGCGACATCGTCCGGGGCGCGATTGAGAGCATCGGCGAGAATCTCATTGATGCCGTGAACAGCGCCTGCTTCTGGACGGTTCTCGGCTTTCTTGCCGGCGGTGTGCCCGGTGCGGCGGCCGGAGCCATTTTCCTGCGCGCGGTCAATACCCTGGACGCCTGCTGGGGATATAAAAGCGAACACTATCTGAAATTCGGAAAAGTCGCGGCGCGAATGGATGATGTGCTTCACTGGATCCCGGCACGTCTGACTGCGCTTGCCGTCGCGGCGGCCGCGCTGGGACTGGGGCTGAGGCCGGTGGAGGCGCTGAAGATGGCGTGGCGTCATAGAAAGGATCATCCGAGTCCGAACTCCTGCTGGGGAATGGCTGCTTTCGCGGGAGCTCTCGGAATCCGCCTCGGGGGACCGACCGAATACAGCGACGGTCGCGAGGAGTACCCCTACTGGGGAAATGGACGTAAGGAACTGAATGTGAACGATTTGAAGCTGGCAGAACAGCTGGCTCTTCTTGCTGCGATGATCTTTGCAATTTTTCTGCTGGGAGTGGGATTATGCCTTCTAAAACACTGATTTTGATCCGTCACGGGGAACTGCCGCCGGAGTATGCCGGACATTTTGTCGGTTCGACGGATGCGCCGCTGGGGGAAAAGGGAATCGAAGACTGCAGAGCTCTGGCGGATCTCTGGCGAAATTACAAAAGCGAGGTTGTTTATGTCAGTCCGAAGCTCCGGGCAAGGCAGAGTGCGCGTCTCGTCTGCGGGGAGGCTCCGCTGATTGTCGACGACCGTCTGAGAGAAGTCGATTTCGGTCGCTGGGAAAACCTGACATTCGATGAAATTTCCAGCGGAGACCCGGAATACAGCAAATACTGGTTCGATCATCCTCTTGAGATCCATTTCCCGGAGGGGGAGGCCGTGCCCGCGTTTCTGGCGCGGGTCGTCCAGTTCACGGAAATGCTTTATACGCTGCCTCAGAGCGTGATTACCGTGATTTCGCATGGAGGCGTGCTGACAACCATGATCCGGAAAATCATGGATTTTCCCGGCGATGCCATGTGGCGCTGGCAGCCGTCACGCGGGAGTCTTTCCGTCATTGATTTTGATCCGGAGAATCTGCCGGGACGTTTCGGAGTCTTCAATTTGAAAGTACGGGAGCTGTTCGGATGTCGAAGGTAATTCTGGTCACCGGCGGCTGCCGGAGTGGGAAAAGCGCGTTTGCGGAGAAGCTGGTTTGTCAGGCTGATTCCCGGAATCGGTTCTACATTGCCACCTGCCATGTATTCGACGAGGAAATGGCGGAGCGCGTCCGGCTTCATCGGGAGAGGCGTGCGGCGGACCGGTGGACGACGATCGAGGAGGAGAGGGATCTCGTTGCCGCGCTCGCCCGCTGCGGGTCCGGAGCCGTTCTGGTGGACTGCCTGACGCTCTGGATCGGCAATCTCATGTATGCGGCCGAGCAGAAACATCTGCCGTTCACCGAACGGGAGATGAGCGTGGAATGTGCGCGTCTTCAAAAGGCGTGTGCGTCCTACGATGGAACAATTGTGCTGGTGATGAACGAGGTAGGCTTTGGGATTGTGCCGGAAAATGAGTCGGCCCGTCGCTTCCGGGATTGCTCCGGCCGTTGCGGGCAGACGGTGGCTGCCTTCGCGGACAGCGTCTATTTGACCGTCTGCGGGATTCCCATGAAATTGAAAGGATGAATGATGAGCAGTTTGAAGGAATGTTTGAATGCCATTGTGCCTCAGGATGAGGCCTGGCGCGACAAAGCAATGGACCATATCCACGATTTGACGATGCCCCGCTGGGCTCTGGGACGAGTCCTGGAAATCGCGGTGGATCTGGCTGGAATGACAAGGACACTGGATCTGAAAACAAAACGGAAAACCATTCTTCTGTTTGCCGGAGATCACGGGGTTGTTGCGGAGGGCGTCTCGCCCCAGCCGCAGAGCGTGACGGTGCAGATGCTTCAGAATTTCAGCCGGGGCGGCGGAGCGATCAGTGTTCTGGCCTCCAGTGTCGGGGCAAATGTAAAGCTCATTGACATCGGCGTGAATGCGGATACGTCCGGCATCGCCAATGTTCTGAACCGGAAAATTGCCTTTGGAACCCGGGACATGTTTCTGGAACCGGCTATGACACGGGAGGAGGCGATCCGTTCCCTGGAGATCGGAATTGAGATGGCCGAGCGCTTCAGCGATGAAACCGATGTGTTTGCCACCGGCGAGATGGGAATCGGCAATACAACGCCGAGTTCCGCAATTGTGACGGTTCTTTCCCATGACATTGATCCGAGAGCATATGTGGGGCGCGGCGCGGGACTGGAACCCGAACGATTGCGCCATAAAGCGGAAGTGATTCAGCATGCGATTGAGCGGAACGCGCCGGATCCGGAGGATCCGATTGATATTCTTTCCAAGGTCGGCGGATTTGAGATCGCTGGAATCGCCGGGGCCATCCTTGGCGCGGCGAAACTGCGGAAACCGGTGGTGATTGATGGATTTATTTCCACGGCGGGAGCGTTGATTGCTCATGCGCTGGTTCCGGAATCGGCGGAGTATATGATTCTGGCACATTCCAGTGTGGAAAGGGGCCATGTGAGAATGGCGGAAATTCTCGGGAAAAAGGCGCTTCTGAATTTGGATCTTCGTCTAGGCGAGGGAACGGGAGCGGCGCTGGCGATGCCGCTTCTGGATGCGGCGTCGGCGATTATGCGTGAGATGTCCACCTTTTCCTCGGCGGGCGTGACGGAGGAGGGATTGTGAGATGCGCTCTTTTCTGGCAGCACTCTCTCTGATTACCTGTTTGCCGCTCGGGGGATTTCTGCCGACGGAGAAAGAACTGCAGAGGTGTTCCAACTATTTTCCGCTGGTTGGTCTTCTTGCGGGAGCGGTGATCTATTTTCCGGCCCTGTGGGCCTCGGAATACTTGGGCGGAGGGGTTTCCGCAGTTCTGATTCTTCTGATGATGGAGGGAATTTCCAAAGGATTTCATCTGGATGGTCTTGCTGATACGGCGGATGGATTTTTAAGCAGCCGGCCCCGGGATCGCAAACTGGAAATCATGCATGACAGTCATACGGGAACGATGGGGGTTGCGGCGATTGTACTTCTATTTCTGGCCAAATATTCCTGTTTGTCGTCGATGATGCCGGAGACGGCGGCGCTGGCGGCTGCACTGAGTGTTTTTGCCGGACGTTTTGCCTTGACAGCATATATTTTGATTTCACATTATGCTCGCGAGAGCGGACTTGGAAAGATTCTTTATACGAGCCGTCCTTATGCAGGAACATTGATCGGATTGATTATTTCACTTTTGTTGAGTTTTTTCTTTTTCGGGAATTGTCTTTTCATCCTGCCGACTTTGATTTTCATTGTGCTGTGGAATGGAATCTGCATCTGGCAGATTCGCGGGGCGACGGGGGATACCATAGGAGCCTGTGAGCAGTTGACGGAAGTTCTGGTATGTTTTCAGCTTTTTATTGTGGCTTGATATTTTTTTCTTGATTGGACTTGAATAATTCAGGAATTGCGTTATAGTATGTAATCTATCCTAAGAGGAGAGATGGCCGAGTGGTTGAAGGCGCAGCATTGGAAATGCTGTTTAGGAGAAATCCTAACGCGAGTTCGAATCTCGCTCTCTCCGCCATTTATTTTTCCCTTTCCGATTTCTGGTAAAAAGAGAATCTTTTATTCAAAAGCGCTAAAAGTCGTTGGCGTAAAGGAATTTGCGCAAATTGCCGA
>CALXRL010000043.1 GCA_944390735.1 uncultured Victivallales bacterium | reverse complement strand
TCAACGTTCCCGCTCTTTCCAACGGTTCCATGGCTGGCGGAAAAACGATCCGGTCGACCGGGCTATCTGTACCGGCAATCCGGCATCATTCGTTTTTCCGTTTTTCCGGCCACCACTATTCAACCTCCACTTTTTGACGCTAAATCTTTACGATGGAATGACTCTTGTCTACGGGGACAAGATGGAGAAACTGAAAGACGGCGCGGAAATCTCAATCGAAACCTCCCGGAAGAAAACGGAAAAAACGATTTCCTCCGCCGACAAGTAATCTTCTCTGCTCTCGAAGGGGAACGGGAAAGCGGACCGCAATTACATGGCTCCGCATTCCCGCTTCAGCGATTCCAGAAGCGTAATTGCATTCCGGATATCCCGGTTCCGCTCTTCACCTTCGGCGATCTCCCGTTCGATGGTCAGAGGACCGCGATATCCTCTTTCAAACAGTCTGCGGAAAAGCTCCCGGAAACGGGTTCCGCCCTCACCGAGACGGGTCTCATGGCCGAAAACCTCTCCCGGAACAGGACGAACCGCATCCTTGCAGTGCATATGCACCATCTTATCGCCAAGGGCATCGACAAAGAGCATCGGGTCCTCGTTGTTGTAGTAAAGAAGATTAGCCGGATCAAAATTGAGCCGCTGGTTCCCGGTTTCCACATCGGCCATGGTGCGGAGGAGAATATTCAGAGGTTCCTGTCCGGTTTCATACGCAAGGAGCTGTCCGTTTGACTCCAGGAAGCGGGTGAATCCCCGCATGGCCCGGATAAAACTCCTGTATTCTTCGCCTGCGGGATCCTCTGGGATATAGCCGACATGGACTGCGATCTGTTCGATGCCCAGCTCTTTTGCCCAGTCGGCGGTGCGGCAGGCGCGGGCGATGCGCTCCGCGCGGGTAGCCGGAGGTGTCAGACCGACCGTCTCCTTTGCCCGGTTCCAGTCCTGATCCGGGAACGAACAGAAGACGGAACAGCTTGCAACATCATACTCATCCATCAGCTCCATGAGTTTCCGCGTATTGGCATGACCTTCCGCACCGTAGAGATACGCATCCGATACTCCGGCAAACTGACAGTGCCGGAGTCCAAACGCCTTCAGGTTCCGAAAACTATTCTCGACCGGAACCGCAAAACGCACCATGACCCCAATTCCCAAATCCTCCGTAACACGCATGACACACCTCCTGAATGTTGTCTGTTTTCTTCATTATACACCATCCGGACAGACGAAGGAATACACAAACCATGCAAACAAATACACTTTTCGTGCAGATCAGATTCCCCGGAACTCCTTCCGGTACCCGGAGGGGGAAAGCGCAAAGTTCCTGCGGAAGAGACGAGAAAAATAGAACTCGTTTTCCATCCCGACCGCCATTGCGATTTCCGCCACCGACTGATCCGAACTCAGCAGGAGATCGGCGGCGCGCCGCATTCGAGCCTGAATGACACAGTGCCGCGGCGAATTTCCAAGATATTTCCGGAAAAGACGGTTGAAATGATTCAAACTGACACTCATTTTTCTGGCCTCCTCCGCAAAATCCCATGCTTTTTCCGGAGTTCCAGCAATCCGCGCGCCCAACTCGACGAATGAGTTCCGATAATGATCGAACGGAAGAGACGCAAGCTCCGCATCCGCCTGAAGAGTAAACAGCAGGCTCTCAAGCATGCAGACGGCTCGATCATGCTCCCTGCCATCCTGCACCAGCGTAATCAGCTGCATCATTCTCTCCCGGAACTCCTCAGGCTGGCGAAGATGGAAGAACGGAGATTCCGGATTCATCCGGAAAAGTTCCCCCTCCCGATAGCACTCCATTTTCGGACCGTAAAAGCAGACCCAGTAATGATCCCGCGCCTCCACACCCGGAGAGGAATATTCGTAATAGTGTTCCGGAGTGGTCAGGAATACCGTCGGCCCCTTGCGCCGAATCTCCTTTCCCCGGTCGATGGACAGAGCAATCTCCCCCGCATACACCAGCTGAATTCCGTAATAAAACGGATAGTTTCTCTTTCTGTTCCGGGAACCGAGCTGAACATCCGCCATCGCAAAATCAATTCCTTCGTAATATTTCATAGATGCACCAAAAGTATATTTTTTTGCATGAAGTGTGTATTCGTTTTTCTTTTTTTTAAGGTATAATAAAGACAGGAAAATGCAAACGGGAGAATATCATGAAGTGGATAAAAGTCGAAAATTATGAAGCGATGAGCCAACTGGGCTCCGAAAAAATCTATCAGGTGATTGCCGAAAAGACCGCACAAGGCAAACAGGTCAATATCGGTCTTGCAACCGGAAACACCATGATCCGTCTGTACGAACTGCTTGCGGAACGGCTGAACAGGAATAGAATCCCGCTGCACCTGCTTCATACCTGGAATCTTGATGAATATGCGCAGGAGAACGGGAGGGCAGTTCCTGTCACTCATCCGCTCAGCTATCGGAGGTATATGACGGAACATCTCTTCCGCCGTTTTGATCCTGCCCTGGGGTTCTCCGAAGCGAATTCACATTTTCCAGATCCCGCATCTCCGGAGCGTTTTGACAGGGCTCTCGAAAACGCCGGAGGAACCGATCTTCAGCTTCTCGGAATCGGATTCAATGGACACATCGCATTCAATGAACCGATGGAGAAAAGTGAAATTTCCGTAGAAGAATTCGCTGAACTGCCAAGCCGGGTCATCCGACTCAAGGAGCTGACGATCGAAACGAACCGCCGTCTGACAGCCGAAGGCAGAGATATCGTCCCCGAACATGCAGCCACCATGGGCATGAAACAGATTCTAGCCTCCCGCCATCTCCTTCTGCTGGCCTGTTTTCCGGAGCAGGAAAAACCGCTGAAGCGAATGCGTTCGGGAGAACCGACTCCGGAACTGCCGGCATCGTATCTGCTGAACAGGCCGGATTCGGAAATTGTCTATTGTACGGATGTCATTTCTCTGGAGTAATCCTCTCATGGAAACACTGTTCTGCAATGCCCATATAGTTTCCCCCGGAGTGGAAATTCTCCGCGGAGCGATGCTCATCCGCCAGAACCGGATCGTCGGGATCTACGCGGAAAGCGAGCCGCTGCCGGAGGCGGACCGGAAAATTGATCTGCGGGGAAAATATCTGCTGCCCGGATTTTTCGACATTCATTTTCATGGTCGCGACAACTGCGATTTCACCGATGCTTCCGCAGAGGCGTTCCGAACCATCGCACACGGCAAGCTCTCGGAAGGAGTCACCTCGTTTCTGGTCACGACTTTGAGCGTCGGACGGGAAAACATCACAGAGATCTGCCGCACCGCCGCTTGTTATGCAGAAAATCCGGTGTTCGGACGCATTCAGGGAATTCATCTGGAAGGACCGTTCCTGAATCCGGAGGGAGCCGGAGCGCAGAATCCGGAGCACCTTTTGCTGCCGGACAGCGAAGCCGTTGAAGAGTGGAATCGAATCTTCCCGGTCAAAAAGGTTTCGTTTTCCCCGGAACTGCCCGGCGGGATTGCGTTTACGCGGCGCATGACGGAACTGGGAATCATGCCATCGGGCGCACACAGCACGGCGGATTACGGATGTTTTCAGGAGGCAAGATGTGCAGGGATGAAACATCTGACCCATTTCTGCAATATGATGACGCCGCTGCACCATCTGCGTCCGGGAATGGTCGGGGGAGGACTGCTGGCGGATGACGTTTTCGTCGAAGTCATCGCCGACGGCATCCATCTCTCAGATGAAATGCTGCGCATCATTTTCCGGATGAAAGGAGCCGAACGGATCATGCTGATTACCGATGCCATGCGCGCTTCGGGAATGCCGGACGGCAATTATACGCTCGGCGGACTGGATGTGATCGTCCGCGACGGAAAAGCCGCCCTCCCATCGGGTCGAATCGCCGGAAGTCTGCTCGGATTCAGCGAAGGCCTGAAACATCTGCGCACTCTCCATCTTCTTCCGGAGAGCGAACTGATCCGCTGTGCCGGATACAATCAGGCCCGCTCCCTCGGAATCCCGGAGATCGGAGAGCTGAAGGCCGGATCTTTTGCGGATTTTGTCATCGCTGAGGATGACTGGACCCCGCGCGCCGTCTGGTGCGACGGCAAACTGCAATATGAAAAAACTCTTTGAACATAAATCGTCTGAAGGATCGGAAAATAAAAACAAAAAGGAGAAGAACACTATGATCCGCTATGGAATCATCGGAGCCGGACGCATGGGGAACGCGCATGCGTCTCAGACAAAACTAATCGAGGGAACCGCTGTCACCGGAGTCTATGACATCAATCCGGAAGCCGCACAGAACATGCATGCGGACTACGGGGCGACCATCTATCAGAGTGCGGAGGAGCTGGCAAATGCGCCGGATGTGGACTGCGTAATTGTGACCTCTCCGACCTACTGCCATCAGGAAGGTGTTCGCGCCGCAGTTGCCGCTCATAAGCCGCTCTTCTGCGAAAAGGCGCTCTGCCGCACGCCGGAGACGGAAAAGGAACTGCTTGCTCTGCTCAAAAATTATGATCGGTTGTTCACGGTCGGTTTTGTCCGCCGTCATCTGGCCAAATCCATTGTCATGAAAGAAATGATCGAGTCCGGAGTCATCGGAAAACTCCGTTACTGCAATGTGGATCTTACGCTCGGAAAATACAAGCGTCTGCCCGGAGACTGGTTCGCGGATTTCGAACTCTGCGGAGGAGTCATCATCGACATGCTGGCTCACCACATTGACCTGGCGAACTGGTATTTCGGAAAGGCAAAACGAGTGTATGCCAACAGTCTTCTGCTCTCGAAAGAACAGCCTCTGCCTGCGGATTATGCGGCTTCTGTTGTCACTTATGAAAACGGTGTCATCTGCAACATGCTCTGCTCCTGGCAGAGATTCGGACGATCCAATGAACTTATGGAGGTCTATGGCGACAAAGGCGCCCTTGTCATGGATGGCTCAGCCAACATCACCCATGTCTCCGCCGACGGCTCCAGCGTTCTGATCGATTCCGAAAAAGAGTGGAAAAAAGAAAAACAGTTCTCCCAGCTGGAGGAGGTCAACATCGGTTCCGGACTCTTCTGCCAGCTCAAAAACATCACCGACACCCTGAACGGAAAACCGCAGCCGTTGCCGACCATTCAGGATGCCTGCCGCAGTCTGGATGTCAGCTTTGCAATGATTGAATCCGCAAAAAACGGAACAGCAGTCACTCTCTGACATCAAAACACTCCGAGCGGGGATGGTTTTTCCGCCATCCCCGTCTTCAGTTCAAAGGAATCAGGATTGATTACGTGCTTGCCGCGTAATCAGCTTTCTTGAACTGGGACGCGGTGTATGGGGATTGCTTTTGGCTCAACTTCCAGACAGAATTTCAGAACTGCTCAACAGCAGCCTT
>CALXRL010000042.1 GCA_944390735.1 uncultured Victivallales bacterium | reverse complement strand
TTAGTGTGGTTTCTGTTGCGAGTCGTGATCCTTTCACGTCGTCGCCTTATTCTCAGTAGCACACTTTTTTAGGTTCAGCCATCTTTTTTTACAATTTACACCTGCTTTCTTTTACCATAGCAACTTTGTCAATTCGTAGACGAGAATGGCCTGACCGTCTTGATAATTATCCGCCAGGAAGGTTCTTTTTCCGCTCGAATTTTTTTTCAGCGGGATTTCAAACAGCCGCCGTCCGGTGGTATCGCACGCATAGAGTTTCAATGTCTGCGGAAGAGTCAATTGGATTTCCGCCCTTCCATGCCGGAGAAGCATGGGAGGCTTTCCCCATTCAAGCAGATGCGTGAATCCCTTTCCGGAAAAGAGTTGTCCTGAATTTTTCACATCTGTCAGATGAAGCAGGAGGATCCGGGAACTTCTGCTCAGGACCTTCCCGTCCCGGGAGGAGATCAGAAAAATTCCATATCCTTTTTGATTCCGGATGGAAAGAACAGTTCCGCTTCCGGAAGCGCCCTCGGGAAGAATGAAGGCTTCCGAGCTCGGCGTGATCGCGGAAAATATATTTTTATTCCGGTCGATGGTCAGTTCTCCGGTCGTACTGGAGATTCGCCCGTTTTTCACATAGGGGGCAAGAGGTCCGAGTTCCACATTGAAAAGAGTATCCGAAACATTTCCCGGGATCACAATTTTCTTTCCGGAAATCCGATTCTGCCATGCGGGGAAAACAATTCCCGCAAGCGTGTTCGAAGGAAGCTCTACCGGTTTTGACGGATCAAAGACCAGTGTTCCGGCCTTGCAGATCATTCCGACCTGATCAATCATTTCCGGTTTACGTTCCGGCATCGGAATGTTTTTCATAAAATCGGAGGGCAAACAGAACAGAACGCTTTCTTTGGCTTCTTTCACATCTTTCCGCAGAAACAGCAGCGGACCAGCCCGCAGAGATAGATGCATCAGAGGGTTGTTGATTGCCGTAAAAAGATTGATGGTCCGGTTGTCGCAATCCAGATCCCGTTCGGCATCTCCAATCAGCTGAAAGTGACAGAGTCCGGACCAGCCGTTGAGCGCGGCATAGGCGGACATCAGGATTCCGCCTTCCGCCGCATGCGGACTCGGATTTACGAAGTCCCATTCCGTGCAGACGAATGGCTTCCCGGCCAGACGCGCGGAAAAATGATTCTCGCCACTGAACAGACTTCCGACGGAACTGCGGGTATCCACATACATCGGAGCGCGGTACGGGGTCATGTACGCTGTGGGCGCCTGAAAATAGGAGTGGGTGTCCGCATAGTCGAAGCGCGTTCTCATGGCACTCATGGTGCAGGAATCATTGTTGTTGTGGCTTGTGATCGGGAAGCGGCATCCGGCGGATCGCAGCACGCGTTCCATGTGTTGATATCCGCGGTTCAGTTGTTCGGTCATAAAGCGGTTCCACAGGTTCTCCCGGTTTTCATATCTGACGGTCAGATTGTGTTTCCGGCAGTACTCTTCAAAACGCCGTTCGATCCATCTGCGGATCCGGGGAGTCAGAGCCGCCGCTCCGAAAATGGCATCTTCATTCACAAGGGAGACAAAGGCAATGGCCGGTTCCTCTTTCCACGCCACTTTCGTATAGGGATTGACATGGTTCATCAGATTCAATGCAAACGTCTCCCAGATCTTCATCGCGCTGGGGGAGAAATGGATCATGGTCTTGAATTCATGAACACTCAGCGTTTCGTTCGGAAATTCCGCCACTTCCCCTTTGGCAAGCGGATGCAATGTCACAAAGTCGAGGGTGAGATAAATTCCCCGTTTTCTGGCTTTGGCGACTATGGAATCCATCCGGTCCATGCGCTCCGGGACCAGGGCGGTTGAGCGGTTTCCCGAATGAGCGATCAGATCCCGGTCAAAGTGATGAAAACGGATCAGGTTGTATCCCATGAATGCGCAGGCATCCATCAACTGGTCGATATGGGTGTCATCCATGAAATTGGTCCAGTACGTGATGTTCGTTCCCCAGAAACGGACCGGAATTCCGGGGCGTGAGGCATATTCGAACTGACCGTTGCGCACCACCACTCTGCCGTATTTCCCGGCCGGGGCATCAAGAAAATCGGAAAAATCCAGAATGGACCCTTTGACATATTTTTTGCTGTGTTTCATGACTTTCCAGTCCGCATTCGGGACCATTCGGCGGATTTCCTCCTCGAAAAAGGGAATTTTGGAATCGGTTACAGTTGCTCCGGCAATCATCCAGATCCCCCCCTTCCCGCTGGTTCGGAATGTGAGTGACTTCAAAGGCTTATTCGGAATCGGGAATCCGGTCAGATAGAGTCCGATTCGAGCGGAAGGATTGCGTCCGCTCCATCCGATCTGCGCATTTTCGAGCTTGCGCGGGTTGTGGAAATTGTCCACATCCCTGTGATTGACGACAGAAATGGCTCTTCTGCTTCCATCGGCGTATCGAAGTTCGATTGTTCCGGTTTCGGCATTGTTTTTCGGAGCCCACCCGAGAGCGTGGAGCAGATAAAGATATCCTCCCTGCACATTCCCCGTTTCCAGCGTTGCCGATCGCGGATAAAAGGGGGCATGTTCCGACTCGAAAAGTCCAATGCAGCTTCTGCCGCCGTTGGTCGCGGGATCTAGGATATCGAATTTGACACTGTTGAATATTTTTCGAGAAACGGGAAAGGCGGAAAGATCGTTTCCCGGCCCCTGATCGGTCCATCCCCCCTTGCCGTCTCCCGGCGTGGAATCCCGGAATCCAAGATTCGCCGCCTTGCGCAAGTTCAGAGGAAACTGCCTGTATGGAAGAAACGTCATTTTCAGTTGCAGACGCCACTCCTCTCCCGGCTTGAGCGACCTTCTCTCTCCGAACAGATACAGCGCCCAGGTGTCCATCCTGTATTGTCGTTCATCGGAAAGGGATAGACCGAAATTTCCTTCGATTTTCAGGATTCCCTCTTCCAAATGGATTTCCAGGATATTGTTTCCGAAGGCGGCATGCAGACTTTTCCGCGTTTCCTTGTAGTCGTCCCCGAATCCATAGGCCTTCCCGTTGAGAATCAGAGGATTCCTCACAAATCTTTCATGCTTTAGATAAGCCCGCAGAGAAATTTGTTTTAACTCGTGATTTCCGGCCTTCAGCGTATGGAATGTGCGGATGCTGTTTTTCCCTTCGCGGAGAACGGTCTCCGTGAAATCCAGGGAGATGCCTGACCAGAGGGTGAAGTTTCCATGAATTCGTATCCGCCGTTCTTGCGACGGGGAAATCCTTTTTCGGGAATCATAAGCCGTTCGGTCTGTCCGCTCTGTTTCCATGTCTTGTCGTGAACGGTCAGATGAAAACCGGTTTGAATGCCGTCGATGTCGATCATGCCGCTGTTGTGAATGACCAGCCTCTCCTTTTCGGTCGTGGCTCCTCCCCACAAGCCGCGATCCCCCTGAGCAAAACAGACGGTTACGGCCCAGAGAATTCCTGCGAAGAAAACAATTTTTCTCATTGAAATGAATCCTTATCGGTTGCAGTTATGGAAGAAGGTTCAAATTTTCATCCAGGTATTTTTGGAATTCAAAGACGCTTTCTTTATTGAACCAGTACCAGCTTTGTGCACCGACATGTCCATCATAGAACAGGGTGTTGGCCCGATTGAAATGAACAAGAAACAGATCAGAGGATCCGGTACTCTGCGGATTCCAGATATTGGGATTCCCGCATCCGTCATGCATCGCGCCGCTTGCGCTTCTTGCTGCAAACGCGGAATCCACCAGAAGTTCATTTCGTGCAGGGGTTTTGACTTTTCCCATGCTGATATAGTAGAAATTGTCCGTGTTTTCGGAAAGGAAGAAATGAACATCCTTTTTCACGCACAGGCTCCCGGGATTTTCGGGGTCGATATACCATCCCTGCGGTTTGATCATTCCATACCCGCCGCGCCACGAAATGCCGCGAAGATCCCTTTGAGGAATCTGGGTACACAAATCTTTCGGGCAGATGGAAAGTTTGCGGGGAATATACCCCAAGCCCCGATCGACTTCCTGTCCGGCGGCCATTTCTTCGCTCATCAGCAAGATCCACGCGAATTTTGTTCCGTCGATCGTCGTGATTCCGCATAAGTTGTCATTGAAATCCGCACTGTACTGCTGAAAGCCGAGTCCGCACTGTTTCAGATTGGAGACACACCGGATGCTCCGCCCTTTTTCTCTGGCGGATCTCAATGCGGGAAGAAGCAGAGCGGAAAGAATTGCGATAATGGCAATGACGACCAGAAGCTCTATCAATGTGAAATTGAACAACATCGGAATTCTTTTTTTCATTCTTGAATCCATCCTTTTCTGAATCAGCATGATTCCCTCCTGATAAATTCACATGGCAGCATCCGGCAAACCGGTTCCATGGACCGTTTGGTAACGATTTCCGCAAAGATATCGCAGAGAGCCGTTCCGATGGAGTGCATCGGATAATCGACGGAGGAGAGTGTGGGAACGGAATTCAAATCCTCTCGGAGATTATCCGTTCCGACAATTGCGACATCCTCCGGGATCCGTATTCCCGCCTCTTTCAGAGCCCGCATAATGCCATAGGCCCGGGTATCGGTTCCTGCGAAGACGGCATCAAATGCAGTCTTTTCCTCCAGCAGTTTTCTCATTTCCAGATACCCCTCTTTCTCATCGAGCTGATCGCAGATGCGGAACAGAGCCGGATCAGGGACAATTCCCGCATTTTCATGGGCGTCACGATATCCATTGATCCGAGCGGAAATATAGCCATCGTGTTCCCATCCGGCTTCAAACAATGCGATTCTGCGTCGTCCGGAATCCAGCAGATACCGGATGGCGTTCCGGACACCGGAACGCATATCGGCATAGACCGTATTGCAGGAGTCAAAGGGAGCATAACTCCGGCAGAGAACAATTTTTCCATTCTCCTGCAGCTGCGTTGTCCATTGCCGGATGACCTCCTGATTTCGATGAATGTGAAAGAGATATCCGGAGACATCCGGCTCCAGGAGCTTCTCCATGGTTTCTTCGGTTGGCGGAACAAGATCATTCAGGAGAAAGATTTCCGGAATCATTCCCAGTTCCTGAGCCCGGATCGAAAACCCTTCCAGAACATATTGAAAGTTAAACCAGTTTGTCACGGCATTGCGTTCATAATAGTCCATGGAACGGGTCAGGATTCGGACCCGTTTTCCACGCGGACTGCATTCCG
>CALXRL010000041.1 GCA_944390735.1 uncultured Victivallales bacterium | reverse complement strand
GCAAGGGGAATGTTCCAGGGCGGATCCGTCGGAAGGAACACGAGATTCCTGCGGCCCTCGGCAATTAATTTCTTTCCGCATTCATATCCGAGTTCGCGGAGACCGAATCGAACGGTGGTGGTGACCTTTTCGGCGGGAGGTCTTTCGCTGCAGATGACCGGGAGGCCCGAGTCGATCAGGCGGCTCGGAACGGATTCATATTCGGCAGGCATGCTGTGCCAGACCAGCGCATCCAGCTGTTCATTCCGGATCTGCTGGAGAATCTCGTCCGGATCGCCTGAATACAGGGTAATCAGATGAACCAGAGCTGGAATCCTTGTGATTTCCATCATGAGATGCCCCCAGAGAGAGGCGAAAAATTTGTCAAAATGGATGCACTTTCCGTCTCTGAGAATCAGTCCGACGGTCGGCATGTTGTTGAAGCAGATGAAGGTTTTTGCCGGATTCGTAAAGGAGCCGATTCCCCGTTTCCCGATGACATATCCCTCATCGGTCAGGGCCTTCATCGCTCGGCTTACGGTCGGACGACTGACCTGAAACTGCTCTGCCAGCTCCTGAATCGACGGCAGGGGGACCGCCTTGCCTCCCGCCTTCTGAATCAGTGTCAGAACATACCGGCGAATCTGAATGTATTCCGAAACTCTGGATTCCTGTTGTATCATTTCCGTGCTACCATTTAGCATTTGCGTGCTTCTGGCATATATTATAACAGATTCGACTCCTTTTGTCAAGACTCCTTTCTCAGATTTCTCCGGAAAAAGCGGAACCGGGAGCTGCCTCTTCGGGAAGAGGGAAGGGCGCCGGGGAAGGCGGATGCGCGGGGAGAAGGAGCAAGTCCGGAAAAAAACGGGGGAGCTTCCATGGCGGAACATGAAGCTCCTCCGGTTCTGTATTTCGAGGTCCCGAAGGCAAGGCGTTCAGGATCAGGATTCCGGGGAAAACCGGGAAAGCGGATTCTGACGGTGACACTCCTCGATGACCATGATCTGGCGGCGGACCTGCGCCAAGGTGACTTCCAGAGGCGCTCCGTGAAGGAGGGCTTCATACAGATTCCGATAGAATTTCTCCGTGCGGGAGTTGAAGGAGGCGCCTTCTTCGGAGGAGGTCCAGCTTTCGTTGTAGTACGTCAGAGTTTCCGTGCAGTAGGCGCGGTTTTCCATCGGGGTGCGGATCAGGTGCTGAGGGGGCGCTTCTTCCGGCAGGAAATAGCGCCATTGCAGGTTGTTGTGATCGCCCGTGAGACAGCCCCGCGTGCCGTAGACGGAATAGACATACGTATTGAACATGGAACAGGAGGAGATTTCCAGATCGATGCTCGGGTGTCCGCTCCGGGTCATCAGCAGTTTGACGTGATCCTCGGCGTCGCCGAAGGTGTTGGCGCGGTCCATGACGCAGACGATCTGTTCGGGATCGACATCCCCCATAAGCTGGAGCGCCTGATCCAGCGGATGCGGACCCGTGTTCAGCAGATTTCCGGCGCACATCTCCTGAAGGGTCTGCCAGTCCCAGCGGCGGGCGAAGGAGTTAAAGGCCAGTTTGACCAGGATGATCCGTCCAAGGATGCCCGAATTCATGACCTCCCGGACCTTGCGGAACGCGGGGGCGAAGCGCGACTGCTGGAAGACCGCAAAAAAACGACCCGTTCGTTTTGCCGCTTCGAGCACCCGGTCCACGTCGGCGACGTGCCGCGCCAGCGGTTTTTCGGAGAGCACCGCGTGTCCCGATTCCAGCGCCTCGATGCTGATGCCGACATGATCCGGACTCGGCGTCGCATTCACGATCAGTTCCAGCGAGGAGTCCTTCAGCAGTTCCCGGTAGTCCGTGTATGCCCGGCATCCGGGATTCTCCGCGCAGCTTTCGGAACAGCGTTCCGGGATCCGGTCGGCGACGGCGGCAAGTTCAAAACGTTCTTTCAAGTTTGGACGCGCAAGGGCGAGTGCGTGAATGTTGCGGCCGCTGCGTCCCTGGCCGATGATGCCCACTCGAATTTTTTTCATGAAAACCTCCTTGATTGAGAGACCGTTATCGGGTGTAGACCGGCTCCGCGGAGCCGGTGATCAGCGATCGTTCCGCGGCGGAGAGCATCGCCATGACTTCGAGAGAATCGGCAGGTTCGACCGGCCGGGCCCCGTCGAGGAATCGGACGATTTCCCGCAGAAGCATCTCGTAGAACGGGATCTTTCCGGTGAGTCGGATCAGCTGCTCCGTTCCTTTGTGGTCGCGGATCAGGGCGCCGTAGCAATAGACGTTTTCCGTGAGTTCCACGACGCCGCGCCGACCGTCGCCGTAGATGACATGGCAGACGGCTCCGCGCCGGTCCCTGCTGACTCTGACTCCGACACTTCCCCGTCCCATCGCCCGCTGAAGCATTTCAAACGCATGGACTCCGTACCAGACCAGTGAGGAGCCTGCCGGAGCCTTTCCGACCGGTCCCCAGATTGTGACCGCCTCCGGACGGGTCTTCTCCGCGAGTCCCGCGGAAAAGTCGAAGTCGAAACGGAGTGCGGACGAAGTGAAAAAACGCGTTCCGTGCTTTTCCGCAATCTCCATGATTTTCATGGCATTGTCGAAGGTGTCCGCAAAAGGCTTGTCCAGAAAGATCGGTTTTCCGAGCGTGGCGCATCGTTCGAAATACGTCAGGTGGAGCGAGGGATCGTTGATTTCGATCAGGATGGCGTCGCAGTCGGCCACGGCGGTGTCGAAATCTTCCGTGACGCGGACTCCGATGCTTTCCAGATACTGAGTGCGTCTGTCGAGTCCCTCCCGGTTCTGAAACGGGGTTTCAAAGCGGAGACAGCGGGTTG
This sequence comes from uncultured Victivallales bacterium, assembly GCA_944390735.1. Classification (GTDB taxonomy): domain Bacteria; phylum Verrucomicrobiota; class Lentisphaeria; order Victivallales; family UBA1829; genus UBA1829. Next base: position 16,831 of record CALXRL010000041.1, on the reverse strand, counting down.
CCTTCAGTTCCGATACGCGTTTCTCCGCCGGAACGGCGGGATCCTGCATCAGCTTCGGGAACTCCACGGCATGGCTGGTGTCCAGGCCGATGATGGCGACTTTGCTTGTTTTTGTCATTTTGCTCTTTTCCTTATGTCGGGTTGAAATCGGTTCCTCTTTCTGAAAATGTACAGGCGGATGCAGGAAAAGAAAATGACTTTTTTGATGAAGCGTTACCCTTTTTGATCAAAATGTGCCGTAGCGTTCCCGGAACGCCGAAGGCGACAGGGCGCGATGGCGCTTGAAGATCCGGGAAAAATGAAATTCGCTTTCAAACCCGCAGGCGAAAGCGATTTCCCCGATCCGCATGCTTCCCGAACACAGGAGCGTTTCGGCGCGGCGGAGACGGCATTCCAGAAGAAATTGTCCGGGCGGCAGTCCCGTGAACTGCTGAAAGAGTCTGCGGAAATGCACGTAGGAAAGCGACATTGCGGCGGCTTCCTGTTCAAAGGACCACGTTTTTTCGGGAGCTTCCGCAAGTTTGTCCCGCAGCTGTCGCAGTGCTCCGCCATGGAGAGTGCGGGTCCTGGGGGGGAGAGCCGGCTGTTCCCGGAGCTGGATGAGAAGCTCTTCCAGAAGAAGAACCGCTCGGGCGTGACTGGAAGCGCCGGGCGTTTCCAGCAGCGAAAAAAGATGAAGCATCGTCTGGAGAAAGCGTTCCGGATCGTGAATCGGGAGAAAGAGGTTCCGTTTCCGCAGTTCGAGGAAACCCTCCCGGAGATAGCGGTCCACCCGCGGACCGCGGAAGCAGACATGCGCCTGATGCCGGACCGTTCCTTCCGGTGCGCCATAGTTGAACTCCACGCCCGGCCACGTGATGAACACATGCGGAGTATCCACGCATTCCGGCGGGGAGTCGTCGACCCACGCGCGCACTTTGCCCGAATAGTGGAACTGAATGCCGTAATAGCCTTCGAACCGACGGTTTCTTGCCTGGCACGCCGTATATTTCGCATTGCCGTGATTGACGAAAATCAGATCGTTGAAATAGTTCATGACGGACCTCTCCGGAACTCCTTTCAAGGAAATGTAGCGCGCCGCCGCCGGAAAAGCAAGCGGACAGCTCGGTGAATTTTCGGATCCCGGGGCTTGAAAAAGCACTTCATGCGGGATATTGTTTGCCGTTGCCGACTGCGGCGGTTTCCAGGGGGCGGATCCGTGCCCCGGAGCGGAATTTTTTTTCAGGAGTCGAGAGATGAGCATGGCCGATCGCGTTTCCCGGAAGGGGCGTTTTGTGTTTGTGGCGGAGGCGTTTGCCTTTCTGCTGCTGTTCCTGCTGCCGTTGAAATTCGGGGCGATTGTCGGGATTCCCGCTGTCACGATGATCTATTGGCGGGAGCTTTTTCCGCTGGTGATTTCCCCGTGGCCGTCCACGCTGTTTCCGCTGTTTTCCGCATTGCTGCTGGTGCTGACGCTTCTCTGTGTGCCTCTGCCGGCGCGATGTTCCGGAAGGGGAGCGTATGCGCTTCTCTGGACGGAGCTGGCGGGGCTCTCGCCGATCGGCGCGTTCGGCGCGGACGTGGTGGTGAATTATCCGATGCACATGATTCCGTATTGTTTCGGTCTGGCGGCGTTTGCCATGGCCGTTGCGCTGATTCTGGAGAACCGGCCCCGGTTCGCGGAGTGGATTTTTGCGGCGGTGGCCGCAGCGGGAGTCTTTTCCCTCTACTCGGCGGTGACCCAGTATTTCCAGGGATTCGAGATGACGCTGGAACAGGTGAAGCAGATGGAGGCCTCCTACGGAATGCAGTTCCATGGAAATCTGAAAAACCGGCTGATGGAGCAGCGGATCAGCGCCGATTTTTCCGCCTGCAACGCCTATGCCGGTTATCTGCTTCTGATGATTCCGGTTCTGCTGGCGGCGCTCTGGAAACTGGGGAGCCGGGTGACGCCTCCGCTTGTTTCGCGTCTGCTGTTCACGGTGCCGGCGTTTCTAATTTCACTGTTTGTTCTGGTGAAGACGGGCAGTCGCGGTGCGGTGCTTGCGGGGGGAGTGATGCTGTTTGCGTCTCTGCTCTGCCTGCGTCTTCCCCGGAAGATCCGGTATGGACTGCTTGCCCTGATCCCGCTCGGGATCGGAGGATTCGCGCTGATGCTGGCGCTGGGACGCGGCGTGAAATCCATGATTTTCCGTTTCGACTATTTTCAGGCGGCGTTCCGCATGATGCTCGAATCTCCTCTGGCGGGGACGGGATGGGGCGGATTTCTTCAGCACTATCTGACCATGAAATTTCTGGTCAATGACGAGGCTCCGAACTCTCCGCACAACTGGATTCTGACGGTCGGGTCGCAGCTCGGGGTGGCGGCGTTTCTGATTGCCGCGGCGCTGGCGCTGTTTGCCCTCTTCGGGTGCTGGAGGAGGTTGCGCGGACTGGATTGGAAGGAGGCGCTCCGGGATGAGTCCCTCGTCTGGAGTGCGGCGGCGTTCGGACTTGCCGCCTGGACCTTCCATGCCATGATGGAGGTGAGTTTTGAAACGCCCGGTTCGATGGCGCTTGCCATTGCAATCTGCCTGGCGCTGCTGCCTCGGAAGGAGGAGGGAGACGCGCCGGAGAAGAGGGGGCGCGGGGAGATTTCGAAGGCGGAACAGACAAAGCTGCCGGAGAGTCCCGGACATCCGCGGATCTGGAAGAGTGTCTTTCTTCTTGCGTCCGTGGTGCTGATGATCTGTGCCGCGATTTCCGATCTGCGTCTGATCCGTTTTGAACTGGCGTTTGAGCATTTGAATAATCTTCTTGATCCGCGGTTTGCGGAGGCGACGAAGCGGACTCTGCCGCCGTCGCCGGAGGAGGTGCTGGGCGCGATGCGCGCCTGCGACGAAATCGCACCGGACTCTCCGTTTCAGACCATTGCGGTGATGAACTATTTTGCGGCGCTGCGCGATCCGGTCAACGAGGAACGGTATCTGGAACTTTCCCTGCAGCGGGCTCCGAAGCTTTCCTCGCTTTTCTTCCGGAAATATCGTTTTCTGCGGGGGGATCCGTCGCGGTCCGCCGAGGCGCTTGCCGCGCTGGAGACAGCGCGTCGCCTTTCGCCGAACAATCCGAAATACCGGGAGGTGCCGTGATGCGGGGACGGATTCTGATTGCGGAGATCCGCGGATTCTGCAGCGGAGTCGAACGAGCGGTGCAGCTGGTCGAGCGTGCGGCGGCGGAAGGGCCGTTCCCGGTGCGCGTCCTGCATGAAATCGTTCACAATGAAAGTGTTGTGGAGGAGTTTCGGAAAAAGGGCGTGCTCTTTGCCGAGGAGCTGGATCCCGCATGGGAGGGCGGAACGCTGATTTTCAGCGCCCACGGGGTCTCGGAGAAGGTGGAACGTCAGGCGCGCGCAATGAATGTGAATCTGATTGACGCAACCTGCCCGCTTGTGAAAGGAATTCACCGCAAAGCCGTGGAGCTGGAGCGGGAGGGATATCGGATTCTTCTGATCGGAAAACGGTCGCACCGGGAGATCGAGGGCGTGGTGGGAAGAGTGCATCGTCCTCCGGTGGTGCTGGAGTCGCAGCACGATGCGGAGACGGTGGAGTTCGAGCCGGGAGCGAAGTACGCCTGTCTGACGCAGACGACCCTTTCGGTCGACGATTGCGCCGGACTCTTCCGGATTCTGAGACGGCGTTTCCCGGAAATCCGCATCTGCGGCGGAATCTGCAATGCCACGACCGCGCGTCAGACGGCGGTGAAAAAACTGGCTGCGCGATGCGGACGCATTCTGGTGATCGGATCCGGCAAAAGTTCCAATTCGCGCAAGCTCCGCGAAGTCGCGGAGTCCTGCGGTGCGGAGGCGATCCTGATTGCCTCCATTGCGGAGCTGCCGGACTCCTGGCTGGTCGATGGCGACATCGGAATTACGTCCGGAGCCTCCGCCCCCGAGCATCTGCTGCGCGAGGCGGTGGAGAAGCTGACGGCTCTGGGCTGGACTCTCGAACGCTGAATCCCGGAATGTCGCGGGAGTCTTTCCGGAACCGTTTTTCCGCCGGTCCGCTCTCTTCCGGAAAAATAGTTTTTTTTTGAAAGAAGCATCTTGACAAAAGGGACTTTTTGTCTTATAATTTAAGTGGTATAAAAATTAGCCCACATAAATATGAGGTGGAGGAGAGGTTCCAATGGCGGCGATTCCGGAGTACAGAAGGGTTCGTCAGTATGTGCTGGATCAGATTGCCGGGCACGGGGATCCGCGGAAACGGTTTCTTTCGGAGAGGGAGATCAGCCGGATCATGGGGGTGTCGCGCCTGACGGTCCGGTATGCGCTGAAAGAACTGGTGGAAGACGAGTGGCTTCTGGTCCGCAAAGGCGAGGGGATGTTCGTGAACCCCGATCGCTGCTGGCGCAATGGAATCGTGAACCGGAAACGTTACCGGGTGATGGTGATCTGGTTGGATGGAAAACTGATGACTCTGGACGCGTTTTTCATCGGGATCCTGGAACAGCTCTGCGCGGTTTTCAAATCATATCCGATTGAGATGCAGAATGTGAATTTTATCGGCGGTACGGAGATGATTCGCGAAGAGATCGAAATGTATCATCCCGACGGGATTCTCTGGGTGCGTCCTCCGGATCCGCTGTATCCGGAGGTGGAGGAGCTGCGGAAGACGATCCCCGTCTGCGTTCTGGGGCGGGAGAAAGGAAAAAGCGGATTTTCCGTTTCTCTGGACTGCGAAGCCGCCGGACGTATCGCCGCCGAATATTTCTGTGCACATGGCTGCCGGAAGGTTGCGTTTGTGGGCGGTTCCCCGTCCTGGGAGATCCGGGTGCCGATGTATGAGGGATGGCGTTCGGTGTTTCTGGCGCGCTATGGCGTTTGCGACGATTCCCTGAATCTGTATCAGTATTCTGCGGATTCGATGGAGCAGCTGGATCATCTGCTGGCCGGAGACCCGGACGGAATCTTTATTTTCGGCTGTGATTATCTTCTTCTGGACGGAAAACTGAGCGCACAGAAAAAACAGAGGCTCCGGATTCTGACCGATGAAAATTTCTGGGGAACGTATCGTGCACTCAACCCTCCCGACGCCAAATTGTTTCTGTTTCCTCCGGAAATGGCGCGTGCGGCGGCGGAGGCGCTCTTCCGCGCCATGAGCGAGCCGGACTATCCGAAAAAAGAAATCGTTTTTCAACCGTTTATCAGAGAAAGGAGTGAGGAATCCGTATGAAACCCGTCTTCATATGTGCCGTCCGAATGTGTCGGAATTTCCGGAAAAAATTCACATTGATCGAGCTTCTGATTGTTATTGCAGTTGTTGCAATTTTTGTATCACTTCTTCTTCCTGCTCTTCAGTCCGCGCGTCGGAAAGTGAATACGACCTCGTGCGTGAGTTCCCTGCGGCAGATTGGACAGCTGATTCACCTGTACATCGGCGACAACGACGACTATCCGCCTGCACCATTCGAGTGGGCGAGTTATCTGTGGAACGGAAATTACATCCCGAAGAAAAATTCTTCGAAGATGTACGGGACGCTGGCGGTGTTCAAGATTCGGCATCTGATGATCTGTCCGATGCTTTCCAGCGTGACGGAAAGTCCGAAATGGCCCGCTGGGCAAGCCCCCGTGGAGTGGAGCGTCACCACCTACAAACCTCCGGTCGGTTATCGTGACTGGGATGCCAAATATGACTCCTGGGGATGGGGATATGACAATCGAACCGAACCGAGGGCTAAGATTCATCGTTTTCTTCCGAATGCGGCCTTTCTCGGAGAGATGAACTATACCGGCAACAATACCGGCCATTACAATGTGACTGGTTCATTTTTCTCTTATGTGAAGATTGAGGATTTGATCAATCACGGGGCAAATACAACAAATGTGCTGTTTCCCGCCGGAGATGTCCGCACCCTGCGTGTTCCTCCGGGAATCGCTCCCTGGAACGTCGATTTTACTCTGAAAAAGATATTCTAATCAAACGAAAGGAAATTGAGATGAACTGGCTGAAAGAATTTGTTTGTTCCGCGCTTCTGATGTCCGCCGGGGGCCTTGCTGCGCTGGAACTGAAATCACCGGATGTGCCGTTCCTGAAACAGAGTGCTTCCGCCAGACAGGAGAAATCTGTTTTTTCCGGGGATTCGATTGTTTCCGGCAGCAAAACTCTGCTCTGGTGCAGCAATTACAACTGCATCCAGTTCCTGAATCGCGAGCAGATGCAGTTCGGCGCCCAGATTTGGAGTGTCCCCAGTGATCCCGCCTGGGCGCCCTTCACAAAGTTCCGGACGGAGACAAAGGAAAAAGATGGGACCGTGACGCGGATTCATGAATTCAAACTTGACAAGAATGCCGGCGGAATTTTCCGGCAGACCATTTCCCTGAGGACCGATGGGAAAGCGGAAATAGTTTCCTGTTACGAAGTCGGAAAGAATCTTCCATTGCTGAAAAATCAGTCTTTCCGCTTTTTCTTTCCCCTGCACATGATTCAGGGGAAAAAACTGCGGATCACGGAGAAAAGCGGAAAAACGAAAACCGTTTCTCTGCCGGAGACAAGGGAGTGGAGCGGCGGAAAGAAGAATCCATGGATTCATTCCGGCTGGTTTCCGAATGTCCGGCGAATTGTGTTTGATCCGGATTCTCCGGCGGAAAGTTTCGCTCTGGAGTTCCCGGATACGATGATGAAGCATCTTCTGCTGTTTCGTGCGAAGGAGGGCGCCTATCTGCAGGCAACGTTCCGGGAGATGGGAAAGCCGTTCCGGATTCTTGTGGATTTCGGAAAAAGTTCCGGTGTCTCCTCGACGGACAATGTGGTCAACGGCATCAATTTCACCCGAAACAACGGATATGAAGTGAGTGTGTTCAACGAGAAGGGCAATTTGTTTCTGAATCCCTCGTTCGAATCGGGTGCGCGCTATTTTCACGATCACAGCAGCGGATTTGATGTGCGCTCCATGCTGACCACGCAGGATGCGCGAAGCGGCAGATACAGTCTTCTTTTAACGCGGGGAGCGAAAGCATTCACTTTCCCGACGCAGGCAAACCGGAGTTACACGGTGAGCTTTTATGCAAAATCCCCGGATGGTTCTCCGAAACGCGTCTCGGTGCGTGCGGATCACTATTTCGGCGGCAGATCCCGGACGGAAAAGAGTTTTCAGATTCGAGGAACCGCCTGGCAGCGGTACGAGATGAGTTTCCTCTGGCCGTACCGTTCGGCGGCTCTTCAGTTTTCCGGAAACGGAGCCTTGATTGACGATCTGCAGTTTGAAGAGGGGAAGAAGGCTTCGGCGTACTCCGGAAATAAAATCGGAATCGAGTTGAGAACGGCGAGTCCGCAGGGAAGCTGTGTCGAGGAGGGAAAAGCAATCCGTGCGCGTCTCCTCGTCCGCGGACCGGCGGGAGTCCGGGGACGCATCCGGACGGAAATCGTCGATTTTTTCCAGCGGAACCCGTATCATGCCGACTTGAAATTTGAACTTCCTGCATCCGGAGAAACTGAAATTCCGCTGGCCCCGGATTCGGCTTTTCATCCTGGAGTGAACCGGATCCGGCTGCGGGTCGAACCGGAAGGTCTTCCTGCTTATACGGATTTTCTCCGTCTCTCCCTGTTCCGATATGCGGACAACTCCAGCCGCAATAAAAATCTGCACGCCATCCCGCTTGTCGGCTGGCCCGGAACGGGACAGCTGAGAATTCCGGATGGTATTTTCGAGATGATGAAACATTGCGGAATCGGCACCTTTTCGTATGGGAATCTGATCGGATCGTTTTCGGGACCGTTTTCGCAGGAGCTTTCGAAGAAAATTTTTGACCGCTATCAGAAGTTCGGTTTTGATACATGGTCATCGCTTCTTACCTCTACAACCTGTCCCGGGAAAAAGGGATTTGTGTTTGGGATTGATGGTGTTCCTCTGGTCTGGAACGGTGTGGAACTCAAAGAGATGAAAACCTATTCGCCCGAGGTGCTCAAAAAGGTGGAGGATCTTGCGTACAGGGTCGCCCGGAAATATCCCTGGGCGAAAAACTGGAACGCTCCGACCGAACCGATCGGAAGTTTCCGAACGCTGAAGGAACATCGGGTGGAAGAGTATGCCGGACTGGTCCTGGCGATGTACCGCGGATTGAAGCGGGGAAATCCGGAGATCCTTTTCAGTCCGTATGGAATCTGCAATCTTACGGATGTGGGGCGCAAGGAAGTGTACGCTTTTCTGGAGGCGGCGCGGAAGGTGGATCCGAATGTGAAGTTCCGGACGATTGATGCGCATCCGTACCGCGAGTTTACGGAACTGCCGGATACCGATGCCGATTATGTCGAATTCCGGAAGGGACTCCGGAAAATCGGATACGGCGATATTCAGGTGCGCTGGTTTGAAGGAGCCTATTTTTATCCTCTGATTGTTGCGCAGTGGCAGGGGATTTCTCCGTGGCAGGCGGTTTTGACGAAGGATGGATATTTTTCCCAGCATGTTCCCTCTTACGACCTCGGCTGGGGGGAGCGCGTGGCGACGGCTCTGCTGATGCGTCACTGGCTGGTTGCGTACAAATATCAGGATGAACTCAAAATGGCATGCACGTGGGTGCCGCGTTTTCTGGATGGAGACAATCCGTTTGCTCTGTTTGTGATGTCCGCGGCGATGACCGATCTTCTGGGCAATTCCACATTCCGGAAGGATCTTCGGTTTGCTCCGGGGGCGCGGGCGTATCTGTTTGAGGATGAGAAAAAGCGGGCGGTGGCGGCCGTCTGGAAATTCGAGGAGGAGCTGGACCGCGGAACACGGATCGGAAATGAGATGCTCATCGACCTCAAGGGCATGAAGCCGGAGTTCATCGACCTGATGGGCGGTCGCTGCAATGTCCCCTCGGAAAATGGAACATACAGACTTCCCCTGTCGAATTTCCCGTTCTACATCCGAGTGGAACCCGGATCGCTTGACGCGCTGGCGAAGGCGATCAATCAGGCGTCGGTTTCGGGTTCGGATCGTCTGCCGGTCGAGCTGACCGCTCGCATGATTTCGAGGTCGGAGGCGGAGATCACCGTCATCAATCCGCTTTCCCGTCCGCTGGAAGCGGAACTTTCCATCAACACTTCTCCCATGAAGCGGGAGGTGTTTCAGCCATTGGAATCGAAACGCTTCCGGACGGTGTTGAAACAGGAACTTCCGTTCAACCGTTTCCGTAATCTTTCGATTCCGGTCGGCATGAAATTCGGGGGAAGGAGAGTCGATACCGTTTTCCGGATGAACGTCCTTCCCGTCCGGGAGGTCGGGGAGCGTTTCGACTGGAACACGGTTCCGGCGGTTCCCGTGGAGCACATTCATCCGGAATTCGACGCGAAGCAGAACGGAATTACGTGGGGCGGCTCTTCGGATCTGAGCGCCGTCTGCCGGATCGCCTGGAACTCCCGCAATCTCTATCTGCGCTTCGAGGTGACGGACGACCGGTTTGTTCTGAATCTCCATCCCAAAGGTCCTCATGTCTGGTATGACAACGATGCGATTCAGCTGTTCTTCGATTCGTTCGGGAATGCCCGGGAAAGCGCCCGCCGGGGACGCATCGGGTTTGATCAGGACGATTACAGTTATGAACTTCTCCCGACCTCTCCGAACCGCTGTGTGGTCTACCGTCGCCATGTTCCCGATCATCAGTTGACCGGCGGCGTGGATGGCGGTTTGAAGGGAAATGTTCTGGAAGATGGCGTGAAGTGCGAATTTTCTCAGAGCGGAACAAAACGGATCTATACGGTGACCTTTCCCGCCCGCTATCTGATGCCGATGAGTCTGGAAGCCGGAAAAACTCCGGGAATCGGAATCAAGATCTATGACCGGGATTCCAGGGAAGGCCATGCCAAACAGAACCTCAGCAACATTCCCCTGAAAGAGGGGGATGCGTTCCAGAGGCCGGATTTGTATACCCAGCTTCTGTTTGTTCCCGGAACGGGGAAGCCACAGTAGGAAGAGAACGTGCGGACCGGAGAAGCGCAAGGTCTTTTCCCGCTCCTGACCATCGTCCCCCCCCCGAGTGTCGAGGGGGACTCTTTTTTGCAAATATTTTGCTGTTTCGATTTGAAAATCCGGCCGGATGAGTCAAGTTATAGTAACGAGTTACAGGAGATTGTCACTATGGGGAAACGATCACGACGGCTGGAGCGCAGGGAGAAGCGCAGAAACAGAATCTTGAAAACCGTGACCGGAGTCCTGTCCACAGCGGCCGGCGGATTCGGGTTTGTCAATACGGAAGAGGGGGAGGAAGTGTTCATTCCGCCATCCGCCATGAACGGCGCGCTCGACGGCGATACCGTAAAAGCGGAGATCACCTGGGAAAAAGATGAACGCGGACCGGTCGGACGCATCTCGGAAATTCTTCACCGGGGACGCGAATTCCTGGTCTGTCAGCTCGTCGACAACCATACGGCGCGTCCGCTGAACCGGAATATCTCGCAGGAGCTGAAAGTCAGCGGCTCGCTGAAGGGTGCGAAACGGGGCGACTGGGTCAGGCTGCGCTTGCTGAAGAACGGATCCAAACACACGGAAGCTCTGCGCGGATCCGTGGAGGAGGCGCTCGACCGGGCCGGAACCGTGCGGGGAGATCTGCTCGCGGTGGCCCGCGAATTCGATCTGCCGGAGCCGTACTCCCCGGAACAGGAGAAGGCCGCGATGAAACTCGAACCGGCGGACTGCCCGGGAAGGGCGGATCTGACCGGGCTCTTCGCCATTACCATCGACCCGAAGGATGCTAAGGATTTCGATGATGCGGTCTCCATTGAGGATCTGTCGCAGAAGGAGTGGCGGATCGGGGTGCATATCGCGGATGTCGCCGCCTACATCCGTCCCGGAACGAAGTTTGACAAGGAGGCGCGAAAACGCGGATTTTCCTCCTATATTCCCGGAATGTTCCGGCCGATGCTGCCGCGTCCGCTGACTTCGAAGATCAGTCTTGCCGCCGGACGGGAATCGCTGGCCCACTCCGTGCTCCTGAAGGTGCGGAAACGCGACGGAGCCGTGGTGGGTGCCGAACGCATGTTTTCAAAAATCGTCGTCAAGGCCCGTCTGAATTACGACGAGGTGCAGGAGGCGATTGAGGGGCATGCGCCCGATTCCTGGAATGTGCCGCTGAAAAAAGCCGTCTCCGCGCTTGTCCGTGCCACGGCGAAAATGCGCGCAAGAAGAAAGAAAACGGAACAGTTCCTGGAACTGGAAACTCCGGAGATCCGCGTCCTCTGCGATGAACAGACACAGAAAATTCTCGGATTGGAACATCGCATTCAGAAGGAGTCCGACCAACTCGTGGAAGAGTGCATGCTCGCTGCCAACAGCGCGGTCGCGGAGGAGGTCTCGCTGAAACCGTTTGCGGGACTCTATCGGATTCATCCGGAGCCGGAGGCGGAGAAACTTGAAGAGTTCTCTCTCTTTGCGTCAACTTTGCTCAAGCGGATGCCGGGGGATCTTGCAAACCGCTCCGTCTGCAATGAATTTCTTGAAACGCTTCCGGACGATCACAGAAAAGGGGTGATTACCTCCGCGTTTCTGCGGGCGATGCAGAGAGCCTCCTATTCATCGGAGCCGGGACTCCATTACGGACTGGGCAAGACGCGCTATTCGCATTTTACAAGTCCGATCCGCCGATATCCGGATCTTGTTCTGCATCAGCAGCTTCACGCGGTCGCGGCCCATTCGCGTCTTCACTCCAAAAAGATTCTGGACATGATTGCCGGAGAGTGTTCCAAACTCGAGGAGCGGAACGACGAGGCGTATTTCGCGGCCAATGACCGCATGAAGATGCACTATCTCGAATCGCAGAATGCGCTTGAAAGCATGAAGCTCTATGAGGCGGTGGTGGTCAAGATCTCCTCGCAGGGGATGATCTGCGATATTCCGGAATATGGAATGCGGGGATTTGTGCCGTCGCGCTATCTGCGGAGGCATACGAAGCGTCCGCCGAAACCGGGGGATTTTATTTTTCTGTATCTGGAGAGTCTGGATTTTGCACGCGGGTCCGCGGTGTTCCGTCCGACTCTGTGACGGGAATCGGGAGGGAGGCTGTCGGCTGCGGCATTCCTCCCTCCGGAAAACGGCTTACCGGAAGTCGACCGAAAGGGTCCGGTCTCCGCTCAGATAGGTGACTGCGTCGGAAATCGGCAGAGGACCGCCTTTCCAGCTCTGCACCTTGCCGAGGTGATTCCGGATCTCCTTGAGATTTCCCCGGATGCGGAGCTGTTCCGGTCCGGTCCCGCGGATGCGCCAGAGGGCATAGCTTTTTCCGCCGTCGGGTCTGGTCCAGGAGGCGCGGTACAGGGGGCCTCGTTTTGTGAGGAGGGGACGGGTGGATTCCGCCGGACACATCTCCGTCAGAGTTTTATACGCATGATAGGCGGGTTTCGGCGTGAGATCCCGTTCGACGATCCCGAAATGGTGCTCCCGGGAGTTCGGACTGCTGCCCATGGAACGGAAATTGTACCAGAAGACTTTTTCGACTCCGCAGCTCAGCGCGATCAGAAAGGTGCGCGGAAGCAGTTCCGCCTGCGTCTCCTTTGAGACCGAGTCCGCGTATTCCGTCCAGGTGTAGATGAGGAAGTTGCCTTTCAGATCGCTGTTGAATTGATAAATTCCCGCAACCGGAGCGGAATAGGTGCGGTCCTTGGAAGAGGCCGTGACGATCGGGATCAGCCGATCCCCCGGTTTCAGATTCCGGTCGGAAAGGAAGCGTCCCGCCGATCCCGGATAGGAGAGTTTCCCGAATCCGGGCGCGGTTTCCTGAAGGCTCGTTCCCTTGGGGGCCTTTGGATTGACCCACCAGGCGTCCCAGGCGATGTGAAACTGTTTCAGAATGGAATCGGCTGCCGAATCGCGGAGAACGGCTCCGTTTTGTCTGCGGTAGTTGTAGTACATCGGGATCCCTCCGCCGGGAATGAAGACGGTTCCTCCGTTTTTGACATACCCGAGCAGCTCTTTGGCAAAGGCCATCGGAAATCCTTCGGTCACGGAGAGCATCAGAAGAGGAGAGGTTCCGGGATCGAGTTTTCCGAGCTCCTTCAGCGTGATCTCCCGGAACTTCCGGTTCGGGGAGAAAAAGGCCAGACGATGAATGTTCCGTCCTTCGGAATAGTAATGAAAGTCGTCGTCGCAGATCAGCACAACGGGAGTGGAATCCCGGTGCAGATTCAGTTTCCGAAGGGCCGCATGGGTGATTCCCGTCATATTTCTGCCCGAAGCGGTGGCGTATCCGGTCTCCGTGATCCAGACGGGTTTTTCCGAACCGTATTTTCTCATCTGTTTTCTGAGCTCCTGGAGCTCCCAGGCTAGCGAGCTTTCCGGAAGACCCTTCCAGTAGTAGGGATGCACGTTCATGATGTCGAAGGAGCCGGATGCTCCGGACTTCAGCATCCGTTCCAGATAGGGGAGGGGAATATCCCCCATGCCTCCGGTCGTGACGTTTGCTCCGGGATGAATGCGTTTGATGGTGCGATAGCTCTCCTTCAGAAGGGGGACATAGGCTTCCGCTCTGGAGAACTCATTGAGATTGGGTTCGTTTACCACCTCCCAACAGGGAAGGGCGGGATAGCGGGAAAGAACGGTTTCCAGATAGGTTTTCCAGTCGTCCATGTGTTTGACGAGGGGAGATCCCCAGCGCGGCTGGCTTCCGCCGAGGATCGGCAGCAGGGTGATGTCCCGTTTTTCCGCTTCTTTGACGAGAGCGTCCCAGCGCTCGAAGTTCCACTTTCCCTTTTCCGGTTCAATCTGGTTCCAGTCCAGATCGGTTCGGACATGGCGGATGCCCGCCTGGCGGATCAGCTCCAGTTCCTGCGGCATCCGGTCGTATTCCCATCGGTTCAGATGGGCGCAGATGCCGTAGGGCGAGCCGATGGTCGCGGAGGTTTCCGCCGCGATCGATGAAACAGGAAGCCCTGTCAGGAAAAACGCGGAAAGAAGGGAGAGAATCGAAGAGAAACGCATCATTGAATCCTTTCTGTTACCAGAGACAAAGTCGTTTTTTGAATTCCGTATAGGTGCATTTGATGGGAAGGGTGGTCTGATAGCGGAGCTGATAGGCGGTCATGCCCGCCGTATGACCGTCGGCGAAGGCGACGTTTGCCCGTCCTTTGTGAATGGTGTGGATGCCGCTGTTGTCGTCGAGGAACCAGGCGGGTATCCACTGCGGAATGGGATTGCCGGTGCTGACATTGATGGAGTCGGTGATCATGACAAGACCGGTGGCATTTTTCATCCGGCTGAGTTTGTAGCCGAGGAATTCGCTCTCTCCGGTGATGCGGATGACGAAATCGCCGTTTTTCGCCGTATTCTTCTGCCAGTCGGTGTCGCCGTATCCATCGACGCCGGTTTTCCCGGCGCGGTACATTCCGTAGGTTTTCCAGCTGTCGAAATCCTGGGGGGAGTTCGGGTTCGACGGGCACGCGTAGAGCTTTCCGGCCGGAACGTATTTCAGACGTTTTTTCAGCATGTCCGGCCAGTACCAGATGACGCCGCTGATTTTTGAGACAAAATAGAGATGATCGTCAAAATCCGACGCATAAAGATGTTCTCCCTTCATCAGCTGGGAAAGATTGTTGACGCAGCGGATGCTGTTTGCCTTCTCCCTTGCCGATTGAAGCGCCGGAAGCAGAAGCGACGCCAGAATGGCGATGATCGCAATTACGACAAGAAGCTCTATCAGTGTGAAGTTTTTCCGCGGGATTTTCATTTTGCTCCTCCTGTGATATTTTTAACGGATTTTCGTTCGATCAATTTTGTGGGAACCGTGCGGATGCCGAAGGATCCGCCGGCGAAGAGATCCAGAATTCCCTCCAGGATGACGGTTGCCCGCAGGGAGGTGTCGTGCGCAATGGTGGTGAGGGGCGGATCGAAGAACGCGCCGCTCGGGATTCCGGCTTCGCCGATGATGCTGATGTCGTCCGGCACGCGGAGACCGTACTCCTTGATGGCGCTGATGACGCCGAGGGCGGAATAGTCGCTCATGGTGAAGCATCCGGTGAAGGTCGGCCCGTTGCGGCGGAGATGGGCGAGCATGCTGTCAAAGACTTTGCTGCAGGAGGCATCGCCGCCCTCCACGTGACAGTCGATGATTTCCGGCTCGATTCCCTGAAGTCTGGCATAATTGAGGAACCCGCTGTTGCGCCGGTCGTCGCCGATGCTCCAGGGTTCGGAGAGGATCAGGGCCAGTTTCCGGTGTCCGTTCCGGATCAGGCATTCCGCGGCGGTCATGCCCGAGAACTCCGGCTGGGAGTCGATGGCGTTGATGCCGTCGCAGAGAAGGTTGTTTTCCAGAAAGACGATGGGCGTTTTCACATTCAGAATGGCGGCGATTTCCTGCTGCGAGAAATGATGGATCGGAAAGGTGAACAGAATGACGTCGCAGTGAAGGGAATTCAGAAGTTTCAGATAATCCTGTCCCGAATTGGGTTCGAAGAACGCGCGGGTAAAATGAAAACCGGGATATTTCTGCAGCTCCGCTTCGATGGCGGAATCCAGATTCTGCCAGTATTCGGCCGGCCAGTCGCAGTGAACGCAGGCGATGGTCCGGGTGGTTTTTTCGCGGTCGCCCCGGACAAAGATTCCTTCCGCCGGCTGGATGGCGATCTGTCCGTTCTCCTCCAGGCGCGCGAGGGTTTTTTCCACGACTCGGCGCGAGACGCGGTGCCGCCGGATCAGCTCCCGGATCGAGTGGAACTGTTCTCCCCTGTTGAAATGGTCCAGTTCCGCCACCAATGTGCCATAAAGAGCGTTGATGCTGTTCTGAATATCCTTGGGCATGATCGTTTTTCCTGTTTTTCCGGGCGTTCGCCTTCGTTCTGAAGAATATTATAACATAGTGACACACAAACGGCAATACTGTGTCATAATCTTTTTTCGGAAAAGCGCTTTCGGACACGGTTCCCCCGGTTGCCCGCTCGGGAATCCGGCGCTTTCCGAAGAGGGAAAGAAGAGGGGGGGAGCTTTCGCAGGGAAGAGGGAATTTTCGGGAATTTCTTCCTTCCGTCCTCCGCCTGCTGCACCCTGTTTTTCCGATGGAACGTGTTGCTGTGCGGGAAATTTTGAAAATTGGCGCGAATATTCATTTGCAGAACTGAAAACATGATGCTATATTCACTTGAATGAGAAGAAACAACGTTTGTTCAATCGAATCAATTTGAGGTGGATAATGGCAGAAAACATTCCAGACGGCACTCAGTCACCGGCGGAAGGCGCCCCGCAGGGGCATCGGACGATCAAGCTGACTCCGTTAAATGTGAAACCCGCTCCCGAAGCCGGCGCTGCTCCGGATCAGCCGGAGAACACCAGTACGATCAAGATCAAATCGAAAGTGACCATGAAGCCGAAAGCCGTTCCGCCTCCGGTGAGTTCGGAGCCGTCCACGGTTCCGCCGCCGATGGGAATGGATACGAAAACGCAGGCGGTTCCGCTGAAAGGATTCAAGAAGGCGGGTGCGCCGATCTCCCTGAATGCCGAAGGCGCTTCGGGAAGCCGGACTCCCGCGCCGGGAAGCACGACCACGGTTCTTTCGCCGAAACCGGGCGATACGGAAACCAAAGGCATTCCGCTCAGCGGAGTGGCCAGCGTGCCGCAGCATGAAAATGCAGACGATGTGCAGACCTCGACGGTGAGACTGAATCGGCCGTCGCCGAAACCGATGCCCACGCATTCCGGTCCGATTGCCACGCAGTCCGGCCCGATCCCCGCGACTCCGACGAGGAAGATGCCCATTCCGACCGTGACCGCTCCCATGAAGGGGGCTGCTCCCGCTCCCGGAGCCCCGACCCTTCGTCTCGGGGGGACGCCGGGCGCCGCTTCCGCCACTTCGACTGCGGGCATCACACTGAGCGGCCTCCCGACCAAGGTCTCCACGTCGCCCACGGGCATCAAACGC